>NZ_JBCEBN010000001.1:0-777408 GCF_049472575.1 Frondihabitans sp. 4ASC-45 | reverse complement strand
GGTTGCAGTGCCGACCGGCCGGACGCGGGCAGGCGCGGATGGCCGGAGCTTGTCGGAGGTCCGCGCCCGCGACCCGCGCCGCGCTAGATGAAATTGTCGGAGGTCCGCGCCCGCGACCCGCGTCGCGCCAAATAGATTCAGACCATTTGGCCGTTCCAGCGAATGTCGCCGTCGGGCCAGGCCTCGCGGTCGGCGCCGCGGGGGCGGATCAGCCAGCCTTCGTCCTGGCTGACCAGGGTGGATGCTCCGTCGGCGGTGAGGGCGTTGTAATGGCCGGTCACTCCGTCGAGGGGTTCCCATCCGTGGCGGCGGTAGAAACCTTGCACTGCTTCGCCGGTCTCGAGCAGGCCGAAGGGAACGCCGAGCCCGCTGAGTGCGTCGTCGACGTACGAGAGCAGGCCGGTGCCGAGGCCGGTCCCCTGCAGGATCGGCGAGACGGCCACCATCCCGACGGCACCGACGAGCTGGTCGACCTCGCCGACGGTCACGAATTGGCGTCGGATGCCGGCGTGGGCGACGACGACGTCGCCAGCACGGGCGATGACTCGCAGTTCGGGCTGCATTCCGGCCCAGCTCCGGGCGCCCTGGTACCAGTGGTCGTATGACGGGAAGGCCCGCGCAAGGGTGGCGGTGATCGCCTCGTGGTCGTCGAGGGTGAGGTCGCCCTCGGCCACGGTCGTGAAGACGGGGTGGGTGGGGCCGTCGTCGGCGGGGGAGTCGGCGTCAGCCTGGTAGGTCATGGGCTCACCGTACTCACCGATCGCGCGCACCGACCTAGAGCTGGTGCAGACCTCGTGCCGGCACAGACCTCTAACCGACGCCGTGCGGACTCGGCGACGTGCCGCGGCAGGGCCGGGTATCCGTGAGACGTCGGGCGGCGGATCCTGGTGCTGCTACGAGAGCGTCTTGCCGAAGCAGATCGAGTCGCGGTGCCCGACGTAGTGGCCGAAGTTGGGGATGCGCGTGTAGCCCTCACGCTCGTAGAAGCGGATCGCGTCGGGCTGCGCGCTGCCCGTCTCGAGCACCAGGCGGCTCCAGCCGCGAGCCACGGCGCGCGATTCGAGGGCCTGAAGCACGGTGACGGCTGCCCCGCCGCCGCGACTGTTCGAGCGGACGAACATGCGCTTGATCTCGGCATCGCCGGCCGGGGCCACGCCGTCTTCGTCGTGGAGCTCGCGAAGACCTCCGCAGGCGACCGGCTTGCCGTCGATCGTCGCGACGACGAACTCGGCGATGTCGTCGGCCGTGGGCTTGACGCCCGGCTCGGAATCGTCGGTGCCGTAGCGGATGGCGATCTCAGCCCGCTGCTCGCAGCGGAGGTGTGCGCCTTCGGGGTCGGTCCACGGGCGATCCTGAATCTGGATCTCCGTCGCAGTTGCGTTCGTCACCGGAACATTCTGCATCTTCTTGGCTCCGATCGTTAATCAGGTGCATCCAGATTCATGGATTGCCGCTCGGTCACGGCCGAATAGCTGATCAGGAGGTGAGGCGTTCGAGCAGCTCGCGGTAGCGACCGGCCGTCTGCTCGACGACCTCCGTCGGCAGCGTCGGCGGGGTGCCTTCTTTGTTCCAGTTGTCGAGCAGCCAGTTGCGCACGATCTGCTTGTCGAAGCTGTCGGTGCGGTTGCCGCCGTCGTAGGTGTGGCGATCCCAGTAGCGGCTGGAGTCGCTGGTGAGCACCTCGTCGGCGAGAGTGATCTCGCCGGTGACGCGGTCGGCACCGAACTCGAACTTGGTGTCGGCGAGGATCACGCCGCGCTCTTCGGCGATCTCGGACGCCGCCCCGAAGATCGACAGCGAAAGGTCGCGCAGGGCCGTCGCGGTCGCCTCGCCGACCAGTTCGACGGTGCGCTCGAACGTGATGTTCTCGTCGTGGTCGCCGAGCTCGGCTTTGAACGCCGGCGTGTAGATCGGCTCGGGCAGGCGGTCGCCCGATGCCAGGCCGGCGGGCAACGGGACACCGCAGACGGTGCCGGACTCCTGGTATTCGAGCCACCCGCTTCCCACGAGGTAGCCGCGCACGACGCACTCGATCGGGAACATGTCGAGCGACTTCACCAACATCGACCGGTCGGCCACCGAGGCCGGAACGGCCGGAACCGCAGGATCCGCGCCGCTGCCGCTCGACAGGAGGTGGTTGGCGACGGGCAACCGCTCGAACCACCACCGGCTGAGGCGCGTGAGCAGGGCACCCTTGTCGGGGATTCCGGGCTCGAGCAGGTGGTCGAAGGCGCTCACGCGATCGCTCGCGACGACGAGCACGGCCGGGGCGTCGCCGAGGTCGGTCGCGCCCACCGGCACGTAGAGGTCGCGCACCTTGCCCGAGTAGAAGTGACGCCAGCCGGGCAGATCGCCCGAGGCGGGGGTCGGCGCGACGGTGGTCACTCGGCGACCTCCGCGGCGATGTCGCGGCGGTACTGGCCGCCCTCGAGGCCGATTCGGCCGAGGGCCTCGTAGGCGCGGGCGCGGGCCTCGGTGAAGTCGGCGCCGGCGCCGACGACGCTGAGCACCCGGCCACCGGTCGCGACGAGGGTGTCGTCGAGGCGGGCCGTCGCGGCGTGGGCGATGCTGACGCCCGGCACGGCGAGCGCTTCGTCGAGGCCGGTGAGGGCGCGACCGGTCTGCGGAGACTCGGGGTAGCCCTCGCTGGCGAGGACGACCGTGACGGCGACGTCGGTCGAGAAGGTCGGTGCAGCATGCTGCGAGAGCGAGCCGGTTGCCGCGGCGAGGAGCAGGTCGCTGAGCGGTGATGTGAGCCGGGGGAGGACGACCTGCGTCTCGGGGTCGCCGAACCGGGCATTGAACTCGATGACGCGGATGCCCTGCTCGGTGAGGATCAGCCCGGCGTAGAGCAGGCCGATGAACGGCGTGCCGTCTTTGGCGAGCTGCCGCACCGTGGGGAGCGCAATCGTCTCGATCACCTCGGCGACGAAGTCAGCCTCGCTGCCGAAGCGGTCGGCGAGCCAGGGCAACGGCGAGTACGCGCCCATGCCGCCGGTGTTGGGCCCGGCGTCGCCGTCGAGGAGGCGCTTGAAGTCTTGGGCGGGGCTCAGAGGGAGCACGGTGTGGCCGTCGGAGATCAGGAAGAGCGAGACCTCTTGCCCGTCGAGGAACTCTTCGACGAGCACCGAGCCGTGCTGCAGCCAGTAGGTGGCGTGCTCGAGGGCCGCGTCGCGCTCGGCGGTGACCAGCACGCCCTTGCCGGCGGCGAGGCCGTCGGCCTTGACGACGTAGGGGGCACCGAACTCATCGATCGCCACGGTCGCTTCGGCCAGGTTGCCGGTGCGAACGGCCCGACCGGTCGGAACTCGCGCTTCGTCCATGATCCGCTTCGCGAAGGTCTTGCTGCCCTCGAGCGCGGCAGCTCTCTTGCCGGGGCCGAACACGGGAATGCTGTGGGCACGCAACTCGTCGGCGACACCGGCGACCAGGGGGGCCTCCGGGCCGATGACGACCAGCTCGATGTCGTTTTCGAGGGCGTACTCGGTGACAACCTTGCCGTTGGTCGCGTCGAGCTGGACGGTCTCGACGTCGTGGGCCAGACCGGCGTTGCCGGGCGCGGCGACGATGTGGTGCGGTGGTGTCGCCGAAGCGGCGCTGCCGTCTCGACCCGCCCCCTCACGGAGAAGAGCGGTGACGATGGCGTGCTCACGAGCACCGGAGCCGAGGACGAGGATTCGCACGGGGGATACCTTATCGAGTATGGCCAAAGCGAGAATCGATCCCTCCACAGGGCGGGCGGCCGTCCGCACGGCACTCGACGAGGGTGCTAAAGCCGCGAGGCCGACGACCGCCACGGCGGTCCGCTATCTCCTGCAGCTGCTCGGCGACCGCGAGCCGGGAGCGACGGTCGAGGTGCGGGTTCCTCCGTTCGGGGCCGTGCAGTTTCGCGAGGGGCTGAGCCACACGCGCGGCACCCCGCCGAACGTCGTCGAGACCGACGCGCAGACCTTTCTGGCGCTCGCCGACGGGCGACTCCGATGGGAGGACGCAGTCGACCGCGCGCTCGTGTCGGCGTCCGGCAGCCGGGCCGACCTCGTCGGATACCTTCCCATCGCGTGGGGTGGGTCAGCCCAGTGAGCCGTGGGATCCTCGGCTCTCTCGAAGCGAAGCTCGCCGGGTCGGGAAGCGCGCCTGTTCCTGAGAGAATGGAGCCGTGAGTACGGCACCCGACGATCTTCCGCAGCCTGAGCCGCAGGTCAGCGCGACCCGCGACGAGGTGCGAGTGCGCCGAGCACCGAAATACCCGGTCTTCATCTTCGGCGGAATCGTCGTGGGTGTCGTCGTCACGTTGATCGCGGTTGTGGCTGCACCCGGTGACGACCAGACGCCGTTCGCGCAGGTCTTCGGCTACTTCGTGCTCTACGGCATCGCGATCGGCGCTCTGGTCGGAGCGATCGTCGCTGTCATCCTCGACGCGATCCTGTCGCGCCGCGGTCGTTCGGTCGAAGGGGAGCGGACGGTCGTCGAGACGCCCGAGCCCGACGACGCTGATCAGCCGGTCGACGGCGAACTCGAATAGTCAGTCGGGCAGCACCTCCTCAGCCCCGAGCGGGCTGATCGTCAGCGCTGGACGCGGAGGCGGGCCAGCAGGTCGGGCCCGCGCCGATCCAGCTCGCGGCCGCCGATTCGCACTCCGTTGACGAGCAGGGTCGCGCCGAGCCCCAGCCCGACGACCAGGGTGATCGCACCGAGCAGGGCGCTGCCCGTGGCTCCCGCGACCACCGCCAGCACGATCTCGGGCAGCGAGAGCAGCAGCAGAACGCCCCAGGTCGCGAACGTGGTCACCGAGGTGGTGAACCCGGCCCCGGTCTTCGCGGCGAAGGGGCTGTCGCCCGGCGCGGGAACCGGCAGCACGATCCGCGCCGACGACACGCTCGAGAGCCCCAGCCCGGTGAGGAGCATCCCGAGCGACAGGCCGAGCAGGGCCGGCAGAGAAGACCAGGATCCCGCAACCGCCACTGATCCGACCGTGATCGCGACGACGATGGGCACTGCGAACGAGGCGACGGCGATCACGCGCCCGGCGCGATCGGCGCGGCCGGGCAACCCGGCCGACAGGTGACCCGCGAAGGCGGTGGAGTCGTACGACAGGTCGGTGAAGATCGACAGCGAGACGAGCACCGCGACGACCGGACCCGAGGCGGTCACGAGGCCCGGCAGATCGAGCGTGCGGCTGTTGACGAAGAGCAGGATCGGGAAGATCGGGATCAGGATCAACTGCCGGCTGTAGCGGGGGTCGCGGATCCAGTAGGTCAGGGCTCGGGCCGCGACGGCCCCGGTGGGGGTGGCCGGGAGGCGGGAGAAGAGACCGATGTCGCCTGCGGCCGCGCTCTTCGAGGCCGGCTGCTGGGTCGAGACGAGGGCCGTCGCGAGGCTGCGGCGCCAGACGACGACGACGATCGCGAGGGTGGCGAGCGCGATGAGCAGCTTCAGCGCGGCGGCGCCGGGGTGGCCGAGGGCGATGTCGGAGGGGACCGACCAGGCGGCACCGAGCGGGCTCCAGCTCAGGCCCTCCGCCAAGACGGGCAGCGTCGCTGCAGCGCCCCGGAGCCCCTGGGCGAGCACGGTGATGGCCGGGCCGAGCAGGAGCAGCGGAATGAGCAGCAGGATCCCCGAGATCTCGCGGTACCGCCGGTGGGCGGAGAGGCCCGCGTTGAGCGACTCGATCATCCGTGACGCGCAGACGCAGGTCAGCACGGCGAGCGTCGCCACCAGGAGGGCGACGAGGGCGATCCCCGGCTGGCGCCACCAGGTGGCGGCTGTAAAGAGGCCCGCCAGGAGCGTCACCGCGCCGGGGATGCCGAGCAGACCGCAGACGGCCAGGGCGGCGACCAGGCGGGTGGGAGCGAGCGGGAAGATCTTGAGGCGCGCGACGCTCAGTGTCTGGTCGATCCCCGACGCAAGCAACGGCACGATCGCCCAGCCGAGAAGGGTCGCCGACCCGGCGAGCACCACGATCGTCTTGATCAGGCCGACCGGGGCCGATCCGAGAAAGGTGAGGCCGGCGAACACCACAGCCAGAATCCCGACGCCGTAGATGCCTCCGGCGATGACGGCGACGAGCTGCCAGGGGCTCCGCGCCAGGGTGTTGCGCAGCACCAGCAGCCGAAGGCTCAGGAGGTGCGCAACCACTCCGGCCCCCTCGTGTGGTGGCGACCGCCGACGAGATCGACGAAGACGTCTTCGAGGTCTCGCCCGCCGCGGACTTCGTCGACGGTGCCCGAGGTCAGCACTCGCCCGGAGGCGATGATGGCCACGTGGTCGCACATGCGCTGCACCATGTCCATCGCGTGGCTCGACACGATCACCGTGCCGCCCGACTCGACGTACCCGTGCAGGATGTCGCGGATGTTGGCCGCCGAGACCGGATCGACCGACTCGAACGGCTCGTCGAGCACCAGCAGTCGCGGGGCGTGCACCAGAGCCGTCGCGAGCGCGATCTTCTTCGTCATGCCGGCCGAGTAGTCGACGACGAGCTTGCCAGCCGCCTCGTTCATGTCGAGCAGGTCGAGCAGGTCGCGGGTGCGGGTCTTCACGGTCTCGCGGTCCATGCCGTTGAGAAGGCCGTGGTAGGTGATGAGCTGCTCGCCGCTGAGACGGTCGAAGAGGGCGATCCCGTCGCTGAGCACCCCGACGAGGCGCTTGGCCGCAGTGGGATCGGCCCATACATCGGTGCCCAGGATCCTGATCTCTCCCGCATCGGGCCGGAGCAGGCCCGTCGCCATCGAGAGCGTCGTGGTCTTTCCGGCGCCGTTCGGGCCGACGAGGCCGAAGAAGGATCCGGCGGGAACCTCGAGATCGAGACCCTGCACCGCGACCTTCTCGCCGAACCGCTTGGCCAGGCCGCGAATGCCGAGCGCCGGGGTGCCCTTATCGCTGCTCGGCCGACTCGGCGCGACCGAGTCGAGCAAACGCATCGCGGGGTCGGGTGGAGGAGCATCAAACATGGTGCGGATCAGCCTACGCACCCGCCCGGTCTCACCACGGGGTGAAAGAGGGGGTGCCGCCCGAGCGGGGGCTGTGTGCGCCGGGCTCAGCTGAGCTGGTTCGCCTCGACCCACGCCAGGTATTCAGGGGTGACCGAGCCGGTGACGTAGTCGCCCGTGAAGCAGCTCATCTCGAGGTCGGTGACGTTCGACCCCTCGGTGATCGCGGCGCGCATGTCTTCGACCTCCTGGTAGATGAGATGGTCGGCGCCGAGCACCTTGGCGATCTCGGGGATCTTGCGATCGTGCGCGATCAGCTCCTGCCGGGTCGGCATGTTGATGCCGTAGACGTGGGGGAATCGCACGGGAGGCGCAGCCGAGGTGAACGTGACCTCGTTGGCGCCAGCGGCGCGGGCCATCTCGACGATCTCGCGCGAGGTGGTGCCGCGCACGATCGAGTCGTCGACGATCAGGATGTTCTTGCCCTTGAACTCGGAGCCCATCGCATTGAGCTTCTGACGGACCGAGCGCTTGCGCTCCGCCTGCCCCGGCATGATGAAGGTGCGGCCGATGTAGCGGTTCTTGTAGAAACCCTCGCGGTATTCGATGCCGAGCTTCTGCGCGACCTGTGAGGCCGCGGGGCGCGACGAGTCGGGGATCGGCATGACCACGTCGATGTTGCCCGTCGGGGCGTATTTCGCGACGGTGTCGGCCAGCTTGTCGCCGAGGCGGAGGCGGGCGTCGTAGACCGAGATGCCGTTCATCACCGAGTCGGGGCGGGCCAGGTAGACGTACTCGAACGAGCAGGGCACGAGGCGGGGGTGCGGGTGGCACTGCTTCGAGACCATCTCGCCGTCGAGCGTCACGAAGACGGCTTCGCCGGGAGCGACGTCGCGGACGAGCTCGTAGCCCGCCGACTCGAGCACGAGGCTCTCGGAGGCGACGATCCACTCCATGCGGCCGCTGCCGTTCAGAGCCTGGCGCTTGCCGAGGATGAGTGGGCGGATGCCGAACGGGTCGCGGAAGGCGAGGAGGCCGTGGCCGGCGATCATCGCGATGGCGGCGTACGAGCCCTCGACGCGGTCGTGCACGCGCGTCACGGCGGCGAAGACCTGCTCGGGGTCGAGCTCGTGGCCGTTGACCTGCTCTTGCAGCTCGTGCGCGAGCACGTTCACCAGGAGCTCGGTGTCGCTGTTCGTGTTGAGGTGGCGACGGTCGATGTGGAACAGCTCGCTCGTCAGCTCACGCGTGTTGGTGAGGTTGCCGTTGTGAATGAGCGTGATGCCGTAGGGCGCATTCACGTAGAACGGCTGCGCCTCCTGCTCGTTCGACGCGGCGCCCTTGGTCGCGTAGCGCACATGGCCGATGCCCATGTTGCCGAGGAGACCCCGCATGTCGCGGGTGCGGAAGCCCTCGCGAACCTGGCCGCGGGTTTTCGAGACGTGGAAGATGCTGCCTTCTGCGGTAGCGATTCCGGTCGAGTCTTGCCCCCGGTGCTGAAGCAGGAGGAGGGCGTCGTAGACGAGTTGGTTTGCTGGCTCGTGCGCGACGAGACCGACGATGCCGCACATGCGCAGCTGGCTCCAGACCGTAGAGTTGGGCTTACCCAGACAGTCTGTCATGCCTGCGATTGGAACGAGAATTGACCAACTCCGCCGCCTCGAACGTCTCGAGCTCCGCTGCGTCCGCCTCGAGTTCATATGCCGAGGCCGGAGTCGACACCGCCGCCGGTGACCTCGCCGTCGAGTTGATGAAGTCGGCCGTCTCGGCCACGCACACCACCAACGTGATGGGCGGGGTCGGCGGTTTCGCGGGCCTCTTCGACGTCTCGTTCCTCAAGAGCTTCGACCGCCCGCTGCTCGCCACGAGCACCGACGGGGTCGGCACGAAGGTCGCCATCGCGCAGGCGCTCGACAAGCACGACACCATCGGCCAAGACCTCGTCGGCATGGTCGTCGACGACATCGTGGTCGTCGGCGCCAAGCCCCTTTTCATGACCGACTACATCGCCTGCGGCAAGGTTGTCCCCTCACGCATCGCCGACATCGTCGCCGGTATCGCCCGCGGGTGCTCGGCGACCGGCACGGCCCTCGTCGGCGGCGAGACCGCTGAGCACCCCGGCCTGCTCGGACCCGACGACTACGACGTCGCGGGGGCTGCGGTGGGCGCGGTCGAGTCGGGCTCTCAGCTCGGGCCGCACCTCGTCGAGGAGGGCGACGTGGTGCTCGCGCTGGAGTCGTCCGGCCTCCACTCCAACGGCTTCTCGCTCGTGCGCCACATCCTGCGCTCGGCCGACCTCGGCTACAGCGACTCGAACGCCGACCTCGGCGGTGTCATCGGCGAGGTGCTCCTCGAGCCCACACGCCTCTACACGTCGCCCCTGCTGGCCGTGCTCGACGAGCCGTCGCTCCAAGGGAGCGTTCATGCGCTGAGCCACGTGACCGGAGGCGGGATCGCCGCCAACCTCGCTCGAGTGCTGCCGGTCGGATCCTGGACCGAGGTCGACCGCGGTTCCTGGTCGCCGGCCCCGGTCTTCCGCGTGCTGAGCGACATCGCCGGGTCGACCCTCGAGTCGAGCGAGGGCACCTGGAACCTCGGCATCGGCATGATCGCCGTCGTCGCGCGCGACTCCGCAGCCGCGATGACAGCCCACCTCGAAGCGAGCGGAATCCGCACCTGGCAGGTCGGCGCCGTGTCGGTCGGCATCCGCGACCTCAGCGGCTTCGAGCAGGGCGCCAAGGGCGTCGACGGCGGGGCCGTGCGGCTCGTCGGGGCCTACGCGGGCTGAGCCGAGCGGCGGTTGCCGAGCCTCGCGGCTCGGGGCGCGCCAGATGGCCGGATCGTCGGGCGGCTCCGCCGGATCCTGAAGTTCAGGCTATCTCGCTGGCCCGACGAGCGCAGCCGCCTAAACGGGGACCGGCGGGGCACAGGTCGGGAACAGCGGAGTCCGCATTTCGCGGGACAAACGGGCGATTTCGACGTACTCTGTGATGGTTGCTCAACGATGAGCGGCACGGCAATGACGCCACATCACCCCAGAGGACCACCCGATGTCTTTCACCCGCACAGTCACCGTCATCGATCACGAGGTCGTCGTCCGCACCGTCGAAGTGCCCGACGAGGCCCCGGCGCAGACATTCACCGCGATCACCGGTGGGCGTCGCACCGCGGCATTCACGGCGGCTGGCGGACTCCTCGTTATTGCCCTGGCCCTCATGCCCGCGGTGACGGCCGCATTCCACTGAACCGTCGCCCGCATCTCGAATGACGAATGCCGCCTCCCGAAGGAAGCGGCATTTCGCTGCGAGGTTCGCCGAGCGAGCGCTCAGGCCGACTTGTGCTGCGGCTCGTCGTGCTCGACGAAATCGTCGGCGTACTTATCGACGTACTGATCGTCGGTGTCGTCTTCTTCTACCTCGTCGGCCCACTTGTCGACGTAATTGTCGTCGCCGTGCGGGCTGGAGAGCTCTTTTTCGAGCGCACCGTAGTTGGTGTCCGGGCTGAAGTACTTCAGCTCGCGGGCAACCTTGGTGTGCTTGGCTTTTTGACGGCCACGCCCCATGCGAGACCCCCTCGTGATTCTGGTTCCGGTTGACTGCAGATGCGACTCGAATCGAAGCGCGCTTCGACTGGAATCACCACCGAGCCCGGGAACTACCGACAGGTAAATGGTGCAAAACTAACCGCAACCTTAGCATGTGCCCGCACGGCACGACCCCGAGTCGAGCTACGGCCAGAATGGATGCATGGTTGTCGCATCAGGAGCCCCCTCTGCCGCTCCGCGAACCAGGGTCGTCATCATCGGTGCCGGTCAGGCCGGACTTTCGGTCGCCTACTACCTCCGCCGGTTCGGTCTCGTACCGGGCTCCGACTTCGTCGTCGTCGACCGCGGCCCCAGCACCGGGGGAGCCTGGCAGTTCCGCTGGAGAGCACTCCGTCTCGGCACCGCCCACAAGGTCAACGACCTCCCCGGCCTCGCCGATCTCGGCCTCAGTTTCGACACCGCCGACCGGAGCGTGCCGGCGCGCGACATCGTCTCCGACTACTACGACCGCTACGAGCGGTACTACGACCTCCGGGTGCGCCGCCCGGTCGAAGTCCGCCGGGTCGACGAGTCGAGCGACGGCGACCTGGTCGTCGAGTTGGCGCATACGTCAGGATCCAGCTCTCCCGCCGAGACCGAGACCCTCACCACCGAGATCGTGGTCAACGCCACGGGGACGTGGGGCTCGCCCTTCCGCCCGTACTACCCCGGTCGCGACGACTTCGCCGGTCGGCAGCTGACCACCGCCGAGTACGTCTCCGCCGATGAGTTCGCCGGGCAAGACGTCGTGGTCGTGGGCGGGGGAACGAGCGCCATCGGATTTCTCCTGGAGCTCGAGAGGGCGGGCGCGACGACGACCTGGGCGACGAGGCGACCGGTCGAGTGGTTCGACCAGCAGGAGCTCGGCGTCGAGATGGGGCTCGCGGCGGTCGGCGAGCAAGACGAGGCGGCGAAGCGGGGGCTCGCACTCCCGAGCATCGTGAGCGGCACGGGGGTGCCCATGACGCGTCGCAATCGCGCGGGCATCGACCGTGGGGTGCTGGTCGATCGGCCGATGTTCGCCTCGATCGAGAAAGACGGGGTGCGGTGGGGCGACGGATCCTTCGCCCCGGCCGACGCGATCATCTGGGCGACCGGGTTCCGGCCCGAGCTGCGGCATCTCGCACCCCTCGGCCTGCGGAGTGCCGAGGGCGGCGTGGCCGTCGAGCGGGGTGTCTCGACGGTGGATCGGCGGGTGTTCTTCGCGGGCTACGGGCCGCAGGCCTCGACGATCGGGGCCAACCGGGCCGGGCGGGTCATCGCGCGACAGGTGCTGCTGGCTCTGTCTCGCTCGCGCTAGCCCGGGCGCTTCCGAATTTGAAGGAGATCCCGGCCGACACGCCGCGCCGATCGGCCTCACTTTCGCGGATCGGCGCTTTTCTCCTTCAAATTCGGGACCGGAGGCGAGGGCTAGCGACGCGGCGGGTCGTCCTGCGACTTCTTCGAGGGCGCCGACGCGCTGTTGCGGGCCGTCGACCGGGCGGCAGCGGCCTTGCGGCGCGACTTCGTGGTGGTGCCGCCGTGCTGGTCGTGCTTGGGTGCAGCGGCGTTCGCGGCGGCCATGGCCTTGTCGGCCTCCGCCTGCGCGATCCTCGCCGAGGCCGCATCGGCGTGCATGCTCCGCGGCACGGGTTTCACCGGGCGGCGCGGTTCTCCGGAGCGGTCCTGGCCCGGGAAGACCCGCGAGCGACGGCCGTAGAGCAACTCGGACGAGTCGAGGAGCCACGGCACGAGCGCCACCGTGACGCCGTGGGCGAGCATGAGCTTCTGGCGGATCCTTCGGCTTCTGTGGTTGTGGAGCAGCGACTCCCACCAGTGCCCGACGATGTAGATCGGGGTGTAGACGGTGACGACCTCGGCGCCGAATTCTTCGCGGTGCGCCTTGATGTACTTGATCACGGGCACGGCTACGTCGCGGTAGGGCGACGGGATGATGATGAGCGGGACGTCGATGTTCATGTCGTCCCACTGCTTCTGCAGGCGGTCGGTCGACTCGTGGTCGACGGCGACGTGGATGGCCTCCAGGGTGTCGTGCCGAGCCGCAATGGCGTAGTCGATCGCCTTGAGCACGGGCTTCTGCATCTTGCCGACGAGCACGATCGCGTGGTCGCCCGATGCGCCGAAGGTCGTGGTCTCGTCGACCTCCACCTCGACATCGACGTCGCGGTAGTAGCGGTTGACGCCGAGCATGAGGGTGAACAGGATCGGCATCACGACGAAGACGATCCAGGCGCCGTGTGTGAACTTCGTGATGGTGACGACCACGAGCACCGTGAACGTCATGATCGCGCCGATCAGGTTGATCGTCAGCGAGCGCTTGATCTGACCCCGGTCGACGGTCGCGGGGTCGCGCAGGAGTCGCAGCCAGTGGCGCACCATGCCGGTCTGGCCGAGTGTGAACGACACGAAGACGCCGATGATGTACAGCTGGATCAGCTGGGTGACGTTCGCCCGGAAGATGAGCAGGATCACACTCGCGATGACCGCGAGCACGATGACGCCGTTCGAGTAGATGAGTCGGTCGCCGCGGCTGTTGAGCGCCTTGGGGGCGTACGTGTCGCGCGCGAGGATGGAGCCGAGGAGCGGGAAGCCGTTAAAGGCCGTGTTCGCGGCGAGAAGCAGCACGGCTGCCGTGACGGCCTGGATCACGTAGAAGGCGATGCTGCCCGGGCCGAAGACTGCGCTCGCCACCTGCGAGATCAGGCTCGGCTGCGGAGTCGTCGCGCAGTTCGCCATGCCGATCAGGTCACAGGCGCGCTCGGCGTAGTGCACCTTCGAGATGAGTGCCACTGAGACGAGACCGGCGAACAGCACGATCGCGATGCCACCCATGAGCACGAGGGTCTTCTGCGCGTTCTTGACCTTGGGGAGCCGGAAGGCGGGCACGCCGTTGGCGATCGCCTCGACGCCGGTAAGAGCCGAGCAGCCGGAGGCGAAAGCGCGGAGGAGGAGAAGGACGAACGCCGCGTGGGCCACGTTGTCGCCCTGCACGGTGTAGCCAGCGCTCTCGGCGACCGGTGCGTCGCCCATCGCCGTGCGCACGAGGGCAACGATGATCATCACGAAGACGCTGGTGATGAAGAGGTAGGTCGGCACCGCGAAGGCTTTGCCGGATTCGCGGACACCGCGCAGGTTCACGGCGGCGAGCAGGATCACGAAGAAGATCGCCATCTCGACGCGGATGCCGTTCAGCTCGGGCAGCGCCGAGATGATGTTGTCGACGCCCGACGCGACCGAGACGGCCACGGTCATGACGTAGTCGACGAGCAGGGCCGACGCGACGATGAGGCCGGGCTTCTCGCCCAGGTTCTTGCGGGCGACCTCGTAGTCGCCGCCGCCCGACGGATACGCCTTGATGAGCTGCCGGTACGAGAGGACGACGACGATCAGAAGGATCACGACCGCCGCCGCGACGCCCGGCGCGAGAGTGAGGAACCCCAGCCCGCCGATCAGCAGGATCATCAGGAGCTCCTGCGGCGCGTAGGCCACGGAACTCAGCGGGTCGCTCGCGAAGATGGGGAGCGCGAGGTGCTTGGGAAGGAGCTGCCCCTCGAGCTTCTCGGAGGAGAGGGGCTCGCCGATCAGCCAGCGCTTGGGAGACCGAACGTCGTTACTCACGAGCCGCAAGCCTAATCGCGTGCAATCGGCTGTCAACACCAGCGCGACACGCTCTATTCCCCCACTTCTCGGGCCCCTCCCAGTCGGCTCACTGTCTTGAGTCCGAGCGAGGCACAGCCGCCCCCCAGTGCGGCGGGTGTTGCATAAGAAAACTGTCTGTTTTCTCGGGTCATCGGGTGGAGCCTTCGTGCATCTTCTTTCTGTCTTCAGCCTGCGCAACCGCGCGCTGATCGCTCTCATCACCATCGTGGTGGCGATCTTCGGCGGCTACGCGCTGACTTCGCTCAAGCAGGAGTTGATTCCCGACATCCAGTTCCCCCAGGTCGCGATCGTCTCTTCGTACCCTGGAGCCTCTCCGCAGGTCGTGAACGACAGCGTCTCGGCTCCGATCGAGAAGGCGATCCAGGTGATCCCCGGCCTGAAGTCGACCACGGCGACGTCGCAGACCTCCGAGAGCAACATCTCGGCCGAGTTCGACTACGGCACCGACCTGCCAGCCACCGAGGAGAAGATCCAGCAGGCGATCGACACCGTCTCGCTTCCCGACAGCGTCGACACGCAGGTGGTCTCGGGCAGCCTCGACGACCTCCCGGTCGTGCAGCTCGCCGTGACCGGCGGGCCCGCCGACAAGCAGAAGCTCGTGGACGATCTGACCAACATCACGGTCCCGGCCTTGCAGAAGCTCGACGGTGTGCGGCAGGCCTCGGTCTACGGCGATGCCGGGCAGCGCGTCACCATCGAGCCGGATCAGGAGAAGCTCCAGGCGGTCGGGCTCTCGACGGCGGCCATCAAGGACGCCCTGGACGACAACGGCACTCTTCTGCCCGGTGGCCAGATCACCCAGAACGGCAAGACCCTCTCGATCCAGTCGGGCGCGCGCCTCACCTCGGTCGCTCAGGTGAAGAAGCTGCCGCTGGTCGGGGCGAAGAACGCTCTCACCGGTCAGGTCGAAGCGACCGACATCGCCGACGTGGCCACCGTGAAGCTGACCAGCGCCCCGGTGACGTCGATCTCTCGCGTCAACGGCAAGGACGCCCTGACGATCGCGGTGACGAAGACCCTCGAGGCGAACACGGTCAGCGTCTCGAGCACGATCCGCGATCAGATCTCGTCGCTCGAGTCGAACCTGTCGGACGGCGTCAAGATCGAGGTGGTCTTCGACCAGGCCCCGTTCATCACGCAATCGATCGAGAGCCTCTCGACCGAGGGGCTTCTCGGCCTCCTCTTCGCGGTCGTCGTGATCCTCGTCTTCCTGCTGTCGGTCCGGTCGACGCTCGTCACCGCCATCAGCATCCCCACCAGCGTCTTGATCACGTTCATTGGGCTGCTCGCATCGAACTACACGCTCAACATCCTCACGCTCGGCGCCCTCACGATCGCCATCGGGCGCGTGGTGGACGACTCCATCGTCGTCACCGAGAACATCAAGCGGCACCTGGTGCCAGGAGTCGACCGGATCACGGCCATCACCGAGGCTGTTCGCGAGGTCGCCGGTGCCGTCACGGCCTCCACGATCACGACCGTCGTCGTGTTCCTTCCGCTCGCCTTCGTCCAGGACGTCACGGGCGAGCTCTTCCGGCCCTTCGCGCTGACCGTCGTGATCGCGCTCGCCGCCTCGCTCTTCGTGTCGCTGACGATCGTCCCCGTGCTCGGGTACTGGTTCATGCGCGCGCCGAAGGTGCACAAGCACGAGGTCGGGGCCGAGGCTGCCGCGGTACCGGCAACGACTCCGTCGACCGCGCCCAGAGCGCCCGGCGCGACCCGCATCGACCCGGAGCCGGCAGACCGCCTTCACCGCGTGTATCGGCCGATCCTGCTGGCGACCCTCCGTCACCCGTGGATCACCGTGGTGGCCGCCCTCGTCATCTTGGCCGGGTCGGGTGGAGCCGCGACTCTCCTGACCACGAACTTCCTCGGATCCTCGGGTCAGAACACCCTCACGGTCACGCAGGTGCTTCCGGCCGCGTCGAGCCTCGCCGTGCAGTCCGACCAGGCCGAGAAGGTCGAGAAGGCCCTCGACGCGACCGATGGGGTCGAGACGGTGCAGCTCACGATCGGCTCCAGCGGAAACTCGCTCGCCGCCTTCTTCGGCGGAACCGGCGGCAGCACGGTCACGTACCAGATCACCACCGACGAGAACGCCGACCAGGATGCCCTGACGGCGACCGTCCGCGACCGGCTCGACGCACTGAGCGACGCCGGAGACATCTCGGTGGAGGCCTCGAGCGGCCTCGGCTCCTCGAGCGACATCGAGGTGAACGTCACCTCGAACGACGCTTCGACGCTCGCGACGGCGTCCGACCGCGTGCTGAAGGCGATGAAGGGACTGCCCGCCACCGCGGGAGCGTCGACCAACCTCTCGGCCGCCCAGCCACTCATCGGCGTCGAGGTGAACCGCGCCAAGGCAGCCTCGTACGGGCTCTCCGAGCTCGATGTCGGAGGCATCGTCTCGCAGGCCGTGCAGCCGTTCCAGGTCGGCTCTCTCGAGATCAACGCCTCCACGGTCGACATCTACACGATTCCGACCGACCCGCCGAAGACGCTTGCCTCGCTCAAAGACGTCGAGATACCGACGTCGACCGGCACCGTTCCCCTCTCGACGATCGCCACGGTCTCGCAGACCGAGGGGCCGACGTCGATCACGACCGAGAACGCCGTTCGCAGCGCGACGATCACGATCACGCCGTCGTCCGACAACCTGTCGGCCGCCAACTCGCAGGTGACCGATGCGCTCGCCGGAGTCGACCTGCCGAAGGGGGCCACCGCCGCGATCGGCGGCGTGACCGCTCAACAGGGCACCGCCTTCACCGACCTCGGCATCGCGATCCTCATCGCGATCCTGATCGTCTACATCGTCATGGTGGCCGCGTTCAAGAGCCTGCTGCAGCCCGTGCTCCTGCTGGTGTCGATCCCCTTTGCCGCCACCGGGGCGATCCTGCTGCAGCTGATCGCGAAGGTGCCCCTCGGCGTTCCGTCGGTGATCGGATTCCTGATGCTCGTCGGAATCGTGGTGACGAACGCCATCGTGCTCATCGACCTCGTCAACCAGTACCGCCGTCGGGGGCTCCGGGTGCACGAGGCTCTCGTGGAGGGAACGTCGCGGCGTCTCCGCCCGATCCTGATGACCGCCCTCGCCACGATCTTCGCCCTCACCCCGCTCGCGATCGGGCTCACCGGGCACGGATCGTTCATCTCGCAGCCGCTCGCGCTGATCGTCATCGGTGGGCTCGTCTCGTCGACCGTTCTGACCCTCATCGTGTTGCCGGTGCTCTACTCGCTGATCTATTCGTGGCTGGAGCGACGAGTGGACCGCCGGGAGCGCGCGGCGGCATAGCGACAGAGACGAGGATCCGACTCGGGCGGCGGTCGCGGATCCTGCCCTCGCATCTTCGTCACCACTCGCGTAGTGTGTGTGGGTCGGCTCGAGACACCGCACTGTGCTGCTCTAACAGCACTGGCGGTTGGGTTTGTATGTCTCAGGGGCCGGAATCGCAGCGAATCGCGTTGCGAACAATCACATGTATGTGAACGGTCCCTGGCCAATGACTGCCCGGGTGAATTCTTCGCGTCATTACGTAGAACCCAGGAAGAACCATGTCTCCTTACGACAAATCTGCATCGTCACGCCCCAAGGGCGAGCGTCCCGGCTCGAAGAGCCCCAAGCACCGCGGCTTCCGGGCCGAGGCCGAGGGTGGGCCCGCGAAGAAGCGCTGGGATGCCCCCGAGCGCGCTGCTCGCGCCGAGGGCCGCTCCGGCGGTCGTGACGCTGGTGCCCGTGACGGCGGTGCCCGTGGCGGTTCCGCTCGTGACGCCGGTGCCCGTGGTGGCTCGGCTCGCGACTCTCGTGGTGCCGGTCGCGACGCTTCGGCCGGACGCCCCAACTGGGAGCCCCGCAAGACCGGCGGCTCCAACCCCCGTTTCGGCGGCGGAGCCCGTGACGACCGCGACGCCCGCAATGGTGCGCGTGGCGGCGACCGCTTCGACCGCAACGACCGCTTCGGTGGCGGACGCCCCTCGCGCGACGACCGACCGGCCCGTGACGACCGTCCGTCGCGTGACGACCGCTTCGGTGGCGGCCGCCCGGCTCGCGATGACCGCGCCCCCCGCGACGACCGCGGTGGTCGCTCGTACGACCGCAGCGACCGCCCCGCCCGTGACGACCGCGCCCCGCGTTCGTTCGACCGTGGCGACCGCCCCGCCCGTAGCTACGACCGCCCCGAGGGTGGCCGCCCGGGCCGCGAAGATCGCGCCCCCTTCAAGAAGCGCGACGACTACGGCCAGGGCCGCCCTGCTCGCGACGACCGTGCGCCCCGCTCGAACGACCGTGGCGACCGTCCGGCCCGTGATGACCGTGCGCCGCGTTCGTTCGACCGCAACGACCGTCCTGCGCGTTCGTTCGATCGCGACAGCCGTCCTGCTCGTTCGTTCGATCGTGACAGCCGTCCGGCCCGTGACAGCCGTCCGGCCCGTGACGACCGTCCGGCTCGTGACGACCGCGCCCCGCGTTCGTTCGACCGGAACGACCGTCCCGCTCGTTCGTTCGATCGCGACAGCCGTCCGGCTCGTGACGACCGCGCTCCGCGCTCGTTCGACCGCAGCGACCGCACCGAGCGTCCGGCTCGCTCCTTCGACCGGACCGAGCGGCCCGCTCGCTCCCTCGACGGCGACGACCGCCCGAGCCGCTCGAGCGACTACTACCCGAAGCGCGACTCGCACTTCACTCCCGAAGACGACGTCAAGCTCGAGAAGCTTCAGGCCGAGGTCGTCACCGCCGGTGACGTCGCGGGCAAGACCTGGGGCGACCTGGGCCTCGGCGACAACCTCACCCGCCAGCTGATCGCGATGGGTGCTCCCTCGCCGTTCCCGATCCAGGCGGCGACGATCCCCGACGTGATCGCGGGCAAGGACGTCCTCGGGCGTGGCCGCACCGGATCCGGCAAGACCATCGCCTTCGGTGCACCTCTCGCCGAGAAGCTGCTCGAGCACGGCGGAGCCAAGGATCGCAAGATGGGCCGCAAGCCCCGCGCGCTGATCCTCGCCCCGACCCGCGAGCTCGCCATGCAGATCGACGACACCGTGCAGCCCATCGCGCGCTCCGTCGGACTCTTCACCACCCAGATCTACGGCGGCGTGCCGCAGCAGCGTCAGGTGCACTCCCTGCAGCGCGGCGTCGACATCGTCATCGGCACCCCCGGGCGGATCGAAGACCTCATCGAGCAGGGTCGCCTCGACCTCAGCGAGGTCACCGTCACGGTGCTCGACGAGGCCGACCACATGTGCGACCTCGGGTTCCTCGAGCCGGTTCAGCGCATCCTTCGCGAGACCGCGGCGGTCACCCGTCACGGTGCCCGTGCGCAGAAGCTCCTCTTCAGCGCCACCCTCGACAAGGGTGTCGCCAAGCTGGTCGACGAGTTCCTGACCGACCCGGCCGTCCACGAGGTCGCCGGCGAAGACCAGGCGTCCGCCACCATCGACCACCGCGTGCTGCTGATCGACCAGCGCGACAAGGGTGCGATCATCGAGCAGCTCGCGCAGGGCAAGGGCAAGACCCTCGTCTTCGCCCGCACGCGCGCTTTCGCCGAGCAGCTCGCCGACCAGCTCGAAGACGCCGGAATCGCGTCGACCAGCCTCCACGGCGACTTGAACCAGTCGCGCCGTACCCGCAACCTGCAGCTGCTCACCTCGGGCCGTGTCAACGTGCTCGTCGCCACCGACGTCGCAGCTCGCGGCATCCACGTCGACGACATCGAGCTGGTCATCCAGGCCGACGCCCCCGACGAGTACAAGACCTACATGCACCGCTCCGGACGCACCGGTCGCGCGGGCAAGGAGGGCACCGTCGTGACGCTGATCACGCGTGCCCGCCGTCGCCGCATGGAGGAGCTGCTCGACCGCGCTGAGATCACGGCCGAAATGGTCGAGGCTCGCCCCGGCGATCGCCTGATCGACCAGCTCGCGGGGGTCTGAATCCTCTGGGTCGGCTCCTCCGGCGGGGCCTCCCGGCCTAAACCCGCACAGACGGCGTAAACACCAGCCCTAGGGCAGGTGTTTACGCCGTTCCTGCGGGTGCAGCCTTAAGCGCGTCGCTAGAGACGGTCGAGGATCCCACGGGCATAGTTCGCCTGCCCGGCATGCTGCAGGCAGTCGTTCACGATGCTCACAAGGCGAGCGCCGCGCGTGACCGGCGGATCCCACGCCTCGTCGACCACGTCGTCGAGATCGTCGCCCGAGACGGTGCCGAGGTAGGCGACGGTCGCCGCCGTGACCGCCTCGAGGTACCCGCTCAGGAGGTCGGCGGTGGCCACGACTCGCGTCACATCGCCGGCGCTCATGCCGTAGCCCATCTCGTCAGGGCCGAACGGCAGCTCGAACCGGCCGTACCAGCCGTCGGCCGTCCAGACCTCCTCCGACCCGGCGAGGGCGGCGATCTGGGCATCCTGCCCGCGGGCCGTGTGCCACGCGAGCCAGGCGATCGTGTTCGTGCCGGGCGCGGGCCGGGCAGCGAGCTGCTGGGGATCGAGACCGTCGGTGGCGCGATCGACGAGGGCGGGGATCCTGGAGAACGATTCGGTGAGAAGGTCGGACGGAGTCATGACTCCACGCTACGACCAGGGGCCAGCCGGCGTGCGGCGTGCCAAGATTCAGACATGAAGCTGGCCGAAGCCCTGATCAACCGAGGTGATCTGCAGAAGCGCATCGAGCAGTTGCGCTCCCGCGTGATCGCCAATGCCCGCTACCAGGAGGGCGAAGAGCCGGGGGAGAACGCCGAGGCGCTTCTCGCCGAGGTCATCTCCCTTCAGGAGGCCCTCGAGCAGCTGGTCGTCGCGGTGAACCTGACCAACTCGACGACGATGCTCGACGACGGACGCACCATGACCGAGGCGCTGGCCCACCGAGACGCCCTCCGCAGTCGGCATTCGATCCTCGTTCAGGCGGCCGACGCCTCGGCCGGCATGGGAGAGTTCGCGGGCTATCGGCAGCTTCGGAGCGAACTCCGCCAGCTCTCGGCGCTTCCGACCGCGGCCGTCCGCCAGCAGGCCGACGACGTCGCTCGCCGTCTGCGCCAGCTCGACGTGATCATCCAGCAGGCGAACTGGGAGGCCGACCTGGCCGACTGAGATACAGCGCTGAGAACAGCGACAGCACGAGCGGTGAGTCGGTAGGCATCCGCCGGAGCGAGCACGGAGCCGACGGGATGACGGTCAATTCGTCCCACTGCATCCGCGAGGGGCCGCGGGCGGCCGCAAGGCGCTCACACCTCAGCCCAGCACCCATCACAGGTGACCTCGCAGCAGTCACACCTCATCACCGCGTGCTGGCCGGGGGTTCGCCGAGGGCGGGATCGGGGCCTCACCGCCGTGTTCGGAGAGGCCTGCGCCGATGACGGCGTGCGGTGTCGATGTCGGCGGCCCTCGCTACGCTGGCGAGGCCCACCGACGAAAGGCGAGCGCTTGCTGATTTTGCACACCAGCGACTGGCATCTGGGGCGCACGCTCCACGGCGTCGACCTCCTCGACCACCAGCGGGTCTATGTCGACCATCTGGTGGAGCTGGTGCGCGAGCGGTCGATCGACGTCGTGCTGGTGGCGGGTGACATCTACGACCGTGCCGTGCCGTCGGTGCCGGCAGTTCAGCTGCTGTCGTCTGCGCTGGCGCGTCTCGGCGAGTTCGCCACCGTGATCGTGACGCCGGGCAACCACGACTCGGCTGTTCGCCTGGGGTTCGCGTCCGGCCTGCTTCGCGACCACGTCCAGATCCGCGCGACGGTCGACGACCTCGCCGAGCCAGTCGTGCTCGACGACGCGAGCGGCCCGGTCGCGTTCTACGGCCTGCCCTACCTCGATCCCGACAGCGTGCGCGCGGTTCTCGTGCCAGACGAGCAACGGGCCGAGGATCCCACGGCGAGACTCGCGAGATCCCACGCGGCCGTGATGGGCGCGGCCCTCGATCGCGTGCGGGCCGACCTCGCCACCAGGCCGGGCACCCGCGCCGTCGTGCTCGCCCACGCGTTCGTCGTGGGTGGCGCCCCGAGCGACAGCGAGCGCGACATCCGCGTCGGCGGGGTCGACTCGGTTCCGGCCGAGCTGTTCCACGGCCTCGACTACGTGGCCCTCGGTCACCTGCACGGCGCCCAGGGCATCACCGCGCCTGCCGCGGGCCCGGTCATCCGCTACAGCGGTTCGCCGCTCGCGTTCTCGTTCGGCGAGAAGCACCAGGTCAAGTCGTCGGCCCTGGTGCGGCTGGCGGCCGACGGCCAGGTCGACGTCGAGCTCATTCCGACGCCGGTGCCGAGACGCCTCTCCGAGATCACCGGCGATCTCGCCGAGCTGCTCGACGGGCGGCACGACTCCCTGGCCGACGACTGGCTGCGCGTCTTCGTCACCGATCCCGTGCATCCGGCGGGCCTGCATGCGCTCGTGCGTGAGCGGTTCCCGCATGCGCTGTCGATCCAGCACGTGCCGCGGGGCGCGGTCCGTTCGGCCGAACGGCGGGCGGTGCCGGTCGACGCCGATCCCGTCGAGGTCGCTCGCGAGTTCGTCGCGTTCGCCACCGGGGCGGAGGCGAGCGACGCCGAGATCGCTGTGCTGCGTGCGGCCTACGAGGCCGCCGGTCGAGCCGAGCTGAGCGCCTGATGGAGCTGCATCGCCTAACGCTCCGCGCCATCGGCCCCTACGCCGACGAATTCACGATCGACTTCGCCGCACTCCGGTCGTCCGGGGTCTTCCTGCTCGAGGGCCCGACCGGCTCCGGCAAATCGACGATCATCGACGCGATCGTGTTCGCGCTCTACGGTGGCCTCGCGGGTGCCTCGTCGAGCGACGATCGACTCCGCAGTCACCACGCCGGCCCGTCGGTCGAACCGTTCGTCGAGCTCGTCTTCGAGACCGGCGCCGGCATCCACCTCATCCGGCGCAGCCCCAAATGGAACCGCCCGAAGAGCCGCGGCGTCGGCACGACACCCGTCAACATGGCGGTGGTCCTGCAGCGGCTCGCGACGCCGGGTGCCGTCGACGGCGAGACGCTGTCGACGCGGGCACAGGAGGTCGGAGGGGAGATTCCTCGGATCCTGGGGGTCACGAAAGAGCAGTTCCTGCAGACGATCGTGCTTCCGCAGGGCGAGTTCGCTCGCTTCCTCGCCGCCAGCGGCGAAGAGCGTCGGCTCGTGCTGCAGTCGTTGTTCGGCACCGAGATCTACGACCGCACGACCGCGACCCTCGTCGATGCCCGGCGCGCGGCCAACGCCGCCGTCGAGTCGTCGCAGCGCGCCGTCGACGAGGCGCTGGCGGGTCTCCGCAGCACGGTCGACGTCGCCGACGAGCAGGCTCCAGGCGATAGCCCTCGTGTCGAGGAGGACGCCGGTCTCGGTGGTGACGACGGCACGGGAAGCCCCGTCGAGACGATGTCGATCGAGGTGGAGAACGCGGCCGAGGTGGTCGCCAGGCTGAGCGCTGAGTCGGGCTCAGCGGGTGAGCGCCGCGACGTCGCCCGCGCGGCACTCGACGATGCCAGCGCGAAGTCGGCGGAGGTCATGAGGCTGGCCGAGGCGATCGAGGCGAGGCGTGGTCTGATGGCCCGCCGCGAAGCCCTCGCCGGGCGGGTCGCTGTCGTGGCCGAGGCTCGCAACCGAACCGAGCTGGCCGACCGTGCTGCTCTGGTCGAGGGGCCCGCACGAGCGCTCAGCCTCTCCGAGGCGAAACGGGAACGCGCGCGCGACGAGCTCGCCGTACTGCGGGGCAGTATCGACGACAGCCTGTTCGAGGCGGAGCTCGACGATCTTCGAGATCGCCGCGAGCGACTCGCCCACGAGCGAGCGACACTGGCCGCCATCGTCGACCTCGAGGTGGGTCTGCCCGCGCGCGACGACGCGCAACTGCGCACCCGGGGCCGGCTGGCGGATCGTCGATCGGCGATCGCAGCCGGCGAGACCGGGGTCACCGCCCGGGCCGCAGAACGGGAGGGGCTGACGGCCGAGATCGCCGTTGCGGCCGAGCTCGCGGGCACCCTCGACCTCGAGACCCGACGACTCGACGATCTCCACGCCGCCCTGGAGGCGGTGCGGCACCATGCCGAACTGGCCGATGTGTCGCAGATCGCACGGGAGAGCGTGTCAGCCGCCGCCGCTCGGGCCCGCGAGGCGGTCGATACCGAGGCCGACCTCCGCCGACGGCGCATCAGCGGTGTGGCCGGCGAGTTGGCTCTCGAACTGATCGACGGCGAACCCTGCAGCGTCTGTGGGGCAACCGAGCACCCGGCCCCCGCCGTGCTTCTCGACGGCCATCCCACCGATCGAGAGCTCGACGACGCGACCCGGGCTCGTGAGGTTGCGGAAGCCGCCCTGCAGACGGCTCGAGATGCGGCGTCCGCCCTCGATGCGCGACTCGGCGACGCCGCCCGGGCCGTGGGTGAGCACGACGGCGACGAACTGCGAGTGCACCTGACCGAGGTCGAGGCGAAGATCGGCGCGGCCCGGGCTGCGGTCTCGGAGCGGTCTCGGGCAGACGAGCGCCTGCTCCGATTCGACGCCGAGACGGCGGCGCAGGAGGCCGCACTAGCAGCCGAGCGGCTCGACCTGGCGGCAGAGGAAGCCCGACTTGAGACCGAGGCGGAGCGGCTCGTCGCCGACCGCTCGCGCGTCGCCGAGATTCTGGCGGGCCGTGCGGCATCGTGCGTCGCCCTCAGCGACGAGCTGCACGCCGACGAGCGGGTGCTGGTGACGATCGTGCGTGCGCGAGAGGCGGAGGCTGCCGCTGCCGTCGAGGTCGAAGGCCGCCGTGCAGATGTCGAGCTCGCCCTCGCGTCATCGACCTTCGCGAGCGTCGCAGAGGCGTCGGCGGCGCTCCTCGCGCCGGGCGATCGGGCTGTGCTTCTGGCCGAGATCCGAGACTTCGATAACGAGTCGGCCGTCGTCGCAGACGGACTCGCGTCACCCCGCGTCGCGGCCCTCGACGGAGACGAGGTCGCCGACATCGAGGCGGCAGAGGGGGCGCTGGCGGTGGCATCGGCCGCCCACGCCGCCGCCGCCGATCGTGCTTCCCGCCTCGAAGACCGTGCCGCGAGCTCCGAGAGGGCCCTCGGCCGCCTCCAACAGGCCCTCCGCGCGGCCGACGCGGTCGCCGAGGAGTCGCGCGCCATCGTGCGTATGGCCGATGTCGCCAGCGCCAGCGGTGCAGAGAACCTCCACGGCGTCACCCTCGGCACCTACGTGCTCCTCCGGCGCTTCGACGACGTGGTCGCCGCAGCGAACAGCCGGCTGGGGCTCATGTCGAGCGGCCGGTACCAGCTCGAGGCCGCCGAACGCGAGGCCTCGTCAAGGGCACGCCGCGCCGGGCTCGCGCTGACGATCCGCGACAACGCCACCGGCACGACGCGCGACCCGAAGAGCTTCAGCGGCGGCGAGACCTTCTACGCCTCGCTCAGCCTGGCGCTCGGGCTCGCCGACGTGGTGCAGGCCGAGGCGGGCGGTATCGAACTCGGCACGCTCTTCGTCGACGAGGGCTTCGGCACGCTCGACCCCGAGACCCTCGACGCAGTCATGGCCGAACTCGGGGCGCTGTCGGCCGGCGGTCGCGTCGTCGGCATCGTCAGCCATGTCGACGAGCTCAAGCAGCGCATCGCCGACCGGATCGAGGTGCGGCGCCGGCCCGACGGCTCGTCGACGCTGACCTCGATGGTGGGGTGAGCGAGCGGGGAGTGGTGGCCGAGGGGCGGGGGCCAGAGCGACGCGTGCCGGATCCTTCGGTTCGCCTCCAGAATGGAGCGATGCAGATTCGTGCGTTCCGCCCCGCTGACACCGAGCCCGTCGTCGCCCTCTGGGAGGAGGCCGGGCTGACCCGCCCGTGGAACGACCCCCGCAAAGACATCGAGCGCAAGCAGCGCGTGCAGCCCGAGCTGTTCCGCGTGGGCGTCGAGGGCGACGCGATCGTCGCGACGGCCATGGCCGGATACGACGGACATCGCGGCTGGGTCTACTACGTCGCCGTGGCCGACTCGGCGCGCGGAACCGGGCTCGGGGCACAGATCATGGCCGACGTCGAGCGCCTGCTGACCGACCTGGGCTGCCCCAAGATCAACGTGCAGGTGCGCCAGGGCAACGACGCCGTGATCGGCTTCTACGAGCACCACGGCTACTCGCCCGACGGCGCGCTCGGCTTCGGCAAGCGCCTGATCTCCGACGTCGCCGACTGACACGTTCGCCCGGGGTCGTCGCGCTACCCTCGCCAGGTGCCCTACGCGTATCACCGGCTGTTCCGCGCCCGTCCCCGCTACCGCTGGTGGAAGCCGCTCGTGGCTCTCGTCGTCGGCGTCGGCATCTACTACGCGCTGAGCATCGTCTGGCAGGAGCTCCTCCTGCTGACAGTCGACGCGATAGGCGGCGCTCAGGCCCGGCTCGATCTCGTCGGCGACATTCGGCGCAACCAGCAAGACGCCTCGAATCCGCTCGTGATGCTGTTCACACTCGGCTCGCTCGCGCTGCTTCTGCCCTCGATGATCGTGGGCGTGCGGATCCTCGGCCTCGGCCCCATCGGCCAGCTGTCGAGCGTGGTCGCGCGCCTTCGCTGGCGCTGGATGGCGCGCTGCATCGTTCCGGCGGTCGTCTACATGGCCCTGCAGGTCGGTCTCGGTTTCGTGGTGCCCGCGTCATGGCAGGGCCAAGGATCCGACACGGCCGCGACCCAGACGACCACCCCGCCGCTGGCGCTGTTCGTGTCGATCGTGCTGATCCTGCTCCTGGTCCCGTTCCAGGCGGCCGGCGAGGAGTTCGCCTTTCGCGGCTTCGGGATGCAGGCGCTCGGATCGTGGGTGCGCTGGCCCGTCGTCGCCATCGTCGTGCCGACGGTGGCCTTCGCCTTCGCGCACAGCTACAACGTCTGGGGCAAGCTCGACGTCGCGACCCTCGGGGTGGCCTTCGCCTACCTCACCTGGCGGACGGGCGGGCTCGAGGCGGGCATTGTCGCCCATGTGGTCAACAACGTGGTGGTCTTTCTCCTGGCGGCTCCGGTCGTGAGCACGCAGCAGGCTGACGGGTCGCCGGGTGCCTTCGCCGTGACGCTCGTCGCCTCCGCCGCCTATGTGGGCCTGGTCACTCTCGTCGCACGCCGAAACGGACCCGAGCGCGTGGCGCCCGAGTCCGTTCCGGTGGGGGATGCTGCTGTCTGATGAGGATGTCAGCCGGCGAAGAGGCCGGTGAAGATCTTCGAGGCCTCGTCGTTCGTCATCTTCTTCTCGGCGGTGATGAGGTTGACGGTGGAGCCGAGGTCGGTCGTGGCGGTGAACTCGCGGTTGTCGCTCTTCTCGGAGCCCTTCGACGTGGTGAGGACGGAGCCTGAGAGCTTCGCGACGGCGTCGTTGTCGATGACGACGCGGCTCTTGTCTTTAGCGACCTTGTCGGCTGCCGAGTCGGACTTCGCGTCACCGCTCGACTTGGTCTCTTTGTCGTCGACGTCGACCGCGATGACGCTGCCCTTCTTGCTCGACCAGACGCACTGGCCGCCCTTGCCGTCGATCTTCGAGTGCGACTCGAGCTTCATGCCGTCGATGCTCGAACCGAGCGCGGATTCGAACGAGGTGCAGTCGTCGGCGTGGAGTGCGAGAGGCTCGCTGGTGGTGGCGGAGGACGTGCAGCCCGTGAGGGCGGCCACGGCTGCGGCGGTGAGGGCGGTGGCGGCGAGGAAGCGCTTCATGGGGGTCTCCTAAATGAGTTCGGGATTGCCAATGTAACATATTGGGTTTTATCGGACCAGAGCCTGTGGATAAGGGAGCCGGGGTGTCGGGCCCGGCTCGTAGACTCGCCGGGTGACTACGACGACAGACGCGGCCCCGCGGCCGGGTGCCCCACTGCCACTCGACGTGTTGCAGGAGGTCTTCGGCTACGAGTCGTTCCGCGGCAGCCAGGCCGAGATCATCGACCAGGTGGTCGGGGGCGGCGACGCCCTGGTGCTGATGCCCACCGGTGGCGGTAAATCGCTGTGTTACCAGGTGCCCGCACTCGTCCGCGACGGCGTCGGCATTGTTGTGTCTCCGCTCATCGCGCTCATGCAAGATCAGGTCGACGCCCTCGAGGCGGTCGGTGTTCGCGCCGCCTTCCTGAACAGCACGCAAGACGGCGCTGAGCGCCAACGCGTCGAGAACGCCTTTCGAAGCGGCGACCTCGACATGCTCTATCTCGCGCCCGAGCGGCTTCGGCTCGAATCGACCAAGCGGCTGCTCGACGAGGGTCAGATCTCGCTCTTCGCCATCGACGAGGCGCACTGTGTGGCGCAGTGGGGGCACGACTTCCGCCCCGACTACCTCGAACTCTCCGTGCTCCACGAGCGCTGGCCCGCAGTGCCCCGAATCGCCCTCACGGCGACGGCGACGGAGACCACGCACCGCGAGATCTCGACCCGGCTCGACCTCGACTCCGCGCGCCACTTCGTCGCCGACTTCGACCGACCGAACATCCAGTACCGCATCGAAGCGAAAGACCAGCCGCTGAAGCAGATTCTCCGGCTGATCCAGACGGAGCACCCCGGCGACGCCGGCATCGTCTACTGCCTGTCGCGCAACTCCGTCGAGAAGACGGCCGAGTCGCTCGTAGCGAATGGCATCCCCGCCCTCCCTTATCACGCCGGTCTCGACGCCGCGACGCGGCAGCGAAACCAATCGCGCTTCCTCCGCGAAGACGGAATCGTCATGGTCGCGACGGTCGCCTTCGGCATGGGTATCGACAAGCCCGACGTCCGATTCGTCGCCCACCTCGACCTCCCCAAATCGGTCGAGGGCTACTACCAGGAGACCGGTCGAGCCGGGCGTGACGGCCTGCCGGCGACCGCGTGGCTCGCGTACGGGCTGCAAGACGTCATGCAGCAGCGACGAATGATCGACCAGTCGGAGGGCGACGCCGCGCATCGTCGGCAGCTGACCGTCCACCTCGACGCGATGCTCGCGCTCTGCGAGACCGTGGAGTGCCGACGCGTGCAGCTTCTCGCCTACTTCGGGCAGTCGTCGACGGCCTGCGGAAACTGCGACACCTGCCTCACGCCGCCGACGTCGCTCGACGGCACAGTCGCCGCGCAGAAGCTCCTCTCGACCATCGTCCGGCTCAAGCGCGAACGTAACCAGCAGTTCGGCGCCGGGCATCTGATCGACATCCTGCTGGGCAAGAGCACCCCGCGCATGGCGCAGCAGGGCCACGACAAGCTCGCCACCTTCGGAATCGGCACCGAGCTCTCTGATGCGGAATGGCGCGGCGTCGTTCGCCAGCTGCTCGCCAAAGGCCTGCTCGCCTCCTCGACCGACGGCTACGGCACCCTCCTCATCACCGACGAGTCGGCAGCCGTGCTCGCGGGCGAGCGGCCCGTGCTTCTCCGCAAAGAGCCGGAGCGTCCGTCGCGAGCGGCGCGCTCGCGGCGATCCGGGCCGGGCGCCTCCGTCGCCGACCTGCCGGCCGAGGCCCAGCCCCTATTCGAGAAGCTCCGAGCCTGGCGCTCGGCAACGGCGAAGGATGCGGGGGTTCCCGCCTACGTCGTCTTCGGAGACGTGACGCTCCGCGGTGTCGCCTCGATGAGGCCATCGAGCCTCGATCAGCTCGCGACCATCTCGGGCGTCGGCCAGAAGAAGCTCGAGAGCTACGGCGAACAGCTGCTCGCCGTCGTCGCCGAGTCGGGCGGCGGTGGGCCCGTGGGGAGCGCCGTCGCGCCTGCTTCGGGTGGGTCGAGGGGCGGGCGTGCCGGATCCTCGGCCAGTCGATTTGCCGCCGCGCCCTCGCGCGCTGTCTCGAGCTCGCGCGCCGTCTCGAGCTTCGACCCGGGGCCTGGCGTGGGTGTCGATGAGCCGGGCGCCTATGAGCCTGGCGCCGACGATGGCGGGTGGCCTGACGCGCCGCCCGACGACCCGTACGACGAGTCGGTGCCGCCCGACGACTGGCGCTGATTCTCGGGCTGATTCTGGGGCTGGTCGCTGGCCGGGGTTCCTCGAAGTGACGCGATTCGGCCATTCTGACGCGGCGCGCCGGGTCGCTTCGGCCGATTCGCGTCAGGTCGTTGGCCGCCGGCTCGCAGCGCACGACCCGCAGCGTCATGAGAATTGACCCTTGCGGGGGCTCCGAATACCGTCTCGACATGGCCCTCGACAGCGTCAACCACCCCGTCTCCACCTGGACTTCGCCCGACGCAGCTCTCGCCCAGCCTCTCGTCGACGACCTCGCCCGCGACTACGACGAGCGCTACGGGCTGAACGACGGCATCCCCTCGTCGGTCGAGCTGACTCGGTACCCCGCCGAGCTGTTCGCGACGGCTCGCGGCGGGGCGTTCCTGATCCTCGAGCAGGCGGGGACGGCGGTTGCGGGTGGGGCCTTCATGCGCCTCGACGACGAGACGGCCGAGATGAAGCGGGTGTGGACGCACCCCGACCATCGGCGACGCGGTCTCGCCGGGCGGGTCATGGCAGAGCTCGAGGGCGAGGCGAGGATCCGAGGCTACCGCCGTGTGAATCTCACCACCGGAGCTCGCCAGCCCGAGGCCGTCGGGCTCTACCTGCACCTCGGCTACGTCCCTCTCTTCGACGTCGAGGGTGACTACGAGGCGATCAGCTACCTCCGGTTCACGAAGTCGCTCGTCGACTGAGTTCTCCACAGGGGGCGTATTCCCCTGGCCAGCCGATCGGAAGAAAGGTAACATTTCGCATGTCTTCCTCTCCGATCCGAAGGTGGCCCTGTGAATTCGCTCGCTCCGGCAACGCTCTCCGCTTCTCTCCTCGACGATGTCATCGGGCTCCGACGCTCGTCTGACGGGCCTTCCGGCGGGTCGCACCCGACCGATCGTTCCCCGGTGGCTTTCGCGCCGCGACCTCGGGGCCGGGGCCGTACCGTCGTCGCTCTGCTGGGCGCCGGTCTGGCCGGGCTCCTCGCGGGCATCGACGTGCTTCTCCTCGTGCTCCTCGAGACGCTGCTGCGAGGCGTCGACGCCGACAGTCTCGACGTGCCGGGCATGGGCTTTGCCGCCTGGTCGGCCGAGAACGGCCTCGCCTACGGTTTCGGTCCGGCTGCGATCGCCATTCTTGTCGCGTGCACGGGTGTCGGTGTCGCACTCGGCTGGATGTTCGTTCGGTCGAGTCGATCGAAGTCGGCGGACAGCTCTCAGGCGTAGCGTCGATCGCGGCGCCGACGGCGCCGTGTTGGGGCAGGTGGCCCCGCAGAGAGGCAAGCGATGAAGGTGACCGTTCTCGGTCTGGGAATCATGGGCCAGGGGGTAGCGGCCACGCTCCTCCGCGAAGGCTTCGACGTGACGGTGTGGAACAGATCGCCCGACAAGGCCTCCGATCTTCAGGCGGCCGGAGCCTCGGTTGCGGGCACGCCCCGCGAGGCGGTCAGTGACGCCGACGTGATTCTCTCGATCCTCTTCGACGCCGATTCCGTGCTCACGGTCTTCGACGAGGCGTCGTCCGCGGTTCGCGACGGCGCAGTGTGGGTGCAGGCCAGCACGATCGGCATCGACGGAACACGCCGCGTCACCCGGGCCGCCGAGGCGAAGGGCGTGTCGCTCATCGAGGCGATGATGCTCGGCACCAAAGTCCCCGCCGAGAAGGGTGCCCTCGTCATGCTCGCGGCGGGCGATGCCGGGCTCATCGAGAAGGCGTCGCCCGTGCTCGAGGCGATGGGCTCGAAGACCGTCGTGGCTGGCCAGTCCGTCGGCGACGGTTCGGCACTCAAGCTCGCGGCGAACGCGTGGATCGCCAGCATCACCGCTGCGACCGCTCAGTCGATCGCACTGGCGGAGGCGCTCGGGCTCGACGGCGACCTCTTCTTGCAGGCGATCGACGGCGGTGCGAGCGACACCCCGTACGCGCACACCAAGGGCGCGACCATGCTGGCGCACGATTATCCGGCGCAGTTCGCACTCGACGGCCTCCGCAAAGACGTGGGGCTCATCACCGAGGCCGCTTCGGGAGCGGGGGTCGACGTCGGCCTGCTGACCGCTCTGAGCGCCGTCTACGCGAAGGCCTCCGAGTCGGGGCACGGTGGCGACGACATCGCGGCCGTCTACGAGGGCTTCGCGGCGTCTCGCTGACGGGCGGCTGGTGGCTGGTGGGCTGGCTGGCGGGCGGCTGGCCGCTGGCGGGCGGCTGGCTGGCTGGCGGGCGACCCGAGCCGCCGAGTGCCGCCGAATGCCGGAAGTGCATTCGGCGGCACTCGGCGTCGCGTGCACGTTGGGGTAGCCGTCGAGCGCCGGGGCACCAAGCGCCGGGGCAAGGAGTTGCCGAGTGCCGCCGAATGCCAGAACGGTGCTCGTCTGGCGCACAATTGGCGGCACTCACCGTCGCGCGAACGCCGGGGTAGCTGGCGAGTGCCGCCGAATGCCGGAAGTGCGCTCGCTAGGGATGCATTTGGCGGCACTCGGTAAGCCGGCCGGAGCGAATCACGACAGGCCGCACTCGAAGTGAGCGCTCACGGGGATTAGTCTCGACGCATGACGTTCACCGCCGAACGCGAGCAGAACTGGGCCGGCACTCACGTGTACGGCGCCTCGCGCATCCTCCAGCCCCAGTCCGTCGACGAGCTCCAGTCGATGGTGAGAGAGACGCCGCGCATCCGGGCGCTCGGCACCCGGCACTCCTTCAACGCGATCGCCGACGGGCCCGGTGTGCTCGTGTCGCCCGTCGACATCCCGACCGAGCTCGTGATCGCTGACGACCGCCTGTCAGCGACGGTCAGCGCGGGTGCGCGGTACGCTGCCGTCGCCACCGAACTCGAGGCTGCCGGCCTGGCCTTGCACAACATGGGGTCGCTCCCGCACATCTCGGTGGGCGGAGCCACCGCCACGGGCACGCACGGCTCGGGCTCGCGCAACGGGTCGCTGGCGACCTCTGTCCGCGCCCTCGAGTTCGTCACCGCCGACGGATCTCTCCGGACGATCCGTCGCGGCGACGCCGACTTCGACGGCAGCGTGATCCACCTCGGCGCACTCGGCATCGTGTCGCGGGTGACGCTCGACGTCGAGCCGTCGTTCCGTGCTCGCCAGGACATCTACCGCAACCTCCCCTGGTCGGCCATCGAGGGCGACGGGCTCGCGAAACTGATGGGCCTCGGCTACAGCGTCAGCCTGTTCACCGAGTACGGCGACGACATCTCGGCGATGTGGGTCAAGACCCGAATTCCCGAGGGGCAGGAGGACGTTGAGGTTCCCGACGAGATCGGCGGTGCCCGGCGTGATCCCCGCCAGGTGGGGCTGGTCAGCGACGACGACAACACCACGCCGATGGACGGCTCGGTCGGCCCCTGGCATGAACGTCTGCCGCACTTCCGCATCGACCGCACGCCCTCGAACGGCGAAGAAATTCAGTCGGAGTACTTCGTCGCGCTGGCCGACGGGGCGGCGGCCGTCGCCGCGGTCCGCACCCTTGCCGACCGGATTCAGCCGCACCTGCTCGTGACCGAGCTCCGTGCCGTGGCGGCCGACGACCTCTGGCTGAGCGAGACCCAGGGGCGCGACTCGCTCTGCATCCACTTCACCTGGGCTCGTCACGTCGACGAGGTCGCAGCACTGCTGCCCCAGATCGAGAGCGTGCTCGAACCGTTCACCGCGCGGCCGCACTGGGGCAAGGTGTCGACGCTCGATGCAGCCGCGATCGAGGCGCGGTACCCGCGGATCGGTGAGTTCCGTGAGCTGGTGACGCAGTGGGATCCTTCGGGCAAGTTCGGCGGCGGCTACCTCGACCGGCTCGTGCTCGGGCGGTAGCGGCGGAGCCAGGAGTACGGGCTGAGCTCGCGACGAGACCGCCCGGCGCTTCTGGGGTGGGGCTTCGAGCCGATCTGTCGGTGGTCGGGGGTAATCTTCGTCGCGAGGATCCCGGTTCGACGGGGTACGGCAAGGGGTACAGCACGGCTATGACGACACGTTTCGACCGCCCGAGAATCGAGGCCGCGGTGGCCGAGATCCTGGCCGCCATCGGCGACGACCCGGCTCGGCCGGGCCTCGTCGACACGCCCCGACGAGTCGCCGACGCCTATGAGGAGTTCTTCTCGGGGCTCGACGTGGATGTCTCCGCCCTCATGGGCACCAGCCTTGTTCCGGCCGAATCGGGCGAACTCGGCGAACTCGTCATCGTCCGCGACATCGAGTTCCGCTCGGTCTGCGAGCACCACCTCCTGCCGTTTGTCGGCGTCGCTCACGTCGCCTACGTTCCCGGGTCGCAAATCGTCGGCCTCGGTCGCATCCCCGGCCTCGTCGACGCTCTCGCATCGCGGCCGCTCCTGCAGGAGCGCCTGGGCGAAGACATCGCGCGGGCCCTCGACGACGCGGTCGCTCCGGCGGGCGTGCTGGTCGTGCTCGACGCCGTGCATGGCTGCGTGACGACCCGGGGTGCTCGCCAGACCCACAGCTCTACGGTGACGGTTGCGAGTCGGGGCACCCTGTCTGACCCCGCGCGGCGGGCCGAAGCCATCGCGTTGATCGGTGGGCCGACCGCGTGAGCGAGACGGTGATGCCGAGCGGCTTCGTGCTTCCGGCCCTCACGACCCCGGTGCGCCGGATCGGCCGACGCACGTTCGACTTCGACCGGCAGATCGCCGTCATGGCCATCGTCAACCGCACGCCCGACTCGTTCTTCGACCAGGGGGCGACTTTCGCGCTCGACAGTGCCGTGGCCGCGGCAGTTCGCGCCTCCGCCGACGGCGCCGACTGGGTTGATATCGGGGGAGTGCCGTTCGCGCCCGGCCCCGAGCTGCCGGCCGCGGAGGAGGCGAACCGGGTCGTGCCGGTGGTTGCCGCGCTCGCCGAGCAGTCCGATGTCGTCATCTCGGTCGACACCTTCCGCGCCGATGTCGCTGAGTCGGCTATCGCGGCCGGTGCGGGCGTTATCAACGACACGACGGGGCTCGCCGACCCGCGCCTCGCCGACGTCGTCGCCGACAGCGACGCGACGCTCGTGCTCACCCACTCGCTCGCGGCACCTCGCCAGCCGTATCCGCGGCCGCAGTATGCCGACGTCACCCGAGAGGTGCTCGACCGGTTGCGCTCCCGAGTCGACCTCGCCCTCTCCCGGGGCATTCCCGAGAGTCGGCTCATCGTCGATCCCGGCCACGACCTCAACAAAAACACGGCGCAGACGCTCGAGATCACACGTCGTTTCGCCGAGTTCACGACTCTCGCCCTGCCGGTGCTCGCCGCCGTCTCGAACAAAGACTTCATCGGTGAGAGCCTCGGTCGCGACAAACCCGAACGCCTCGCCGGCTCGCTCGCGGCGGCGACGGCGTGTGCCCTGTTCGGCGCTCGAGTCGTGCGCATGCATGCCGTGCGCGAATCGATCGACGCCCTCCGCATGGTCGAGGCGATTCTCGGCTGGCGCGAGCCCGTCAACCCGGTGCACAACCTATGAGCGGGGCGGGCGACGAGCCGATCGGCCAGATCTTTCCGACGGCGGTGGCCGCCCTCGACGACGACGCTCTTCTTGCCCTGCTGGCACCGGCCGATCGCGCCGTGCCGCGCCTCCGCGCGAACTTCGTCGCGAGCATCGACGGCTCGGCGACTGCGGAGGGGCTGAGCGGCAGTCTCGGCGGCCCCGCCGACCGCACTGTCTTCGACCTGATGCGACAGCTCTGCGACGTCATCGTCGTGGCGGCCGGCACTGTCGCAGCCGAGGGCTACGCCGGGCCTCTCGTACCCGCGGCGGCCAGTGCCTGGCGGGTGGCGAACGGGCTCGCACCGCACCCGGCGGTGGCCGTGGTGACCGGGCGACTGTCGCCGGATCCTGAATCAGAATTCTTCACCCAGAGCCCCGTGCGGCCGCTCGTGCTGACGGCCGCATGGGCCGACGCGGGTCGGCGCCGAGCGCTGTCGGAGGTCGCCGACGTGATCGACTGCGGCTCCGCGACGGTGGAGCCCGGGCTGATCGTCGAGTCGCTCGTCGCGCGGGGCCTCACGCAGATGCACTGCGAGGGTGGCCCCTCGCTGCTGGGAGCCCTGATCGAGGCCGACGTGCTCGACGCGCTGTGCCTGACGATCAGTCCGTCGCTCGAGGGTGGCTCCGGGCCGCGGATTGCCGTGCAGCCGGGCGATGCGGCGCCGATCGACCTGCGCGCCATGCGACTCGACCACGTGCTGCACGCGTCGGGGATGCTGCTGACGCAGTACACGCGGGCGCGCTGAGGCGTGCTGACCCTCCGGCGCGGCACTGACCCGCACGATTGGCACAGACCCCGGTGATCCGCACAGACCCGCATCGCCGGCAGAAACGGCACGCCGCGGCCGAGGGTTTAGGCCGCCCGGGCGGGTGTGAGCCGATCCGACGGGTTTGAAGCGGGCACACCGGTGTAGGAACCCGCTCCGGCGCGCTACGAGCCGAGCGAAAAGCGGGCGGCGGGTCGCGAACGGCCCATCGCAATATCGGCGAGGATCCGGCCCACCGTCGGCGTGAACTTGAACCCGTGGCCCGAGAAGCCCGCGCCGATCGTGACCGGCCCGACCCGGTCGAGCACGAAGTCGGTGGTATCGGTCGACGTGTACGTGCAGCTGATCTCGACGAACGCGTCGGGGTCGACGCCCGGCAACCACTCGGCGGCGTAGCGGCGCAGGGCCGCGAGCTGCACCGGCTCCGAATCGAAGGTGCGCGCGTCCGGGTCGATTTCGAGCCCGGTGCCATGCCAGCCGACCTTGACGCCCTCGGACGGGGTCAGCATGCCGTAGACATCGCTGTACCAGTAGTCGTCGTGCGCCCGATCGCGCAGGTGGTTGAACGACGGCCAGGTGCTGACGAGCGCAGGATCCGAGACCGCGAAGTGAGCGGGCTGCTCCTGCGTCACGATCAGCCGGGGTAACGGGATGAGCTCACCGAGCAGCTTTTCCGTCCACGCTCCCGCGGTCACCACGACCGACCGTGCTCGGATCGTCTCTACGACCCCGTCCCTCTCCAGCTCCACCTCGGCAAGATCGTCGGCGAGGAGTCGGATGGCGACGGCGCGGGTCTCATGACGGATGTCGGCGCCATGCCCCTGCGCGGCGCGCTGCAGGGCGACGACAGAATCGTCGGCCCGGACCCGACCGGACTCGGGGGAGAACAGCACGCGGGTGTCGAACCGCATGCCCGGCCAGCGGTCGTGCGCGGCTTCGGGTGCGAGAAACTCCGAGGCGATGCCGGCGCCCTCGAGCTGCGCGTGCGCGGCGTCGAAGCGCGCATCGGGGCCCTCACCGTGGTTGACGAGCCCGACGAGGTCGAGCAGCTTCTCGCCCGACTCGTCTTCGAGCTCGCCCCAGAGACGTCGTGCTTCGACGAGCATCGCGACGTAGTCGGGCTCGGTGTAGGCGACGTTGAAGTTGCGGAACTCGCCGTGCGAGGCGCCGTTCGCGTGGCCCGGCGTGAAGCGCTCGGCCAGCACGACCTCGCGCCCTGCTCGAGCGAGAGCCCAGGCCGTTGCGGAGCCCATGGCTCCGCCACCGATGACGAGGGTGTCGACGTGTTCGATGGTCCGCTCCTTCTTCGACGTCCTTCTACCGTAGGTGCGGAGCGTGCCGCAGGGCAGGATAGGAACGTGGGGATTGCACAAGAATTGGAACTGCTCATCCGTGAGCCGGAGACCGGGAAGTCGCGCGTCGACGCCGTGGCAGCCCGCGCGGCACTCGCAGGGGCCCTCCTGGCAGACCTGCTGATCGAGCGAAGGATCGTTCGCGACGAGCGGGGCAAGCTCGTCGTCGTCGACCGTTCACCGCTCGGCGACTTCGTCCTCGATCGGGCGCTCGCCTCCATGGCGAGCGACCCCAAGCCGCGGTCCGTTCGCCGGTGGGTGGCACGTCTGGAGAGGTCGGGCGTCCGCGAGGACGTCCTGGGCACGCTGGTGACGCACGGTGACGTCGAGGCTCGCACCCATCGGATCCTGGGCCTGTTTCCGACGACGCGCTACCCGGTCGTGAACACGCGAGCTCGGGGAGAAGCGGTGGAGTCGATCCACAACGCACTCGTCGCAAAGGGACCGGTTCCCGATCGCGGGTCGGCCCTGGTCGGCCTCTGCGACGCCGCCGGACTCCTGAGGCAGGTCGTCGGACCGGTCGACCGCCATCGCCTCAAGCCGTTTCGAGACGTCGACGTCGCCCGCGCAGTCCGAGCGTCGATTGCCGAGAAGCGGTCGTCGTCGGATACGGGCATGATCGGAGGCGGAGGCGGAGGCGGAGGCGGAGGAGCAGGCGGCGACGGCGGCAGCTAGGGGGCGGAGTTACTCCTCGAGGTCGCCTGGCCCCTCCGGCTCCACCTTGGTCTCGTCCATCCGGTCGCGGAGCTGATCGGACATCGCTGCGGCCCCCTCGGAGCCGTGATCGTGCTCGACCTGCTCGATGAGGCCCGACAGCTTGTCTTTGTTCGTGGCCTCGTTGCTGCCGTCCATCATCGGTGCGGTCTGTTCGCTATTGCTCATACCGCGAACCTACGCCGGCTCCGGCGGCGAGCCCCAGGCAGTTATTCGCGGGATGGCTGACCCTGACCTCCGCGAACCTCGGCGGCTGACCGCTTCTCCTTCACGACGCCGCGTTGTGCTCAGTGGGGGAGGATCACTTCGAGCTGGGCCTCGATCGTCGCGACGATCTCGTCGACGGTGACGGACGCGTCCGCTGCCGACGCCATTCGATGCGCAGGCCGCGGCCGTGGCCCGGGGGCCCAGCCTCGCGCCGGGGGTGGATGTCCAACGAAGAAAGCTTGAGTTCTCCGAGACGGTCCTCATACGGCCTGGCGGTACGAGGGTGCAGGCGATGCCGTTCATGAACTCTCGAGGGAAAAGAGGTCGACCTGTCTCTCGAGGTCAGCGGACGCGAGTCCACGTACCGGCGAGTTGCAGAAAGTTGCCTCCGACGACCGAGCTGGCCATGCAGGTGCCGTTGTCGTAATCCTCGATGTGGGTGACGTGGTCGCCGGCGTCGGGTTCGGTCCAGCGGACGACGTACAGTCCGTCACGGACCTTGGTTGTGGTGTACGGCATCGTCTCGGTGCGGCCGGCGATGGCTCCGCCGGTGACGTGGAACGTGACCTGGGTCTCGGTATCGAAAGTGATCTCCACCGTGAAGTGGCCGAGGGGTGTGTCCGGTCCGAGGTCAGCGAGCCAGGTTTGACCGACGGCGGGGTGGGTGGCGGTGAGGTCCATGCGTATGTCCTTTACAAAGTTGTGGTGATGGGCGGCGCGATTAGAAAGTGAGGATGAGGCGGCCGCGGAAGCCGCCGTCCTCGAGGCGCTGGTGCGCTGCGGCCGCATCGTCGGCCGGGAACGTGCCGGCGACGGTCGTAGTCAGCTGGTCAGCCTCGACTTTGCGGGCTAGGGACTCGATAGCGTCGTGGCGGAGGTTGGAACGCATGACGTAAGACCCGAAGACGCGGATATTGCGTCCGGGGTCGACATCGGTGGGGAGGTAGAAGGCGATCTGTCCGCCGTCGCGGACGGCGCCGACGACACGGCCGGTCAGGATGGCGGGGTCGGCCAAAGCGTCCGCGCCCGTTCCGTTCGTGGCGTCGAGGACTCCCTGGACGAAGTCGCTGTCTCGGTCGAGGACTGTCGTAGCCCCAAGAGCCCGGACCCGGTCGGCTTCGTCGGCTCGAGCGTCAGCGATAACGGTGATGCCGCGTCGAGAGGCGAGCTCGACCAGGTAGCCGCCGACGGCTCCTGCGGCGCCGGTCACCGCGAGGGTCTGCCCGGGTTCGAGATCGAGGTGCTCCAGCGTCATCTCTGCGGTCAGAGCGTTGGAAAGGAACGCGGCACCTTCCGGGTAGCTGCCGTTAGCGGGCATGCGGGTCACTGACAAGGTGGGGAGCACGATTTGTTCGGAGTAGCCGCCGTGGCTTCCCTCAGGGACAACGAACCCGGTGACCGCATCGCCGATGCTGAGGTCGAAGCCGGTCGGCTGGTCGGAACCGATTTCGTCGATGACACCGGCGATGTCTGTTCCGGGGACGACGGGCTCGGTGACGGTCTGATCGTTGCCGGCGAACCCGCCGGAGCGGATGATCGCATCGACAGGATTGACCGCGGCCGCATGGACCCGGACTCGGACTTCACCCGGCCCCGCGTGCTGTTCGGGGATGTTCAAGGGGCGGAGGACGGTTGCAGCTCCGAACTCGCTGAGACCAATGACCTTCATGATGTTTCCTCTTTCGTCGTGGTGGGACTCTCACGACTCTGCCATCGGCGCTCTGATTGCTGGAGGGCAGGAATTTCTGCCCCCTTCCGGTGGAAGGATGGGGTTGTGGTGGCTGATGTGCGAAGTCGGGAACTGGGGGATTTCCTCCGGGCCCGGCGAGCGGAACTTGACCCGGCAGACTTCGGCGTTGCGGCGCCGGGCGGCAGCCGCCGTGTCCCTGGGCTTCGCCGTAAGGAAGTCGCCGATGCCGCGGCGATCAGCGTCGAGTACTACGCCCGCATCGAGCAGGGACGGATGGCGGTCTCCGCGCCAGTGCTCGCTGACCTGGCCCGGGTGATGAGCCTGAACGAAGAGCATCGGGCGTACGTGTTTGAACTCGCGGGAAAAGTCGAGGCATTGCCGCTGCACCCTCGCCGACAGCAGGTTCAGGCCCCGCTGCAGCGTGCGCTGGACGATTTGGCGACAACGCCGGCGTTCGTGCTCGGACGCCGGACGGACATCATCGGGTGGAACCGCCTCGGAGCCGCACTCATCACTGATTTTGCGGCCATTCCGGAGGATGAGCGATCATTCATCCGGCTGCTCTTTTCCGACCCTGCAATGCGAAAACTGTATGCCGATTGGCCAGGGGTGGTCGAACTGGCGATAGCGCAGCTTCGCCGCGACAGTGCCAGGTACCCCGATGACCCAGAGCTCGCACAGCTTGTCCGGCAACTGTCGGACGAGTTCCCCGAGTTCGCCACGAAGTGGGGTGCCCACGAGGTCGCGGGCCGCGGCACAGGCACCAAAGTCCTTCATCACCCGCTCGTCGGCGAACTGTCTTTGGACTGGGAAATCCTGGCGTCGGCCATGGACCCGGATCAGCAGACCGTCCTCTGGACCGCCGACCCCGAAAGCAGCAGTGCGGAACGCTTGCGGCAGCTCGCCGCCCTCACCCGAGCCAGCTGACCCGACTTAATCGCGGTGTGACCGCGGGACTCGATTCTGGGACGAGGAGCTGCTGCGGCAGTAGGCACGGACGGAGCAAAGCATCATGTCCGGCAACCGTCGCCCCGACTGGGCGGAGAGGTGTCTCGATAGAACACCCCACCCGGGCGTGGGCCGCCGTAGCGTGATGGTCATGAATAACAGGGACGACGTTCGAGATTTCCTGATTTCTCGCCGCGCCCGCGTCACCCCGGAACAGGTCGGCCTGCCAGGAGGCAGCAACCGGCGAGTCCCCGGCCTGCGCCGCAATGAAGTAGCCCTCCTTGCCGGTGTCAGCGTGGAGTACTACTCCCGGGTGGAACGCGGCAACCTCGCTGGCGTCAGCGACAGCGTCCTCGACTCCATCGCCGATGCCCTCCGGCTCGACGGCGCCGAACGGGCGCATCTGATGGATCTCTCCAAGGCAGCCAACGAATCCCCGGTCCGCGCCCTCCGCACCAACGCGAAGGTGCCGAAAAGTGTCCGCCCGGGGCTGCAGCTGGCTCTCGACGCAATCACGACCAGCCCCGCCTTCGTCCGGAACGGCCGAATGGACGTCATCGCCGAGAACGCCCTTTTCCGGGCACTGTACTCGGATATGTACGAACTCCCCGAGCGGCCGGTGAACCTGGCCAAGTACGCATTCCTGCACCGCGACAAATCCGAACTCTTCTACCCGAATTGGCCCATGTCGGCCGACATCAACGTCGCCATCCTCCGCACCGAAGCCGGCCGCAATCCTCGCGACAAAGGACTGCAAGACCTCATCGGTGAACTCTCCACCCTCAGCGACGAATTCCGGGTCCGATGGGGCGCCCACAACGTCCGGCACCACGCCAACGGTGACAAATACTTCCGCCACCCCGTCGTCGGCGACCTCCACCTCGTCTACGAAGCGATGGAGCTGATGGCAGAACCGGGGCTGAACTTCCTCATCTACACCGCAGCGGCGGGCAGTCGCACTGAAGAATCCCTGCGCCTCCTGGCCAGCTGGAGCGCTACCCGCCTCGAGAAGACGGACGCCCTACCGAACCCGGCCTCGCCGAAGAACGTCTAAACGAAAAGGACTGCCATGCATCTCATGCAGAAAAAACCCACGGTCAAAAATCCGCCCGAGCAATTCACCGGCGACGTGTACCTCGATGCCATCGCCAGCCCCCAGGACGACACCCAGCGTATGGTCGTCGCCAAGGTACGCTTCCTCCCCGGCGCCAGGACGGCCTGGCACTCCCACGCCCACGGACAGACCCTCCACATCACCGAGGGAGTGGGTCTCATCGGAACCCGCGACGGCGTCGTGCTCGAAGTGAGGCCCGGAGACACGATCTACACCCCGCCGGGAGAGGAACACTGGCACGGTGCCACCCCGGAGGACTTCATGGAGCACCTCGCCATGCTCGACAATGCTGCAGACCCGGCGTCCACCACGACGTGGCTCGAGCATGTCGGCGACGCCGACTACCACCGCCCCTGATCGCACCCCGCCCGCGAATGCTGAAAGGGCTTCTCCATGAACAAACGACTGACCCTCCTATTCGCCATCGCGGGAGGGGCCGCGGTCGGCAACCTCTATTGGTCGCAACCGCTGCTCGATTTCATCGCCCAGAATTTGAAGACCGACACCGCATCTGCCGGTCTCCTCGTCACGGCGACCCAGGTGGGATACGCCGTTGGCGTCTTACTCTTCGTACCGCTCGGCGATGTGCTGAACCGCAGGATCCTCGTCCCCGCCGCTCTGCTGTGCGTGACTGTCGCCCTTGTCGCGAGCGCCCTCGCCCCGACCTTCGCCGTGCTGCTCATTACCCTCGCCCTCGTGGGGCTCACGACCGTCGCAGGGCAGATCCTGGTGCCCCTTGCTGGCGACCTTGCCAGCGACCAGGACCGGGGAAGAGTCGTGGGAACCGTCGTATCCGGCATCCTCATCGGCATCCTGGTGTCCCGAACAGTGTCGGGGCTTATAGCCGGTGCCGCAGGCTGGAGGGCTATCTACTTCACCGCAGCAGGGCTGTCGCTTCTGTTAGCTGTGCTGCTGTACTTCGCAATCCCGCACTTGGAACCACGCACCACCATGAAATACCCGGCGCTGATCGGGTCCGTCTTCGCCATCGTCAAGCGGGAAAGGGCCGTGCAGTGGAGCCTCATTCTTGGCGGCACGTCGTTCGGAGTGTTCACCCTGTTCTGGACGGCGCTGACATTCCTGCTCAGCGCCCCTCCGTTTAATTTCACGGTCACCCAGATCGGCCTCTTCGGACTCGTCGGCCTCGCCGGCGCAGTGACCGCGCAACGCGCGGGCCGCCTGAGTGATCGGGGTCTCGCGATGCCAACCATCGGCATCGCCTGGGTCGGCGTGATCGTAGCGTTCGTCATCGCGGGCCTCGGAGCGTCATCGGTGATCGCCGTCATCGTCGCGATCCTCGTCCTCGATATCGCCATCCAGGGACACAACATCACAGTCCAGTCCCGGATGTTCCTCGTCGACCCAGCAGCCCGCAGTCGCATCAACACAGCGTTCGTGACCAACAACTTCATCTGCGGAGCACTTGGCTCAGGCCTCGCCACACTCCTTTGGTCTACCGGCGGCTGGAGTGCCGTCGCTATCGGCGGCGCGACGCTCGCCGGTTTCGCCTTCACCGTTTGGCTCCTTGGCCGCCGTGGCGGCCTCCTCCTCCCCACCGAACGCACCTCCACCGCCCACCCGGCGAAAGCGTGAAAGGACAACACCATGGACTACACCCGACTCGGAACCTCCGGCCTTAAAGTCAGCCGGATCGCGCTGGGCTGCATGAGCTTCGGCGACACCTCCACTGGCTTCAATGGCTGGTCCCTTGGCAAGGAGGACGCCGCCCCGATCTTCCGGCAAGCGGTCGAACTCGGCGTCACCTTCTGGGACACCGCCAACGTCTACAGCAACGGCACCTCCGAAACCATCGTCGGAGACGCTATCCGCGAATACAGCCGCCGTGAAGACATCGTCCTGGCCAGCAAAGTGTTCTTCCCCATGCACGACGGCCCCGGCGGCTCCGGAATTTCCCGCAAAGCGATCATGGAACAGATCGACGGATCGCTGACACGACTCGGCACCGACTACCTCGACCTGTACCAGATCCACCGCTTCGACCCCGAGACCCCGATAGAAGAAACGTTGGAAGCCCTCCACGACGTCGTCAAAGCGGGCAAGGTGCGTTATCTCGGTGCCTCGTCGATGAACGCGTGGGAGTTCTCCAAGATGCAGTACACCGCCACCGTGAACGGCTGGACCCGCTTCGTGTCCATGCAGGACATGTACTCCCTCGTGCAGCGCGAGGAGGAACGGGAGATGTTCTCCCTTCTCGCTGACCAGGGTGTCGGCAGCATCCCCTGGTCGCCCCTTGCAAAAGGGCGCCTGGCACGGCCGTGGGGCGATCAGAGCACCACCCGCGGCTCGAACGACCCCACCGCTGACCGGTTCTGGGGCGACACCGGAGAACGAGACAAACCCATCATCGATGCTGTCGCCCGCGTCGCCGCCCGCCACGGCGTGCCGATGGCGCAAATTGCTCTCGCCTGGGTGCTTGCAAACCCCGTCGTCGCAGCCCCCATTGTCGGCTCGAGCAAGCCACACCACCTCGACGATGCAGTCGCAGCCCTAGCCGTCGAGCTGACCGATACGGACATCGCCGACCTGACCGAGCACTACACACCCCGAGCCCCGCAGGGGTACCGCGTCCACGAGGGCGACACCGCAGGCTGACCCCACGCGACGCTCGTCACTCGAGAAAAGGAATGACTATGGCCAGCTGGCCCACCGACCGCATCACCGCCATGGCCCACAGCGACGACCTGCACATCTCCCCATTCCGCGCCGACGGCACCACCAGGCCGCTTGGCGCCCTCAGGCCGGTGCGGGTTGGCAGCGTGGGCACCACCATGTTCGGCGTTGTTGCGGATCGTTCGGGACTTCGGCCGTGGCGACGACGGGTGTGCCACATCGCAGGCAGGGGCGGCCGGCCCGGCCAACGACGTAGTGTCGTTCGCCTCGGCGCCGGTTTCCGGTGGTCGTTTGAAACATGCCCGGGATCGTGACGGATGCGGTTAGGCCTCTCGCGGCTCGGTCGACCAACCGTCGAGTGTCGACGTCGCCAGTGGGGGTCCACGGATAGAGGCCTTGCAGATAGCAAATCTCGTTGGCCCACATGTTTCCCAACCCCGCAATGACTTGCTGGTCGAGAAGCGCGTGGATCACTGGCTGCTGGGGTCGGGCGTTCAACCGTGCTTCGGCGTCGTCGGGGTCCCAGTCGGAACGGAGGGGGTCGGGCCCGAGGTGTCCAACGAGAGTGTCTTCAGCCCCGGTGGGGACGAGGTCGACGACGGGCAGCCGTATGCCCCAGACGGTGGTGCCGGTATCGACGACAAGTCGGATTCGCACGTCGGGCAGGATCCGGCGGGGGAGGGTTCTGCCTTTCACGCTGACGGTCCAGGAGCCTTGCATGCGCAGGTGGGTGTGCAAGGTGTGGCCGTTGTCGAACCGGGTCAGGAGGTGCTTGCCATGGGTGTCGTGCTCGAGGATCCGCCACCCCGTGACTTCAGCGCCGGCAGCGTTTCCGGAGCGAATCTCTCCGTCGGTAAGCGTGTGCCCGTCAAGTGCCGGGCGGAGGCGGGCTGCCAGCTGGTAGACGCTGTCGCCCTCAGGCACACCCACCCCCGGCCGCAAGCACGGGTTTCACCACGCAAGCACCTCGACGATTAGTCGTCGCTGCTGCTGCTGGTGGAGGTCGTCTCTTCGTGCGTCTCAGTTGTTGTGGTTTTCTCGGTGGTTTCGCCGTCGTCCGAGGTGTGGGTGGAGGTCGTGGTCTCTTTGTTGTCGCTCATCGTTGCACCGTACCCCCGCCCACAAAAGGGAGTCACTCGGAGGGTGCACGCTCCCATCTCCCATGGTGTTGGCACCCGCCGGTTGTTGAGACCTGGTCTTACGGACAAGAACCCCTAGGTGTGGTTCCGGAGCGAGGATCAAGGTCGACGGCACCGGGTGTGCGGTCGTACGCTGCGGCCCCACGCCACCGCAGAACGGTCTACGCTCCGGAGGTAGAGGAGAGCTCCTGCTGACCACGACCCTGAGCGTGGTTCCCAACCACCATTTCGGTGCGGCGATGCGGAGCAATGGCGCAGTGCGAGGGTGTCACCCGCACACCTCTCCCGGCCCAGACCCCGTCGGACGACGACTAGGCCGTGCACGAAAGCAGCTCCCCACCCATGGGTTACATCGTTTACGACGGGGAAATCCTCGAGTTCAAAGTCGAAGACCGTCTCCTCGCCCACCTGCAAATAGTCATCGTGAACAAATTCCGCAAAAACGAGTCCTTGATGTTCTCCTGGCGGGAACCTGCTGAGACGGGTGACGGCCGCGCGACCGTCTGGCTGTCCCCGAACATCGGGTTGCGGTTCAAATTCGCGGGTGGCCGGATGCCCGAGATCAATCCCACCTGGCTTGCTGCCCTTTACGAGGCAGCCGACTCCGGCCGGGGTCTCTACGCCGTTGACGAACCCCCGCGCGACAGCAGCACGGAACTCCCCGGAACCACCGGTCACGCGGTCGATTGGGCCCACGACCGCGTTCCCGCCGAGAAACCGCGTGCAGCCCGGCCGTTGGCCGGGGAGAACCGTCAGGAGTGAACGCTGGAGGCGGATTCCAGGCGCCAAAGGGCCGCTGGAGATCGGATCACAGAAGGTTCGGTGTATGAACGGCCGACTCCCCATGCCCTCTACTCCCCGGTGGAAGCATCTCCGGGACGCGGGTTATTTGGGGTGAACAGGGTGGCGGCGGCACCGGTGAGGACGTCTGCGACGGGCTTTTCTCGGACGCTGGCGAGGGCTCCGGACAGTCCAGCGGTAAGCGTGCCGGCCGCGATCGAAATGGCTTCGACCACTTCCTCCTGGCGTGGTGTGAGGGGCTCGTCGACGAGTTCGTCGACGGTGTCGAGGAGGTTCTCTCGGGCGGCGTCGATAACGACCGGGTCATCGTCATGGAGTGCCGTGGCCTCCGCGATGACCACAAGACCCGCCTGAGTGAGGTCGGAGTTCGGGTCGGGTTGTGCCGGAGGCGAGCCAGTCATGCGGTGCACGGTACACGGGCGGCGGTTGTAGCGCTGATGCAGGTACAGCCGACAGGACAATTCTGCCGGCTCGGGCAGAAGGCGCGGACCGGGGGACAGGGCATCTCAGTGAGTCGTCTGCTGGCGAGGGTAGCGTCGCGTTTCCGTTGCGTGCCCGCCAGGGCGGTGGGGACCCGACCCGCACCGCTGTCGTGGGCGAGGAGCTGTCATGTCCCGAACCAAGGCTGTTGTCCATTCCCTGCTGGTTGCGCCATCTCGTGGTGCTCGTTTCGTGGAGTTCCTCTTCCGTCGGCGCGACGCAGATGGGGATATCTACCCGGAGGACCCGGCGGAGGGGGTGGTGGCTGGTGCTGATCCGGACCGCATCGTATTTCTGGGGGAGCGTGGTGAGTTGTCATTGGGCGTTCGGACTCACGAGTTGTCGTTGCCGGCGTTCTTTGCTCGGCACCGATCGCACATAACGCGCAGAGGAGTGAGCTGGTCGATTTCTGTTTTGCCGACGTCGAGGATCCAAGACGCACCCGCCGTGGTGGCAAGAATGTCGGAGCGCCTGCAGGGGGTTGACGCCGTCGTTGTCCTGGTAGGAATTACGGATGCCCTTCGAGTGACAAGCCCTATCGTCTGGGATCAGAATCTTCGAGAGACGCTGAACGCACTCATGCGGGCACTGCCCTGTGGCGCGCAGGTCATCGTTGGCGAGATCCCGCCATTGGATAACGCTGGGAGCCTTTCTCGACCGGCACGGGTCGCCGCGGGATTGCAGGGTCGCCTCCTGAACATGCGCACACGACTCGTCGCCCGGGACTACCCGGCTGTTGTGGTTGCAGGGTTCCCGGATGAGTTGACGACGTCCGTGTGGCGCCCGGAGTCGGAGGAGAACCGGTACCGGAACACGTACAAAGTGTGGGGCGAAGACCTCACCGGGCACTTGTCAGCTGATCCACCGGTACCGCGCAGCCTCTCCTGACCAATTCGTGCCGCGCAATGAAGTCCGGCCGGCGTAAGGAGTGCGCTGCGCGAAACAGCACACCCTGGTGGTGAAGTCTGGCCGGGTCAAGCCCGGTCGCGTGATCGGCATGCGAGCGTACGGTCGTTGTATGACTACTTCAGGAAACAGCGCCACGCCCGACGGCTCTTCGCACCCGACGGAGGAGCAGAAGAAGCACACCGAAAATCTCGCCGACGGGTCACCGTCCGGCGACGCCACAAAAGACCCTGGTAAAGACAGCGACACGACGTCGGGCGGTGAGCCCGAATGAGCGACCCGAGGCCCACCTCCGTTCCCGAGCCGGACGAGGTCGACCCGGAGACGGGGACAGACCCGGACGGCGCACCGATCGACAACCCCTCCGGTCTCACCCTCCAACTCAACGGAGCGTTCGCGCTGTGAGGTCTTTCGGCGCGGTAGGGATCGCCATCGCAGCGGGCCTGCTGCTTTCCGCGTGTGCCCCCAGCGCCCAGAACCTCGACCCGGCGGGCGATCAGAACGATGCCGAGGATTCCCGCACCAACCCGGCCCAGGCGAACAAAAACGCCTGCGACCTCGCCTCCGACAGCACGCTGGCGGCCCTGACCGACCTTTCCAGTTCCGGTCCGGCACGGGTGGGCTGGGTCGCCGAAGGGGACGGTGGCTGGTACGTCTCGGCGCCTCTGGGTGAAGACGGAACCCTGTCAGACGTCGTCGGGCTGTGGGCGGCCGACAAGGATCCGGCGGACAAGTCGTTCGACTCGACCTTGTACGCCGTGAATGGCGATGCACAGTCGAACTCCACCGCCGCGAAAGCCGCTGCGACTACCTTCACCGCCGAATCATCGGCGGCTAAGAAAGCCATCACCTGCGCTACCGAAACGGACGACTGATCGTTCTCCGTTCGTGAGATGACAGAACCCCGTCACGCACTGCCAGCGTGACGGGGTTCTGTGTTGTAGAGGCGCTCTAGGAGTTCTTGACCTCGTCAGCCGAACCCTGCGCGCTGTCCTTCACATCGGAGGCCGCGCCCTGGGCCTCGTCCTTGACCGTTCCGGCAGCGCTCTGGGCCGTGTCTTTGAGCGACGCGGCGGCGTCCTGGGCCGGTCCCTTGAGATTCTGCGCGACGTCCTGCGCGGCGCTCTTCGCCTCGTCGACCAAGGGAGCAGCTTTCTCCTTGACCTGTCCGGCGAGCTGCTGCTCTTTGTCGCTTGCGGGGATCAGAGACGAGAGCAGCCAGCCGGCGCCGAAGGCGACGAGCCCGACGGCGAGAGGGTTGCCCTTGACCTTGTCGGCGGCCTGCTGCCCAGCCTGCTTGGCCGTGTCGGTCGCGTTCGTGGCCGCGGATCCTGCGGTGTCATGTTTGTCGTGCACGGCGCCCATGACCGACTCCTTCGCGTTCGTGAAGCGGCTTTTGACCTTCTCGGCCTGACGGTGGGCGATCTGGCTGGGGTCGACCTTGTCGGCGAGCGCGTCGACGTCGTAGCCCAGCCCCGCACGAGTCGCGTCGATCTCGGCGCGAATCTGGTCGGGCGTCTTCTTGTCGTTGGTGCTGTCTGCGATGCTCATGCGTGGCCTCCCGGCTTCACGGTCTCGGGGATCTTCTTGAGGGAGTCGACCGTCTTCGGTGCTCCGTTGATTTCTTTGAGCTCCTTCTTGCCGCGAAGGAACAGGATCAACGCGACGATGGCGTAGATCACGGCGATGACGACAGCCGAGAGGGCGTTGTTCAGCACGAAGCCGAGACCCCACCAGGCCGCGATCGACAGGAACAGCAGTGCGAAGAAGGCGGTCAGCCCGGCGCCGCCGAACATGCCCGCGCCCTTGCCCGCTTTCTTCGCGGACTCGGTCAGTTCGGCCTTTGCCAGCTCGACTTCCTGACGGAACAGCGTCGAGATGTCTTTCGACACACCGGTGAGGAGGTCGCCGAGCGATGTGGTCGCAGCCTTCTCTTCCGGGGTGATCGACGGGTCGGTCATCGCTGGTCACCCGAGTACGGGCGCAGGTGCGCGGTGTCGGCTCCGTCGACGATGTCGTCGAACGACGGGGTCGGTGCAACGTGGGCGGTACCGGCCTCGACGGGTGTCACGCCGAACGACTCGGCACTGCGGCTGTATCCGGGAGCCGGTTCGCCGGTGACGGGAGCGTGAGCGGCGTCGGAGGACGCGGTGCTCGCCGGGGACTGGTGACCCGTGCTCGAGGAGTCGTCGCTCTTGGCCTCGGCGGCCAGCGACTTCGCGAGACGACCGGCAAGGATCCCGGCCCCCGCCGCGATCGCGATGAATGCGCCGGGCTTTCGGGCCGCGTACTGCTTCACCTCGTCGAGGAGTGAGCCGGGATCGCGGCCGTCGAGCCACGATGCAGCCGATCCGGCGCGGCCGGAGAGGTTGCGGACGAGCTCGGACGCGATGCCGTTGCCGTCGGACTTGTCGGCCATCGACGAGAGCTCGCCTGAAACGGACCGAAGTCCTTCGGCGACTTTCTGCGACTGCGTTCCGGCCTGCTCCTTCAACTGCGAGGTGGCCTGACCGTAGAGGTCTTTGGCCTGGCTCTTGACTTCGGATGCCACCTCGCCGGCCTGCTCCTTCGCGGTTCCGGCCACGTTCGACGCGGCGTCCTTGGCATCGCCAGCGACCTGGCCCGCCTGCTCCTTCGCGGCACCGGCCTTGGCCTTTGCAGCGTCAGTCGACGACGAGGATTCGCTGTCGTCAGACGCCTGAGCCTCTGTGGTGACCGGCTGCGAATACCCACCCTGGTCGTAGAGGGGCGTCGAGGAAACGGGTTCGTTCTCGGGAAGATAAGTGGACACGAGGGCCCTTTCGTCGATTCCACCCGCGCGGACACGCCAAGTGGTGAAGTCTTCACACTCGTCGCGCGCGGCTCGGACAGACCAATGTCGAAGGGGGGTTGATTTCTCCCGCAGTTTTCGGGTTAGCTCTCTGGTTCGCCTGATTCAGATTGGGGCGCGCTTGTTCCGCCGCCGGTGATCGGACGGGGCAGTTTCGCCCGGAGGAGCCGGCCTGCTCGCTGTTCGAGGAGCTTCGCAACGAGCAGCTCCCCGTCGACCGGACCAAATCGGTCAGAGGCCTCCCTGTGAAGCGTCGCCACCATCCCGGTGACACCAGCGGGTGTTTCGGTCGCTGCGGCGAGGTCTGTGACGGTGTCGAGTTCTTCCACGATCCGGTCGATACCGAACGATTCCATGTAGTCGCCGCGAAGGAGCGCGTCGAGGTGATGGGTCATGAAGTGGCTGCCTCCGGCACTTGTCTCGAGCGCGCTGCGAAGGGTCTCAAGGTCAAGGCCGAGGGCTTGTCCGAGAAGGAGGACTTCCGTGACGGCGGTGACCTGCCCGAACCAGAGCGTGTTCGCCATGAGTTTGGTGACGTATCCGGAAGCAATATCCCCGCCTGTGTCCACGCGGTTGCTCGGATCGCCGAGCGCCTCGAGGACGGGCGCTGCGCGCGCTAAAGCGTCTTCGGATCCTCCGATGTAGAAGCGAAGGGTGCCAGCTGCCGCGTCGGCCGGGCCCCCTGCCATGGGCGCACCCAGGCTCAACGCGCCTACCGCCGTGACGGCAGCAGCGACTTCGGTCGCGACTCTCGGGTCGTTGCTGGTGAGATCGATCCAGCAAGCGCCCGCCTCCAGGCCAGTGACCGCCTGGCCGGGACCAAGCATGGCGCGGCGAAGTTCGGGCGGACCTGGCAGCACGGTCACCAAGATGTCGGACCGGGACGCCACCTCGTACTCGCCTGCTACGGCGACTGCGCCGTGCGACTCCGCCAACCGGACTCGGTTCGTGTCGGGGTCGAAGACGCACACGGGATATCCCGCAGCCACGAATCGAAGAGCCACGGGAAGGCCCATTCGGCCCAGTCCGAGGACACCGATGCTGTCCATCGAACCTCCCGCTCAGGACCTTTTCGCGTCTAGGTCAGGTCTCAGACCTTGGCGTCGGGATCGGGCACCTGTCAACCCCGGGCACGTGGAGAGGCAAGTGCCTAGAGTCCCGATTAGCCGTCGTGGAACTAGACGCCCTTCGACGGGATTTCCGGAGTCGAGCGAATGGAGAACGCACATGAAAATCAGTTACGACACCGAAACCGATTCGATCTCGGCCACCGGCCTGAGCGCCGAGCAGAACGCAGAGCTTCAACGGGAGCTCTCGTCTGCGTTGTACCGAAACGAGCCCGTGCAAACCGTAGCGACAACGATCATGGCCGCAGCGCGCCGGTTCGCCTCGAATCCGTGACACCTCTCACCGGTTGCGTAGTTGCCGGTCGGTAGCATCGTCGACGTCTCCGCAAAACCACCGGTCCAGCACTTCCACGAAGTCCGGGTCGTCAGGGGCGGCGCGCAGGAACAAAGTCATCGACGACTTCAGTTTCTGCGCATCGACACTCCCAAGAACAGCATCTGCTGACTGCCCTGGGGCTGCTGCGATGGCCCGGGCGCTTTCTCTTAATCGTGGTCCGAGCACGGGGTGGTCAAGGAACGCTCGTGCTTCCTCGAGCGAGCTGATTGCGAACTGCTGCGCGGTCGCGCTTCGTCCGAGGCCTGCCACCTGGGGGAAGACGAACCACATCCAGTGAGACGACTTCCGACCGCGCCCGATCTCACGAAGGGCGGTCGTGTACGTCTGACGGTCGTCTTGAGCCGAGACAAATCGAGCCAGATCGAATGGGTCTGCTTTCGGAGCGTCCTCTGTGCGTCCCTCAGTGTCCATGGCGCCATTTCATCACTCGTGACCAGGCCGCGGTGCGCTTTCGAACTCGATGCGCCTCATAGGTAGAGAAATCAACCGCTTGGTTGATAACCGCATAGAAACTTGATAACTTCACTGTGCCCCGAACGGGGGCGGTCGTCGTCCTCTCGCGATCGGGCTTGTTCTGCCGCTGCCACCCGAAGACGCAGCAGCGGGAGCCCCTACCGGCCACGGCCGCGGTGTCGCACCTTCCCCAGGCGACATTTACACCTCCCGAAAGGCCTCTTTCTTGGCTCACGAAAACAAGCGGAGGTCGCTGCTGGCGGCCACCGCGACAACCTGCGCGCTGGTGCTCGTCGGCACCTTCGGCGGCGCTTCCGCCGTGCAGGCCGCTCCCTCCCACGCCCCCGCTCATGCCGCACAGGGCCGCGCGGCCAACGCCGCGAAGGCCGAGAAGGCCATTCGCAACGGGTCCGGCCGCATCACCGAGGTGGCTCCCGTCGACGGCACCTGGATGAACCGCAAGCTGCCCGCCGACAAGCGGGCAGACCTCCTCATGGCCAAGATGACCCTCGAGGAGAAGGTCTCCCGACTGCACGGCGAGTTCAGCGGAGAGACGGCGTTCTACATCGCCCCTCTCGCCCGGCTCGGCATCCCCGCACTGCTTCTGACGGACGCAGGATCGGGCGTCCGCGTCACGAACGCGGCGACGAACGACGGCAAGGCGACCGCTCTTCCCGCCCCGATCGCCCTCGGTGCGACCTGGGACACCGCCATGGCATCGGCGTACGGCGACGTGCTCGGCAAGGAGGTACGGGCAACCGGCCAGAACGGACTCCTGGGGCCGACCGGCGACCTCGTCCGGGATCCTCGCTGGGGCCGTCAGTTCGAGGCGCTCGGTGAAGACCCCGCCCTCGCCTCCGCGCTCATCGGACCGGAGATCAAGGCGGTGCAGTCTCACGACGTGGTCGCGACCATCAAGCATCCCGCCGTCTACAACGAAGAGACCAGTCGACTCAATGACGGAAACGTCACCGTCAGCGAGCGAGCGCTTCGCGAGACGTATCTGGCACCCATCGAGGCGTCGATCAAGGCCGGCGTCGGCTCGGCCATGTGCTCCTTCAACAAGGTCAACACCGTCTACGCCTGCGAGAGCGCCGAGGTCTTCGACATCCTCAAAAAGAGCTACGGCTTCAAGGGGTTCATTCGGACGGACTACGGCGCAGCTCACAGCACCGTCGCCGCCGCGAACTCCGGCCTCGATGTCGAGTTCCCTGCCGCCGGCTACTTCGGTCAGCCTCTCATCGACGCCGTGAACAACGGCCAGGTGTCTCGCGCCACGGTCGATGACAAGGTCCACCGTGTCCTCCGGACGATGTTCGCGATGGGATCCTTCGACCGACCCGTCGGCACCAGCCCTCTGACCGTGAGCGCAGACCGCGCCGCGGCGAGGCAGATCGCCGAGAAGTCCGCGGTTCTCCTGAAGAACAGCGCCGTGAAGGGCACCGCATCGCGCTCTGCCGTCCTGCCCCTCAACCCGGCCAAGACGAAGTCGGTCGCAGTGATCGGTGCTGACGCCGACGCCCTCGCCACCGGCGGCGGCAGCTCGGTCGTGAAGCCGACCGCCTCGGTGACTCCGCTCGCCGGAATCAAGAAGCGTCTAGGATCCTCGGCGGTCGTCTCGTTCACGCCGGGTACCGATCCGGTTGGCCCGGCTCACTCCTTGAGTGGCGCCGCGGTTCCGTCGTCTGTGATGGCCCCCGCGTCCGACCCGACGGCCTCCGGGCTCAAGGCGGAATACTGGTTCGGCCGAGACACCTCGGGAACCCCCAACGTGACTCGCACCGACAAGCAGGTCGCGCTCAGTGCCGGCTTCCTCGCGATTCCCGGGCTCTACGGATCCTCTGTGCCCGCCGTTCCGGGTTACAACTTCGGCGGCCCGCTGTCGGCGCGCTGGACGGGGACCATCACGGCTCCTGCCGACGGTGCCTACACCCTGTCGCTGACCGGCTTCGGCAGCTCGAGCCTGTTCCTCGACGGAAAGCAGATCATCGACGGGTCCGATCCTCACGCGGTTCGCACCGACACGGGCGCAACCCTGCGCCTGGCCAAGGGCGAGGCGCACGAGCTGCGCGTCGAATACACCAATGACGCCACCGACCCCGACCAGGAGAGCTCGGCCGACCTCGTCATGACCTGGACTCACCCGTCACAGGTCGTCGTTCCCGCGGTTGCAAAGGCTGTCGCCGCTGCGAAGGCAGCCTCCGTCGCGGTCGTCTTCGCCCGCGACTACGTCGGCGAGGGTCGCGACAAGAAGACCCTGACCCTGGCGAACGAGCAAGACGCGCTCATCGCGGCCGTCACGAAGGCGAACCCCCGCACCGTCGTCGTCCTGACGACAAGCGGCTCCGTCAACATGCCGTGGCTCGCGTCGGTACCGTCCGTCCTCGAGGCTTGGTACGGCGGACAAGAGCAGGGCACCGCGATCGCTCGCGTCCTCTTCGGAGACGTCAACCCGTCGGGCAAGCTGCCGGTCACGTTCGCCAAGAACGACGCGGCGACTCCGACTTCGGCACCGGCCTCGTTCCCCGGACTCGACAGGACGGCTACGGTCGACGGAGTCAACATCGGCTACCAGGCGTACCGCGCTGCCAAGATCGCCCCGCAGTTCGCATTCGGTACCGGTCTGAGCTACACGAAGTTCGGCTACAGCAAGTTCGCGGTCGCGACCTCGAAGAAGACTGTCACCCGAGGCGCACCTGCATCGGTCACTGCGAAGGTTCGAGTGACGAACTCCGGCACCCGCACGGGCACCGAGACCGCGCAGGTGTATGTCGGCACGCTGCCGTCGAAGACGGTCGCGACGTCACCGCAGAAGCTGGCGGGCTTCGCAAAGGTCACCCTGCGTCCTGGTCAGTCCAAGACGATCACGGTCAAGCTCAATGCACGAGCGTTCGCGTACTGGAACTCCGCGAAGGACGTCTGGGCAACTCCCACGGGAAAGACCGCCGTTAGTGTTGGCTCGTCTTCCGCTGATATCCGCCAGCAGGCGGTGGCGGTCCTCCGCTAGAACGATGGCACGACGCCCGCTGGGCTGAGAACGGTCACCTCCTACACTCAGGGGGTGACCGTTTCTCGTCCCAACGCTGCCGTGCATCGAAGTGGTCCACCGACCAACCGGCGTGGGGCCCATACTCGCGCGCACATCATCGCCACGGCGGGCGACCTCTTCGGCTCTCAGGGGTTCTTCGGCACCAGCATCCGCGAGATCGCCGCCGGCGCGGGTGTCAACCATGCCACCCTGCTCCATCATTTCGAGTCGAAAGAGGTGCTCCTCGAGGCCGTTCTGGAGGAACGGGAGCAACAGGTCTACCGCCTCGTCGACGCGTCCGTTCCTCGTCGTGACTTTCGGGAGTTCTATCGCAGGCTCACCCTGCACAACGAGTCGGTGCCCGGCCTCATAGCGCTCTTCGCTCGCACTTCTGTGGATGCGACCAACGTCAGTCACCCCCTGCACGAGCAGTTCCGGGCCCGGTACGAACGGATCGTCCTCAACATGACGACGGAGTTCCAAGCCCTGCAAGAACTTGGGCTCCTCCTTCCTGGCGTGAAACCGGACGAGGCGGCCCGGACACTCATCGCGGCCCAGGACGGCGCACAGATTCAGTGGCTGTACGACCCGGAAGGTGTCGACATCAACGACATTATTCAGGGGCTGCTCGACACGCTTCTCACGAGCCCACCGACAGCGACGGGCGCAGCCTCGTGACATGAAAACCACCATGTGGGCCGTCTGTGGGCAATCCCCCCATCGCAATATGAAGCGAAGTGCTGGCCAGTCGACGCGTGGACATGCCGCTCGAGGCAAGTGCATAGACGAGAGGATTCTGGTCGGGGGAACAGATCCCTACCCAAGGGGCTGTTCCGCCCGAACAGACGCAACCGCAACCAAATGGCGGTCCCGCTTCCCCGAAGACCCGAATGCTTCAGGGGGTACATCGAAGATACGCCACACCAGCAGCGTAAATAGTAGAAACCAGCGTTTTATCAGGGTTTTTGCCAATACTTGCACACGACTCGGCAGCGACGTATAAGAGCCGTAGGGTACAAAACGGGGTACGAAAACTGCGCCCCGCAGAAGTCCCGACCCTCTACTCCCCGGCGAGGAGTGTCGCATCGTCCAGCCCCAAGGCTCCAGGCCAGCCCAGGGACCAGGGTCCAGGGAGGAGCTTGGACGAGATCGCTTGTCGGATGGAAACTAGCGCAAGCCATCTGCACCCGGGCGGTCGGCGGGCACCGCCCGGGGAAGAGAGAATGGTCGACGTGAATATCGTCGACTGGCTGGGAGACTCCCGCGCGGTGCTGCCCTTCGGCATCGCCCTCGCTGTCGCCGTCGTCGCGGCGTTCCTGGAGTCGGGGGTGGGGCTCCTCCTGTTCGTTCCGGCCGGGCCGATAGTGATCGTTGCGGCGAGCGGCACGGCGACCGTCCCTGGGATCCTCGGGCTGGTCGTCGCTGTTGCCGTCGCCCGGGTCGTCGGCGACGTCGTCGGCTTCCGGTTCGGGCGCACCCGTGGTGCCGCCGGTGCCCGCGACTCCGCGGTCGTCGCCCGCCTCGGCGCGCAGCACTGGGATGTCGCCGTCTCGTCGCTGAAACGCCACGGCCCGCTCGCCGTGCAGCTCTCGCGGCTCGTGCCTGTGCCGCGGGCGCTCGCTCCTGCGGTCGCCGGCGCGTCGGGCATCGCGCCGGCGCGGTTCGTCCGGGCGAGCGTCGTGGCCTCGGTCGCCTGGTCGCTCCTCTACGTCGGCGTGGGAGTGCTCGCACGCGCGTCGTTCCCGATCGTGCGGCCGTACCTAAGCGTCGGCGCATGGTTCGTCATGGCCGTGCTCATCGCTGTCGGCATCGTGTACCTGGTGCTGCGAACGGTGGTCGTGCGGCTTACCGCCGGCGACATCCGCCGTGTGCTCGGCGACTCGTCGTTCGCCGGGGCGAGCCCGAACACCGAGGGCGGATCGAGTCTGCTGCAGCGGCTGTTCCACGAGGACAATTGGCGCACACTGCCCAATGTGATCTCGGCCGTGCGGATCCTCTTGTTGCCGCTCTTCGGGGTGCTGCTCGTCGCCCACCAGTTCTGGGCCGCGATCATCACTCTGCTCGTCGTGTTCCTCACCGACTTCGTCGACGGGTTCATCGCGCGCCGCTTCAACCAGATGTCGAATCTCGGCGCCTGGCTCGACCCGGTGGCCGACCGCCTGACCGTCGTCTTCGTGGTCGCCGCGTTCGCCGCGTCGAACATCGTGCCGTGGCAGCTGGTGCTGATCCTGCTCATTCCCGACCTGCTGTCGGGGGCGTGGGCCGTCGTCGCGTTCGGCGGAGCGCCCGACGTTCGTGTGTCGAAAGTCGGAAAGGTGCGAACGGCGCTGCTGTTCACCGGGCTGTTTCTGCTGCTGTTCGGCGAGGCCGTGAGCGGGGCGCACGACGTGCTCGTCGGGGTCGGGTTCGCGTCGTTCGTGCTCGGAGTCGTCGGGCACTATCTGGCCATGGCGCGGAACGCCCGCGGCCTGGTGACGCTGTGGCAGCGGGAGCCCGAAACGCGGGCGTAGCGTTGTGGGCATGACACGTCTCACCACGCCCTTCGGGGCAAAGACCACGGCCGCCGAGATCCTCGACGGCAGCATCACCGACCGAGTTGACCTCACCGGCAAGCGCGCCGTCGTCACCGGCGGCGCCTCGGGCATCGGGCTCGAGACGGCTCGCGCGCTCGCGGGAGCCGGCGCCGACGTGACGCTCGCCGTCCGCAACGAGAGCGCAGGATCCGACGCGGTCGCCGACATTCGCAGCACCACCGGCTCCGACAGGGTTCACGCCGCCTACCTCGACCTGCAGAAGCGCGACACCCTGCGCGCCTTCGCCGACGCCTACGACGCTCCGCTCGACATCCTCGTGAACAACGCCGGCATCATGGCGACGCCCCTGACTCGCACGCCGGAGGGCTGGGAGCTGCAGTTCGCCAACAACCACCTGGGGCACTTCGCGCTGGCCCTCGCGCTGCACGACTCGCTCGCCGCGGCCTCGGACGGCGCCCGCATCGTGTCGCTGTCGTCGACCGGACACCACTACTCCGACGTCGTGTTCGACGACCTCGCCTTCGAGGCGCGCGAGTACGACCCGTGGCTCGGCTACGGGCAGTCGAAAACGGCGAACGTGCTGTTCGCGGTCGGTGCCGGCAGCCGATGGGCCGACGACGGGATCACGGCCAACGCCGTGCACCCGGGTGGCATCATGACGAACCTGCAGCGGCACATGGATCCTGCCGAATTCACCCGTCGGGGCTGGATCGACGCCGACGGCAAGCCCAACCCGGCGTTCAAGTCGACCGAGCAGGGCGCATCGACGTCGGTGCTGGTCGCCGCGTCGCCGCTCGTCGCGGGAGTCAGCGGCCGCTATTTCGAAGACGCCAATGAGGCGGTGCCGTTCGACGAGGCGAAGCCCGGCGTCGGAGTGAAGTCGTATGCACTCGACTCGGCCTCGGCGGACCGCCTGTGGGAGGTCTCGCTCGGCCTGGTGGGCTGACCGGGAGGGGCCGAGCGCAGGCCGGCTTTATGACGCGTTTCGGCCTTATCGACCCGGCTCGCCGCGTCGGATTGGCCGATCTGCGTCACTTCGCCCCATGAAACGGCGAAAGGCGCCGCCACCTCGAGAGGTGACGGCGCCCTTCGGCGAGCGGTGCGAACTACGCGCGGCTGCCCTTGCGGCCGGTGATCGCGCCCCAGATGACGAGCACGATGAGCGAGCCGACGATGGCGATGATCCAGCTCTGAATCGAGAAGAATCCGTTGTAGTCGACGTGGAAGATGAGGCCGCCGAGCCATCCGCCGAGGAGGGCGCCAATCACGCCGAGCACGAGGGTGGCGATCCAGCCGCCGCCCTGACGGCCGGGAAGGATCGCCTTGGCGATGGCGCCGCAGATGAGGCCGAGAAGAATGAATGCGAGGAAGCTCACGATGGTGCTCTCTTTCTAAGTGGGGTTGCTGTCACCGGTAGGTGAGGAATTACGCGAAGCGCTTTTTGGCTTTCTTCGCGGCGATCTTGCGGCCCTTGGCGACGTCTTTCTTCGCCTGCTTGCGGGCCTTCTTGACCTTGGGGTCGTTCCAGACGCCGGTGAAGGCGCTGGTGATCTCTTTGTAACGAGACGTACCGGCTTTTGCGCCCAGCAGGTAGGCAAAGAAAGCGATGATGATGATTACTACGAATTTCGGTCGCATTATGTGTCCTCCCAGATGGACTGACGAAGCCGGAGGGCCTCGTGCACTCGAGATTGCCCGAATACTGAGGAAACGCTAGTCCACAGCGCATTTGCAGGTTCTCAGGTGTCAGTTTTTCGGGGTACAAGCTCGGTCCGGGTCGAGCGCGGCGTCACGCCCCCGCCCACTGTTCGAAACACTCCCGCAACAGCGGGCCCCTAGGTTCGAGACATGGGAGACCTCTTCGACGGTTACGCCGGTGTCGCACGCCGAGACACCCGCCGCCGCTCATCACCGGCATGGGACGAGATGTTCCAGGGGGCCGGGCATCCGCGCAGTATGTACCGCGAGATCCATGCCGCTCTCGAGAGCATGACGAAGGACGAACTCCGTGGCCGGACAGCCGCCCTCGCCGACTCGTACCTCGCCCAGGGCGTGACCTTCGACTTCGCCGGCGAGGAGCGGCCGTTCCCGCTCGACGCGGTTCCGCGCGTGATCGAGCAGGCCGAGTGGCTCACCGTCGAGCGCGGTATCAAGCAGCGGGTGCGGGCGCTCGAGGCGTTCCTCGCCGACGTCTACGGAGCCCAGCGGTGCGTTGCCGACGGCGTGATCCCGGCGTCGCTCATCACCTCGTCGAGTCACTTCCACCGTCAGGCCGCGGGCATCGACCCGGCGAACGGCGTGAGGATCCAGGTCTCGGGCATCGATCTCATCCGCGACGAGGCGGGTGCGTGGCGCGTACTCGAAGACAACGTGCGGGTGCCGAGCGGTGTCAGCTACGTCATCTCGAACCGTCGGGTGATGGCCCAGACGCTTCCCGAGCTCTTCGTCTCCATGCGGGTCCGCCCGGTGGGCGACTACCCGAACCGACTGCTGCATGCGCTGCGGAAGAGCGCACCGACGGGAGTCGAGGATCCTACCGTCGTCGTTCTCACCCCCGGAGTCTTCAATTCGGCGTACTACGAGCACACCCTTCTCGCTCGCCTGATGGGGGTCGAACTCGTCGAGGGCCGCGACCTCTACTGCTCCGGCGGACGTGTCTGGATGCGGACGACCGCGGGGCCGCAACGCGTCGATGTGATCTACCGCCGCGTCGACGACGAATTCCTCGACCCGCTGCAGTTCCGCGCCGACTCGGTGCTGGGTTCGCCCGGCCTGCTCATGGCGGCGCGCCTCGGCACCGTCACCATCGCCAACGCGGTGGGCAACGGGGTCGCCGACGACAAGCTCGTCTACACGTACCTGCCCGACCTGATCCGTTACTACCTCGGCGAAGACGCGATCCTGCCGAATGTCGACACCTGGCGGCTCGAAGACCCGGGCGCCCTCGAAGAGGTGCTCGACCGCCTTGACGAGCTCGTGGTCAAGCCGGTCGACGGCTCGGGCGGAAAGGGGCTCGTCGTCGGGCCCGCCGCGTCGAAGGCCGAACTCGACGACCTGCGCGGTCGCCTGCTCAAAGACCCTCGCGGGTGGATCGCGCAGCCGGTGGTGCAGCTGTCGACGATTCCCACGCTCGTCGACGAGGGGCTCCGCCCGCGGCACGCCGACCTCCGCCCGTTCGCGGTCAACGACGGCGACGACATCTGGGTGCTCCCCGGCGGTCTCACCCGTGTCGCGCTGCCGGAGGGGCAGCTCGTCGTCAACTCCAGCCAGGGTGGCGGCTCGAAAGACACCTGGGTGGTCGGCCTCGACGCGGGCACCTGGACCAGCGGTCACAACGTCGGCGAGCTCGTCAGCGAGCAGGCTACGCAGACCTCGTCGATCCCGATCGTCGCCGCCGAGCACGTTCCCGACCAGTCGCCTGCCGACGACCCGAAACGCGACCAGCAGTCGCAGCAGCAGCAGGAACACCAACAACAGCAACGTCAGCTGTCTGACACGGAAGAGACATCATGCTGAGCCGCATCGCCGAGAGCCTGTTCTGGATCGGAAGGTACATCGAGCGGGCAGACGGGACCGCCCGGATCCTCGACGTCCATCTGCAGTTGCTGCTCGAAGACCCGTGGATCGAAGAGGACGCCGCGTGCCGGTCGCTCCTCTCGGTGATGGGATCGGAGGCTCCCGACGACACAGCGCTCACTCGAGCCGATGTGCTGACGATGCTCGCGGTCGACCGGCACAACCCGGCCTCGATCGCGTTCTCGCTCGGCGCCGCTCGCGAGAACGCCCGGCGTGCCCGCGAGATCGTCTCGACGGAGCTGTGGGAGTGCCTCAACACGACCCGGGCCCGGATGCCGCGCAAGGTGTCGAGCGAGAAGGTCAGCGACTTCTTCGCCTGGGTGCGCGAACGGTCGGCACTCGCCGTCGGCATCATCGAGTCGGCGACGAGCCGCGACGAGGTCTGGCAGTTCTTCACGCTGGGGCGCTCGATCGAGCGTGCCGACATGACCGCCCGCCTGCTGGCCACGCGCACCCTGACCGAGGCGTCGGGCCCGTCGTGGACGACGATCCTCCGCTCGGTCGGCGCCTACGAGGCGTACCTCCGCACCTACCGCGGGGTGCCGAGCGCGCGCAACGCCGCCGAGTTCCTGCTGCTCGACCGCCTCTTCCCACGGTCGGTGCTGTTCGCCATCTCGCGTGCCGAGAACTGCCTGCGCGAGGTCGAGCCCGGCACCGCGCGCACCTCGTCGTCAGATACCGGGGTCAGGATCCTGGGACAGATGCGGTCCGAGCTCGAATACAAGCCGATCGCCGAGATCCTCGACGATCTGCCGAAGCACATGGACGCTGTCCAGGCCGCCACCTCCGCCGCGTCGGAGGCGATCCGCCAGCGCTACTTCCCGACCTCCGCCGCTCCGACCTGGGTGGGGGAGCGCTCGTGAGCCGGCTTCGGATCCGCCACGTCACCGGGTTCCAATACCTGGGCGAGGCGAAGGCCAGCTACAACGAGGCCCGCATGCTGCCGGCGTCGACCGAGACGCAGTTCGTGCTCTCGTCGCACTTGCGCATCGAGCCGAACTCGGGCGCGCACGAGTACCTCGACTACTGGGGCACGCGTGTCTCGTCGTTCGAGGTGCTGCAGCCGCACACCGAGCTCTCGCTCTCGGCGACCTCGCTCATCGAGGTGCGTGGCACGCCGCACCTGCCGCACGACCTGTCGTGGGCCGACCTCGTGACGGCGGCCGCGCGATCGGCCGAGTTCGTCGAGCAGCTCGAGCAGACGCCCCTCACCGTGCCGCCGGCCGAGGTGGCGGCCCTCGCCGCCGAAGCCGTCGCGGCGACGAACGCCCCCTGTGACGCCGCCCTCCGCATCTGCGAGGAGATCGGTGATCGAGTGTCGTATCTGCGGGGCGTTACGAACGTGAAGTCGACCGCGGCCGAGGCCTGGGAGGCGAAGGCCGGGGTCTGCCAAGACATCGCGCACATAACGCTGGGTGCATTGCGGTCGGCGGGGATCCCGGCGCGGTACGTCTCGGGCTACCTGCACCCCAAGCCCACCGCGGAGCTCCGCGAGACTGTGACCGGCGAATCGCACGCATGGGTGGAGTACTTCTGCGGATCCTGGTCCGGGTACGACCCGACAAACCTCATCGACATCGGAGAGCGCCACGTCGTCGTCGGGCACGGACGCGACTACAACGACGTGCCGCCGTTGCGCGGTGTCTACGGCGGCTCGGGTGCGTCGAAACTCTTCGTGACGGTCGAGATCACCCGCGAGGCGTAGGGGCGCCGGGACGGTTAGCAGGTCTGGTAGACGTACGCCTTGCTCTTCGGGGTCGTCAGGTCTCGATCGCGGAGGATCGTCTGCGGCGGGGTGTCTTTGCGAGCGCAGACCTGAGCGAACGTGCCGCGGAGGTCGTCGGTGTATTCGACGTCGAGCACGTGCGTGCCGTAGACCTTCGTGAACGAGCCGCACTCGCTGTAGACGTCGCACTCCTCCGTGGTGACGAAATCGAAGCCGATCGACGTCTTGCCGCGCGAGCCGAGCTCACCGGTGTTCTTCTGGCTCGCCGCCAGACCCTTCGCGTGGGTGTGCTTCACCAGGAGCTTCGCGAACGCGATCGACTTCGACAGCGTCAGCCTGCCCTTCGACCGGGAGTACGAGTCGAGGTTGTCGAACTCCACGGCCCGGAAGCCCTTGGCCCCGCACGAGTCGGTCATGGTGTTGATGCGCTTGCTCGCGGCGGTCCGCTTGGCGGCCGTCGAGATGTCGATGATGCGCTCGTCGGGCCAGCCCGGATCGACGATCGGCTTGCCCGCCTTGTTCTTCAGAATGAGGTTGCTCGGCCAGCTTGACCCCGGCTGCGTCTGGAATCCGTTGACGTAGCAGATCGAGTAGACGCCCTTCGCGGGCGTCGAGGTGCTGTCGCGCGTCACGACGGTGACGCCTTTCGCGGGCGCGTACGACCCGCCGAGCTGGTAATCGAAGGTGCCCTTCGTCGGGGGCAGCGTGCGAGTCGCGGTGGAAGCGACCGCAGGATCCGACGACCGCGCGTTCGCCCTCGGCGAGGCGCATCCCATCGTGACGAGCAGCACGGCGGAGGTCGCAACGGCCAGGCCGGCTCGCAAGAGTGTCATGCCGTCGAGCTTAGGTTGCCCGCGCTGGCCGGTTGCTCGCCTGGGCTCGCGCGGGCTCCCGCCCGCAGCCGGTGAGGCACCTCGGTTTGGCCATTTTCGGGGTGGCATCCGGGGGTTATTTGGCCGACCGGGGGTGCGTCGGCTGCTCGGCGGGCACCCGGGCGGGATCCGGGGCGGGCTCGCGGGACTCCCGCTGGGCCTCCGACCAGGCCTCGGCCACCGCGGCGAGAGCGATGATGAAGCCCGCGATGAGCAGGGCGACTCCCACGAGCAGAACGACGGCCACGATGAAGTCGAGGTGGCCAGAGGCGACGCCCTTCGGCGACCAGGCGCCCTGGGCCCCGAGCGTCTGCGAGGCCCAGATCGCGAGGCCGGCGCCGATCGCCAGGCTGACGCCGGCAACCGTGCCGATGAGGCGTGCCTTGCTCATGGGCCGCTCCTTCGCGACGGGGATCTGTGCTCGGGTGGGGGCGGATCCTGACGTGAGCGATCGTCATGCGTGCACTGTAGGCGCAGTTGCCGCGTCGCGGAAGCCCCGGCCGTGCGGTGCCGGCGGGGTCGGGCTCGCGAGTGCCGCCTAATGCCGGCGGCCCGGGCCAGCCGAGCGCATTCGGCGGCACTCGCGGGGGCGTCGGCGCGCACCTGAGCGGGGCCGAACCCCCAGTGCCGCCTAATGCCGGCCGAGCGACGCCGGGACGCGCATTGGGCGGCACTCGCGGGAGCGCACTCGGGGCCGAGCGACCCGAGGCGCCCCCAGGGCCAACCTCAGCGGCGGGCGGGCTCCGCCGGCAAAGTGATGGAGGCCGTGGCAGGGAGGCCGTCGCCGTCGTGTCGGATCCTGAAGTGCAGTCCCTCGTCGTGACGAAGCCGCAGGTGCTGCTGCCGCACCAGCCACACGATCGCGACGGCGGCCGCCGCGAACCCGGCGCCGGCTCCGACGCCGATCGCCGCGCGCGGGCCGAACGTGTTCGCGACCCAGCCGACGATCGGAGCGCCGATCGGGGTGCCGCCGGTGAAGATCGCCATGTAGAGGGCCATCACTCGCCCGCGCATCTCGGGGGCGGCGCCGAGCTGGACGGTGCCGTTGGCGGTGGTCATCAGCGTGATCGACGAGAGCCCCACGGCCACGAGCACCGCGGCGAAGCTCCAGTAGGTCGGCATGAGCGCAGCAACCGTGCAGGTGACGCCGAACGAGATCGCGGCGAGCACGAGGATCCGCATCCGCGGCCGCTCACGCCGGGCCGACAGGAGGGCCCCCGCCAGCGAACCCACCGCCACCGCCGAGGTCAGCAGGCCGAACCCGCTGGCTCCGACTCCGAACGCCTGCGTCGCCATGGTCGACGTGAAGATCGGGAAGTTCATGCCGAAGGTGCCGATGATGAAGATCATCACGAACACGACGACGAGGTCAGGGCGCCCCCGCACGTAACGGAAGCCCTCTTTGATCTGGCCTTTTGCGCGCTTCAGCTTCGGCTTGAACTGGAGCTGATTCACGCGGAGGAACCGCAGCGAGGCGAGCACGGCCAGGAACGACGCCGCGTTGATCACGAAGACCCAGCCCGACCCGACTGTCGCGATGAGCACGCCGGCGACGGCGGGGCCGACGAGACGAGCGCCGTTGAACGATGCCGAGTTGAGCGAGACCGCGTTCGACAGGTGCTCGGGCGGCACGAGCTCCGAGACGAAGCTCTGGCGGATGGGCGCGTCGATCGCCTGCACGATGCCGAGCAGGAGGGCGAAGCCCCAGACCATCCAGAGCTGGACGACGCCGGTGATGACGAGGAGGCCGAGGGCGAGGCCGAGTGTGCCGAGGGCGCCCTGTGTGAACATCAGCATGCGCCGGCGGTCGTAGCGGTCGGCGATCAGGCCCGTGATCGGGATCAGCAGGATCGGCGGCAGAAACTGCAGCGCCATCGTGATGCCGAGCGCTGTCGCGTTGTGGTCGGTGAGCTCGGTGAGCACGATCCAGTCTTGGGCGGTGGACTGCATCCACGTGCCGGTGTTCGACACGAGCGCGCCGCCGAACCAGAGCCGGTAGTTGAAGAGGCTCAGCGAGCGGAACATGGCGCTCACGAGCGACCCAGCTCACGGAGGATGCGAGTCGCTTCGGCCAGCGTGCGCCGCTCGTCGGGGCTGAGCTTCGCGAGCCGCGGCACGAGCCACTCGTCGCGGCGTCGCCGGGTCTCGAGCACGAAGTTCGCGCCGGCGGGGGTCGTGCAGAGCATCACTTTGCGGCGGTCGTCGGCGTGGGCGCTGCGCTCTACGAAGCCGAGTTCGACGAGGGCGTTGACGGTGCGGTTCATCGACGGGGGAGTGACGCCCTCGTGCTCGCTCAGGGCGCCGATCGTGAGCGGCTCGTTCTGCAGCAGGAATCCGAGCGCGGCCATCTGCGCGTCGCTCACGTGCGTGTCGGCCTTCTGCTGCCGGAGTCGCCGCGAGAGACGGAGCACGCCCTGGCGCACGTCGGTCGCCAGTTGGGCGTGGGGAACGGTGCGCAGGGCACCCGTATTCGTGTCAGACATCGATGGTTAGCCTAACAAATTAGCTTTGCTAAATAAACGGCTCGGGCGTACTCTGAGGCTTAAACAACAAGTGTCGTCAAGAGAGAAGGATCCGAGATGGGCAAGTTCGAAGGCAAGGTCGCGATCGTCACCGGTGGCGGTTCGGGAATCGGCGAGGGCATCTCGAAGGCGCTCGCCGCCGAGGGAGCCTCGGTCGTCGTCACCGACATCAAGCTCGACGCGGCCCAGCGGGTCGTCGACGAGATCGTCGGGGCCGGCGGAACGGCCAGCGCATTCGAAGGCAACACGTCGGTCGCCGCAGACAGCGAGAAGACCGTCGAATTCGCCCAGCAGACGTACGGCGCGCTGCACCTGGCTGTCAACAACGCGGGCATCGGCGCCGCTCCCGCCAAAATCGGCGACTACGACATCGCCGCGTGGGATCGCGTCGTCGGCGTCGACCTGAGTGGCGTCTTCTACGGCCTGCGCTACCAACTGCCCGCCCTCGTCGCGGCCGGCGGTGGCGCGATCGTCAACATGTCGAGCGTGCTCGGCTCCGTCGGAATCGCCCAGAACGCCGCCTACGTCGCCTCGAAGCACGCGCTGATCGGCCTCACCAAGGTCGCCGCCCTCGAATACTCCGCCCAGGGCGTCCGCACCAACGCGGTCGGCCCCGGGTTCATCGACACGCCGCTCGTCCGCTCGTCGCTCTCCGCCGACGAGCTCACGGCGCTCGAGGCGCAGCACGCCACCGGCCGGCTCGGCACCGACGCCGAGGTCGCCGCGCTCACGCTCTTCCTGCTCAGCGACGACGCCTCGTTCATCACCGGGTCGTACCACCTCGTCGACGGCGGGTACAGCGCGCACTAGTGCGTGGGCGGCGGGTTCCGCTGGTGCCGCGGGTGCGCCGAAGCCGCGGCCGGCCGAAAGTGCCGAAAGTGGGGTCCGGCAGGCTTCGAGAGGCCGAAGTGCGCACTCTCGGCCGCGTTCGGGTCGGGGCCGCCGGATCCTGCGGTCCGTCCCCGCGAGTGCACGAAAACCGCCCCTGGCGCAGCGGCCGGGGGCGGTTTTCGCGCATTGGGGAGGGCGCGGCGCCGATTTCAGCCCCGCTTCAGCGCATCGCCGCCATGCTGGAGGTGCCCGCGGTGTGTGGGCACGGATCGCAGGAGGCAGCGTGCGCGTGCTCGTCGTCGAAGACAACCAGGGGCTCGCTCAGGGGTTGCGCCTCGGGCTCGAAGCCGAGGGCATCGCCGTCGACCACGCCGCGACCGGCACCGACGGCCTCTGGCGTGCGCGCGAGAACTACTACGACGCGATCGTGCTCGACATCATGCTTCCCGGAATGAGCGGCTACAGCGTCTGCCGCGCCCTCCGCGACGACGGCGACTGGACGCCCGTGATCATGCTCACCGCCAAAGACGGCGAATGGGACGAGGTCGAGGGCCTCGACACGGGCGCCGACGACTACCTCACGAAGCCGTTCTCGTTCGCCGTGCTCCTCGCGCGGCTGCGGGCTCTGGTGCGGCGCGGCGTGCGCGAACGGCCGACCGTGCTGACGGCCGGCGACCTGGCGCTCGATCCGGCATCGCGGCGCGTGACCCGGGGGGAGACCCCGATCGAGTTGACGACGCGCGAATACACCGTGCTCGAGTTTTTGATGCGCCGGGCGGGCGAGGTTGTCACGAAGCGACAGATGCTCGACGGCATCTGGGACGACGACTTCGAGGGCGACAACAACATCGTCGAGGTCTACGTCAGGCACCTCCGCAACAAGATCGACCGGCCGTTCGGGCGCGACTCGATCGAGACCGTGCGCGGCGCCGGCTACCGGTTGGCGGGGACCGGTGGCTGAGCGGCCGCGACCCGGTTCGCGCGGGCCCAGGGGCTCGCTCCGCCCGCGGCGCGGATCGCTGCGCCTGCGCATCACCCTCGCGGCCACGGCGATCGTCGGAATCACGCTGCTCGGCGGGTCGGCTGTCTACGTGGTCGTTCAGCGCGCCGTGCTCGCTCAGGGCGTCCGAGCGGAGGCCGTGAGCGACGCCGATCGCGTGCTGGCCCGGCTCGAATCAGGGGCCACTCCGGCGGCGGCCGTGGCCGGGCTGGGCGAGCGTGACGGGGCGGTCACGGCGGTTCTGTCGGCGGACGGCTCGCGGATCCTCGGGGTCTCGGGCGACCCCGTCGCCGTCCGCGCCTACGAGACGCTCGCCGAGCCCGCGCGCTCGGGGACAGTGTCGCTATCGGGCGAGAACTACGCGATCGAGACGTCGTCGGGCAGCGACCAGTCGACTCCGGCGCCGACCGTGACGATCACGCCGCCGGGCGACGGCTCGACGAGGAGCACGGAACCGACACCAGGATCCGGCGGCGGCGGCTCGAGCACCGACGACTCGGGCGGCGGCGGGTCGGACGACTCGGGGGGTTCCGGTGGCGGATCGAGCGGGAGCGGCGGGTCGAGCGGTGGCTCCGGAGGTGGTGGCTCGGGCGGTGGTTCCGGTGGGGGCGGGTCTGACGGTGGTTCCGGTGGTGGCGGGTCTGACGACGTCGGCGCCCCCGCGCCCGGAAGCGGACAGCCGACGCTGACCGCGGCACGTCCGACTCCGGGTTCGTCTTCGTCGTCCTCGTCTCCTTCTTCGTCCTCTTCGACTGCGGCGAGTGATGGCGGTGCCGGAGCCGACGTCGACTTCGTGGTCGTCGCCGGTCGTTCGCTCGCGGCTGCCGCGGTCTCGGAGCGGGCGACCGTGACGACTCTCGGCATCGTGATCCCGGTGCTGCTCCTGGTGATGGCGGCGACCACCTGGTTCGTGGTCGGACGCTCGCTTCGGCCGGTGGAGCGGATGCGCCGGGAGGTCGAGGGGATCACGGCCGCTCGACTCGCGACCCGGATCCCCGGCCCGGGCGGCGACGACGAGATCGCCCGACTCGCCTCCACCCTCAACGACATGCTCGACCGGCTCGACGACTCGGCGCGCGCGCAACGGCGTTTCGTCTCGGATGCGTCGCACGAGCTCCGCTCGCCCTTGGCGGTGATGCGGCAGCTCGCGGAAGTGGCACAGGCCTACCCGGGGCGCATCGAGACCGAGCTCCTGGCCGACACGGTGCTCACCGAGGGGCAGCGCCTTGCCGATCTGGTGCAGGGCATGCTCATTCTGGCCCGGGCCGACGAGGGTGGGCTGGAGCCGTCGATGCATCCGGTCGACGTCGACGACATTGTGCTGGCCGAGGCCGCACGCCTGCGCAAGGCGGGCCTCGTGACGGTCGACGCGACCGGCATCGCACCCGTCCGCGTCGACGGCGATCGCGGCATGCTCGGCCAGGTCGTCCGGAACCTCGCCGACAACGCCGCACGCCACGCGACCTCGACCGTTGCTCTCTCGCTTGCTGAAGTGGACGGACAGCTCGTGCTCACGGTCGATGACGACGGCTCGGGTGTGGCCGACGCCGACCGGGAGCGTATCTTCGCGCGCTTCGTGCGGCTCGACGAGGCGCGTGCTCGGGAATCCGGCGGCAGTGGTCTCGGTCTCGCGATCGTGCGGAGTCTCGTGGCCGCTCACGGTGGAGTTGTGGCTGTCTCCGGCAGTCCGCTCGGTGGTGCCCGCTTCACGGTCACCCTGCCGGTCGACGCCGCTATGCCCGCTGGTGCTTCCGCTCCCGCTCCCGCGCCTGCTCCTGCTCCCGCTCCTGCGCCCGCCGGGTGAGTGTCCACAATCTGCTGATGTTCCGCCTCCACGATTAGCAGATCGTGGACACTCACCCTCGCCCGCCGTTCGTTCTCGGCGAGAGCGGGTGTCTCCTAATTCCTCATTGACGCTGGAGTCAACTGCGCGCCGGGCGACATCGCTCCAGGCCCGTGTCATTTGACTCCAGGGTCAATCACGGTTTTCGAGAGTCCCCGCCCGATCGCGTGCCCGGATTCGATGGCAGGCAGCCCACCCAGCCAGCAGTCGGGTGAGTGAGTCGGACGTGCGCTGAACGGACGTTCAGGGAAGGTCAGAAGCGGTTCAGCAGCCTCTTGGGAAGGTCATGGCATCCAACAAGGAGGACACCATGAACCGCAAGAATCTCATCATCGTCACCGGAGCAACCGCCGCCGCCCTCGTGCTCGGCTCGGCCGGAATCGCGTTCGCATCTCAGGGTGCCGACGACGCGACCACGCCGTCGCCGGCCTCGAGCGTGACCGTGGCGCCGACAACCGTGCCGACGACCGGATCGACCGGCGTGCCGACCGCCGTGCCGACGACCGTGCCGAAGGGCCACACCCACCACGGGCGCGGCCGCGACGACGCTGCCACCCACGACGTCAACGACGATCACGGCAGCGACGCCGCAACCCACGCTGTCACTGACGACTCCGGCCACCACGAGGCGACCGCGACCCCGACGCCGGTCGCGACCCAGCCGACGGCCGCGCCGACAGCGGCGCCGGCTGCATCGACGCCGACGAGCGACGACGCCGCGACCCACGACGTGAACGACGATCACGGCGCCGACGCTGCGACCCACGACGCCAACGACGATCACGGCACCGACGCCGCGACCCACAACGCCAACGACGACCACGGCAGCGACTCGGGGCGCCACGGCGGTGGCGGGCGGGGACACGGCGGCTCCGACGACTGACGCCCGGATCCTTCGGTCTTTGCCCCAGGCCAGCCCACCGAATGCACGATTTCCGCCCTCCGCACCCGCGCGGAGGGCGGATTTCGCGCATTCGACGCAGCGCGGCAGCGCACGCCTCCTGACAGACTGACGCCGTGTACACCACCCGCAGCTACGTCGACGCCCAGGGCGTCACGATCACGTTCTACGTCTGGCCGGCAGCCGGACACACGGCCGAACCCCGCGGCGTCGTCCAGATCGCTCACGGCGTCGGCGAATACGCCCTCCGGTACGAGCGTCTGGCCGAGGCACTCGCCGCGGCCGGCTACACCGTCTACGCCGACGACCACCGCGGCCACGGAGCCACCGGCCTGGCCCAGTGGGGCGAAGGATCCGGCCGCCTCGGTCACCTCGGGGTCGGCGGCCATCCGGCGACGGTCGAAGCCGTTCGGCAACTCACGCACCTCGCCCGCGCCGAGAATCCGGGGACCCCCGTGACTCTGCTCGGCCACTCATGGGGCTCGTTGATGGCGCAGATGCTCGTCGATCAGCACGCCGACGAGTACGACTCCGTCGTGCTCACCGGCACGGCCTACCGCACCCCGCTCAGCATGAACGGCGGCGATCTGAACAAACGTCACGCCCACCTCGGCACGACCGGGTTCGAGTGGCTCAGTCGTGACCCGGCCGTCGCCGAGGCGATGTCGACGGATCCTTTGGCTGTGGAGGCGAGCGTGCTCACGCTCTTCGGTCTGCGCGACTCTCTGCGTCTCTACGGCCGGCCGAGCCGCAACCCGCGCCATGACGTGCCGCTACTCGTGATGGTCGGCGGCGATGACCCGCTCGGTGGGCCGAAGAGCGCCGAGAAGCTCGTCGCGGCGTACCGCTCGCGCGCGGGGTTCTCCGACGTCGAGCTGATCGTCTACGACGGCGCGCGGCACGAGATCTTCAACGAGACGAACAAGGAGGAGGTCACCCGCGACCTGATCGACTGGTTGGACGCCCGGTCGTAGGCTCGACGCATGCACGGTGAATACAAGGTCCCAGGCGGCAAGCTGGTCGTGGTCGACCTCGACGTGAAAGACGGTCGGATCGAGAACTTCCGGCTCGCCGGCGACTTCTTCCTTGAACCCGACGAGGCGCTGGAGGCCATCAACCGATCGGTTGACGGGCTCGACTCTGCAGCCGACTCGGCCGACATTGCAGCCGCCGTGCGGCGCGGGTTGCCCGAGGGCACGACCATGCTCGGCGTGAGCCCCGAGGCGATCGCCGTGGCGATCCGCCGGAGCCTGAGCCGCGCTACCGCCTGGCGCGACTACGACTGGCAGATCATCCACGACGGGCCCGTCTCGCCGAACACCCACCTCGCGCTCGACCAGGTGCTTACCGAGGAGGTCGGCGCCGGCCGCCGTGGGCCGACCCTGCGGTTCTGGGAGTGGAATGAGCCCGCCGTCGTGATCGGCAGCTTCCAGTCGCTCAAGAACGAGGTCGATCCCGAGAACGCCGAGAAGTACGGCTTCCAGGTGGTTCGCCGCGTCTCGGGGGGCGGCGCCATGTTCATGGACGCCGAATCGATCGTCACCTACTCGCTCTATGCGCCCGGTGACCTCGTGCAGGGCATGAGCTTCGCCGACTCGTACGCCTACCTCGACGAGTGGGTCATCACCGGCCTCAAGTCGATGGGCGTCGACGCGTTCTACCAGCCGCTCAACGACATCACGAGCGCCAAGGGCAAGATCGGCGGGGCCGCCCAGAAGCGGCTGGGCAACGGTGCCCTCCTCCACCACGCGACCATGAGCTACGACATGGACGGCGAGAAGATGGTGCAGGTGCTGCGGATCGGCCGCGAGAAGATGAGCGACAAGGGCACCACGAGCGCGGCCAAACGCGTCGACCCGCTGCGCTCGCAGACCGGACTGCCCCGTGCCGAGGTGATCGAGCGGCTCAAGCAGACGTTCACCGGACTCTACGGAGCGACCGAGGGCCACGTCACCGCCGACGAGCTCGCTCAGGCGGAGGAGCTGGTCCGCACGAAGTTCGCGACGCCGGAGTGGCTCGCGCGCGTTCCCTGAGCGTCTTCGACCACCCCACCGGCCGCGTCAGCGAGGCACCAACCGACCGCAGCAGACGAGGCGCAACCCGGCCGAGGCGTCAACAGGTCGGGTCATGCCACGCGATAGGCGAGGTACTCGGCCGGAACCGCACCGAGGATGGACGGCCTGCGCGGGTCGATCGGTTCGGTGATCGCAGCGGCTCCCTTGCGGATCCGCACCGTCATCACGACATCGTCGCCGAGACCGGTCGCGGGCGCAGCCTTGAGGTCGCGCATGCCGATCACGAGGGTTCCGCTGGTGTCGGCGAGGCGGTATTCGGCGTAGCCGGTCGCGCTCCACAGGTCGGTGATGCGGCCCTCCACGGTTCCGACCACGTCGGTGGTCTCGCTCGCCAAGACGAGTTCTTCGACGGTGTGGGTCGCCTCGTCGGGGATACCGGGGGGTTCGTGAGCGGGAGGAGCCGCGGAGGTCAGGGCGGTACGACGGGCGTGGGCGCCGGATCCTGCGCTTTCCGCTGCCTCTGTCAGATCGTCGAGCAGCACGCAGAGATCGCGGTGCCGGGGTTCGAGCGCCACGGTGAATGCGGCGACACCATCGACACGGGCCTCGTCGTCGGCCGACTCGTGTGCCGCGATGAGCGCGGGGGAGCGGAGGGCGCGACCGAAGAAGAGGGGCAGCGGGCCGCCACTGCGCCAGCGGTACAGGATCTCGAGCTGGGGGCTCAGGATCCTGGGCGCGATCTGCTCTCGGAGTGACTCGACGCCGGCGTCGTCGAGGCCCGGCGCGAACGAGGCGAGCAGAGCCGGGTCGATCGACGAGAGGATGAGCTCGAAACGAGCGAGCTGATGGGCGAGGGTCACCCTGTGAGTCTGATCGACGCGCGATGCGTGCGTAAGTCCGCAATCGGGTGCGACCCGAACGGGGAGAGGTGCCCCTCCTGCCACTATCGGTAGAGGGGCCCGAACCGTTAGCGGCGGGTGAGCTCTTCGTACTGCGCGTTCTTCTTCACGAACATCTCGACGTACGAGCAGGCGGGCACGACGCGGAGTTCGGTGTTTGCCGCCACGTCGTCGAGGGCGTGCTGCACGAGCACCGCTGCGAGTCCTTTGCCCTGCTCCGAAGGGTCGACCTCGGTGTGAGTGAACGCGATTTCGTTGCCGGTGATCTGGTACGCGGCGAAGCCGACCGGTCGGTCTCCGTCGAGGATCGTGTACTGGTTCTGGGCTTCGTCGTGACGCACTTCCACACTCATTCCGTGAACGATACGCCGGTGTCGTGAGAGCAGGCTCCGGCGCAGCCATCATGAGGGGTGGTCGGCCCTGACACCGCAGACGGCCACAATAGGGGGATGCCCGTTAGCTGGACCCCCGAGTCACCCGATCTCGTCGTCCACGGCGAGAATCTCGACGTTCTTCCCGCCCTTCCCGACGGCGCATTCACGGTGGTCTACCTTGACCCGCCGTTCAACACCGGTCGGAGCCAATTCCGTCACGAGACGCATTCCGTCCGCGGGTCGCGCACGGGAGCGGTGACCGGCTTCAAGGGCGTCCAGTACGAGCGCATCCGCGGCGACCTGATGAAGTACGACGACCGCTTCGACGACTACTGGTCGTTTCTCGAACCCCGGCTCGCCGAGGCCTGGCGCTTGCTCGCCGACGATGGAACCCTCTACCTCCACCTCGACTACCGCGAAGCGCACTACGCCAAGGTGCTGCTCGACGCGCTCTTCGGTCGGGCGTCTTTTCTCAACGAGATCATCTGGGCCTACGACTACGGCGCTAAAAGCCGCAGCCACTGGCCGACGAAGCACGACACGATCCTCGTCTACGTGAAAGATCCGGCGAAGTATCACTTCGACTCGACGGCCGTCGACCGCGAGCCCTACATGGCGCCGGGGCTGGTCACGCCCGAGAAGGCGGCACGCGGAAAACTGCCGACCGACGTCTGGTGGCACACGATCGTGTCGCCGACGGGCCGTGAGAAGACGGGGTATCCGACCCAGAAGCCGCTCGGGATCCTGCGCCGCATCATTCAAGCGTCGACCCGCGAGGGCGACTGGGTGCTCGATTTCTTCGCAGGATCCGGCACGACCGGCGCTGCGGCCGCCGAACTGGGGCGGCGCTTCGTCCTGGTCGACGGCAACGCCGAGGCCATCGACGTGATCCGCAAGCGCCTGCCCGGCGCGACTTTTCTCTAGGCCGTCTTCAGGAGCTGCTTGAAAGCAGACCCGTGGAAGACGAGCGGTTCGACGCTCGCGTCGGCGTAGAGGCCCGTGACCTCGAGCAGGATCAGCGTGTGGTCGCCGGCGGGGTACTCGGCGTAGGCCTTCGTCTCGAGCCACACCGGGGAACCCTTAACGAAAAGGGCACCCTGCTCGCTGGTCTCGAGCTCGAGGTTCTCGAACCGGGTCGCCTTGTCTTTCGCGGCGATCTGCCGGGCGGTCTGGCCGTGCGTCTCGCCCAGCACCGAGATGCCGATCCGCTCGGCGCGCTTCAGCACCGGCCAGGTGGTCGAGGTGTTCTGCACGGAGAACAGCACCAGGGGCGGATCCATCGAGACGCCCACGGTGAACGACGACGCGACGAGACCCTCTCGCGCACCCTCGATCTCGGCGGCGAGGGCGACGACGCCGGACGGGAAGTACGAGAACGTGGTCCGCAGAAGCTGCGGATCCGGGGAGTACGGGGTGAGAGCCATGGAACGTCCTTCGCGAGTCGGTTGCTCCATGCTGTCACTCGATTGTTGAATCTAGATTTCGCGGGCCGGTAAATGACGCGCTGTTTCGTTACGTTCTGATTGCGCCGGACCGCGTTGTGCGGCGTCCTGAGTTCAGGTGCACCGGGCTCGCGGGGCGGTGGCGAATCCTGAGTTCAGGCGCACTGGTCGTTATGTCAGGCCGAAATCGCCCCAGACGTCAAGAGCTCAGGAGACATTCGCATCTACGATCCTGATGTCAGGGCTGCTCGGCGAGTGCACCTGAGTTCAGGAGCGTGGCCGACGGCAGCAGGGCGAATGCACCTGAATTCAGGATCCGGCAGCCGCAGCTGAATCCGCCGTGCACCTCAGCTCAGGCGCACGCGCCCCGCCGCATCTGCCGCCTGCCGCGAACCAGCGACGCCCCGGCCGCTCTGGGAGAAGGCCGGGGCGTCGTTTGCGAGCCGAGAGCGTCAGTGGTGTGAGGTCGAGCTGCCGGATCCTGGAAGCCGGATGCTTCCTGTGTCGGGAGAGACCGGCGAGCCCATCGTGTTCGCGGCGGATTGCGCGGCAAGTGCGGCCCGATCGGTCTCTTCGGCGTCACGCGCGTCGGATGCCGCAGCGTCGGTGGCGTCCTGGTGGGCCGCTTCGTCGAGGGCCGAGCGTGTGCGGAGCGGTGCCGGGCGGAGGAAGAAGCTCAGCACGAATGCCACGGCCACGACCACCAGCGAGATAGTGAAGACCGTCACCGTCGCGTTGGCGAATCCGTCGAGGAACGGCGCCTTGAGAGCCAGCGCCGCCTTGTTGAGGAACGACGTGTCGCCATTGAGGGCGTTGCCGAGAGCCGAGGTGTCGCCCGACGCGGCCTTCTTGAGCAGCGCGATGAGACTCGAGTTGTTCGGGTCGGCGAGCACCGACGGGTCGGCGAGGGCCTTCTGCTGGGCGGCGGCGAGCGTCTTGTCTTGGAACGACTCCGGAATCGTCGTCGAGAGACGGGAGAACAGCACCGAGAAGAGCACCGCCGTGCCCAGGGTTCCACCGATCTGACGGAAGAACGTCGACGACGACGTGGCCACACCGATGTCGCGCGGTCCGACCGAGTTCTGCGAGGCGAGCGTCAGCGTCTGCATCAGCTGACCGAGACCGAGACCGACCAGCACCATGCCGATCGAGAGGTAGTACCAGGGCTTGTCGTAGCTCACCTGCGAGAACCAGGCGAAGCCGAGGATCATGAACGCGGTTCCGATCGGCGGGAACATCTTGTACTGCCCGGTGCGCGAGATGATCTGACCGGAGACGATCGACGAGATCATCAGGCCGAGGATCATCGGGAGCATCTGGAAGCCCGACTCGGTGGGCGTCGACCCGTTGACGAGCTGCAGGTAGAGCGGCACGGTGAGGAGCGCACCGAACATGCCGAAACCGACCAGGACGCCGAGGATGGTCGCCATCGAGAAGGTGCGGCTCTTGAAGAGCTTCAGCGGGATCAGGGCGGCGTCGCCCATCATGCGCTCGGCGACGATGAAGGCGATGATGCCCAGCCCGCCGATGACGTAGCAGACCCAGGCGTTGAGCGAGCCCCAGCCCCAGATGCGGCCCTGCTCGGCGACCAGCAGGAGAGGCGCGGCAGACACGATGACCATCGCGGCGCCCCACCAGTCGATGCGGATGTTGTCTTTGCGGCTCTGACCGGGGATGTGCAAGAACCGGCCCACGATGAAGAGCGCGACGACGCCGATGGGCACGTTCAGGAGGAAGACCCAGCGCCATCCGGTGATGAAGAGGATCTCGTCCGCGCCAGCGAAGAGACCGCCGATCAGCGGGCCGATGACGCTCGAGATGCCGAACACGGCAAGGAAGTAGCCCTGGTACTTCGCGCGCTGGCGAGGAGCGAGGATGTCGCCCATGATCGCGAGCGGGAGAGCCATGAGGCCACCGGCGCCGAGACCCTGCAGGCCGCGGAAGGCGGCGAGCATGTACATCGAATCGGAGAACGACGCGGCGGCCGAGCCGAGGATGAAGATCGCGATCGCGATGATGAACAGCGGCCGACGACCGAAGAGGTCGGAGAGCTTTCCGTAGATCGGCGTCGAGATCGTGGAGCAGATCAGGTAGGCGGTGGTGACCCAGGCCTGGTGATCGAGACCGTGGAGGTCGTCGCCGATGGTGCGGATCGCCGTTCCGACGATGGTCTGGTCAAGCGACGACAGGAACATACCTGCCATGAGGCCGAAGATGACGAACAGGATCTGCCTGTGGTTCATCAGGCCCTGCTTCTCGACGGGTGCCGTTTCTGGTGCGGCTGTATCTGCCCGGGACATGTGACTCTCTCTGGTGCTGTGGCGATGACTGGTGCTGTGGTTGTGGCTGTGGCTGTGGCTGTGGCTGTGGCTGACGCGGTGTGGTGACTGACGCAGCCGTGGCTGATCCGATGGTGGTGACTGATCCGGTGACGGCCGGCGTTGCGGTCGCGCAAATCTTTGCGTGCGGTGCAAATTTACATGACTGCCAGGAATTTGACCACGCAAGCGCTGGGATCCTTGGCCCGAATGGCCTGGGGAGAGACCAGGGGGCGCAAAACCGTCGATGATATCCTGGCGCCCGCCGAACGGCGTCGAAACGAGTGGAGTCTGCTGTATGCCGAGAAGGATCGCCCCCACCCTGATCGTGACGGTGGTCGCCGTGTCACTCCTCGCCGGCTGCACGGCCGGGTCGAACGGAGTGAGCGCACCCGCCACCCTCGGCCAGGGCACCCCCAGGGCGTCCGCCACACCGGCAGCCGCTGCCGTCTCGAAGGTCTCGCCCGTCGTGGGCGGAGTCACGGGCGGCACCACGATCACTCTCACGGGGTCGAACCTCGGTGCCGTCGATCGCGTCAAGATCGGCACGGAAGACGCAACCGATGTGAAGGTCGTCAGCGATTCCAAGGTGACTGCGGTCGTTCCGCGCTCGGTCGACTACCAGCCGGCGAGTGGCGACGTCGTCGCGTACGCGGGGTCGAAGCCCGTCAGTGCCGCCGCCACCGCGTCGTACACCTGGAAGGTCTCGTCGGGCGTCGACCGCGAGATGCAGTACGCCTTCGCGCACTGGAACGCCCCGACCTACAACGCCTCGTACCTCGACTTCAACTCGGTCGGCGGCGACTGCCAGAACTTCGTCAGCCAGGCGCTCGATGCCCGGGGCCTCGCGCAGAACGACTCCTGGCACTACAACTCGTCGGGCCACAGCGAGACGTGGGGGTACGCACCCGCATTCGACAACTACCTCAAGGCCAACCCCTCGCTCGGATTCACCCCGCTCACGGCCGACCAGCGCTCTCAACTGTCGGTCGGCGATCTCGCGTACTTCGACTGGAACAACAACGACGTTCCTGACCACGTGATGATCGTCTCCGCCATCGACGGCTCGAAGATCTCGCTCGTCGGGCACAACCTCGACTACGACTACCGCGACCTCGACACGGCGATCACGAAAGATCACCCGGGCGCGAAGGTCTGGTTCTACAAGGTGCCCGCCTCGCTGTAGCTGCGTGTGGAGGTCACGTGCCGTGACGCACCCCCGGTCGGCCAGATCGGGCCCGGCATCTGGGGGTTATCTGGCCAACCGGGGGTGCCTCGCGCGCCGAGACGGACCTCGCGAGCGGCCGTCAGCGCGCAGGCCGCAGCAGCAGGGGTGCTACGACGGCCGCGAGAGCGAGTGCGGCGATCGCGCCGACGAGCCCGAGCCACACCGAGCCCGCCTCAGCGCCGGCCGGGCGGACGAGCGCGAGCACCGCGAAGGCGACGATCTGCGCTGCCACCTGCACGACCAGATAGCGGAGCAGCGGGCGCCGCAGCACAGCGAGCTGCACTGAGGCCCGGCGCGGGAGCCACGCAGACAAGGATCCGACAGCGACAAGCAGGTGCCCCGCTGCCAGCAGCCCGATCAGCGGTGGCGCGTAGCCGGGCCGACCGCCCGCCACCAGCGCGACCGCGAGGAGCACGATCAGTATCGCGGCGAAGGGGCCGCGGGGCACGGCCGCTGCACCGAGCGCAAGCAGCAGTGCCACCACGAGCCAGCCGCTCACCCCGAGCACGAGGAAGCCGGCGCCCGCTCCGGCGATGAACGTCAGAGCGGAGAGGGCGAGGGCGGGAACGGTCGGGCCGATGTTGGGAAAGCTCGTGGGCATCGCACGGCCCCGGTTCGTGTCGCTCATCGGATCCGCCGCGGGCGGGTGAGGGCGCGCAGTCGCACGGCTGGCACGGCGGAGCCGGGAGCGGCATCCCAGCGGACGGGCTCGACGCCGGAGGCTGTCATGCCGTCGAGACGACTGGTGCGTTCGAGCATCAGGAGCTGGAACGCGGTGCGCTCCTCGCGGCTTGCGGCGGTTACGTCGACCTGGGGCAGTGTGTCGATGGCGAGAACGCGATGGCCTGTCGAGGCCCACGTCACCGCCATGGTGGCTGCGAGGTCGTCGAGGAACGACGAGATCACCACCACGAGTGCCGAGGCGGGGACGATGGGCGTGCGGGTCGTCTTCACGGGGCGCCCGGTCGGAGCCGCGGTGGCGATTGTGGTCCGGAGACGCTGCAGGTGCCGCGTGCCGCCCCCGGGCTCGACCGAGCGCGCCGTGCCGGCGAGGTCGCGCAACCCGACCCGATCGCCCGCTGCGAGATAGGCGGAAGCTAATGAGGCCGCCGCTTCGCGAGCGAGGTCGAGAGACGTCGTGGAGGTCAGGGGCCCTTTTGACCCGGACCACCGAGAGATGTCGGCGCTCACCTCGTCTCGGTCGTCGATGACGAGCATGACGATCGCGTCAGCCGTCGAGAACGTCCGGCGGACGTAGAGGTCGCCGGGGAGCTGCGCCCTCCGGGCGGTGACCTTCCAGTCGATTCGCCGGAGCCGATCGCCCGGTGCGAAGAGCGCGACATCGCGGAACTCGCCGCCATCGCCCGGCGTCGCGGAGTCGTGAGCCCCGGTGATGCCCACCACTCGGTGGGGCAGCGGAAGGCTGTCGATGGGGAGTCGCGGCGGTGGCACCAGACGGGAGCTCGCGGGGCCCGCGTCAGGTGAGGTGAAGGCGGCGCCGGCGGCGCCCAGCGCCGAGTAGTGCAGCCGCAGGATCTCTTGCGGCCCGGAGTGCGTGACCGCCACTTTTCCGATGAGGCGCCTCGCGGTTTCGGGGGTGACAGCGAATCGGTGCGTCGTTCCGTCGGCGGTGGCGAGGACCACGGCGAGGGCGTCGACATCGGCGGAGAGGTCGAATCGGGTGTCGTAGCCGACACCGGTGGCATCCGTGTCGGGCGCCAGCCGTGTGGTGGTCGTCACGACGTCGGAGCGGCGTGGCCTCCGCTCGACCCCGAACGCCACGATAGCGAAGAGTGGGAGGGCGATCAGGGCGAACTCGGGGCGGGAGGTGACGAGGGCGAGGCCTGCCAGGAGCGCGGCGGCAGCGGCGGCGTACCCGACCGCCGGATTGAGCGACCAGCGTGGCCGCAGTGAGGTGCGGTCGGCGTGCCCGCCGGGTCGGGCGTCGCTCATCGAGGAGTCGAGGAGTCGACGGGGTCGTTTGCGCGGCCCACCGCCGGAGGCCCGGCGACCCGCGAGACGATCGAGCCGATGACCTGGGCGGCGTCGACGCCATCGGCCCAGGCCTGGGGAGTGAGCGACACCCGGTGCGCGAGCACGGGGATGGCAGCCGCCTTGATGTCTTCGGGCGTGACGAAATCGCGGCCGTCCATCACCGCGCGACCTCGGCCGACGAGCATGAGACCTTGGGCGCCGCGAGGAGAAGCACCGACCTGGATGTCGCGGTTCTCGCGGGTCGCGGTGGCGAGGTCGACGCAGTAGAGGGCGATGTCGGGATCGACGTGCACGCCCTCGACCGTGGCCTGCATGGCGAGGAGCGTCTCGGGATCGATGACCGCGTTGATCCGCCCGACCTCACGGCGTCGCGCCACACGGCTGAGGAGGACTCTCTGCTCGCCCTCGCGGCTCGGGTAGCCGACCGAGAGGCGCACCATGAACCGGTCGAGCTGCGCCTCGGGCAGGGCGTAGGTGCCCTCGTACTCGATGGGGTTGGACGTCGCGATGACGTGGAACGGATGGGGGAGCGGGAAGCTCTGGCCTTCGACCGTCACCTGGCCCTCGGCCATGGCTTCGAGCAGGGCGGACTGCGTCTTCGGGGAGGTGCGGTTGATCTCGTCGGCGAGGAACAGGCCTGTGAAGACCGGGCCCGGGCGGAAGACGAACTCGGACGTGGCGGGGGCGTACAGGAACGAGCCGGTGATGTCGGCGGGGAGAAGGTCGGGCGTGCACTGGAGACGACGGAAGTCGAGACCGGTCGCCTGCGCGATGCTCCGCGCTGCCAGGGTCTTGCCGAGCCCGGGGACGTCTTCGAAGAGAACGTGGCCACCCGCGAGGATGCTGGCGAACGCGAGCTCGAGCGGCTCGCGCATGCCGACGACGAGCTCGCCGACCTCGTCGAGCACTCGCCTGCTGAGCGAGGCGACCTCGGCGATGGAGAGGGATGCGGGGGCGGAGGTGGTCACGTGTGCCTCTCGGTAGGCGACCCGAGTGCCTCGATGGCATTCAGGAGGCGGGTGAAGGAGATCAGGTCGAGATTTGTGGCGCGCGGCACCAGGAGTGTGCGCACGACGCCGGGTGCCAGGATCTTCTCGATCTCGGGTCGGTCGCCCGGATCAAAGAGATCGAGGCCGTAGAGAAAGAGCAGTCGATGACGGGCCGCCTCTCGGGCCCTCGCGACGGTGCGGTCTTGGACGCCGCCGCGGGTCTTCATCGACCAGCTGAGCTCTTCAACGTCGAGCCGCGCGCCCGGGGTTCGGCGGATTGGCGGTTGAGGCCACGCAAGGGCGTTCTCTCCGGCGAACGACTCCCAGGTCAGGCCGATGACGAGGAGGACGCCGAGGGCGACGACGCTGACGACCACGGAACCGACGACGTCGAGGCCGAAGAAGTAGACGATGGCACCCACGACGAGCGCCGCGACGGACGAGAGGATCAGGGTTCGGCGGAAGCTCACGCGTGACCGCCGTCGTCGGCCGGGTGGGCGGAACGCTCGGCCCATTGGGCCTCGAGGACGACGAGCGCCTGGCGTGCGGTGATGTTGTCGGCAGGCGACGCGACGGCGTCTCCGAATCGCACGGCGAGGTAGAGGCGTCGGAGCGTGCCGAGGGACTCCCCGTCGACCCCGGTCAGGCGAAGGATCCGGCTTGTGAACTCGGTCGGAGTCTCGGAGTCGAGGCGAGAGTAGCCGGCGTCTTCGGCGGCCTCTTGAAGGCCCAGCCAGGCGGCGACGATGGCGTCGTTCGGCGCGCGATCGCCGTCGAGGAGATCGAGGGCAAGGCGCAGGCCCCGGCGCAGATAGGGGGCGCTGGTCTCGATCGACGGGTCGTCGGCGAGGGGTGAGGGGTCGCTCAACTCGTCGAGCGACGCGGCGGTAGCGGCAGGCCGATCGCGGCGACGGGAGCGCCACCACCGGATGACCACGATCGCGAGGGCGAGTGCGGCGAGGCACGCCACGACGACGACGAGCCAAGTGAGGTCTGGCGTGGATGCTCCGCTGGTCGCCGGAGGCGATGCCGTGGGGTTGTCAGCCGGCTGCGACGGAGGGGCGGGCGGTGTGGCGGTGGGAAAGCCCCCGAGGCTCCAGCGCGGGCCGGAGAATCGGAGTTCGCCACCGAAGGCGCTGCCGATAACGACGAGGAGACCGAGCACGACGGCGAGAATGCCCGCGACCGGAAGCCGACGCGCACCCGAGTTGGGACGCGGTCGTGCGTCGCTCTCGGGTAGCTCGGTGTCGGTGGGCATGGATTCGACGCTAGTCGATTCCGACCGGGGGCTCTGCGGCATAGGTCAGCCCTGTGGACAACTCGTCCGCGCTGGAAAGACCGCCTGCGTGGAGGAAGGCGCTACGCCGCCACGCCGAGGCCGTCGAGGGCTTTCTCGAAGATGGTCAGGCCCTGCATGCCGGGAAGGCTCGCAATGTTGTTGTCGAGCTTCTTCATCTCTTTGCGCCCCTCGACGCCGCCCATGATCTGGCCGAAGACGAACTGGACGTCGTCGCGCTCCATGATGCTCGAGCCCACCGGGGCCCAGAACTTCGACAGGAGGAGGCGGGTGAGCTTCTGAGCACGCTTGCTCTTGAGGAGGCGCTCGCGAGCCTGCGAGACGTAGAAGGCGACGTGCCGTGTCTCTTGCTTGGCGATGCGCCGCAGCAGCTCGCCCAGCACGGGGTCGGTCTCGAGGTCGGCCATGCGCTTGTAGGCGCTCACGGCAGACCACTCGTTTGCGGCGCCCCAGGACATGTGGACGGCTACGAAGTCGCTGCCGACGATCTTGCCGAGCATGGACTGCTTGATTGGGTCGAGGCGGTCACGCCAGCCGAGCTTGAGGCGGGAGGCGCGGAGGGCGTCGTAGTCGACGGTGATTCCGTGGACAGCCAGGACGGCGCCCAGGGCCTCGCCGTGCCAGAACTCCTCGCGGTTCCACATCGTCATGAACGTCGAGATCTCGCCGTCTTTATGCGACGGGGTCGTGAGCAGATCGCGGGTGTAGCAGACCGTGTGGTACTCGACGTCGGCCATGTAGCGGAGAGTGCGGAGCGTCTCGGGCGAGAGCGGGTTTTCGCGGAAGTGCTCGAGATCGAGGTCGTCCCAGCCCAGGCGTTCAGAGCCTGCAGCGTACTTGTCGATATCGAATGCCATCGTATGTCGGAAGAGGCATATGCCTCTTCCACTCCTCTCGGGTGTGCCTAGTCGGTGCCGCCTGCGGGGGTTTCTCCCGCTGACCTCAGGTGACTCGAGGTTAGCTGGATCGGCCCGCGCTTCCAATCGCGGATTCTCCACTTTCTTCGGAGGGCTTCACGAGACAGATTGGAATCCGGGTTGACGGCGCTTGGATTTCCGAGCATTTCGAGCCAGACGAGGTCGGCGTGACTATCACCGTAACCGTACGAAGCTGAAAGATCGACACTGTTCCGCTCGGCGTATTGGCGCAGCCAGGCTGCTCGTGCCTCGTCGACCACCGGGGGCTGAGCAAGGTATCCGGTGTAAATGCCGTCACGGGCATGCATCGTCCCGGCGACCACCTCGTCGAACAGGTGAGCGAGAGGCGAGACGAGTGTTCCGATGGAGCCCGTGACGAGCACGGTGCGGTGCCCGGCGGCGCGGTGGGCGGCGATGCGCTCGAGGGCTTCCGGCATCGTGTGCTTGAGAAGCGTCTGGGCGTAGCCGCGAGCTACGACCTCTTCGAGGCGGGTCACCGGCATGCCCTCGTATCGACGGAGGAACGCGCGAATGAACTCGCCTCGATCGCGCTGTTCGGCGCGAAGGTAGCCGGGAAGCGACGCGAGGAGACTCGCCACCTCGGCGGGCCAGGCCGCCTTGCCGAAGCCGGAGCCGCGCACCCAGAGGTACTGCTCGACGATGTTCGAGTCGACGACGGTGCCCTCGAGATCGAAGATCGCCACGACGTCTTTACGGCGGGGCAGCTCGCGATCGAGCGCGGGGCCGGACGAGGCGGGCCGAACGCTGAACGCCCGGGTCATCGTCGTGACCGCGGGGAAGTGCACGGTCTGGAAGTAGTCCTCCCACTGGATGTCGGCCATGTCGAAGCCGATGTCGCCCGACACCTCGGTCGGCTGGGTGGCGACCAGAGCGGCCTGAAGCGCCTTCGTGCGGCGATCGTCGAAGATGATCTCCGACTGGATGTAGTGGCGATAGAGATCGGTCAGGCTCTGCAACGACTCGAGGTCGGCGCGGCGACGATCGACTCCGGCGAGGGCCTCTCGCGTCCGGTCGGTGGACGGCAGCCGCAGAAAGACCGATTCGCGCGCATCATTGAGACGCGCCTGGAGCCGGACAGCGCGTTCGACCTTGCGCCCGCCCGGGAAGCGCCAGGTCGCGGCGGCAATGGAGCCGCTGTCGGCGGTCGGCAGCGGATTGGCCGTGAAGAACATGCTGAGGTTCGTGAACATCCGGTGGATCGGCAGCGGATTGCTGGCGCCCGACGACACGTGGAAGAACTGCGGCTCGCCAGCGGCCGCGGGGTTGGACGCGACCAAGACGATCACGTTGACGACGAAGTCGACCGGCACCACGTCGAGGACGCTGTCGGGCACGCCCGGGAACTCGGGGAGCATGCCGCGGCCGTAGGCCATGATCAGCGGGTCGGCGACCTTGAAGCCGTCGATCCAGCCGGGGTACGGGTGGCGGAGCGCGCTCTCGACGATCGCCGGGCGCACGAACGACAGGCGGTGACCGCGAGCCGCCCACATCTGCTCGGCCGCGCGCTCGGCGAAGGCCTTCGTGAGCGTGTAGACGTCGGTCCAGCCGAGGCTCTCGGCGCGGGCGCGACCGTGGTCGACGAGTTTCGCCTTGACCCAGGCCACGCGGCGCTCCTCGGCCTCGCGCGAGACTGCGAGGGGTCCTTCTTTGCCGTGCTTGGCCCGGGCTTCGGCGATGAAGCGGCGCAGCACTTCCGGCTGGCGCGACGACAGCTCGACGCGGGAGCGAGCGGCACGGGCGGCCTCGAACTCGGTGCGCCAGTCGACCTCGTGGGTGAGCGAGGCCTCGGGGAAGATGCCCTTGCGGAGGCCGCCGACGTAGGCGGTCGAGACGTGGACGACGTGCGGGTCGGTGCCCGAGGCGATCAGCGCCTCGTACAGGCCGACGGCACCGCCGACGTTCGTCTCGAAGGCCTGGTCGATGGGCGGGTCGAACGAGACGCTCGACGCGGAGTGGATCACGACGTCGAGGTCGCCCGGCAGCTCGGGGACGGCATCGAGACCGCCTTCGAGCACGTTCAGCCGGTTCAGGATCGCGTCTTCGACCCCGTCGGGGCCGACACTCTCGCGCCAGGAGGCGAAGACGGGCTTGCGCAGTACGTGACGAAGACGGTCGACGCCCGAGGTGCTCCCCTTGGTACGGATGAGCAGGGTGATCCTGGTGCCCGGGTGGCTCGCGAGGAGCCGCTCGAGGATCGCCTGACCGACGAAGCCAGTGCCGCCGGTGAGGAACACATGCGAGGATCCGAGGTCGGTCGAGAAATCGGGAAAGTCGAGTGCACTCACGGGGTCAGCTTCTTTGCGGTCGTCTGGCCGATGCGCGCATCCATGCCGGGGAGAGAGGCGACGCGGCGCCCGATGTCGTCCGCACGAGCCGAGCCGTCGGATCCTGCGAAGACGAATGCCTCGAACCGGTCGCGGTCGGCGGCGGCGCGCTCGACCCCGCCGATGGGCCAGGCCGCCGTCGCGAGAGCCGCGCGCGTCTGACGGGCGGCGCGCTTGGAGTCGCTCAGGCGCCACTCGGTCTCGTCTGCGAAGAAGGCCTCGTGTCGTTGCTTGATGATCTGGATCCTGCCGATCGTGTCGCGGAGCGCGGGCGAGTCGGTCGTCGCGCGGAGATGATCATATGCCGCGCGGAGAATCCACTCGTCGACCAGTCCGAGGGTCATGTGGGTGGCCACGATGGGAGCGCCGAGCCCGACGGCGGCGATGGCGCGTCGGATCGGACCGGAGCGCTGGATCGCCTCGTCGGCACCCGTGCGGGGAGGTCCCTCGTCGACGTTGCGGGTGCGATCGAGACCGTGCGCGCCGAGCACGGCGTCGAGGGCGTCGGCCATCCAGAACTTCTCGAACGCCCAGGTGACGAGGAACGCGGTGACGCGGGCGTCTTTATGGGTCGCCGTGACGAGCAGGTTGCGCAGGTGCTCCATGGTCGCTGCCTCGAGCCTCGACAGATAGCGGACCAGTTCGAGGGTCTCGGCGTCGAGGGGATGCGCCTCGTAGGAGGTGAGGTCGAGGTCGGCGCGGAAGTTGCCCTGCGCCGTCCGTGTGAACTCACGGATGTCGAAGGGGCCTGCCGCCTCGGAATTCGGGCTGTCGGTCATGAAACGTGTGCCTCCGGAGGGGGTCTGAGCCGGGATCGATGCGCGAATCTCCCCGTAGGCACCGTATCGTAAGCGGCATGGTTGTAGCGCTCGTGACCGGGGGCACGTCCGGCATCGGAGCCGAATTTGCCCGCCAGCTCGCACATAGGGGATACGACCTCGTTCTCGTCGCTCGAGACGAGGCGAGGCTTGCGTCGACCGCTGACGACCTCCGCGGTCTCGGCGTGAGCGTCGAGCTCTTTCCGGCCGACCTCTCGCAGCGCGCAGACGTCGACCGCGTGGCGGCACGGCTCGAGGATCCAGCCCGGCCGATCGATTTCCTGGTGAACAATGCCGGTTTCGGCATGCACATCCCCTTGACCTCGCACGACGTCGAAGGTCTCGATCTCGGTTTCGAGGTCATGTGCCGCGCAGTGCTCGTGCTTTCGGCCGCGGCGGCACGCTCGATGCGCGATCGCGGAGAGGGCCGCATCGTCAATGTCTCGTCGACGGCGGGCCTGCTCGCGATGGGGGCCTACTCGGCGATCAAGGCGTGGGTCACGTCGTTCTCGGAGGGGCTGGCCGTCGAACTGAAGGGGACGGGCGTCACTGTGACCGCCGTCCTGCCGGGCTGGGTGCGGACGGAATTCCATCAGCGCGCCGCCATTCGCACGTCGAGCATCCCAAACTCCCTCTGGCTCGACGCCGAACAACTGGTCACCGCGTGTCTGCGCGACGTCGACAGGGGCAAAGTGATCTCCATACCCACCATTCGGTACAAAGTGCTCGTCGGGTTGCTCCGTCACGCACCGAAGAGCGCCGTGCGAGGCGTCTCGGCGGCGATCTCGTCGGGCCGCAAGAAACCGGTGGAGGCATGAGCGTGGAGGAGTCGAAGGGCGAACGCCCGGATCCTGAGGCCCTGCCCGAAGAGAAGGCCGCCGACGGGTCGGAGCCGACCGCGGCGTCGGTGATCGGGGCGGTGGCCGGTCGGGTCAACGACACCGCGGCCGACGTGCGCGGTCGTCTCGGCGAAGCGGCGGAAGACGTCCGCGACCGGTTCAACTCGCGCATGCACGCCTCGGTGCGCTTCGTGGCCCAGCGCTGGGTGATGAAGCCGACGATCTGGTCGATCACCGACGTGACGGTCATCGGGCGAGAGCGGCTGATCGGTCTCGAGGGTGGCTTCGTGCTTATCGCGAACCATTCCAGCCACCTCGATGCGCCGCTCATCGTGAGTGCCCTGCCGCGCAAGCTCTCGCGCTACCTCGCGACCGGAGCGGCCGCCGACTACTTCTTCGACGTCTGGTGGCGTCGCGGCCTGACCTCTCTCTTCTTCAACGCGTTCCCGATTCAGCGGGGTGGCCGTCGCGATTCGAAGAAGCGCGCCAAGCCCGCCCGAGAGAACCCTTCCGTGAGTGCGGTCTCGTTGCTCCAGCGGGGCTTTCCGGTGCTGGTGTTCCCCGAAGGCACGCGCTCCAAAGACGGCGAGATGGGATCGTTCAAGCCGGGCGCCGCTCGTCTCGCGGCAGCCTGTGACGTTCCTATCGTGCCTCTCGCCCTGATCGGGGCCAATATCGCTCACCCCCGTGGAGCGCACTGGCCGCGCCCCGGCCGCCTCCCCGTCGGCGTCGCATTCGGAGATCCGATGCGCCCCGAGCCCGACGAGACCGCCATCGCTTTCTCGACACGTCTCCGCGACGAGATTCTTCGCATTCGAAACCAGTACTCGGCCGATATCCTCGGTCAGTCCGATCCGTCCAAAGGAGTCCGCCCGTGACCGACCTGAAACCCCGCCAGACGTCCGCCCCCGACGAGGGGCCCGACGTCAAGCACATGAAGTGGTGGGGCTGGGGTGTCGAGGGGGTCGCCTTCCACCACGAAGACAAGCCCGCGTTCGCTCCGTTCGTGAAGAAGATGGTCGGCGTCGACCTGCACTCCGATGAGGTCACCGCCGTTCCGGCCTTCGACGATCTCGAGATCCCCGCCTCGCGCATCACCGCCGACGTCTCGAGCGCCCTCTCGCTGATCGTCGGCGAAGGCCACGTCGTGCTCGGCGACATGGAGCGCGTCGTCCACACCTACGGCAAGAGCATCCGCGACCTGATCCGGATCCGCAACGGCGTGTTCCCGCGCACCCCCGACGCCGTCGTCTATCCGGCCACCGAGTCGGAGATCGCCAAGATCGTGACCGCGGCCGTCGAGCACGACCTCGTGCTCATCCCCTTCGGCGGCGGCAGCAACATCGTCGGTTCGCTCGAGCCCATGCCCACCGAAGAGCGCATCGTCATCTCGCTCGACATGGGGCGCCTCGACCGCGTGCTCGACATCGACGACGACGGACGCATCGCTCGCATCCAGGCCGGAGCGCAGGGCCCGGCCATCGAAGAGCAGCTGAACGCCAAGGGCTGGACCCTCGGCCACTTCCCCGACAGCTTCACCCACTCGACCCTCGGCGGCTGGGTCGCGACCCGCTCCTCGGGCATGCAGTCCGACAAGTTCGGCGACATCGCCGACATCACCAAGGGCCTGCGCATGGTGCGGCCCGACGGCGTCGTCGTGATCCGCGCGGTCCCGTCGGCATCGACGGGCCCGTCGCTTCGAGAAATGATCATCGGATCCGAAGGACGCCTCGGCATCATCACCGAGGTCACCGTCCAGGTGCACCGCATCCCCGAGAAGCGTGAGATCCTCGCCTACTTCTTCCCCACCTGGGAGGCCGGCCTGCAGGCCATGCAGGCGATCGCCGAGAGCGACGCGAACCCCTCGATCACGCGCGTGTCGAACGAGTTCGAGACCGAGATGTCGCTCGCGACGTCGAAGGCCAGCAAGGGCATCGCGTCTCTCCTCAACCAGGGCGTGCAGAAGTTCATGAAGCTGAAGGGCTGGGACCTCTCGAAGATCTGCCTGTCGTTCATCGGCTACGAGGGCTCCGACGAGCACGTCGACCGCAACGAGAAGCTGGTCGCCAAGATCGTCAAGAAGCACGGCGGCTTCGGCGTCGGCAAGGGCCCCGGCGTGCTCTACGACCAGAAGAAGTTCGACACCCCGTACCTCCGCGACTTCTTCCTCGACCACGGCGGCGCAGCCGACGTGTCCGAGACCGCTGCACCCTGGTCGAAGCTGCTCCCGCTGTACAACGGCGTCTACGCCGCGGCGAACCGCGCGTTCGAGAAGATCGGCGCGCAGGGCCTCATCATGGCGCACCTGTCGCACTCGTATCACTCGGGAGCGTGCCTCTACTTCACGTTCGCGTTCGAGCACGGCGACCAGCCGCTCGAGCAATACGACATCGTCAAGAAGGCGATCCAAGACGCCTTCATCACCGAGGGCGGCACGGTGTCGCACCACCACGGTGTCGGTCTCGAGCACGCCCCCTGGCTCGGCCAGGACGTCTCGCAGCCCGGCCTCGCGCTGATGCAGGGCTTGCTCGACTCGGCTGACCCGAAGCGCAACTTCAACCCGGGCAAGGTGACGGGCAAGTAGTTCGGGGCTGCGCCTCTGCGTCGCTGCGCCGCTGCGGCTCGGCGCCTTTACGCCGCACCACGTCTGACGGACTACCCCTCCTGCCGCGGCAGGTCGGGTAGTCCGTTTGGCGTATGCCCGCGAGGGGTTCCGTCGCGGCGCACCTTCTGGCATGCGGCAGACTGTCGGGATGCGCACCGCCAGTGGATCGAACGCCGACCGGAGCCGATTCACCGTGCTCGAACTCGAGTTGGCCGAGATCGTGGGGCAGTGGGATCCGATCGGCGTCGGCCCGGCGCGCGTCGCCGACGGCGAGTACGACGACCTGGTGCGGCCGATCCTGATCGAACTCGGCCATGGCGTGCGCGATCGGGCGCTGGCGGTCAAGATCGCCGGAGCGATCGACAGCGACTACGGCCTGGCGATGCGCGAGCAGCAGGCCCGCGGGGTCGCCGGAACCATCACCGCCTGGTGGGCGCAGCAGCCGAACGTTCTCTGAGCTGAGGTTCCCCGGGCCCGTCATCCGGGCCGGGTGCTTCTCTCCTGCAAGGAACGCAGGATCCGGCCCGCCCCCGCTCACTCCCGGCGTCACCCGCGCCAGGTGGCCTGATCTCCGCTCCCGCCTGCGGGATCTCGGCACGCAGGCCATTTCGTGCGCCTCCTCCGCCCCGCCCCCGACGACACCGCCGAATGCAGCTCGGCTGGCCGCCACGCCCGCATTTGGCGCCACTCAGCGTCAGCCCGCCCCGCGCACCGGCGGCGACATCGTCGAGTGCCGCCAAATGCAGCGCTGCTGGCCGCCACGCCCGCATTTGGCGCCACTCAGCGTCGTTCCGCCCCGCGCACCGGCGGCGACACCGCCGAGTGCCGCCAATCGCAGCTCGGCTGACCGCCACACCCGCATTTGCCGGCACTCGGCGCAACGCCAGAGTGGAGCACCGCCAGAGCGGAGCACCCGCCCGACGGGCAGCCCCCGAACTAGGCGCCGAGCGCCGCGTCGACGATCTCTTTCGCTTCGGCCTGCACGCGCTTCAGGTGCTCCGGACCCTCGAACGACTCGGCGTAGATCTTGTAGACGTCTTCGGTGCCCGACGGCCGCGCCGCGAACCACGCCTTCTCGGTCACGACCTTGAGCCCGCCGACCGCGGCACCGTTGCCGGGAGCCTCGCTGAGCTTCGCGATAATCGGGTCGCCCGCGAGCTCGGTCGCCGTGATGTCGTCGCCGCTCAGCTTGCCGAGTCGAGCCTTCTGCTCTTTCGAGGCGGCTGCGTCGATGCGCTGATAGACCGGGTCTCCATACTTCTCGGTGAGCTCTTTGTAGAGCACCGACGGCGTCTTGCCGGTTACCGCTAGGATCTCGCTGGCGAGCAGGGCGAGGATGATGCCGTCTTTGTCGGTGGTCCAGACCGAGCCGTCGCGGCGCAGGAACGACGCCCCGGCGCTCTCCTCGCCGCCGAACGCGACGCTGCCGTCGACGAGACCGGGCACGAACCACTTGAAGCCGACCGGCACCTCCCAGAGTCGGCGACCGAGAGAGTCGGCGACCTTGTCGATGATCGACGACGAGACCAGCGTCTTGCCGATTGCGGCGTCGGCACGCCAGTCGGGACGGTGGCTGTAGAGGTAATCGATGGCGACGGCCAGGTAGTGGTTGGGGTTCATCAGCCCCTCGTCGGGCGTGACGATGCCGTGGCGATCGGCGTCGGCGTCGTTGCCGGTGACGATGTCGAACTCGTCCTTGCGCTCGACGACGCTCGCCATGACGGAAGCGCTCGACGGATCCATCCGGATCTTCTCGTCCCAGTCGAGGGTCATGAAGCGCCAGGTCGGGTCGACTCCAGGGTTCATCACGGTGAGGTCGAGGTCGTACGCGTCGCGGATGGCGGCCCAGTATTCGACGCTCGCACCACCGAGCGGGTCGGCGCCGATGCGGATGCCGGCCTTCTTGATTGCCTCGAAGTCGATCACGTTGGCGAGGTCGATCACATACCCGCGCAGGAAGTCGTGGCGCCCGGGGCTCACCATGCTCTTCTTCACCTCAACGTTCCCGCCGGCGATGATCTCGTTGGCACGGTTCGCGATCCACGACGTCGCGTCGCTGTCGGCCGGGCCGCCGTGCGGCGGGTTGTACTTGAAGCCACCGTCGCGAGGCGGGTTGTGGCTCGGCGTGACGACGATGCCGTCGGCCCGATCGGTGTGCTCGGGGTCGTTGTTGTAGACGAGGATCGCGTGGCTGATGACCGGCGTCGGCACATAGCCGCCCTCGGCGTCGGCGAGCACGGTGACCCCGTTGCCGGCGAGCACCTCGAGGGCTGTGCGCTCGGCAGGGCCCGAGAGCGCGTGCGTGTCGCGGCCGATGAACAGCGGCCCGGTGATGCCCTGCGCCGTGCGGTACTCGACGATCGCCTGCGTGATGGCGGCGATGTGAGCCTCGTTGAAGGCGGCGTCGAGCGATGAGCCGCGGTGACCGGACGTGCCGAACACGACCTTCTGCGAGGGGTCGGACACGTCGGGGATCAGCTCGTAATAGGCAGCCGAGACGGCCTCGGGGTTGATGAGGTCTTCGGGGGTGGCGTAGGTGCCGGCGCGATCGGTCATGTGAGCAATAGTGGCACTGACGGCAGACGTGTGTCGTGGTTGTCCACAGGTGCGGCGGCGGATCCTCGTGTCTGTCTTTGCTGGGGAGACAAGGATCCGTGGGCTCGTCGCCCTGCCCTAGGCTCTGAGCCATGTCAGCGATCGACCACGCCCCCGACCCGCTCGAGACCTACAGCTACCTGGGCCCGGCCGGCACCTTCACGGAGGCGGCGCTGAAGCAGGTTCCGGAGGCTCGGGGCAAGAGCTGGCGGAGCGTCAACAACGTGGGCGAGGCTCTGGCCGACGTCGTCGCCGGTCGCAGTGTGGCCGCCATGATCGCGATCGAGAATTCGATCGACGGAGGGGTTAGCGCGACGCAGGATGCCCTGGCCAACGTTCCGGGCCTGCGGATCGTCGGGGAGTATCTCGTCAAAGTCGACTTCGTGCTCGTGGCCCGACCGGGCACGAGGCTGGCAGACGTCAAGGTCGTCAACGCGCATCCGGTCGCCTACGCGCAGACCCGGCTATGGCTCGAGAGGGCGCTGCCCGACCACGGCCACCTGCCGGCCACCTCGAACGTCGCCGCCGCCGCCGCCCTGCTGCCACCGGTCGGCGCCGGCGAAGTCGTCGGCGGCCTGGCCGACGCGGCCATCGCCCCACCCGGAATCATCGAGCACTACCCGCTCGAGGTGCTGGCCGACGGAATCGGCGACAACCCGAACGCGGTCACCCGCTTCGTGCTCGTGGGGCGCGTGTCGGCGGTGCCGCCGGCCACCGGCTCCGACAAGACGTCGATCATCGCCGAGCTCCCCGACGACCGAGCCGGAGGCCTGCTCGACATGCTGGAGCAGTTCGCCACGCGCGGCATCAACATGAGCCTGCTCGAGTCGCGCCCCATCGGAGACGCCCTCGGTCGCTACCGATTCGTGATCGACCTCGACGGGCACATCCTCGACGAGCGGGTCGCCGACGCGCTGCTCGGGCTCAAGCGGTTCAGTCCGAACGTGATCTTCCTCGGCTCATATCCGCGGGCCGACCGACGTGAGGTGACGGTCACGCCGCGGTACGACAACCAGGCGTTCGTCGAGGCGCGCGACTGGCTGCGCGGTCTCGTGGCGGGGGAGCCGGAGCAGCTCTAGTCGCCGCATTCGGCGATGCGTCGCGACACGACGCGATTCGGCCGTACTGACCCGGCGCGCCAGGTCGCTTCGGCCGATCCGCGTCGGATCATGCCGCGGCTCCGCGCCGAGCAGCCCTACGCCGGAACGCGCACCCGCAGCGCCAGCGGGTCGATCCACGCGCGGATCGCCACCGCCATGCCGTGGGAGTCGCCGTCGAGCTCGAAATCCTGCGGGGAGTCGAGTCGCACGACGATCTCGGAGCCCTTCATATAGCGGACCGTCTTGAGGTCGGGCGCGAGCCGCATGATCTGACGACCCGCTCGAGAGCGCCGCAGAATCCCGTTCTCCCACACGATCTTGAGCCAGATGCCGACCCAGTCGATCTTGCGTTCGGGGCGGAGCGCGACGATGTCGAACACGCCGTCGTCCACGGCCGCGTCGGGAAGCAGCATCAGGTTGCCGGGCAGCAGCCCGCAGTTGCCGATGATGATCGTGTGGGTCTTCATCGTCTTCCGGCCGAGGCCGTCGAGGTCGTAGCGGATCGAGATGGAGTTGTTGTCGCGGAGGCTTTTCGCGATGGCGTCGACGTAGGCCAGCCAGCCGACGCGCGCCTTGAGCTTGTCGTTCGTGTTCGCCAGCATCTGCGCGTCGAGCCCGAGCCCGGCCATCACGACGAAGCAGGAGCGGTCGCGCGTGCCATCCGGATTCTCGATGTCGACGACCCCGAGGTCGATCTGGCGTTCGACGCCGTTGAACGCAGTCGAGATCGCGTTGTCGAGGTGGTCCAGGCTGAGCTTGAGATTGCGCGCCAGCAGGTTGCCGGTGCCCGAGGGGAGCAACCCCAAAGCCGTCGAGGATCCGCGGAGCGCCTCGGCGACACAGCGCACCGTGCCGTCTCCGCCCGCCGCTATCACCATGTCGGCGCCGGCCTCGACCGCCTGGCGCGTGATGCCGCCGCCCGGGTCGTCGATCGAGGTCTCGTAATAGAGGGTTTCGCCCCAGCCGGCTTTCTGCTGGTGACGGCGGACCGACTTCTTGATGTCGGCGAGCGACACCTTGATGGGGTTGTACACGACTGCGGCGACCGGTCGGGGCGAGGCCGGGTGCATCTCGTCATCCCTTTCAGCGGTGGCGGGGGATGGGTGGCTCATGGCACAACCGTATTCGACGGGCGCCTCCGTCGTGTGGCGGGGGTGTTAACGGCGGCCAAGACCACGACTTGCCCACAGGTCGATCGTCTCCGCCTCGACGCCGGGCGAGGACTCCTTAGACTGACTGGGTGATCGATCCCCAGCTCCTCCGCGACGCCCCCGACCGCATCAAGCAGAGCCAGCTCGCCCGCGGCGACTCCACCGAGGCCGTCGACGTCGCGCTCGCCGCCGATGTCGCGCGTCGGGCCGCGATCGCCGTCTACGAAGACCTCCGCGCCGAGCAGAACGCCTTCGGCAAGACGGTTGCGAAGGCGCCCAAGGAGGAGAAGAAAGAGCTCGTCGCCGAAGCGCAGAAGCTGGCTGCGCGCGTCAAGGAGGCCCAGGCGGCATCGACCGCGGCCGACGAGGCGTTCGACGTCGCGATGCGCGGGGTCGCCAATCCGATCATCGAGGGTGTTCCTGCCGGGGGTGAAGAGAACTTCGTCACGCTCCGCACTCACGGCGAACCGAAGACCTTCGACTTCGAGCCGCTCGACCACGCCGACCTCGGTGAGAAGCTCGGCGCGATCGACATCAAGCGCGGCACCAAGGTGTCGGGCTCGCGCTTCTACTTCCTGCGCGGCGTAGGCGCCCGCCTCGAGATCGGCCTCATGCACATGGCCCTCGACAAGGCCATCGCCGAAGACTTCACCCCCCTCATCACACCCACGCTGGTGCGGCCCGAGGTCATGGCGGGCACCGGGTTCCTCGGTTCGCACGCCGACGAGATCTACTACCTGCCCGCCGACGACCTCTATCTGACGGGCACCAGCGAGGTGGCTCTCGCCGGTTATCACGCCGACGAGATCCTCGACGTCTCGAACGGGCCTATCCGGTACGCCGGGTGGTCGACCTGCTACCGGCGCGAGGCCGGTGCTGCCGGCAAAGACAACCGCGGGATCCTGCGGGTTCACCAGTTCAACAAGCTCGAGATGTTCAGCTACATTCACCCCGATCAGGCGGAGGCCGAGCACGAGCGCTTGGTGTCGTTCCAAGAGCAGATGCTGCAGGCCTGCGAGCTCAGCTACCGCGTGATCGACGTCGCTGCCGGTGACCTCGGGTCGAGTGCCGCCCGCAAGTTCGACATCGAGGCCTGGGTGCCGACGCAGGGCACGTACCGCGAGCTGACCTCGACTTCGAACTGCACGACGTTCCAGGCGCGACGCCTCGACACGCGCTACCGCACGGAGTCGGGCAAGACGGCGCCGGTGTCGACGCTCAACGGCACCCTGGCGACGACCCGATGGATGGTGGCGATCCTCGAGACGCACCAGCAGAAAGACGGGTCGGTCGTCGTGCCGGCAGCCCTGCAGCCCTATCTGGGCGGTCTCGAAGTCTTGGAGCCGGTCGCGTGAGCCACGATTCGTCAGAGTCCCAGCTCTCGTTCTCCGTGCCCACCATCTCGCCCGCTCCTCGGCCGCGTCGTGACGACGCCTGGCTGGTCGCACTCGACGTCGACGGCACGATCATGACCGAGGGCGGGCAGATCAGCGATGCGGTGGCCGACGAGATCACGCGTCTCCGGCTCGACGGGCACGAAGTGATGATCGCCACCGGGCGCTCCGTCGCGATGACCCTGCCCGTGATCGAGCGTCTCGGTTTCGACTCCGACTACGTCGTCTGCTCGAACGGTGCCATGACCCTCGGGCGCGACGACACCTCTTCCGATGGTTACAAGACCGTCTTTGTCGAAGAGTTCGACCCGACTGAGGTGTTGACCACCATCGACGGTCGACTCGAAGGTGCGGGCTATGCCGTCGAAGACGCCCACGGCAACATGCTCTACCTCGGCGCGTTCCCCGAGATCGCCCTCACCCCGACCAGCCGCGAGGCCACGTTCGCTGAGCTCTGCGGCGTAGCGGCAACCCGTGTCGTCGTGATGTCGCCGTCTCACAGCCTCGACGAGTTTCTCGAGATCGTCGAGAGCATGGGCCTTCACAAGGTCAGCTACAACGTCGGGTGGACTGCCTGGCTCGACATCGCGCCCTTCGGCGTCACCAAGGCGACCGCGCTCGAGCGTGTGCGCACCTGGCTCGACATCCCGGCCGAGCGCGTCATGGCGGTCGGTGACGGCCGCAACGACATCGACATGCTCACCTGGGCCTCCCGTGCCGGTCGCGGCGTCGCCATGGGCCAAGCGCCCGACGACGTGCTCGACGTGGCCTCCGAGCGCACCGGCAGCGACGTCGACGACGGTCTCGCGTCGGCGCTTGCCACCCTGCGCTAGTCGGTCCTTCCGAAAGGCCCCGCGGTGAGGTGCTCCTGTCAAAAGGAACGTCACGGCCGTGCCCTCCTGCCTGCAGGGTCAGACCTGCTGCGATCTCCTCCTGGGCCGAACTCTGGTCCTCTTGAAGGGAGCGGCAGGCACGTCGGATAAGATCGTCATGGTCGCGACTCGAGGGTCGCGCCCGGGAGGGCTGTCCGAGCGGCCGATGGAGCTTGTCTTGAAAACAAGTGGGCAGAGATGTCTCGTGGGTTCGAATCCCACGCCCTCCGCACCAGCAGACCAGAAGCCGGAGTCGATCAAATGGCCACAGTGATCCTCGTGCGGCACGGGCGCACCACCGCGAACGCGAGCGGCATCCTCGCCGGGCGCACCGCTGGCGTGCGACTCGACGACGTAGGACGCAAGCAGGCCTTCCGCACCGCCGAGCGCCTGTCCGATGTTCCCCTCGTCGGCGTGGTCTCGAGCCCTCTCGAGCGGTGTCGTCAGACGACCAAGTTCGTCGTAGAGGCGCAGCGAGCCCAGGGTTTCGACCCGCAGACGCCGCTCGATCGCGCGATTACCGAGTGCGACTACGGCGACTGGCAGGGCAGGCCGCTGAAAGAACTGGCGAGCGAGAAGCTGTGGTCGGTCGTGCAGTCGCAGCCGTCGGCAGCCGTGTTCCCCGGCGGGGAGTCGATGCAGGTGATGCAGGCGCGATCGGTGGCGGCGATCCGTCGGCACGACGCCGCGTTCGAGGCTGAGTTCGGGCCGCAGGCGGTGTGGGCGGCGGTGAGTCACGGCGACATCATCAAGTCGATCCTGGCGGATGCCCTCGGCATGCATCTCGATCTGTTCCAGCGCATCAGCGTGGGCCCGGCCTCGGTCTCGATCATCCGCTACGGATCGAGCCGCCCCGAAGTCATGGCGACGAACACCGACTCCGGCGATCTCAGCTGGCTTCGCGTCGCCAAGCCGGACGCCGACGCCGCAGTCGGCGGCGGCGCGGGGCACCCAGCCGCCTGAGACAGGCCGTTCGGCCAGCGCGGCGGGCCGCTCGGGCACCCGCCGATCACGCTGCAGGTGCTCGTGAAACTCGACCGTCAACCCGACTGCGAACCAGTGTCGGCGGACGCTCGTAGGATGACAGCATGCCCACAATCGTCCACGGATTCGACTGGCCCGACCGGCTGGTGGTCGGCACAATCGGCCAGCCCGGAGCCCGTTCGTTCTACCTCCAGGCCCGCGCCGGTTCGCGAGTCACCAGTGTCGCGCTCGAAAAGCAGCAGTCCGAGCTTCTCGCCGCGAAGATCGACGAGATCCTCGACGAGCTGATGGTCGCCGAGGGCAACCCGATTACGATCCCCGCCACGACGCCGATCGAGCTCGTCGACAACGAGCCGCTCGACCAACCCGTCGAGCCCGAATTCCGCATCGGGGCGATCACGTTGGGGTGGGATCCCTCGACCGCCCAGGTCGTCATCGAGGCGTACCCCTACGACGATTCCGAAGACGGCTTCGACGACAGCGACGAGTTCGGCGAGGCGACACCGCCGAGCGAGGTGCTGCGGGTCAAGATCCCCGTGGGGACTGCGCGGGCATTCGCCAAGCGCACGATCGAGGTCGTGGGTGCGGGTCGGCCGCTCTGTCCTCTGTGCGCGACCCCGATGGATCCTGGAGGGCACACGTGCCCTCCGCTCGACGACCTGCTGTGACCACCAACGCCGTCGAACCGCCGGTCGGTGAGCTCGAGCTCGCCGGCCGCATCCGAACGGCGTCGAACGCCACCTTCCTCGGCACCATCGGCGAGACGGCCGTCGTCTACAAGCCCATCGCCGGCGAGAAACCGCTATGGGACTTCCCCGACGGCAACCTTGCCCACCGAGAAGTCGCGGCCTACGTGGTCTCAGAGGCGCTCGGCTGGAACATCGTGCCCCACACGTGGCTGGGCCAGGGGCCGCTCGGTGAAGGCATGGTGCAGCTCTGGCAAGACATTGACCCTGAGCAAGACCCGGTCGACCTCGTTCCCACCGACGCCGTGCCGGGCGACGGGTGGCGTCACGTCTTCGACGGTGACGACGAAGAAGACCGACCGGTGTCGCTGATCCACGAAGACACCGCTGCACTCCGTCGCATGGCCGTGTTCGACGTGCTGGTCAACAACGCCGACCGCAAGGGGGCGCACGTCTTGGCGATGCCGGGCGGCCACCGGTATGGCGTCGACCACGGCCTCACCTTCCATGTCGAGCACAAGCTCCGCACGGTGCTGTGGGGGTGGATCGACGACGAACTCAGCGACGACGAGCGGGCAGGCGCCACAAGGATCCGCGAGGGTCTCGGCGGCGAACTCGGCACAGCGCTCGACGGGCTGCTCAGCGTGAGAGAGGTCGACGCGCTCGCCGCCCGCTGCGATCGTCTTCTCGCCCGGGGTCGGTTCCCGGCGCCGCACGGGCACATGCCGGCCGTGCCCTGGCCTCTGTTCTAGCCCCTCTGGCGCGGCGGCGGTCGCGGCACCGGGCCTCGTGCGGGCCTCGGCCGCCCGCCGCTGCGACCGCGGTCGCGCCGTGCCGCGAGTGACGGCAAATGTCGTTCGGGGTCCGTCCGCTGCAGCATTAGGCGGCACTCGGCGACGTTCCGGTCGGCGCGACCGCTGCCACGCCGGGCCTCGGCCGCCCGGCGCTGCGACCGCCGCCACGCCGGGCCGCGAGTGGCGGCAATTGTCGGGCGGGGTCAATCTGCTGCAGCATTAGGCGGCACTCGGCGGCGGGTCTGTGCCGATCGGGCTGTTTCAGCGCCGCACGCGGCTAGAACAGCCCACCAAAACGGCCGGGATAGTCGCTGAGGCCACCGGCCCCGAACCCACCAGCCCCGAACCCGCCGGCCCCGAACCCACCCGCGCCACCCGCCTGCCGCGACCCGAGGTACGACCCGACCACCGCGGCGCCGAGGTCGTCGGCCTCCGGCGCAATGACGGAACCGCCGACGCGCTTGGCCATCGACGCGATGAAGCGCGCCAGGCCGGGGTCGTCGCCGAGGCGGAAGAACGTCGTGTGGGCGCCCAGCCGCATGGAGTTGTCGAGCTCGCGGACGGCGTAGGCGACGGTGAGCGGATCGGGCGGGTAGTTGAAGTAGACCTCGCCGTCGGGCTCGAGGTGCGAGGTCGGCTCGCCGTCGGTGACGATCAGCAGCACCGGTTGGGCATTCGGATGCTTGCGGAAGTGGCGGTTCGCGAGCAGGAGCGCGTGGTGGAGGTTCGTGCCCTTGTCCCACATGGCCTCGAGCCCGACGAGCTTCTCGATCTCCATCACCTCGGCCTGGCGCCCGAAGCCGATCAGCTGCAGGTCGTCGCCGCGGAACCGGCTCGTGATGAGCGTGTGAAGCGCGAGAGCGGTGCGCTTCATCGGCACCCAGCGGTCTTCCATCGCCATCGAGAACGACGTGTCGACGAGGAGGGCGACACAGGCCTGAGTTCGGGCCTCGGTCTCGAGCACTTCGATGTCGCCGACCTCGATCCGCACGTGCGAGCCGGCAGGAAGCCCCGCACCGGCCGTACGAGTAATCGAGTTCGTGATCGTCCGGGTGACGTTCCACGGTTCGGTGTCGCCGAACTCCCACTCGCGCGAGGCGCCAGAGAGGTCGCCCGCTGCGCCGGCGCGTCGCACGTCGCGGTTGCCGCGACGCCCCGAGAGTGCCTCCGAGACGTCGCGGAGAAGAGCCTTGCCGAGTTGGCGCATGGCCTTCGGGGTGAGGCGAAGCTGGCCGTCGGTGCCGCGTTGGATCGCGCCCGAGTCGCGCAGTGCTTTCTCGAGTTGTTGGAGGGCGCGGGCATCGACCGATGCGGCATCGCCAAGCTGACGGGTGAGCGCGTCGAGGTCGAGGTCGTCGAGCTGTGAGCCGTTCGACGACTGGGCCAGCTGGTCGGCCAGCGCATCGAGGTCGGCGATGTCTTGGAAGACGCCCGTGCCGTCGCCGAGCCCCAGCCCTTCGGAGCCTTCCATCCGCTCGGACCCGCCCCAGTCTTCGCCGGGGCGGAGTGACTGGAGGTTGCCGTCGAGCTGCCCGAGCGCCTGCATCAACTCGGGGGACCCGAACGCCTGCTGTGCCAGGGCGTCGAGTTCGTCTCGTTGCTCCTGCGTCATGGAGTTGCGCATGCGCTGGGCGGCGGCGGCGCGCGCGGCAAGGGCGTCGATCAGTTCGTCGACGTTCTGGGGCCCTTCAGGAAAGAACGCGCCGTGCTTCGCCATGAAGTCGTCGAACATCTCGGGGGTGTCGACGCCTTCGCGGTGAGCGTCGAGAAGAGCGTTGAGGTCGCCGAGCATCGCGGTGATCGCTTCGCGGTCGGCTTCGGTGGCACCTTCGAGCGCCTGCTTCATGCCGGCGAACCGCTGGTCGAGCATCTCGCGGCCGAGCAGCTCTTTGATCTTGTCGTAGCTCTGACGGGCCTCGGCGCTCTGCCACGAGTAGTCGCTGAGCTCGCTGACGGCGGCGGCCGGCGAGGGCGACAGGCTGTCGAGCTGCATCTCGGCGAGGGCGCGGTCGGTGTCGTCGAGTAGGGCGTCGCGGGCGAGTTGCTTTCGCTCGGCCAGGACGGCCTTGTCGAGCAGCTCCTTGACCTCGCGCAGCGTGCCGTCGAGGTTGTTCTTCTGGGTGAGCTCACGGCGGCGCTCGGCCACCCGGCGGGCGAGGTCGTCGAGCCCGGGGCGGTCGGCCCCACCACGGCGTAGGAACTCGCGGAGGGCCCGCTCGGGCGAGTAGCCGGCCATCACATCTTGCCCGATCGCGTCGAGCGCCTCGGTCAGGTCGGCCGGGGGAGCCAGAGGATCCGGCCCACCCGTGTAGCGACCGTAGCGAGAGTCGCGCGTGAGACGCCGATTTGCTCTAGGCATGCGATACCGTCCGCACCTGGTCAACGGGAGTGAGCACGGCGTCAGCCATAGATCGTCTCGCCCCCGCCCGACTCTTTGCTCACCCGACGGCCGAGGTAGAGGCCCTCGAGGGCCAGCTCGATGGCGCCGGCGCGCTGGCCGTCGGTGGTGGCGTCGAGGCGTGCGCAGATGTCGTCGTAGATCTCGGATTCGCCCAGCGACGGCAACCCCGCCAGGAAGTCGCGAGCGGCCACCTGCTCGCCGGTCGTGACCATGACGCCGTTCTCGATGGCGGAGACGAGCACGTCGAAGTCGAGCCCGCGGAAGTGCGCGCGCACCGTCTCGGCCGTGGCCGTGCGCAGCAGGTGGTCGAGGATCTCGTCTTCGCGCCCCTCTTCGCCCGATTCGAACTCAATCTTGCCACCGAGCACGTCGACGGCCGTTTCGAGATCGACCGGTCGGGCGACCGCTTCGGGCTCGCTCTGCCGGGTCGCCCGGTGGAGAGCGGCTGCGGCGATCGTCTCGGCGCCCGCGATGGAGAACCGGGCGCTCACCCCCGACCGCTGGTCGACGGCGCTCGAGTCGCGAAGGTTGCGGGTGAATCGGGCGAGGATCTCGATCAGGTAGTCGGGCACCTCGGCGGCCAGCTCGGCCTCCTGCCGGATCACGGCGATCTCGTCGTCGAGCTCGGTCGGGTAATGCGTGCGGATCTCGGCGCCGAACCGGTCTTTCAGCGGAGTGATGATGCGACCGCGGTTCGTATAGTCTTCGGGGTTCGCACTGGCCACGACGAGGACGTCGAGGGGCAGGCGCAGCACGTAACCGCGAATCTGCACGTCGCGCTCTTCCATCACGTTGAGCATCGCGACCTGGATGCGCTCGGCGAGGTCGGGCAGCTCGTTGATCGCGACGATGCCTCGGTGGCTCCGCGGGATCAGCCCGAAGTGGATCGTCTCGGGGTCGCCGAGACTGCGGCCCTCGGCCACCTTCATCGGGTCGACGTCGCCGATCAGGTCAGCAACGCTCGTGTCGGGCGTCGCGAGCTTCTCGACGTAGCGCTCGCTGCGATGCTTCCACTCGATGGGCAGAGTGTCGCCGAGCTCTGCGGCTCGACGGATGCTCACCGTGGTGATCGGCTCGTAGGGGTGCTCGCCCAGCTCGGAGCCGGCAATGACCGGCGCCCATTCGTCGAGGAGACCAGACAGGGTCCGCAGGATCCTTGTCTTGCCCTGCCCCCTCTCGCCCAGGAGCACGATGTCGTGCCCCGCGATGAGCGCTCGCTCGAGCTGGGGGATCACGGTCGACTCGAAGCCGTGCAACCCCGGCCACGGGTCTCGGCCCTCGCGAAGGGCGTCTAGGAGGTTGTCTCGGATCTCGGCACGGACGGTCTTCTGGGCGTGGCCCGAAGCACGGAGCTCGCCGACCGTTGTGAGCGAAGGGCTGGTCATGCGCGCAACGGTACGCCCGACCCCCGACAACGACCTAGCGGGCGAGGGGGACCGGCTCAGGATCCGGCAGCACCGGCACCGCTGCCACGCGCCGGGTATGCGCCCAGACGAAGAATCCGGTCAGCGTGAAGGCCCCATAGAAGACGTACATGATCGCCGATGCCCAGTAGCCGGCGCCGAGCAGCAGGGGCACGCCGACCACGTCGACGGCGACCCAGATGAGCCAGAACTCGACCCAGCCCTTCGCCATGCCGTAGGTGGCGAGCAGCGAGCCGACGAAGATCCACGCGTCGGCCCAGACCGGCGAGTACGAGCCGAGAGCGGTGAAGATCGGTGTCACGACCGCGGTGCCGCCGATGAGGGCGACGACGAGAAGGATCCGCGCCCGGCCACCTGCCCACCGGGGTTCGACCGCGTCTCCGCCTCCGTCGCGCGCGTGCTTCCAGCGGTACCAGCCGTAGATCGAGACGACGATGAACATGATCTGCCGACTGGCCTGCCCGAGCAGGTTGACCGGGTTGGGCGTCTCGAAGACCGCACCGAGAAAGACGGTGAAGAGAAGGGCGTTGCCCGCGATTCCGATCGGCCAGGCCCACACTTTGCGACGCATGCCGCCGAGGGCCGAGAAGAGGCCGAACAGGTTGCCGATCACCTCGCGCCAGAGGACGGTCTGATCGTGGATCGTGAATGTCGCGTCGAACAGCCAGTGGATGGCGCTCATGGTTCTCCTGTGGGGGAGCTTCTCTCATCCAGACTGTCTGAGCCGGACGGCCCCGACGAGGTCGTCCGCCCCACTGTCGGCACCGGAATGATCGCCCCCGCGAACGAGAGCGACTGACCGATTCGGCCCCGTGATCGCACGGGGTTCGCGGGCTGTCACCGCCGGTACGGAATCACACCGTCCCTGAAGCTTCTGACGAAACAGTAACGGGCCCCGTGCCATTCCCATCGGGCGAGGTCACACCGGGTAATGCGCGCTTGGTCCGGCGCCGGTAGCTGGCGAAGAGCACTCCGCCGACCACGAACGCCCCGGCGAAGAGTTCGATCCCGTCGGGGATCTCGCCGAAGACGAGCCAGGAGGCCAGCACGCCGATCACCGGCACCAGCATGGAGAACGGGGCGACCGTGCTGGACGGGTACTTCGACAGCAGTGTGTTCCAGATGCCGTAGCCGACGATCGTCGCGATGATCACGACGTAAAGGAGGCCGCCGAGGGCCGGGAGCGCCTCCGCCGTGAACGCGGTCGCCAGCGACTCGGCGATGCGGCGGGGGCCCTCGAACAGCAGCGAGAGCGCGAGCATCGGCAGCGGCGGCACGACCGACATCCACAGGGTGAGGTGGAGGGGATTCGGTGCGGCGGCCCGGCGGGAGGCGACGTTGCCGAGCGCCCAGCCGAGGGCGGCGCAGAGCGCGAGCAGCACGGGCAGGATCGCCGCGACCTGCGCCCGGTGCAGCGCGATCGCCAGAAGCCCGAGCACGGCGATGCCGATGCCGATCGCCTGACGCTTCGTGATGCGCTCGCCGAGGAGGAACCCGGCGAGCACCACGGTGAACGGCGCCGACGCCTGCAGCACGATCGACGCGAGACCACTCGCGAGCCCGGCATTCATCGCCAGGTACAGGAAAGCGAACTGCAGGATCCCGAGGCAGCCGCCAACCGCAAGGAGCCAGCGAACCGGAATGGCCGGTCTCGGGATGAGGAAGATCGTCGGCACGGCGAGAAGCGCGAACCGGAGCGCCACCATGAAGAAGGGCGGGTAGTGCTCGAGGGCCAGTGCCGTGGCCGGGAAGTTGAGACCCCACGCGACAGCGACGAGAGCAGCGAGAAGGCGGTCGCGGGGAGACATTCCCTCATCATGTCGTCCTCGGGCAGGCGACGACAGCGCCAATGGTGACCAATTGGATTGGAGGGCTCGACAGGACGCCAGGCCCTCCCGCTACAATCTCAACCCTTGCCGCCACCGAGCGGCGCGACTTCTGCGGTACGGATTCGGGTCCGGCCACAGCATCAGAGCCTCTGGGCTCCGGAGCGCGCCGCCGCCGAAGGAAAGGACCCCCGTGAGCGACAACCACCGCTCCGAGAGCCCCCGTCGTGCCGCTCGCCGAGCGCATGAAGAAGCCGCAGCCCGCCAGGCTGCCGCCGCCTCGCCGGGCCTCCCCGCTGCCACCGACGGCCTCGCCCGTCACGGTCGCCTCCGCCGGCGCGGCCCGGCCGGCTTCGTGCTCAAGACGATCGCCGTCGGCGCGGCCGTCGTCCTGGTCAGCGGCGTTTCGGTCGGCGCGATCGCCCTCCAGCAGATCCAGAGCGACATCGGCGACGGCGTCGCACTCACCGGCGAAGAGACCGAGCCCGCGCTCCAGGGCACCGGCATCGGAGCGTACGAGGGCGGCTTCAACATCCTCATCGTCGGCACCGACAACGACGCCAAGCAGAGCACGGCGGAGTTCGGCAAGCGTGACGCAACCCTCAACGACGTCAATATCCTGCTGCACGTCTCGGCCGACCACACGAACGCGACGGCCGTGAGCATCCCGCGCGACCTCGTCGTACCGATCCCCGCCTGCGAGAAAGAAGACGGCACCGGCACGAACAGCGCGATGAGCGCCCAGCCGATCAATTCCGCCTATTCGTACGGCGGGCTCAACTGCGTCGTGCAGACGGTCAAGGGACTCACCGGCCTCGACATCCCCTTCGCGGGGCTCATCTCGTTCAACGGCGTCATCGAGATGTCGAACGCGATCGGCGGGGTGCCGGTCTGCGTCAACAAGCCGATCTCCGACCCCTATACCGACCTTAACCTCCCGGCCGGTACGTCGACCCTCCAGGGCGACGAGGCGCTCGCCTTCCTCCGGACCCGCCACGGAATCGGCGACGGCTCCGACCTCGGCCGAATCTCGAGCCAGCAGGTCTACCTCTCGTCGATGCTCCGCACGATCAAGTCGGCGGGCACCCTGTCGAGCCCGACGAAGCTGTACAAGCTCGCCCGCGCCGCGACGAGCAACATGGTCCTCTCCAACAGCCTGAAAAACCCGAGCACGCTCATCGAGATCGGGCTGGCACTCAAAGACCTCCCGCTCGGCAACGTGAACTTCGTGCAGTACCCCGGGTCGACCGGCGGCACCGGTGTCTACGCCGGCAAGGTCCAGCCCGATGTCGCCACGGCCGGGCTGCTCTTCGACTCGATCAGAGCCGATAAGCAATTCAAGATTCCGAAGGGCTCCACCGGCATCGGGTCGGAGTCGTCGGGGGCCGCAGGGTCGACGGGTTCCTCGGGCGGGGCGGCCGGATCCTCGTCACCACCGGCTCCGTCGACGCCGTCGAGCACCCCCACCACACCGGCGACGAAAGCACCGGCTGCGACCGAGATCTCGGGCCTCACCGGGCAGACGGCAGCCGACCAGACCTGCTCGGTGGCCTACAAGTTCTAGGCAGAGTTCACGAGAGAAGGCCGCCCCGCGAGTAACCAACTCGCGGGGCGGCCCGGTGTCTCACTCAACCGCCCGGGGGAGGCGGGAGCGAAGACCCTGCGAGGCCGAGATCAGGGGTGAACGGCCTCGCAGGGCGCTATGCGCCGACAGCATCGTTGCTGAGCGAACCAGCCGTTCTGGTGGGCCTCGACCGATTCGGGCGGTCATGGCCTTGGGGTTCACCATCGGGGTGAACAGCTGGTAACCAAAACTCTATGGGTCCGCATAAAGGAGGACAAGGGGACAATCGCACCCAAATCGGGGGGCAAAATTGTGGGCATAAGTGCGGACACGGCTCCGAGGATCCGATGGGCTCGGTTCGTACTCGGCACCCGGTATAGTAGAGGCCGTGCGTTCGCAAAGCGGGCGTCAAGGAGCTGTCGCATAGTTCGGCCTAGTGCACCACCCTGCTAAGGTGGAGTGCCCTTTTTGGGCACCGTGGGTTCAAATCCCACCGGCTCCGCACTGGATTCTCCGTGTAAGGGTGCAAGCACCCATACCTCTCGCCAGCGCCAGTTTCTTCGGGCGCCTCGCGGCGCTGCGCGCCTCGCGGCGCTGCGCGCCTTCAGCGCTGTGCGTGTTTGTCGGGTCCGCTCCGCGGACGTGCGGCCAGCGCCGCTTATCTCCTCGCCGCTCCCGCCGCATTCACGTTTGCCGCGGTGGGCGGGTGTCCGTGATGTGCTGATGTGGGTGGCCCTGGACTCGCAGAAAGGGGACAGTCACGCGGCGACACGGGGCAGCGCGGCTGACAAGATGTGAGCATGGAATACAGCGCCGTACTCTTCGACCTCTTCGGCACTCTCGCCCCGGGAGGCACCCGCGAACTCCGCGACAACGTGTCACTCGAAGTGGCCCGCGATCTCGGCGTCGACCCCGACGCGTTCGCAACCGCCATCGGCGAGACATTCCGCGCACGCACCCTCGGTCAGCTCGGCACTCTCGAAGAGACCCTGGCCACTCTCGCATCGAGGCTCGGCGGGTCGCCGAGCGCTGACGACCTCACTCGCGCCGCCGGGCGACGCACCGAGATGACCGCCGGACTGCTCGCCGACACCTGGGCCCTCGACGTGCTCGACGAGCTTCGCGCCCGTGGATATTCGCTCGGGTTGGTCAGCGACTGCTCGATCGAAACGGCGCTGATTTGGCCGGAGAGCGCCCTCGCCGAGCGCTTCGACGTGGCGGCGTTCTCGGCGGTGCACGGCATTAAGAAACCCGCCGCCGAGCTGTATCGCGTCGCAACCGATGCCCTCGGGGTGGCGCCGGAGCAGTGCGTCTATGTCGGCGATGGCGGAAGCACCGAGCTGCCCGGGGCGGCCGACCTCGGCATGCGAGCTGTCTGGCTCAACCACCCGGGCAATCAGGGCGGTGCCGCGGATCCTGAGTGGTCTGGAGAGACGGTCACGGAACTCGCCGAGATACTTGCGATCTTGCCCTCGCGTCACCCGGAGGCCACAACCGCTCTCACCCGCTCGGGGGATAGCTGATTCTCAGCAGTTCAATAGAATCAGCGGCATGTACCTCGTGCTCTCCGCGTTCTATTTTCTGCTGGTCGCGGCCGCCCTCATCGACATCATCACGCGTGCCGACTCGCAGGTGCAGCATCTGCCGAAGCTGATCTGGATCCTCCTGGTGGTCGTGCTGCCCGTGATCGGGAGCATCGCGTGGTTCGTCGCGGGGCGTGATTACGGGCCGCGCCCCGAGTACGTGCCGCTGGGCGACGCGCGCCGTCACTCGCCCGGATCGGGCGCGACCGCGGTCGACGTGAGGCACCACCGGGTTTCGACGACCGAGCAGCAGCTCGCCGACCTCGACCGCGAGATCGAGTTCTACGAGAAGCAGGCCAAGCTGCAGAAGCTCCAGGCCGAACTCGACCCCAAGGATCCGGCCTAGCCCCGCTCGCCACCTCCCCACCGGGCGCTGGCTCCATCCTCGCCTCCACAGCCGCTCGGCTCGGCCAGTTTGGACGAAATCTGTGGAGGGGCTACCCGCGGTTCACCCCGAGGCGCTTTGATCGTCTGTAACCAGCACGTTCGAGGTTCTCAGGGGAGAGTCATGCGACAACCACAGGTCGGTTTCGATTCGATGGCCGGCGCGACTCCGGTCGAGCCCGGTCGCTCGGTGCGTCATGTGGCGCGCAAGGGGTCAACGGTCGCCGGCGCGGTGATCGGGGCGGTGGCTCTCGTCGGGGGTGTGCTCGTCGGAGCGACGCCCGGCGGCGATCCCGCATCGGCCGCCACCTCGCCGGGCAGCGTCCGTATCCACGACATCCAGGGCGCCTCCTGGATCTCGCCTCTCGACGGGCAGAAGGTCGACAACGTGCCCGGCGTCGTCACGGCCATCAGGGCGACCGGTTCGAGTAGGGGCTATTGGGTGCAGGATCCCGCACCAGACGCTGATCCCCTCACGAGCGAGGGCGTGTTCGTGTACACCGGCAAAGCCCCCACGGTCAGCGTCGGCGACTCGGTCCTCGTCTCGGCCACCGTGAAAGACTTTCGCGCGATCGCCTCGGGCACCACGCTCGCCACCACCTCGTACCTCTCGGTGACCGAGCTCACCTCGGCGACGGCCACTGTCGTCTCGTCGGGCAACGAGCTTCCGGCACCGATCGTCATCACGCCGACGACCGTCCCCGCCACCTACGCGCCCGACCTCGGCGGGGCGAACATCGAGACGACGGCGCTGACGCCGTCGCGCTCCGCCCTCGACTACTACGAGTCGGTCGAGGGAATGCGGGTCCGGGTCGACGACGCCCGCGTCATCGGTCCGTCCGACGCCTACGGGGAGCAGTACATCACCACCAAGCCCGATCAACTGCGCTCGAAGCGCGGCGGTGCGCTGCTCACGGCCGAGAACGCGACGCCCTCCGGCCGACTCGAGGTCGTCCCGACCGACGGCAGCAACCCGGGTGTGAGCGTCGGCGACGTCTTCACCGGCGAGACCGTCGGGCCGATCGACTACTCCCAGTACGGCGGATACCTCATCGCGGCCACGACCCTCGGCCCGGTCGCTTCGGCGAACCTGAAGCCGAGCGTCGCCTCGAAGCCGAAGAGCGACCAGCTGTCGATCGCGACCTACAACGTCGAGAACCTCACCCCCACCGACTCCGCAGCGAAGTACGCCGCGCTCGGCAAGGGCATCGTCACGAACCTCGCCTCGCCCGACATCGTCACGGTCGAAGAAGTGCAAGACAACACCGGAGCAACCGACGACGGCACAGTGGCGTCCGACCAGACCCTGGCCAAGCTCACCGCCGCGATCACGGCAGCTGGCGGCCCGGCCTATTCGACCCGCTCGATCGACCCCGTGAACGACGCCGACGGCGGGCAGCCGGGCGGCAACATTCGTATCGTGTTCCTCTTCAACCCGAAGCGGGTCAGCTTCGTCGATTCCGGCCGACGCGGCGTCGACCGTGCGACGACGGCGACAGCGGTGACGAGCACGCACGGCAAGCCCGGCCTCTCCTTCTCACCGGGGCGCATCGACCCGGGAAGCGCGGCCTGGAAGTCGAGCCGCAAGCCGCTCGTCGGGCAGTTCACCTTCCGGGGCAAGAGCGTGTTCGTCGTCGGCAACCACTTCGCCTCGAAAGGCGGCGACCAGAGCCAAGACGGGCGGTTCCAATACCCCGAGCAGTCATCGGCGGTGCAGCGCAAGGCCCAGGCCGCTGAGGTGAACTCCTTCGTCGACGCCGTGCTCGCCCGCGACAAGCGCGCCGCGGTCGTGGTTGCCGGCGATCTGAACGACTACCAGTTCAGCCCGGCGATGAAGACCCTGACGGGCCAGGCCGACGGCAAGACTGCGCTGACCGACCTCATCACCACACTGCCCGCCAACGAGCAGTACACCTACGACTACCAGGGTGTCAGCGAGGTGCTCGACCACATCCTGGTCAGCAAGGGCGTCGGCATCCCGCAGTACGAAGTGATCCACACCAACTCGGAGTACGCCGACCAGGTGAGCGACCACGACCCGCAGGTCGTTCGACTCTTCGGTACCCCGAAGCCGCAGTCGGCCGTCATTCCGCCGAAGGGCGTCGCGACGGGGTACTCCGACTCGCTCGACAAGCTCGACTACCAGGGCGCGACCGTGGGCGGGCTGTCGTCGCTGGCGTACGACCCGCGCTCGAAGTCGTGGATCTCGGCCGTCGACAACCACGCCTCCGACCCGTCGCGCATCTGGTTCATCGGGCGGAACCTCGCAAAGCCCGCCGTCGTTCGAGCCCCTCTGGTGCTCAAGACTCCGACCGGCGACCCGTACACGGGGCTGACCGCCGACAACGAGGGCCTCGCGGTGCTGCCGAACGGTGACTACCTCGTCAGCTCCGAGACCGAGCCCTCCATCCGAATCTTCGGCCGTGATGGAGTCCAGAAATCACAGCTTCGGGTGCCTGGGCGCTTCGCCGTGACGGGGACGACCCTCAGCGGTGCCGGACTGTCCGGTGCCGCCGTCGCCGGAGAGGCGACCTCGAACGCCACCCTCGAGGGACTGAGCATCTCGCCCTAGGGGCGCACGATCGTGGCCGCAATGGAGGGTGCGCTGTCGGGCGACGTGTCGGCGAACGGCGACACCCGATCGCACCGGTTGCTGGTGTACAAGGCGGGCAGCCATGGATCCTGGTCTCTGGCGAAGCAGGTCGGCTACCGCGCTGGCGCGGGCCAGAGGATTCCCGAGATCGTCGCCGTCGACGACGACCGCCTGGTCGTCGAGGAGGCCTCGTTCGCGGCTGACAGCGGCAATGCGGTGAAGCTCTACGCGGTGTCGGGGCTTGCGCGGGCGACCGATGTGAGCCGGGTGGCGAACCTGTCGACGGCGCCTGCCTCGGCGGTCCTGTCGAAGACGCTCGTGGCGGATCTCGTCAAGGGGCCGACGTTGGGTGCAACGGCGCTTGAGTCACAGGCCAATCCGCTGCTCGACAACTACGAGGGCATGGCGCTGACCGGTCGCGGCCCCGGCGGCACCATCAAGATCAGCCTCATCAGCGACGACAACTTCGGGCCGCTGCAGACGACGCGGGTGCTGAACACCCTGATCAAGCTGCCCCGCTAGGTGCCGGTGCCGGTGCCGGTGCCCGGTGCCCGCGCACGGCCGTGACGCACCCCCGGATGGCCAGAATGAGCCTGGCATCCGGGGGTTGTCTGGCCAGCCGGGGGTGCCTCGAGCCTCCTCGCGCGGCTAGGGGAGGTGGTGGGCGAGGTGAGCGATCTGGGCGGGAGCCATGCGCCGCCAATAGTCGAGATCGTGCCCACCCGGCTCGAAGCCGCCGGCAGGAGGCGACGCGAACCCGGCCACGTAATCGCGCGCGGCCGGAAAGAAGCCGTCGCCCGTTCCGCAGTCCACACGCACGGCGATCCCGTCGAGCGACGACTGGCGGCCGAACACGGTGTGCGCCGCGAAATCCGCTGCACCGTCGAACGCGATCGAGGCGGCCTGCGACGCCTCATGCCAGATAGCCGGGCTGTCCGCGGCGATCGCGGCGACCCTCGTCCGACCGAGCTGCGACCCGAGGAGGAGCGCGCCGAAGGCTCCCATCGACCAGCCGAGAAGTCCGATCCGCGACACGTCCAGACCGCGGGCGGCGAGCAGGGGCAGGAACTCGCCGACCACCATCGCTCCGGCGTCCTCGCCGGTCGAGCGTCGGTGCCAGTACGTGTTGCCGCCGTCGATCGAGGCGAGTGCAAACGGGCGCCCGCCGCCATCGACATGAGCGGCCAGAAAGCGGTCGAGCCCGAGATGGCCGGCCCCGAACGCGTTCGCGTGAGTGCCGCTGTATCCGTGAAGCACGATGGTAACGGGCAGCTCCGCGCTCGCCGACGAGCCCGGGGGATACGCCACCGACCAGCCGACTTCCCGCCCGAGACGAGCCTGCGACTGGAACGAGCCGCTGACGAGCTGGCCTGTCTCGACTGCCGGCACGGCTCCCGGCTGACCGTTCAATCCGAGCACCCGGTGCAACGTCGACCGCCCGGGCAGAAGTCGTTCCTCGACTGCAGCTCCACTGGCAACCACGAGCGCGGCGGCTGATCCTGCGCCGACGAGCAGCGTTCTCCTGGTGATTCCCACGTCTTGACGCTATCGATCAGGATCCGGCCCGAACGTCATCCGCCAGGACGAAACCAGCCGTCCCTCCGGCCCCTCATCACACCCCCTTGCGCGCCACCACCGAGAACGCCAGAGGCAGGCGATCGCGATTCGCCGGGAGCACGTAGGCACCGGCCTCGCAAGGTCGACTCACGAGGCGGGCCGAGCCGCGGGCCGGGGCGAGTTCGGTCGGTGCGGCCTTGGGGTTGTCTGGGGAACGGGGCCGCCGGATCCTTTGGTCTCTGGCGTGCCGGGGCTGCGGTCTAGGCTTTGGACCGTGGAATCCGGAGGAGCGCGCAAGGTCGGTCGGCCTCGCGACCCGCTCGTCGAAGAGCGGCTGCTGCGTGTGACGCAAGAGCTGATCGCCGAAATCGGCATCGACGCTCTGACCATGAACCGGGTTGCCGAGCGGGCCGGGGCGAGCAAGGCGACCATCTTCCGGCGATGGGACGACAAGCGGTCGCTGGTCCGAGACGCGGTGGCGGCGTTCGATGTCGACACGACGATCCCGAACACGGGCGCACTCCGCACCGACCTCGAAGCCCTCGTGCGCACCTGGGTGAGCCCGATCGGCTACCCGCCAGCCGAGTTCCGCCACGTCATCGCCGCGATCTCGCGCGATCCCGACATCTGGCGTGCCTACGACGCGGCGACCCACACCGAGCGCACCCGCTCGTTGACCGTGGTCGTGCGACGCGGGGTGGCGCGCGGCGAGGCAGAACCGGTGCGGTACGACGCAGCGTTCGTCACCCGTGCCGTGCACGCGCTCGCCGTCGAGCACGCCGCCCAGCGCGAGTTGCCGCTCGACGAGGCGTTCGTCGCACGTGTGATCGACAGCGTGGTGGAGCCGATCCTCGGCATCGGGCGCGACGCCGAGGCGGATGCGCGCGACGTCGCGGCGGGGATTCCGCTGCACGTGCGTCGCTGACGCGGCCGTCCGCTTTCTTGTAACCCCGCTCGGTGGTTGTGGCGCCCCTGTGGAAATTCGTAGCGGTCATTAGCGGCTACAATTTAAGGTGCACGGCATGGCACCCCGTTGGATGAACTCTGCAGACAAACACGGCATACCCCGCACTGATCAGATCTTCGCTCTCGTCAACGCGACCTATACCGAGCGATTGCCGGGAGAGAGTCTTGACGAGGGTGAAGTCTGGCTGTATCTGGGTCATCCGCACGCCCACACCGATCGATAAATCGAGATTTTGGTCACTGTTTACGACGACGGACGCGAGGCCGTCGTGTTTCACGCGATGGAGCTCGGCCCCAAGTTTCGTCGTCGCCGAGAGGAGCATGGCAATGCCTGAAGTCACCGACAATGAATTCGATGCGCTCGCGAGTCGTCTCACCGATCCCTCGATGCCCACGCCTGCGGCGGCTGACACGGCGACGGGCGCCGCGGCGGCCCGGCGAGGCCGGGCCCTGATGCTGAAGCAGTACGGCAGCGAAAGCGCGCTCGAAGAAGCGATGCGTAGATCAGGCCGGCCGCGAGTCGGCACCGCGCCGAAAGGAGCGTCCCCCACTGTCCGGGCGCGGATCTCCGAGGCTGAGTTCGACGCGTTCACCCGGTTGGGAGAAGAGAGCGGTCGGAGTCAGAGCGAACTGGTTCGAGAAGCGATCCATCGACTTCTCGTCGAGCACAAGTTGGTCAGCTAGCCCGCACCTGTGGAAAACCGCCCCGGCGTTCTCGCCCGGGATGGGACGATAGATCCATGACCGCAACACTCGTCGCCAAGGGGCTGGCCGGAGGCTATGCCGCCCGCACGCTCTTCGACTCCCTCGACCTGACCGTCGCTCCCGGCGATGTGATCGGGGTGGTCGGTGTCAACGGCGCCGGCAAGTCGACTCTGCTCAAGCTCCTCGGCGGCGTCGAGCAACCTCTCGCAGGTACGGTGTCTCTCGCGCCGGCCGACGCGTTCATCGGCTGGTTGCCACAAGAGCACGAGCGGGTTCCGCACGAGACTGTGGCCGACTACATCGGCAGGCGGACGGGATGCGCGGCGGCGACAGCGGAGATGGATGCTGCTGCGGTCGCGCTCGCGGATCCTGCGGTTTCCGACGCGGCAGCCGACACCTATTCGACCGCCTTCGACCGCTGGCTGGCATCAGGGGCCGCCGACCTCGACGAGCGCATTCCCGTCGTGCTGGCCGAGCTGGGCCTCGCGATCGGTGGGAGCGGGAGTGGCAGTGGCAGCAGCACGTCGACCACTGTCACCACCGACTCCCTGATGACGTCGCTCTCAGGCGGGCAGGCGGCGCGGGTGGGGTTGGCGGCCCTCCTTCTCTCGCGTTTCGACATCGTGCTGCTCGACGAGCCCACCAACGATCTCGACCTCGACGGGTTGGCCCGGCTGGAGGAGTTCGTGCGCGGGCTCCGCGGTGGCGTCGTCCTGGTCAGCCACGACCGCGAGTTCCTCGCCCGCTCGGTCACGAGCGTGCTCGAACTCGACCTCGCGCAGGCGTCGAACCGGCTGTTCGGCGGTGGCTACGACTCCTATCTCGACGAGCGTGAGATCGCCCGTCAGCACAAGCGCGACGCCTACGACGAGTTCGCGGCGACGAAAGCCGACCTCGTCGGCCGTGCGAGAACGCAGCGCGAGTGGTCGAGTCAGGGTGTCCGCAACGCGATGAAGAAGTCACCCGACAACGACAAGATCCGGCGCAAGGCGGCGTCCGAGTCGAGCGAGAAGCAGGCGCAGAAGGTGCGCCAGATGGAGAGCCGAATCGCCCGCCTCGACGAGGTCGACGAGCCCCGCAAAGAGTGGCAGCTCGAATTCACGATCGGTCAGGCGCCGCGGTCGTCGGCGGTCGTCTCGACGCTCTCCGACGCGACGTTCACCCAGGGCGACTTCACGCTCGGCCCGGTCTCGCTCCAGATCAACGGCGGCGATCGCATCGGCATCACCGGGCCAAACGGCGCCGGCAAGTCGACGCTGCTGCGCGCGCTGCTAGGCGCACAGGAGCCCACGTCCGGCACCGCGTCACTCGGCTCCTCCGTCGCTGTCGGCGAAATCGACCAGGCACGCAGCGTGTTCACCGGCCCACGCCCTCTGGCCGACGTCTTTGAGGGTCTCGTTCCCGACGTCACCCAGGCGGAGGTCCGCACACTCCTGGCGAAGTTCGGCCTCAAAGCCGACCACGTGGGGCGTCCCGTCGACGAGCTGTCACCCGGCGAGCGGACTCGCGCCGGCCTCGCCCTGCTCCAGGCGCGCGGCGTGAACGTGCTCGTGCTCGACGAGCCGACGAACCATCTCGACCTCGCCGCGATCGAGCAGCTGGAGCAGGCCCTCGACACGTACGAAGGCACCCTGTTGCTCGTCACGCACGACCGCCGCATGCTCGAGACGGTTCGGCTCGACCGGCAGTGGCGGGTGGAGGCCGGGCGGGTGTCGGAGGCGTGAGCGTGTGTGCCGGTGCCAATTCGAGAGTGATCCGCCGCCACAGTGCGCTGTCAGGTGTAACGGGTGTGACCGCGACCCCGGATCGCTCGGAAATGGACAGACGCAGTCCGACTGCAGTCGCTTCCAGGCCAGACCCCGTGCGCTTTGCGGCCAGACGAGCCTGTCGACTCCGCGCGCCGCGCTAGCCTCAGACCATGACGTGGAAGAGCCTCGGTAAGACCATCGCCAAGATCGTCGTCGGGATCAACTTTTTCTTGCGCGTGACCTCGGTGATGCAGGTGCCGCGCAACCGTCGCCCCACGACTGCGCTGGCCTGGTTGCTCGCGATCTTCGCGGCGCCGATCCCCGGCGTCATGGCGCTCAACCTCTTTGGCTCGACCCTCCTGCCGAAGGGGCGCCGTGAAAAGCAGGCCGAGATCAACGGCTTCATCATCGACACGACATCGGGCCTCGACCTCGTGACGAAAGAGGAGAGCTGGCCGCGCTGGTTCGGCTCCGTCGTCGACCTGAACCGCAAGCTCGGCGCCATGCCCCTCGTCGGCGGCAACGACGCGCACATCCTGGCCGACTTCGGCACCACGATGCGCGCCATGACCGATGCCGTCGGCAAGGCAGAGCGCTACGTGCACGTCGAGTTCTACCTCTTCGCCTACGACAAGGCCACGGTCGAGTTCTGTAAGGCGCTGGAAGACGCGCACAAGCGGGGCGTCACCGTCCGCGTGCTGTACGACCACTGGACGACGATGCGAAACCCCGCCTCGAAAGACACCCTCGCGTGGCTCGAGCGCACCGGCATCCCCAACCGCGCGATGTTGCCGGTGAACGCGCGAACCGTCCTCCGGCGCCGCCCCGACCTCCGCAACCACCGCAAGGTGGTCGTGATCGACGGCACCGTCGGCTTCATGGGATCGCAGAACCTCGTCGACCCCGACTACAACAAGGCCTCCAACAAGCGACGCCACCTTCGGTGGAAAGACCTCATGCTGAAGCTCGAAGGCCCCGTGGTCGCCGGTGTAAACGCCATCTTCATCACCGACTGGTTCGCCGAGACCGAAGAACTCCTGCAGCGCGAAGCCGACCCGATCCACAACGTGGAAGAGCCCGACACGCTCGACTGCCAGATCGTGCCCTCCGGCCCGGGCTTCGAGGGCGAGAACAACCTGCGCCTGTTCAACGCGCTCGTCTACGGCGCGCAAGAACGCCTCGTCATCGTCAGCCCCTACTTCGTGCCCGACGACTCGATGCTCTACGCGATCACGACGGCGGCCCAGCGCGGAGTCGAGGTGCAGCTGTTCGCATGCGAAATCGGCGACCAGTTCATGGTCTATCACGCGCAGCGCTCGTACTACGAGACGCTGCTGCGCGCCGGCGTGCGCATCTTCCTGTACCGCAAGCCGATCGTGCTCCACGCCAAGCACTTCACCGTCGACTCCGATGTCGCCGTCGTCGGGTCGAGCAACATGGACATGCGCTCCTTCAGCCTCGACTTCGAGGTGTCGGTGATGATCCGCGGCCGCCGTTTCGTCTCGGAGCTCGCGCGGGTGCAAGACGACTACCGGGCTCAGTCTCGAGAGCTCTCGCTCGTCGAGTGGCTCGACCGGCCCCTGCTCTCGAGGATCCTGGACAACGTCTGCCGACTCACTGCCGCGGTCCAGTAGGGCTGGCTCCGGCCCGCCCGCTGGCGCTTAGTCGCGTTTCGCCCGTTTAGTCGCGCTTTACCGCGACTAAACGTGCGAAACGCGACTAGTTGGAAGGCAAGCAGCGTCGCTCACCGTTTTACGCACGACTAACCGAAAAAACGGTAAGCGATGCGTGAAACGGTTAGCGAAGCGAGCTACCGCGCGAGCGACCGGTAGCAGGCGACGAGCCCGTCGGCCGAGTGCGCCCAGCTGAGCCCGGCGGCCCGCACGCGGGCGGCGGTCGAGAGGGCGGCGGCATAGACCGGTTCGCCGAGGATCCCCGCGATCGCGTCTGCCCACACGGCCGGTTCGCGCGACCGCAGCACGATCCCGGTCACCCCGTCGACGACGGCTTCGCGCAGGCCTCCGGCGGCCGCCGCCACGACCGGTGTGCCGCTGGCAGCGGCCTCGAGGGCGACGAGGCCGTACGTCTCGGAGTGCGACGGCACCACGGCGACTCGTGCCTCTCGGAGGAGTGCGGCGAGAGCCGAGCGCGACTGCGGGCCGACGAACCGGACCCGGTCGGCGACGCCGAGCGACTCGGCGAGGGCGCGAAGCTCGTCGGGATAGCTGCGGTAGTCGACCGACTCCTCGCCGGCGATCACGAGGTCGGGGCGAATGCTCTCGGGGATCGCCGCGACCGCCGCGATGGCCAGGTCGAAGCCCTTGAGCGGGTCGAGGCGACCGGCGGCGACGACGTAGGGCGAGGGGGCAACCGAGCCCGGCGTGGTCGGTCGGAACACGGTGGCGTCGACTCCGGGCGAGACGACGTGCACGTTCTCGGCATCGGCCCCGAGCCGGTGCACGACGGTCTCGGCTTCGGCGGCGCTGATGGCGATGACCCCGTCGGATTCTTTCGCGAGCCAGGCCTCGCCGGTGAGGCGACCGGGCGATTCGGGCCGTTCGCCCTCCGAGAGGGGCGTCGAGTGATCGGCGGCGATCGAGTGGAAGCTCTGCAGGTGCGCCAGGCCTCGCGCCCGCGCGAAGGGAAGGGCGGCCATGCCCGAAAACCAGTGGTGCGAGTGGACTATGTCGTAGGGACCGAACGGCTCCATGGCCTGCTGGAACTCACCGATGAAGTTCTCGTGCACGCCCTTCGCGACGGGCTCGGGCGGCCCGGCGTCGAGAAACCGCAGGACGACGTTCTCGCCGAGGTCGCTAGTGGCGGGCTGGTCGGGCGACGATCGGCGTGTGAGAACGTCGACGTGGTGGCCGAGTGCGCCGAGCGCTGCGGCCTGGTTGCGCACGACGACGTTCATGCCGCCGGCGTCTCCGATGCCGGGGTCGGACGCCGGCGAGGTGTGCAGACACACGAGAGCGATGCGGAGGGCGTCCGGCCGAGAGTCAGGCATCAGATGAGCGTATCGCTCGGTGACGCTGCGGGATCTCAGCGGGCGACCGCACTAGCCAACCCCGGAGCAGCCCGACAGAAGACTGCAGAGCCGAACCTCAGAGCGCCGCCGAGCCACCCTCGTCGAGCAGTGCGCGGAGCTCGTGGAGGTCGATCGGCACGGTGTCGGCGAGTACGGGGCCATCACTCGAGAAGGAACTGTCTTTGCTCATGCCCCGAGAGTGGCACGATCGGGTCGGAGGTACCTCGGAATGGGGGCATTTCGGGGGACAAGCCGGCGTTCCGATGCACAGCCGTTACCCGTAGAACTAAAGGCATGACCCTCTCACAGCCTTATCCCCTCGGCGTCTCCGTCGTCGACGGTGGCGTCACCGTCGCCGTCTACTCCGAGACCGCGACCGCCATCTACTTCTGCACCTTCGATTCTGCGGGCGAAGGATCCGACGCGGCCGGCTCCGAGACGCGGCACGAGCTCGATGAGCGCACGGGCTACGTGTTCCACGCGTTCGTGCCCGGCATCGAAGTGGGCACCCGGTACGGTCTGCGGGTCGACGGTGAGTGGGATCCTGCGAACGGTCTTCGCCACGACGTGGCCAAGCTGCTGCTCGACCCGCACGCGCGGGCCATCGAGGGTGGCTTCGAGTGGGGTCAGGCGCTGTTCTCACACGAGTTCGACGACCCGTTCACGCGCAACGACGACGACTCTGCATCGGCAATGCCGAAGTGCATCGTCACCGACGCGTCGTTCGACTGGGAGGGCGACAAGGCTCCGCGCGTCCCGCTCGACGAGACCGTCATCTACGAGGTGCACGTGAAGGGCTTCACGAAGCAGCACCCCGAGGTTCCCGAGAGCATTCGGGGTACGTACGCGGGTCTCGCCGACCCCGCGGCCATCAAGCACTTCGTCGACCTGGGGGTCACCAGCGTCGAGCTGCTGCCGATCCACCAGTTCGCCCAGGAAGACACTCTCGCCGAGAAGGGGCTGCGCAACTACTGGGGCTACAACTCGATCGGATTCTTCGCGCCGCACAACGAGTACTCGTCGTCGGGTCAGGCGGGCGAGCAGGTCGCCGAGTTCAAGGCCATGGTCAAGGCGTTCCACGCCGCTGGCCTCGAGGTGATCCTCGACGTGGTGTTCAACCACACGGCCGAGGGTAACCACCAGGGCCCGACGCTGTCGTTCAAGGGCATCGACAACGCCTCGTATTACCGTCTGGTCGAAGACGACCGCGGAAGCTACTTCGACACCACGGGCACCGGCAACTCGCTCAACGTCGGGCACCCGGCCGCCCTTCGCCTCATCATGGACTCGCTTCGCTACTGGGTCACCGAGATGCACGTCGACGGTTTCCGCTTCGACCTCGCCACGACCCTCACCCGCCAGGACGGCGACGCCGAGAAGCACTCGGCGTTCCTCGATCTGTGCCACCAGGATCCCGTGCTCGCCCCGGTCAAGCTCATCGCCGAGCCGTGGGACACCGCGGGGTACCAGGTCGGAGGATTCCCGGCCGACTGGTCGGAGTGGAACGGGAAGTTCCGCGACGACACCCGCGAGTACTGGGGCTCGGGCGACGTGCTCGGCACCTTTACGCAGCGTGTGCTGGGTAGCCCCGATGTCTACGAGGGCGACCGCCGTTCGCCGCTGTCGAGCGTGAACTTCGTCACCGCGCACGACGGCTTCACGCTCCGCGACCTCACCTCGTACGCCGAGAAGCACAACGAGGCCAACGGTGAAGACAACAACGACGGCGAGAGCAACAACGCGTCGTTCAACGGCGGCATCGAGGGCGACACCGACGACGCGGCCGTGCTCGAGTGGCGTGGTCGTCAGCAGCGCAACCTGCTTGCGACGCTGCTGCTGTCGGCCGGTGTGCCGATGATCCTCGGCGGCGACGAGATGGGCCGCACCCAGGGTGGCAACAACAACGCCTACTGCCAGGACGACGAGATCTCGTGGTTCGACTGGAAGGCCGTCGACCGCGACCTGCTCGAGTTCACCACGTCGCTGATCGCGCTCCGTCAGTCGGCGCCGGCACTGCGCCCGTCGTGGTTCCGCACCGCGCCCGGCGACTCGCCCCGCACCGTTGAGATCCTGCGGGCCGACGCTCGTCCGTTCGAAGAGGCCGACTGGCAGGATCCGGAGAACCGCGCGGTCATGTTCGTGCTCGGGCACGAGGGAGCCGACTCCTTTGCCGTGCTGATGAACGCGGCGCAGAACGGTGTCGAGTTCACCGTGCCCGAGGCGCCCTTCGGCGAGTGGGAGCTCGCGTCGTCGAGCGACCCGGAGCAGCACGTGGCCTCGCCCGTGTCGACTCTGATCGTGCGCGACGCCTCGTTCACGGTTCTCCGCTCGAAGGCCTAGCCCGACCCGCCCAGCTCGACCCGCGCAGCCCGACCCGCCTAGCCCCACCCGCCACAGCGGCACAGACCCGCTCGATCGGCACGAACACCCCGCCTAGCCGGGCTGTTTGTGCCGGCCGGGCGGGTTTGTGCCGTTCGAGGGGGTGGGCGCGGGTCGAGTACGTCGGCCCCCGCCTAGGCTGAACACATGGCCAGCACCACCGTCACCATCCGCCCCGTCACCGAAGCCGATTGGCGCGAGGTCCGGACGCTGCGGCTCGAGATGCTCCGAGACACCCCGATCGCGTTCGGCGAGACCCTGGCGACGGCCGAGAACCACCCCGAGGCCGAATGGCGCCTGCGGGGTCGCCGAGGAACGGACGAGGGGTCAGCGTCGTTCGCTGCCATCGACGAGTCGACCGGATCCTGGGTCGGAACGATGGGCGGCTACCTGCCCAAGACGGGATTCCCGCTGCTCGTCGGCGTCTACGTGGCGCCGTCGCATCGGGGCCGCGCCGCCGGAGTGACCGATGCGCTGCTCGACGCGGTGGAGGCCTGGGCGAAGGGGCACGCGAATGCGATGGCGCTGCACGTGCACGAAGACAACGCGCGGGCGATCCGCTACTACGCGGGGCGCGGCTTTACCGAGACGGGGCGGAAGCTGCCGTACGAGCTTGCGCCGCACGGCTTCGAGAACGAGATGATCAAGGCGCTGTAGCTGCCAGGGCCGAGCGCCGCGACGCTACGGCAGACGCTGCGACGGGCGGCACGGCGCGACGAGCGTTGCCGGTCGGCCCGAGGGATCCTTCGGTTCGTCCCGCCCGAGCACCTGCACCCGCGACAGCCCGTGCCGGTGCCAGATCGAAGCCGTCCAGGCGCACAAGGCTGCGTCGAGCAGGTCTTCGCGGTGCTTGTGCCCGGGGCCGGAGAGCGGTGACGGCTCGTCGAGTAACGCCTTGGTGACCGGGTGCGACGCGAGTTCGAGGGGCGGATCGAACGTATCGAGCAGCCCGATGCGGCGCACCAGCTCGTCTGTCGCCACAGCACGCGCCGCCCTCGCTTCAGCGGCCGGCAGCGCCTTGTCGAGCCGCTTGTAGCGCGGGCGTTCGACGTCGTAGCCGAGTTCTTCGACCCCGACGAGAGTCGTGTACGGATAGCACTCGAACATCACGCGGTCACGAGGCTCAGGATCCGGCACACCCGACACCACCACGAACCCTGCCTGCTCGAGAGCGTCGCGAAGCCGCACCCCGGCCAGCCAGCCGAGCGCCTGGTTCGTGGGGTTGGCCGCCACCTTCCACCGGCCGTAGGCGCGACCGACCTGCTTCTCGGACTCGCGCATGCCGACCGCGTTCGGCACGACCAGCGGGGCGTCGACGGCGATGGCGACGCCCGGGCCGGTTGCTGCCTCTGCCTCTGCGACAACCCCGAGGATCCACCGGACCACGCCCTCGACACCGCGTTCCCACCCGGCCGCCACGATGCGTCCTTCTGCGGTGAGTGCGCACAGCCCGGTCTCGTTCGCCGGCTTGGCGTCGCTGCCCTCGCCCCAGGCCAGGTCGACTCCTACGTACAGCATCAGTTGAGCGTAGGCGCTGGCGGTGGGCGCAGGGCGTGCTGCGGATGCGGCTGCGGCGTCGCCGAGATCGCAGTAGGGGTCGCCTGCACCCGACCGCAACTGCGATCTCGGCGGGTGCCGCGCGCGACGAGCCCTTCCGCAACGAAGAAAGGGCCCGCCCCGCGCGAACGCGCGAGACGGGCCCTCCGGCAGTCAGTGCGACCGACTACACCTCGACCGAGCGGCGACGGCGAGCCGCCAGCAGCAGGCCGGCGCCGACGAGCAGCACGAGGCTGCCACCGATCGCGAGCGGCGCGGTGTCGGAGCCCGTGTAGGCCAGCGTCGTCGTTCCGTCGCCGTCCACGCCCGTGCCAGCGGCGGCCGGCGCGACGACCGCAGCGGTCAGCGTGAACTCGACCGGAGCGCTCGGGCCGGCCGCGACCGGGGTGCCCGCGGCGTCGACGACCGGGTCGCCGTTCGCGTCGAGCAGCGCGGAGATCGCGACGGCCGTGTAGTCGCCGGGCTTGGCGGCGAGGGTGACGCTCCAGCGGCCGTTCGCGCCGACAATGATGCGAGCGGTCGGGTCGGCGGGCGTCGCGGTGGTTCCGGCGCGCGGCGAGGCCAGACGCGAAGCCGATGCGGACGACTTGGCTTCAGCGGCCTTCGCCTGGGCGAGAGCGGCCTTGTACGCCTTCGTGGTGAGGACGATCACGCCGATGTCGGATCCTGGGGTTCCGGTTCCGGCGAAGGTGACCGTCGAGCCGACAAGCCTCTGGCCGTTGGTCGGAGAGGTGATCGTCGGGGCACCGAGAGCGTAGAACGACGACTTGACGGAGACGCCGCTGCGGACGCCGACGATGGTGACCGTGTAGGTGCCGCCCACGAGGTTGGCCGGCAGACGCAGAACGTCGGCGTACGAGCCGTCAGTGTCGCTGGCGAATGTCTGAGCGGGGCGATCGCCGGCGAGGGGGATTACGGTGCCCTTGGCATCGGTGACGGCGACGACGACCTGCTCGTCGGGGCTGAAGCCCTCGGCCGAGACGGCGACGCCGGTGGTCGAGGCTTCGAGCACGCTGGTCTTGGTCGGCGTCACGGCGATCGACGCGGGCACGGCGGCAGCGGGGGCCGACGGGAACACGAAATTGATGCGCTTCTGGTCGGCGCCGGGGACGGGGTTGCCGGCGGGGTCGGTCTCGTTGACGAGAGCGCTGCCCTCGGTCGCGCCCGGCTCGAGCTGGCTGAAGTCGGTCGTGGTCGACCAGGTGTTGTCGGTCTTCACGACTGTGGTCGCGGCGACGCCGGTCTTCGCGGCGCGGGCGCCGTAGGTGATCGTGATGGTGTCACCGGCCTGGCCGGCTCCCTCGAAGGTCGGCGTCGTGCTCTCGACCGGGGTGGTCGAGTTCGACACTGGCTTCGTGACCGTGAACGGCGTCAACGAGTTCGGCGCGACGGCGAGCTCGAACGAAGTCGTCGTGGTCAAGTCGACGGTGCCGCCCGCGTTGACTGCGGTGACCGTCGCCACCACGGCGGTCTGGCCGGGGCTGAGCTGGGCGAAGTTCTCGTTGCCGCTCCACTGTCCCGTCGCGGCATCGACGGTCGAGCCGCCGAAGGTCGCGTTGTGGCTGGCGCCGTTGGCGTCGAGGTAGCTGACGGTCACGTTGTCGCCGGCGGGAGCGCCGGTGCCTTCGAACGGAACGACGTTCGGGAACGTCTGCGCCACTCCGGTCGCACCGGGAGCGGGCGTCGTGACGGCGAAGGCGTCAGCGGCATGGGCCGGCGCGGCGAGCAACAGCCCACCGAACGTCATGGCGAGAACGGTCGGAACGGCGAACGCCGTGCCTCGAGACAAAGATTTCACAGAGTGATCCTTCAGTGGAGATGAGCGTCGTTGCGTCGTCGTCCTCCCCCCAGATGGAAGGGCCACAGGCGGGCCCGTTCGGGTGGGCCTCGGGCAACGTAACACCGAAGCTGGGCGTTCGGCAAGAAGGTGCACGAAATGCAAAAACTCGAGGATCCGCGTTGCCGAGCCCCGCACCACCCCTCCCGCGCACCGCTACCCTGACCCCATGAGCGCGACCACGCCCGTGAGGGAACCCAGCCCCGCAGATCTCCGGCGGTGGCGCCGTTACCTCGCCGACGAACGGGCCGAGGGTGCCGTCTACCGCGACCTCGCCGCGCGCCGAACCGGCGAGGAGCGCGACATCCTGCTGGCGCTCGCCGACGCCGAGGGGCGGCACGAGCAGCATTGGCGCGACCTGCTGGGGGACCGCGTGGGGCGGTCCGTGCGGACGGACTTGCGCACTCGGATCCTCGGGTTTCTCGCCCGGCGCTTCGGCTCGATCTTCGTGCTCGCCCTCGTGCAGAGCGCCGAGGCGCGGTCGCCGTATGCGACCGACGCCGACGCGACCGAGGCGATGGCAGCCGACGAGCGCATCCACGGCGAGGTCGTGCGCGGTCTCGCCGAGCGGGGGCGATCGCGGCTGTCGGGCACGTTTCGTGCGGCGGTCTTCGGAGCGAACGACGGGCTCGTGTCGAACCTGGCGTTGATCCTCGGGGTCACCGCGAGCGGGGCGTCGCACGCTGTCGTGCTCGTGACCGGGCTCTCGGGGCTCCTGGCCGGTGCGCTGTCGATGGGCGCCGGGGAGTACGTGTCGGTGAGCTCGCAGCGCGAACTCCTCGCGGCGTCGACGCCCGACCCCGAAGCCGAGCACGTGCTGCCCGACCTCGACGTCGATGCCAACGAGCTCGCGCTCGTATATCGGGCGCGGGGAATGGCTCCCGAGGAGGCGGAGGCGCACGCGCGGGACGTGCTCGGCGCACTGCAGGTGCGGACTGGGGCGATCGGGGTTGTGCCGGATCCTGGGGTCGATGTGCTGGTTGCGCCCGTCGTGGCGCCGTCTGTCGGGGGTGCTTCTGCTTCTGCTTCTGATTCTGCGCCGCGGGCGTCCGCCGACTCGCCTGTCGATGAGCACGAGGCCATCGGGTCGGGACTCGGCGCTGCGGTGTCGAGCTTCTGCTTCTTCGCGTCGGGGGCGATCATCCCGTTGATCCCGCTGTTCTTCGGGGCATCCGGGCTCACCGTGATCGTGGTCGCGGCGGTGCTCGTCGGGCTGGCTCTGCTCGGCACCGGCGCCGTGGTCGGCTTGCTCTCGGGAACGTCGCCGCTCCGCCGGGCGCTGCGGCAGCTCGCGATCGGCTACGGGGCCGCCGCTGTGACGTACGCGCTCGGGTTGCTGTTCGGGGCCGCGTAGGGCTCACGCTCGTGCCGCCCGCGTGAGGTGGCCCGAACTACGACGCGGGGTCGCGTTTCACGTACTTGTGGCCATCTCGCGGGGCCCGGGGTGCCGAGATCGCACTAACGGTCGGGTCGAGGCGACCACTAGTGCGATCTCGGCGAGCCCGTGCCGGCAGCGAGCCGGCAGGGCGGCAGAGCGGCAGGGCGGCAGGGCGGCAGACCAGAGCACCAGCGACCTACACCGACCGATCGAGCTTCCAGGCCAGCCAGGCGGTCGCGATGACGACGCCGGCCGAGAGCAGCCGCGCCCCGACGAGCACTCCTGGCCCGGTCGACATGGTGACAGTCATGTCGGCACCGATGCCGATCGAGAAGATCGCGCCGGCGGCAGCCAGTGTCGCGACGAGTGCCAGCCCGAGAACGGCCGAGGTGAAGCCGTGCGCCTTCTTGCCCACGGTGTCGCGGCGGTCGCGCGACCAGACGGCCGCGGCGCTCCGCACGATGCCGAGCCACAGCAGAGCAACCGCGCATGCCCCGCAGACGTCGCTGACGCGGTGCCAGCCGTAGGCGACGGTCTGCTCGGCGACGAGGGCGGCGAAGGCGGTCCCGACCACCATGATGAGCGGCCGGAGGTGACGCCCGAATGCAGTCGAGAGAGCCAAGAGACCGGCCACGGCGATCGTGACATGGCCGCTGGGAAAGCTGTTGCTGAGGGTCGACTCGGTGAGCTCGGGGCGCGGTGCAATGGCTTTGATGATCTGGGCGGTCGCGATGGATCCTACGATCAGGGACGCCGACTGGAAGGCCGCTCCGGGCCGGCGGCGCACGAAAGCGATGAGCACGACGACGCCGACGACCACGAGGATCGCCGGAATCGAGATCGCATCGAGCGCCCGACCGGATTTGAGGAGCGTGCCGCCATCAACCGATCGAAGGATGGAGTCTTCGATCTCTTGACCGGGCTTCGTCAGTACCGCGACGGCGTAGACGCCACCGAGGGCGACGGCCGATCCGATGCTCGTGAGCATCCACCGAGCCGGAACCGGGCGACGGGCAGTCGTCGAGGCAGGCAGAGTGGTGGCGTTCACTGTCTCATCCAATCGCACGCCCCCTGACAACTGCCTCTGCCCGGACCCCCAATGCTCGGTGAGCAACTGCACCGCCCACGTTCAGGTAAAACGCAAGGATCCGACGGCGCGGCCGCTCACGCTGGCTCGCCTGGCCGACTCGATTGGCGTCGGGGGCAGGCCTCGTGTAATGTTTCCTCTGGCCATTCGGCCGAAAGTAATGCGCGCTCGTAGCTCAACGGATAGAGCATCTGACTACGGATCAGAAGGTTGGGGGTTCGAGTCCCTTCGAGCGCACAGTGTCTAAGTGACACAGTAGAACTGAGTTGAGACAGCAGTAAGGCAAAGCCCCGCATTCCAAGGAGTGTGGGGCTTCGCTTTTTCCTCCCCCCTTGCTTTTTCTCTCCCCACAGCGCCTTTCTCCCGACACTGCCGCGGGTCGCCTACTGGTGGAGTTGACTTCCTGGGTCTGTGGCCGGTGTGGTGACAGTAGGTCGGGCGACGATCGCATCCGCGTTGTCGAGAATCCAGTCCATCAGCGGAAGGAGCCGGGCGGCGAGTTCGGTCCCGGTCTCGGTCAGGGAGTAGTCGACGCGTGGCGGGATGCTCGCCTGGGCGGCGCGATGAACGATGCCGTCCTGTTCGAGAGTGCGGAGTGTGGAGGCGAGCATCTTCTCGCTGATTCCCTCGATGGTGCGGCGCAGTTCGCCCCATCGCATGCTTCCCGGCTCCAGGGCGAGCAGGACGAGCACGCCCCAGCGGCTCGTGACATGACTGAGGACGACTCGACTTGGACACGCCGCGGGGAACCTCGCGAAAGTCTGCAATTTTGCTTCGGTCGATGCCCGCGATGCCGTGTTTCCAACGTCCATGTCAGTAGCTTACGAAAAGGTACGTACCTTCCGCGGGGGAGGTGTCGCGCTCTATCGTCGTCGCGATGGCCCGGGGTTCTGCGGCCGCTGCCAACCAGCGAGACCGGATCCCTCCCTCCGAGCCACACGAGAGAAGGAAGAGTCCATGATCAAGCACCGATTCCGCGCGTACGGCACCGCCGTGATTACGGGTGCCGCCCTCCTCTCCGGACTGGTCGTCTCCGGAACCGCGATTGCCGCGCCTGCCGTGGCTCATTCGTCCGGCGCAGCCTCCCTCGATTCCGCGCGCGGCGGAACGAGCGGCGATCGGCAGGACGCCCCGGCCGAGCGGCGAAACGCCTGCGCCATCCGCGCTCTCCTCTCGCGGGGGTTCGCGGATCCTTCTAGCTCGAGCGCTCGGCGTCTTGCGGCCGCGCTCGTGGCCCCCGGCGCAGTCGGCCACGGGACCGGCGCGACGTCGGGGTCGGAAGGTCTCCTCGCACAATTCGCCGCAGACCGAAAGCGCGTCCCCGGCGCGCACGCCGTCGTCAAACACCTGGCAGCCGACGGCGACCTGGTCGCGGTGCACTGGCAGATCGCTCCCGACCCGCGAGACGAACGGCGGGGCGAGGCTGCCGTCGACCTCTTCCGGATGCGCCACGGAAAGGTCGTCGAGCACTGGTCGCTTGACCAGCCGATTGCCACCGGCACGCCCGCCAGTGGCAACACGAACACGATGTTCAGCGACCTCTACCGACCCGCGAAGCCGACCAAGGCGCCGTCGGAGCGGCAGGAGGAGCGCAACCGGACCTTCGCCGTCTCGGCGTACGACACGCTGTTCCGTGACCACGACGTCTCCGTGCTCGACCGTTCTTTCGATCCGGCCTACCTGCAGCACAATCCCGTGGCGCCGAACGGTACTGCGGCGCTCAAGCAGTTGTTCGGCAGCGGTGCGCAGTTCCCGGCGCAGCAGTCGGTCATCTCGCTCTCCGACGGCGATATCGTGTGGACCTTCTCGCAGACGGTCGGGGCCAAGCCGGGCGATCCCCTGCTCGCGGCCGATCTGTTTCGGGTCGACGCCGGTCTGATCCGCGAGCACTGGGATGTGGTTCCGACCAGCTGAGCGCGGCGTGCATCGGGCTGCCGTCCTAGGACAGTTTCAGGAAGGGCAGCAGGTGCTCGAGGAGCTGCTCGCGCAGTTGCCGTGACGACCAGGCGTGGTCGGCGCCCGGAATGGCGGTGAAGGAGGCCCCGGGGAGGAGCTCCGCGTAACGCTGCCCGTATTCGAGCGGCACGATCTGGTCGGCGGTGCCGTGGAGTACCTCGACGGGGCCGCCGCTGTAGCCTGCCGCCTCGGCGTAGACGTCGAGGTCATTCCGGACATCGTCGATGAATGCTTGCCCGAGCCACAGGCCGCCGAAGTCGAAACCGCCGTTCTCGGCAACGGACTCGAGCGACTGCCCCTGGATCTCGTTTTTCACCGTGATGTCGTCGACCACGACGCCCGCGGGTGACCAGAGCGTGACGCTGGCCACGAGGTCGGGGAGCCGGGCTGCGACGATGGCGGATTCGACGGCGCCAAGACTGTGTGCCACCAGATGAACCGGGGCGGAGCGGTCGTCGGCGAATGCGCGGACCATGACGATCACCTGATCGATCTCGTCGCGGAGGGTGATGTCTGCGAAGTCGCCGTCGCTTGTGCCCTGCCCGAGGCGATCGTAGGCGCGGACGACCGCGCCGGCGTCTGCCAGGCGTCGGGCGACCTGGACGAAGAGGCGCTGCGGGCCGACGTGGGAGTCGCCGAAGCCGTGGACGATTAGGACGGACGGGGCGTCGGCGGTGGTTTCGCGAGGGCGGAATTCGTGGCCGCGGATGACGTGCCCATTGTGCGCGAGCGTGAGGGGGGCCACCTCGGCATCACGGGCGCCCATCTCAGTTGCTCCTGTCTGCGAAGCCGTCCGGCAGGTCTCCGGGTGCCGTGTCGATGATGGTCTCGTCGTCGATTCCGACGAATTCGAAGAGGGTGATGTGCGCGAACTCGGGCACGACGTAGATCGGGTAGGTCGGGCCTTCGTCACGGAACCGTCGCATCTGCTCGAGGTGGTCGTTCTGGAAAAGGACTGTCTTGGACCCGTCGAGTTCGACCCAGTGCGGGAAGAAGATGGTGCCGTGCAGAACCCTGTCTTCCGGTACGACGTTCACCACCACGCTGGTGCCGGTCGGCTCGTTCCACGACACCTTGAACACCCCGCGGCCGAGGCCGACGAGGTCCACCTGCTGATCTTTGACCCACCGACCGCCGACCATGCCGGAGTGGATCCTGTAGTCGATCGTGGTGGCGTTTTTGACGTACATCTCGTACTGCCATCCGTTCGCGTAGGTGTAGATGAACCGGTGGCCGATGATTGCGTCCAGACCCTGCTCGGGGGTGGGGTTGGCGACGCTGGTGTGAATACTCATAAATCCACTATCACCCAGAAATGCGTTTGTTACAAACCTATTTTGTTGTGGTCGCGTATTCTCTCTGCGTGGACGATTCCGGAGACCCGACGGGCCTGAGCGCGATCGCGCGGAGCCTCAGCGACGAGATCGGTCCATTCCGCCGGACGCTTCTGAACAGCTCCCGGGCCCTCGCCGGCCTGCCCTTGATTCCTGACGCCCAGATCGAGGTGCTCCGCCGGCTCTTCCCCGACAAGTGGGTGAGCCCCACAGTGCTCGGGCGGCAATTGGGACTCGCGCGCCCGACGGTCAGCAACCTCGTCGTTGCCATGGAAAGGAGCGGTCTGGTCTCGCGACGCGCAGACGAAGCGGATGCCCGCAGCACCAAAGTGGGCCTGACGGATCTTGCGCGGGAGCAACTCCACGTCTACGACTCGGCGGCCGAAGGTCTTCTCACCAGCATTTTGCGCGACCTGACTCCGGCGGAACAGGGCACGCTCCGAGATGCCCTTCCCCTGCTCGGCCACATCCGCACGGCGCTGGAGCGGGGCGAAGACGCGACTGTAAACGCACCGTCCGGCCCGGGAAACGCTTAGGGGGGCCCTGCCACCCTCCAACTGGGTGGGCGGTCGACCTTGTCGTCGCGTCGGGAGGGTTCTAGCGTTGGGTGCCGTCCGGCTCATGCGAGCGCGGCGGCGCAGGGGGAGGGTCGATCGACATGGTCACTTCTGCCGAGCCTTCCGGGGCGATCGACCCGGCGATCCGTTCCGCCGTTCTCGACGCGGCAATCCTGGTGGTCGAGCGCGAGGGGACTCCCGCGGTTACTGCGAGAGAGATTGCCGCCGCTGCCGGTGTCGATGAAGCGACTGTCGTCGACGCCTTCGCCTCGACCGACGAGCTCCTCGTGGAGGCTGCCCTCGACGCGTGCATTCGCGACCTCTCGACGTTCGAGATCGAGGCCTCCGACACGCCCCCTCTCAGTGCCTTCGCTCACCACTACGCGAAGCGGCGTCTGTTCTATCGGGCTCTGCGCATCGGCGCGATGGCCCAGAAGATCGATGCCCGCATGGGGCCGTTCATCGTCTCCCGGGTGGAGTCGAGGATCCGGCTGTTCTTCGGCACCCGACTCGGCGAGGCGCAGATCACCCGTGAAGCCCGCCGGATCACCACCGAGGCGACTCACATCACCAACTCCTGGATCGTCGACGAGACCTGGGACGGCAATCCCGACGACCTCTACCGTGCCCTAGACGCTCTCCTGATGGAGAACGTGACGAGCATTCGGCCGTCGTCCCTTTCGTAATCGTCGTTCGCCAGAGCGTTTGGGTTCAGAGAATTCGGCACGAGAGGTGCCGGGAGGGCAGCTCGGACCTAGCGGGCGTCAATGTGCAGAGAATTCGCCTCTCCACGGGGCATGCTGGGCTGACGCCTAGGGAGGGCCTCTCGTGAACGGATCAGGGTCAGAAAGCTTTTCGGCCGAAGAGAAAGCCGCCATCACACAGCGGGCCACCGAGAACAGGGCAGACGCTCGTCGGCTCAGCGCCGAAGCACGAGCCGCTGCTGATTCGCATGCGGTGGCGGAGAAGATAGCGGCGATGAGCGATCCTGACCGGTCTCTCGCCGAGAGGCTGGGTGTCATTGTCGGTGAAGTCGCCCCGGATCTGATGCCCAAGCTGTACTACGGCCAACCCGGATGGGCAAAGGCCGGCAAGGTGGTCGTGTTCTTTCGAAGTGGAATCGACGACAAGGCCCGATACTCGACCCTGGGTTTCAGTGGGATGGCTGCGCTCGACGACGAGTCCGGTCTGTGGCCGACGTCGTACGCAGTGACAGAGATCACCGATGCGTCGGCGGTGCTGATCGCCGAGTGGGTAGCGCGCGCGGCCCGGTAGTCGTCGGCTTCGGCAGCGGCGCGGCAACGATACGATCCCGCACGTGGCGTGATACCACGGCCTTGATCTTCTCGACTCGGCGGTAGGCGGTCCGGCTGGGGTCGGGCGTGCGCTACGGCGCCCCAGCCGCAGGTGCGTTCTCGTCGCCCGACTCCCGCCGGTGATCCGTGCCGGTGGGGAGGATGGCCGCAAATCGCTCTAGAAAGCCCCGCACCGTTTCGAGAACCTCCGGCGTGTACTCGTCGAGGGCGGATTCGAGTTCTCGGGCAGGTTTGCGAATGAAGCCGTCGCTGCGGTCTCGCGCCTTTTGCGTGACCCGGAGGCTGACGATCCTCCGGTCATTGCTTTCTCGGCTGCGGGTGACGAGGTCGAGTGCCTCCAGCCGGTTGACGAGCGCGTTGGTGGCTCCGGATGTCAGCCCGATTCGGTCTTTGAGTTGTGCCGGAAAAAGGGGGCGCCCTGCGTTTTCCGCCCAGAGGATCTCTCCGAGTGCGGCGCCGTCGGTGCTGGGGAGGTCCATCCATTCTGCGAGGTGGTGTGCGGATTCCTGGTAGCTCACCGCGTAGTGGCGCAACGCCTCGAGAACGTGGGCTTTGACATCAGTCATGCCGTTGATTCTTCCGGGTTCTGTGGATGGGAGGTCAATGTCACGGCCATCGCGACAAGGAGGACCTCCGCAGAGACGCTGTCAGTGGGTCGGTAGCCGGCGCGCACGGTCAGAGTCGAAGTGACGGGTAGTTCGGCAGTTCCGGGACGTTCTTCTCGCTGGTGAGAAGGTGGTTTGTCGCGAACCGGCGGACCGGTTTCGACGCAGCGATCCGATGCGCGGTCTGCATGGCCCTGACGCCTGCCCTGGTGGACGGGTGCAGTAGTTTTGCCCCGCCGCGAGGAAGACCCTGAGCGCTGTCGGCGTAGCCGCGGAGGAGTCGTTCATAGCGGGCGAAGGCGAGCTGCGGGGTGTCGGCACGGTTGACGAGTGTCTTGGCGAGTTCGCCCGCGAGGATGTAAGCGCCGACGAGAGACAGGGTGGTGCCCATCCCCGTCGGACCGGAACCCCACGCAGCGTCGCCGAGGAGCACGACTCTGCCTTTGTTCCACCGGGAGACGACGACCTGCTCCATTCGCTGCGTATAGAACTCGTTGGCCCGAGCGTCGAACCCGTCGAGAATCCGTTCCGTTTTCCACGCGGCTCCCCGGAAGCGCTCCCGGAGAATCGAGAGCTGCGCCTCGACGGGGAGCTTCTCGAAGCCCATTGGTTCGGATTCGAACGACATGCTCGCGCGCATGGTGCCTTCGTTGTCAGGGCGGATCGAGGCGACCCGACCCCGGGGTGCGGTGTACCAGTCCCACTGATCGACGTCGTCCACCACCCGGTCGAGAGTGCCGTAAGCGATGCTGACACCGAAGTCTCGATACTCGGTCTCGTCGGCGAACAGAAGGCGGCGTGTTCGTGAGCTTCGCCCCTCGGCCGAGACGACGACATCAAATCGCTCTGAGGCACCGCCGTGGAATGTCACGTCGACGCCCGAGGCGTCTTGCTCGACGCCGACGATGTAGTCGCCGTAGCGCAGCTCCACAGTGGACGGGAGGAGCTCGACGAGAATTTGGGCGAACTTTCCACGAAGAATCTCGATCTCCGCGGTGGGGCCGTCTTCGCCCTCCTCTTTCGCGAAGCGCGCGTACGGGTGTCCGTGGTCGTCCACGTAGCGGGTGCCCTCTTCCCCGGTGAGGTTGGCCATCACGGTGTCTCGGATGCCCATTCGCGCAATGACGTCTCGGCCGATACCTCGGATGTCGATGTTCTGTCCGGTCTCTCGTTGCTGGGGCGATCGCTCGAGAAGGGTGACCTCGAAGCCAGATCTTTCTAGCCCCCAAGCGAGGGTTGGGCCGGCAATGCTCGCTCCTGTGATCAGGACTCGGGGCTTGGGCTGGTGGCGTGATGTCATCTCGGATCGCTTTCGTTTGGGCAGGGACTCAGCATCACCCACATCGACCGCATTAGCTTCACTATGAGAACACTTCACAGTGAATTAACAACAGTGCCTCCTGCGCCCGACTTCTTTGTGCTCCTCGGCAGGTGCATCACCGTCTGAGCGCCCCATGGCCCACGATGGATCTATGACCACTCCCCATGAGACCGACGTCGCTCGCGAACTCCAGCAGGTCGACGCGCACTGGACCCCGCGCGTCGTGGGCAAGGTGAACGATCAATACGTGAAGGTCGCGAAACTCCTCGGCGAGTTGGTCTGGCACGCCCACGACGCCGAAGACGAGATGTTCCTCGTCGTGTCAGGCACCCTCCGCATTCAGCTTCCCGACGACCAGGAGGTCGCGCTCACCCCGGGCCAGTTCTACGTCGTGCCCCGAGGCGTGCAGCACAACCCCGTCGCCGACGAGGAGGTCGAGATCGTGCTCATCGAAACCGTCACCACCGCACACACGGGCGATGTCATCGTCGAGGGCACGGTGCCCATCGAGCGTCAGCTCGGTGAGGCCCTGTGACTCAGCCTCTTTTCGAGAGACACAAGGATCCCGGCACCCGAGCTCCGGCCCGCCGGGCGCTGATTTCCGACCTCGCTCGTCTCCGGCCGCTCTACTCGGCGTCGGCCAGGCAAGTCCGGAGCGCTGCGATCCCAGCGCACTCGTTCTCGCTCCACCCGCCCTGGCCGAGGCTGTCGTATGCCGAGGTCGACACGACAGTCAGGCCCGACTCCTCGGTCTTGGCGAAGTAGGGAACCGGGTCACCCTCCGTCGTCAGTTCGATCCACGCGAGACGAGCCTCGTCGCCCGCGGATCGCGCATCGGAAAGGCATTTGAGGGCCTTGTCGGGAAGGCCGCGATCGGCCGTCAAATCGACGTCGCCGCAGTCGGTGCCGGTGGGCGCACTGACCCAGCCGGGGGCATCCGCGAGAGTGCGGGCCGCCGCGATGGGGTCGGCGGGGGTGCTGCTGCATGCCGAGAGGAGAGGCAGGAAAGCCAGAGAGAGTACCGCGGTAGCAGTGAGTCGGGTACGTCGTTTCAGCACAGCACCATCGTCACCCATCGGCGCTCTCGCGCGAGTCACGATCACGCAACGAGGATTCCGCTGCTTGTACAAAACTGCCCTCATTTTGTACAGTGGGGACATGTCGACGATCAGCGTGAGTGATGCCCGGGGGAAGCTGCCCGAAGTGATAGAAACCGCCCACACGGAGGCGGTGTTTTTGGAACGGCATGGCAAACCGGCGGCGGTGATGATCAGCCCGGCGCAGTACGACCGGTTGATGGACGCCCTCGAAGACGTCGAGGATGTGCACGCGTTCGATGAGGCCATGGCTGATGAGGGGCCGAACATACCCTGGGATCAGGTCAAGGCCGACCTCGGTTGGCAATGAGCACGTACCGGATCGAATTGCGGCCGGCCGCCGTCAAAGCGCTTCGCAAGATCGACCCTCAAGACGCCCGTCGAGTTCAGGGCGCCATCGCGCTCCTGGGGCAAAACCCGAGACCCCCCGGGGCGAAAGCGTTGCAGGGTCGGGTGGGGCTGCGGGTGCGGGTGGGGAACTACCGGATCATCTACACAATCGAGGACGACGTCCTCTTAGTTGTCGTGGTTACCGTCGGTCACCGTCGCGACGTCTACGACACCCATTGACGCCTGTATAGGCCCAACAGCGATGGCTGCCTGCGCGGGGGTGAACCGGTACTTTGCGTGATGGATGCGGATGGTGGACTAAAAATGGACGCTAGGCATCTAATTCCCACCGTGGGCAACCCGGATCTGTAGGGCCCGTGGCACTTACGGGGAGAAGGTGATCTCGGGCGCTGCGCCTTCACCGAGAAGGAAGTAGCCGAGAAAGACCACAGCCTCGTCGGCGGTGTCGAACTTAGAGATGACGACGTCGGCGGGCTCATAGAAGACGTCGCCGGCCCGCAGGATCATCTGGTCTTCCTGGCCGATCTGGAAAGTGGCGGAACCGCTTTCGATCACTCCGAACACGGGGCCGTTGTGCGTGTGCGCGCCGCCGACTGTGAAGGGTGAGATCGAGATTCGGCGCACTTCCACGTGAGACACGGTGGTGGCCGAGCCGAGGTGTTGATCTAACAGAGTCGATCGGGCGATGGGAGAGTCTTCCATGGACGCAGCTTGCCACGCCCCTGGCGCGTCACGACAGTCTGACGAAGCGCGGGTGTAACGCTTTCGTAAATACTCAGGACGTGCCGATCTCAGCACTCCAGCACGCCTGGATCGGTGCAGTGGCGGGGCACCGAGCGCACCGGAGGCGCCCTCTGTGGCACGCGCACGCCTCAAAGTCGGCTGGTGACGGGTGCTCATGTCATCTATCGTTCACAAGAACGATTGACAGGAGGGGTTCTCCCCAATGCCACCCATCGTCCCTTCCCCGATGAACGACCACGAGCGCGGCCCGAGTCGCCGAACCCTGCTGACCGGTGCCGCAGGTCTTGCCGGTCTCGGTCTTCTCACGCTGACCGGCTGCACCAGCGGTGCCCGGTCCACCACCATCCCCGAGGGTGCCGCGACCGGTATCGCTGCTCGAGGCGGTCGCCTCCGCATCGCGCGCCCCGCTGCGTCTGCCGCCGAGACTCTCGACTCCGCGAGCAGCCTCTCCGCGTACGAGTACCTCGGCGCGCTCTACAACCGCCTCGTCAAGCAGAACCAGGCGGGTGAAACGGTCGCCGACCTCGCGGAGGAGTGGAGCGCGACCCCCGACGGGACGACCTGGACGTTCCGGCTCCGCAAGGGCGTCCGCTTCCACAACGGCAAAACCTTCACGGCCGTCGACGCGATCGCCTCGATCGAGCACATCCTCGACCCGAAGACCGCGTCGCCGCAGGGGGGCGTGCTCGGCGACATGCTCGACAAGAACAGCATGTCGGCGCCCGATCCGTACACGCTCCGGTTCGACCTGACCAAGCCGAACGCGGAGTTCCCGTCGCTCCTCACGGCCTACCAGTGCTACATCGTGCCGGCTGGCGAGATCGCGACGATCGGTACGACTGGCATCGGCACGGGGCCGTTCAAGCTCTCGTCGTTCGCGCCGGCCGGCTCCGGCAGCGTCGAGGCGTTCGACGACCACTTCGCAGGCCGCCCCGCGCTCGACGGCATCGACTTCTCGTCGATCCAAGACACCACCGCCCGGGTAAATGCCCTGCTCGCCGGGCAGATCGACCTGATCTCGCAGACGAACCTCGACTTCGCCACGGCCCGGGTCGTCTCGGCGTCGAGCCGCGCGACAGTGGCCCGCGTCAAGAACGCCCAGTGGTACACGATCCCGATGCTCGCGACGAGCACCGAATTCAAGGATCCAATGGTCCGGCAGGCGATGAAATTCGCCTACGACCCGAAGGTGATCGTCGCGACGGCACTCCAGGGCACCGGCTCACCTGGGTGGGACAACCCGGTGCCGCCCACCCTCGCGGCGTTCGACGATGACCGGCGCGTCTACGATCCGGACAAAGCGAGGGCGCTGCTCAAGAAAGCCGGGCGCTCCGACATGAAGACGTCGATCTACACGTCGAGCTACGAGTCGGTGTTCACGCCGATGGCCGTGGCGTACCGCGACCAGGTGAAGGCGGCGGGTATCGACCTGACCGTCCGGAACGCCTCGTCGGATTCGTACTACACCGAGATCTGGATGCAGAAGCCGCTCATGGTGAGCTACTGGTTCACCGGCCGGCCGATCGACCAGCTGCTCAACCAGATCTTCCGCACGGGCTCCAGCTACAACGAGTCGGCGTGGTCGAACGCGGCTTTCGACGGTTTGCTCGACGACGCCCGCGCCACCATGAACGACGATCGTCGACGGATGCTCTACCAGGACGCCCAGCGAGTGATCATCGAGGACGGGGCCGACATGACCCCGATGTTCGGTGACCGGCTGGTGGGGATATCCCGGGACGTCGTCAACTACCGGGAGTTCGGCTTCGAGTTCGACTACCTCCGGATCGGACTGCGCAAATGACCGTACTGACAACCGTCCTCCGACGAATCGGCACCGCGATCCTCACGATCGTTCTCGCCTCGCTGTTCGTCTTTCTCGCGATCCAGTTGCTCCCCGGAGACGTCGCGCAGCAGCTCCTCGGCCAGAACGCCACACCGGACGCGGTCAAGGCGCTCCGCGAGTCGCTCGGGCTCGACCAGAACGTCTGGCTCCGCTACGGCAACTGGCTGATCGGCGCCGCGCACGGCGACTTCGGCACGTCGCTCGTGAGCGGCGACCCCGTCGGGCCCTCCCTCCTCGTCGCTTTCCGCAACAGCATGCTCATCGCCGTTCCCGCGATGCTCATCGGCGTCACCGTGTCGTTGACCCTCGGAGTCGTCGCGGGGGTCCGTCGGGGACGAGCGAGCGACCACGTGATCTCGCTCATCAGCCTCGTGGTCATGAGCGTGCCGGAGTTCATGGTCGCCACCGTCCTCGTGCTGGTGTTCGCGATCGCAATCCCGGTGTTCCCCGCCGTGGTCCTGCGGGGGAGTGACGCGACCGTGCTGCAGCTCCTGCCGTCGGTGTGGCTCCCGATGATCGTTCTGACACTGGCGATGGCGGCCTACATCGTGCGCACCGCCCGGAGCTCGACCATCGACGTGATGGCGTCGGAGTTCATCACGACAGCCGAGCTCAAGGGCCTGTCGACGCGGCAGATCGTCTGGCGGCACGCGGTCCCGAGCGCGCTCCTCCCGACGCTCAACGTCGTCGCGCTGAACGTCGCCTGGCTGCTCGGCGGCGTGGTCGTCGTCGAGAACGTCTTCAACTACCCGGGTATGGGCAAGCTCATGCTCGAGTCGGTCTTCAACCGAGACCTCCCGACGATCCAGGCGATCGCGCTGCTGAGCGCCCTGATCTACGTCGTCTGCAACCTGGCGGCGGACCTCGTCGCGCTGGCCCTTGATCCTCGGCTTCGCACCAGGCAGCGGGGGCGCCGTGCGCGACCGCGCGGTACCGCTCGACGCCCGGCCGCCCTCGCGGCGGCCAGTGTCGGCACCGCTACCGCAGACACCTCTAGCGCAAGGAAGGATCGCGCATGACCGCCGCACTTCAGTCATCACCGCTGACCCGCTTCCGCGGCCGTCTGCGCGGATGGACGACTCCGCTTCGCGCTTCGACCGCGCTGTCGATCGGCCTCGGCCTCATCGCCCTGCACGTCGTCCTCGCGCTCCTCGCGCCGGTCATCGCCGGGCACGATCCCGTCGTGACCGACTCCACGAACGTGCTCTCGGGCACGACGTGGTCGCACTGGCTCGGCACCGACCAGTACGGCCGCGACATCCTGTCGCGCGTGCTGAACGGCGGACGGTACGCGTTGCTTGTCACGTTCCTCGCCACGACCATCGCGGTCGCCATCGGAACGGTGCTCGGTGCCGTCACCGCCTACGCGGACAACTGGTTCGACGAAGTCGTCATGCGCGTCGTCGACGCCTTGCTGAGCGTGCCGTCGATCCTCGCCCTCCTCGTCGTCGTGACGGTGTTCGACTCCGGACTCTGGGTCATCGTGCTCGCGGTGACGGTCGTCTACGCGCCCGCCGTGACCCGGGTGGTCCGCGGGGCAGCCCGAACCGTGATCACGCAGGACTACGTCACCGCCGCCAGGGCGCGCGGCGAGAAACCGCTGAGCATCGTGTTCCGCGAGATCCTCCCCAACGTCCTCGACGTCGTGCTCGTCGAGTACGCCATGCGGGCGTCGTGGATCGTCCTCCTCATCTCCACGCTCTCGTTCCTCGGCTTCGGGGCGAACCCGCCGACGCCCGACTGGGGTCTCATGGTGCAGGAGAACCGCACCGCGCTCACCGTGGTTCCGATGGGCACGCTGGCACCGATCGTCGCTCTGGCGACTCTCGTCATCGGCTTGAACCTCAGCGCCGACGGCCTCAGCAAGGCCCTCGGCATCGACCGCGCACAGCAGGGGGCCGCATCATGACGACGACCGTCGACGACGTACCGACCACGACCGGCTTCGTCGTGCGGGTGAATGACCTCGCGATCTCGTACACCGCTGGACGCACCGATGTGCCAGTGGTGCGCGGGGTGAGCTTCGACATCCGTCCGGGCCGGGCCCTCGGCCTCGTGGGGGAGTCGGGCAGCGGCAAATCGACCGTCGCCCGGGCACTGCTCGCGCACCTCCGTCGCGGCTCGCGGATCGTCTCCGGCAGCGTGGAGGTCGCCGGAGATGACGTCTTCGCGCTCTCCCCCGTCGACACCAGGGCACTCCGTGGCGGCACAGCTGCTCTCGTCGCCCAGAACGCCGGGCAAGCGCTGACGCCGTCCATGCGCGTGGGCCGACAGCTCAGTGAAGCGCTCGAAAGCCACGGGCTGCCGAGCGGCGACGACCGGGTGCAGGAGCTCGTGCGACGAGTGCGGCTCCCGGATCCTGAATCCATCGTCCTGCGGTACCCGCACCAGCTCTCGGGCGGCCAGCAGCAGCGCATCGCGATCGCCATGGCCATCGCCGCGCGGCCGCAGGTGCTCGTCCTCGACGAGCCGACGACCGCGCTCGACGTCGTGACGCAGGCCGCGGTGCTCGAGCTCATCAGAGACCTCGCGGTGGAGCTCGAGATGGCGATCCTGCTGGTGAGCCACGACCTGGGCGTCGTGTCGAGCATGGCCGACGAGATCGCCGTGATGCGCGACGGTGTCGTCGTCGAGCACCGCCCCACGGCCGACCTCTTCGCCACGCCGGAGCACGCCTATACCCGGGAACTTTTGGCGGCCATCCCCGGGGCAGCCCTTGCGCCGGCTCTTGCCAACGGCTTCGCCGAGAGCGCAGGATCCGCGGAAACCGACCCGGCAACCGTCGCGCCCGCACCCCCAGTCGTCCAGGCCGACGGCCTCGTCATCAGATACGCCCGGCATCTGCCCGCGGCGGTTCAGGACGTGTCGTTCACCATCGCGCCGCGCGAGACGCTCGCCGTCGTCGGCGAGTCGGGCAGCGGCAAGTCGACGCTCGCGACCGCGCTGGCGGGGCTCATCCCGACGGAGTCCGGCACCTTCCGATTCGCCGGCGACGGGGTGTCCGGAGATCTGGCCGAACCGGTGTCTGGGCGGTCTCTCGACCTCCGCCGTGCCGTGCAGCTCGTGTTCCAGAACGCTGACACCTCCTTGAACCCGCGCCGGACGGTCGGAGCGGCCATCGCCAGGCCGCTGAAGCTCTTCACCGGCACGGCGTCTGCCGAGCGTGTGGGCGAGATCCTCACCGAGGTCGGGCTCTCTCCGTCGTTCGCCGCTCGGCTCCCCGCGCAGCTGTCGGGTGGGCAACGCCAGCGCGTCGGTATCGCCCGCGCGCTCGCCGCCGGGCCGCAGCTCGTGATCGCCGACGAGATCACGACCGCGCTCGACGTCCGGGTGCAGGCCGAGATCCTGCAGCTGCTCGCCGACCTGCAGCGCGACAAGGGCCTCAGCTGCCTGTTCATCAGCCACGACCTGGCCGTCGTGCGCGGCGTCGCCGATCGTGTGGCCGTGATGACCGGCGGTCGCATCGTCGAGATCGGGCCGACCGGTCGTGTCTTCGCCGGACCGAACCACCCCTACACTCGGCAGCTGCTCGACGCGACGCTCGAACCCGGCACGACCGAGCTGCCGGACGTGCAGGACGCCGTGGCGACCTGGCGCGACGCGGCCGGCGGAGGTTGGCGGGATCTCGGTGACGGGCACAGCATCAGGAACTGGGAGGACGCATGACCGACGCGACCTCGTCGCCGACGGTGACGGAGCGCGACGTCTGGATTCCTATGCCGGACGGAGTGCGCCTCCACGCCAGGATCTGGGCTCCCTCGTCGGGGGTGCCCGTCCCCGCGCTCCTCGAATACCTGCCGTACCGGCTCGACGACTGGACGGCCCCGCGCGACAGCGAACGGCACCCGTGGTACGCCGAGCACGGGTACGCGTCGATTCGCGTCGACATCCGTGGATCCGGCTCGTCGGACGGCCTGTTCGACGACGAGTACTCCGTGCAAGAACTCGACGACGGGGTCGCGGTCATCGAGTGGATCGCCGCCCAGGAGTGGTGCACCGGCGCAGTCGGGGTATTCGGGATCTCGTGGGGCGGGTTCAACGGGCTGCAGCTCGCGGCCCGGGCCCCCTCGGCGCTCAAGGCGATCGTGACGGTGTGCTCGACCGACGACCGCTACGACAACGACGTGCACTACATGGGCGGCGCGGTGCTGGGCATCGACATGGCCGCCTGGGGCGGCACGATGTTCGCGTTCAACTCGCGGCCGCCGCGACCCGAGGTCGTCGGCGACGACTGGGTCGACCGGTGGCGCGAGCGGCTCGAGTCCAACCGGCCTATGACGCCGACGTGGCTCGCGCACCAGGAACGCGACGACTACTGGCGCCACGGCAGCGTCGCCGAGGACTACTCCGCGATCTCTGCCGCAGTCCTCACCGTCGGGGGATGGGCCGACCCGTACCGCGACGCCGTGCTGCGGCTCGTCGCCAACCTGTCCGCGCCCGTCAAGGGCATCATCGGGCCCTGGTCGCACCAGTACCCCGACCGCGGGTTCGCGCCCGGGCCGTCGATCGGTTTTCTCCAGGAGACGCTCCGCTGGTGGGACCAGTGGCTGAAAGGTATCGATACCGGCGTCACCCGCGAGCCGGCGCTCCGAGCATGGATCAACGACTCCGAGCCGCCGTCGACGTACTACGAAGAGCGGACCGGGCGCTGGGTCGGTTCCCCCTCGTGGCCGGCACCGGCATCGTGCGCGTCACCTCGAATCGTCGGGCTGTCGTCGTTCGCCGGCCCCGCGCCCGTGCGTCTTGACGCAGGAGCCCGCCCCACCTCGGGTGTCGTGGTGCGTTCGCCGCAGCAGACCGGTGCCGACGCCGGACGCTTCTTCCCGTTCGGCAACACGACCGATCTGCCACCGGATCAGCGGGCCGAGGACGGCCGTTCGGTGTGCTTCGACCTGCCCGTCGACGGCCGGCTCGACATCCTGGGCAACGTGCTCGTCGACATAGCTGTATCGAGCGACGTGCCCGACGCCAACATCGTCGTGCGGCTCTGCGATGTGGCCCCGGACGGCAGCTCGACCCTCGTCACGCGCGGGGCGCTGAACCTCAACAAGCGACGTGGCCGAGCAGGGAACACCCCGATGGTTCCCGGCGTCGAGGAGGTCGTGCGAGTGTCGCTCGTCTCGACAGGGCACTCCTTCCCCGCGGCGCACCGGCTGCGCATCGCGCTGTCGAGCGCCTACTGGCCGTGGATCTGGCCGCACGCCGCGGAGGCGACACTGATCGTGTCGCCGGAGCGCAGCAGCGTGACGATCCCCGAATGGACTCGTACCGACGACGACGGAGTGGAGTTCGAGCCCGCGACCCGCTCCACGCCGATGGCGATCCGGGCCGTGCCGCCGACCGAGGACGAAGATGCTGCTCCGCCCCTGTCGCAGCGAAGCGTCACGCACGACGTCGAGACGGGAGAGTGGGTGCTCGATGTCGACCCGGGCTACGGCGGCTCCCGCCTCTATCCCGACGGTCTCGTCTTCACCGAGAGCAGCCGAGAGACCTACCGGATCACCGAGGGCGACCCGACATCCGCTGTGGCCGAGTCGCGGTGGGCGATTGGCCTCGAGAAGCCGTCGTGGCGGGCCCGCCTCGAGACGACCTCGCGAGTGACGGCAGATGCCGATGCCTATCGCGTCGTCAACACCGTGCGGGCCTGGGCGCGCGACGGTGGCCCCGAAGCGGCGGAGGTGCTCGTCGCAGATCGCTCGTTCGACGAGGTCGTTCCCCGGACGTCCGCGTGAGCGTGGCACGGCGGGAAAAGCCTGCCGTTCGCCGCGCGATGATCGTCGAGGCGGCCCGGGAGGTCATCCTCCAGAAGAGCCTCGGAGCGACCACGCTCCGTGACATCGCCGCCGAGGCGCAGGTCTCGGTCGGCACCGTCACGTATCACTTCGGAAGCGTCGCCGAGATTCTCAACGAGGTCGTCGTGCTCGAGACGGATCGGTTCTACGCGTCGATCATCAAGGCGGTCGACGCCGAGCCGGACCCCGTGCGCGGTGTGCGGATGCTGGTCGAGCCGCTCTTCGAAGACAGTGACGAGGCCGAGGCGCATTGGCGGCTCTGGTCGGACTACTGGACGGCGGTGGCTCGGAAGCCGGCCGTCGCTGAGGAGTACTCCGAGCGCATCCGTATCTGGGAGGCATGTCTCGTGCGGGCCGTCCGGCGCGGTATCGACCTCGGGGTGTTTGCGACCGAGGACGCCTCGGAGGTCGCCCTCAAGCTCGCCGCATACAGCGACGGTGTCGCGACACAGCTCGCGCAGAAGGCCCCCGGGCTGACCCGGGCGCGGGCGCTCGGCTGGATGTGGACCTTCCTGGACCACGAGCTCGCACCTGCCGCTGCCCTCTTCAGCTAGTTCCAGTCCTCTGGAAGCTCTCGCCGCACCCTGGCAGCAGCGTATTTGGGGTACATGCCTGTACCCCGCCGGGCCGAGATGTCGACCAAGAAGGTTGATGGGGGTCTTCATGACGCCCAGATACGACTATGAGGCATCATTTTGCCGGTCACATTTCGGTCTCGCAGGACGGAGATCCCCATAAAACCGGGGCAGTCCGTCGCCTCGCCCCCTCTTCTGGGGTCAACGAGGTCGGCACGCCCGTTTCTAGGCTGATCGTTATGGGGATCTTCCCCAGTGCGATGTCCTCTCGTGGCCCTAACCATCCTGCGGAGGACGAATGGCGGGAACCAATGACTTCCTTAGCGGCCTCGATCGATTCGCTTGGATCCAGCGATGATGATCTTCTTGTCCGAATAGCCGGTGGGGATCGCCGTGCTTTCGCGGATCTCTATGACCGGACGGCGCCTCGGATCCTCGGTCTCGTCACTCGGTGCCTTCGCGACCCGGCACAGTCGGAGGAGGTGACGCAGGAGGTCTATCTCGAGCTGTGGCAGAACGCCGCAAAGTTCGAGGCCTCGAAGGGCAACGCGCGGTCGTGGATGATGACGATCGCCCGCCGACGAGCGATCGATCGTGTGCGCGCATCGCAGTCGTCGCGGGACAGAGACATGCGCGTCGGCATCAGGGATCAGGAGGCGGCTTACGACGTCGTCTCGGAAACCGTCGACATTCGCTTCGCGAACGACGAGGTCCGCGCTGCGATGTGTCACCTTTCGGCCGTCCAGCGCGAGGCGATCGAACTCGCCTACTTCGACACTCTGACCCAGGCCCAGATCGCGGACCGGCTCGGCGTGAAGATCGCCACGATCAAGACGCGCCTCCGAAACGGGCTCATCGCCCTCCGCACGGAGCTGGCTGTCGCAGCAGCCTGATGACTCCTTCTGGCTAACCGGGCGGAGGGCTTAGTCGTCGGGCGTTCACAGGACGATGAGGGTGAGGCCGAGTGCGAGCAGTGCCATGCCCTGCAGGGCGGCGCGGAGCACGATGATCCGATCCCAGCCCGCCTGCAGCGTGCGAGCGTTGGCCGGCGTCTCGCCTCGGTCTGCCGCCTCGGTCAACGTGCGGTTGATCGGCGCGCTGATGCGCGCGTAGAGCACGAGCCAGACGACGAGCAGCACGAGTGCCGTGCCTGCCAAGGCCGCAGTCGCGGCATGTCCCGTGAGCGCTGCCAGCACAGCAGCAGCTAAGGATCCGACGAGGCCCACGACCCCGGGGACGGGCATCCGTTGGTCACCAAAACGGTGCACATTGCCCATGACAGTGGTGAGTGCTGCGTCGTCGACGCGGGCGAGTGCGGGGCGCTGCACCAGGGCGCAGAACGCGTCCGTGCCCCAGACGAGCCCGACACCGAGGATGGCCAGGAGTGCCGCAGCCTGCGTGAGGGCGATCATGCCGTCGCCGCCTCGGAGCCGCCGAGCTGGGGGAGGACGCCGACTTGCTGGAAGACCTCCATGAGGTTGAGTTCATCCCAGTGCTCGACGAGGAGGCCGTTCGCGACGCGCCAGATGTCGATGCTCCGCATCTCGACGGCGGCGCCGGTGGCCGGAATGCCCAGCAGGTCGCCGGTGTGAGTACCTCGATAGACGAAGCGACCGACGACACGGTCGCCCGAGACGATGACGTCTTCCATCGTCACGACGACATCGGGGAGCCCCGCGAAGAAGTTCTTCCAGAAAGCTCGGTTCGCCTCGCGGCCGTCCGCGACGACGACGTTGTGGTTGACGTAGTCGTCGGCGATGAACGCGTCGACGAGGTCTGCGTTGTGGGTGTTCAGCATTTCGAGATACGTCTCGACGAGTGTGCGTGATTCCATCTGATCTGCTCCTTCATTATGGCTAGCGTTGCTAACCGTTAGCGACGCTAGCCCCTGCGGCAACGCCATGTCAAGACTGGTGCTCGCATTGCTAGCACTGCTACTGTTGACTATGACAATCGAAGAGCGTCGAGCCCGCGACCGATCGGCGCGACGTCGCCTGATCACGACGGCGGCCCGCTCGATCGCCGAAAGCGAAGGCTGGGAGGCCGTCACGACGAGGCGCCTGTCGACCGAGATCGAATACAGCCAGCCGGTCATCTACAAGCACTTCGCCTCGCTCGACGACATCGCCGATGCCGTCGCCCTCGAGGGCTTCGAGGAGCTCTTCGAGGCCCTTCATGAGGCGCGCGTCACCGCCGCCTCGGGCGATGCGCTGTCAGCCGTGGCCCATCGCTACGCCGCCTTTGCGACCGATGCGCCCGCCGTCTACGACGCGATGTTCAGCCGAACCTCCCGCCTGCACTTCGGAAGCGGTTCGGCCTCGTCGCTGTCGCCGGCGCCGTCGTCTGCCTTCGCCGAGTTGAGGGCGGCGGTGGAACCTCACGCCGGCGATGCCGACGTCGAAATGCTCACCGAGGTGCTCTGGGCGAGCCTGCACGGCCTCGTGGAGCTACAGCGAGGCGCCCGATTGCGGCCGGATCACCAGGAGGCCCGGATCCTTCTGTTGGTGGACAGGATCGTTCCGAATCGGCTTCTCGCGAAGCCTGGGCCGGTGAGCGGCTATCAAGAAAGCTAATTGACTCTGGAATCAAGCGTGACTCTCGGGTACTAGTTCATGTGCTATTTCGAGCCCCGCCGAGCCGCCGAGCGGGGCGGGTTCGTGCGGAGTCGCTCGCTGATACGACCGAGGATGCGGGCGAGATCCTTCGCGTCGTCGTCGGTGATTGGAGCGAACAGCAGGTCGTGCACGGTGCCAATGTGCCCGGGGAACACCGCTGCGAGCACGCTTCGCCCCGCCGCGGTGATCGCGACGACGGTGCTGCGCTCGTCGTCTGGCGAGGGTGATCGCGTCACGAGCCCGCGCTGCTCGAGGAGCTGTGCCTGGTAGGTCAGCCCGCTTCGGCTGTACACGACCTTGTCGGCGAGGTCGGTCATGCGCTGACGGCCGTCGGCGGTGTCGCCGAGCCTCGCCAGAAGCTGGAACTGCACATAGCTCAGCCCGCCGACGTCACGGAGCTGCTTCTCGACGGTCGGTCGCAGCAGTGCGCCCACCTCGGTGAATGCCAGATAGGCGCTGAGTTGAGTCGGGGTGAGGGTGGTGGGCGAATCCGGCATGTGTCCATCGTAGCTGTTGCTTCGAGTTCGAAGCAGTGGTAGCTTTCCGGTATTCGCTTCGAATTCGAAGCAATTGACGAAAGGATCCATCATGAAGGCAGTGCAGTACCGCGAAGTCGGCGGACCCGAGGTCCTCCGCTACAGCGACATCGAGCAGCCCGCTCCCGGCCCTGGCGAGGTTCGGTTGCGCGTCGCGGCATCCGCTTACAGCGCAGCCGACAACGGCATGCGCGCCGGGTTCCTGCCGATCCCGATCGAACTCCCGCACGTGCCGGGCTACGACGTCTCCGGAACGGTCGATGCTCTCGGGGAGGGTGTCACGGGCGTGGCCAACGGTGACCCGGTGATCTCATTCCTGCCGATGGAACGCGACGGCGGCGCGGCAGAGTACGTCGTCGCCCCCGCCGACGCGGTCGTGCCGGCGCCCACGAGTATCCCTCTGGCCGATGCCGCCGCACTGCCGTCGGTGGCGCTGACGGCGTGGCAGGCGCTTTTCGATGAGGGGCGGCTCGAGGCGGGTCAGCGGGTGCTCATCGTTGGCGCCGGCGGTGTGGTCGGCAAATACGCCATCCAGCTCGCAAAGCGTGCCGGCGTGCACGTCATCGCGACCGCCAGCCCGCGCAGCGCAGCGGCGGTGCAGGCCGCCGGTGCCGATCAGGTGATCGACCACACCGAGACCGACGTTCTCCAGGCCGTCGAGGGGCAGGTCGACGTTCTGCTGAACCTCGCTCCCATCGAACCCGACGAATTTGCCGCCGCCGTGGCAATGGTCCGAGACGGCGGAGCGGTCGTGAGCACCACCGCGTTCATGCCGACACCCGGTGACGACTCCCGAGGGGTGCGGGCCGCGACAGTGTTCGTGCTCCCGAATCGACAGCGCCTCACTGAGCTCGTGTCCCTCGTCGATTCGGGGGCGCTCACGGTCGAGGTCACTCGCCGGATCCCGCTGACCGAGCTGCAGTCGCTGCACGCCGAGGGTGCGGCCGGGCGGGTGTCCGGCAAGGTCATCGTCCTGCCGTAGTGATGGTCTCGGTCCTTGCGAGATTGTCGCGAATCTTGGCGGGGAGGCGGCTCTCTAAAAACCTAATTGACTCTGGAGTCAATGACGACTTTCGAGAGGTGCCCTACCGTGCGCCTGATTCGACTCGGCGGGGCTGCATCTCAGCCCCGCCCGACCTGCAGCGCGGCAAGCACGACATCGTCGATGACGGCGACGAAGAAGTCGCGCTGCGCCGGTCTGTCTGCGGCGGTCAGGTAGTGGGTACTCATCGCCGGGATCACGTCGGCGACGATCGGCACCCGCGCGGCCATCTCGGCGGAGATCTCTCCCCGGTCGATCGCGCGGGTCAGCAGGCGGCGGTAGATCTCGCCGTACGGCTCGGTCACCTCCGCCCGGACGGCCCCGGCGATGCGCTCCGAAGCTCGTGCAGCCGAGGTGAGGCCGGAAAACAGGGCGAGGCGCCGATCGGGCCCGCCGAGCCAGGGGGAGTCGACGACGGCGAGCAGATCGGAACGCAAGGATCCCAAGTCGGGTAACTGCTCGATCTCGGGAGGGAGTCCGATGGAGTGGATCGCCGCGAGAACGAGATCGTCTTTCGTCGCCCATCGGCGGTACAGCGTCGTCTTGGCCTTGCCCGTGCGTGCGGCGACGTCATCCAGGGTGACCCGGTCGTAGGCCCGCTCGGCCAGGAGGTCGAGGGTCACCTCGAGAATCAACGCGTCGCGTGAACGATCGAAGGGGCGGCCGACCTGTGTGGCGTCAGGGGGGCGGTTCGAATCGGTCACGAACAAAGCCTAGGCGGTGCCGAGGGGTTACGCTACTGATGAGTAGCGTAATTACAAAACACGGCCGCTAGGCGGTCGAGAAGGAGGAGACGATGAAGATCGACAACTCGGTGGTCATCATCACGGGTGCGTCGTCCGGTATCGGGGCGGCGACGGCGCGAGCGGCGGCGGCGGCTGGCGCGAGGGTCGTCTTGGCGGCTCGGCGCGAGGATCGCATCAGCGCCCTCGCCGATGAGCTCGACGGCGCGATCGCCGTTCGATGCGACGTGACCGACCAGGAGCAGGTGGCGGCGATGGTGCAGACCACCCTGGATGCGTTCGGTCGCGTCGACGCTCTCGTCAACAATGCCGGTCAAGGGTTGCAGGCGACGACGGAGCAGATCTCGCTCGACGATTTCCGCGGGGTGCTCGAGCTGAATCTGGTGGCACCCCTCGCCCTGATGCAAGCGGTGCTTCCGGCGATGCGGCGACAGGGGGCCGGCTGCATCGTCAACGTCAGCTCGGGGACGACCTTCGCGGATGTTCCCGGCACGGGCGGCTACGTCGCATCGAAGATCGCTCTCGAGCGGCTCTCGGCGATCGCCCGAAATGAACTCGAGGGAACGGGCGTGACCGTCTCGACGATGATCCCGTTCGCCACGAATACCGAGTTCCTCAGCTCGATTCGAGCCGGCCGAGCCGATGCCGAGGCGATGACCTCCGGTGCGACGTTCGATGCACCCGAGCAGGTCGCCGACGCGATCCTGGAGTTGATCCTGACGGGAGACGCTCGGTTGGATCTCGTGCCGGTGGCGTACGGAGGCACCCGCCCGTAGGCCGGGTTGGAGGTCAAGGGGCACCCCGGCTCACCCGGGCTCTCCCTCTCTCCGCGCGGGAGCGGCGAGCGGGGAGCGACTAGACCTACGGGCGCGACGTCTTGGCGAGCGCGACGAGGTACCGGCAGTCGCTCGAGCCCGAGTTCGCGAAAGTGCAGTCGGCGGCCTCGCCGAGTTGCAGGCAGTCACCCGCCTCGAGTGTGTGGCGGTCGGCGCCCTCGGTGAAGTCGAGAGTGCCGGCGGTGACCCAGATCTGCTGGTCGATGAAGCGGAACGCGTCTGCGGGGTAGTGCACCGATGCGCCCGGCGGAAGCGAGACGTCGACCAGCTCCAGGGCCGCTGCTGTGCCGGGTGACAGTGCTCGCCGCGAGTAGCCCGTCTCGGGGTCTCTCCAGACCTGCTGGTCGACCGCCCGGAGCAGGCGCGACCCCTCGCTTTCGGCGCGCACGATGAGCTCGGAGAGGGTGAGGCCGAGGCCTGCGGAGAGGCGGGCGAGCAGGGCCGCAGTCGGCTGGACGTCACTGCGTTCGATACGGGCGATCATGGCCCGAGAGACCCCGGAGCGCTCTGCGAGGCCGACCAGGGAGAGGTTCTGCTCCGCCCGGGCCACCCGGACGGTGCGGGCAAGGGCGTCGGTGAGATCGTCGACCATCGTGTCTCCTGTTCTTATGGTGCCGCTTTTGGCTACTATATGGCCATGACAGCCTCACGCCTGATTCGACCGGCCCTCGCATCGGATGCCGACGCCTGCGCCGCCATCTACGCGCCGTATGTGCGGGCCACCGCGATCACCTTCGAGACCGAGCCCCCGTCCGCTGACGACATGGCGCGTCGAATCGCCGCGGCGCAGGAGCGGCACACGTGGCTGGTCCTCGAGGAAGACGGAGTCGTGATCGGCTACGCCTACGCGGGCCCCTTCATGTCTCGCGCTGCGTACCAGTGGAGTTGCGAGGTCAGCGTGTATCTCGACAGCGACCGGCGCAGCTCGGGGGGCGGCAGCGCCCTGTATGCGGCGCTGCTTCCCGCCCTGCAGGAGCGCGGGTTCCGGCGCGTCATCGCCGGCGTGACGCAGCCCAACCCGGCCAGCGCCCGACTCCACGATCGATTCGGCTTCGAGCCGGTGGGCACTCATGCCAACATCGGCTGGAAGCTCGACAGTTGGCACGACGTGACCTGGTCGCAACTCGACCTGCCGCACGGTGATGACGTGAAGGCGGCGCCCCTCCCGCTGCGCTGACCGCCTTCCGGTCGCACCGGGTCGGATCCTGGTGTCGCGCCTTGCCGCCGACGTGCCCTGGCGCGTTCCCTAGCGGCGGATGACGTTCTGGAGCGCCGCCCACTGGAGCAGCATGATCGTCTTGCCATCGAGGATCCTGCCGTCCGCGATCATCTCGAGCGCGTCATCGAACGGGAGCTCGACGATCTCGATGTCTTCGCCCTCGTCCGCGACGCCGCCACCCGCGCTGGTCCGGTCACCGGGGGAGTACGTCGCGGCGTAGAAGTGGACGCGTTCAGTCGCCGATCCCGGGCTCATGTACGCATCGAAGACGTGGGTCAACTCTCCGACCTCGACACCGAGCTCTTCGCTCGCCTCGCGCCGAATCGCGGTCTCGGGGTCGTCGTCGTCGAGCAGACCTGCGGCGGTCTCGAGGAGCATGCCGTCGGGGTGGTCGTTGACGTAGGCGGGAAACCGGAACTGCCTGGTCAGGAGGACGGTCTGCCTCGCGGGGTCGTAGAGCAGGATCGTCGCGCCGTTGCCCCGGTCGTAGGTCTCGCGCTGCTGGGTCGACCATTCGCCGTCCTGCCCGCGGATGTCGAAGGTCGTGCGGCGGAGTACGTGCCAGCCGTCAGAGGTGACCTCGACGTCACGGACCACGACATCCGGGTTCCGATCGAGATCACGACCGGTTTGATCCAGGCCGGTTCGGCCTCGGGAGTCGGGAAGGGAGACGCCTCGGGAATCGATCACGCCTCGACCGTATCGGACCCGGTCGCGAGACTGAATGCAGGCGCCAGACGACGGTGCAGGGTGTCGCCGAGCCGGGGCGCTAGTGCCGGCGGTGCCGACCGGTCGCCGGAGCGGTGAGAGCGCTGTCGAGTTGTGTCGTGAGGATGCCGGCGAGATCCTCGAGCGTGCGGATGTCGTCGGGGGTCCACTGTCGGGGCCGGTGATCGATGGCGCAGAGAGCGCCGACCGCGTGGCCGTCGGCGGTGATGAGGGGGATGCCTGCGTAGGCGATCCAGTCGCTCTCCGAGACGGACGGGCTGGAGGCGACGAGGGGGTGCGTGCTGGTGTCGTCGATGATGAGGGGTTGCCGGGAGGTGATGGCGTACTGGCAGTAGGAGTACTCCAACGGCGCACTGCCGGCGGCCGACCAGGGGGGAGTGAGGCCGACGTGGCTGGCGTAGACCTGTCGGTCGTTCTCGATCAAGGTGACGAGAGAGACCGGGGTGCGCAACTGATCGGAAGTGAGTCTCGTGAACTCGTCGAAGTCGACGGCTCCCGAGCTGTCTCGGAGAGCGCGAACGGCGGCAAGCCGATCGACGTCGTTCAGCAGTGAGACGGGAGCGTGGTCCAACCCGCCGGGAAGACCGAGCTGGGTGGCGACCGCTCGTCGCAGGGCGTCTTCGCCGAGGGGCCCGGAGAGCACGCGGGTGGCGCCCGCCTTCTCCGCCGCGAGCCGCTTCTCGGGGGTGTTCGCGATCACCACGACGGGGGTGTTGGCGGTGGTGGGAAGGGAGAACAGTCGTCCGACGAGGGCGAGCCCGAACTCGTGCGTCATCGAGTCGCCGAGGATCACCAGGTCGGGTTCCGCGCGGAGGATCGCAGTGGTGGCCTCGAAAGGGCCCTCCCCGATCAACAACTCGAACCCGTGGGGCAGGAGGGCCTGCATGGCTTCGCGCCGAGTGCTCGGATCGCTGTCGACCAGAAACACCTTGGCGGCGGGGGCCTCGGTGCTGAGGGCCTCTGTGCTGATCGCCTCGGCGGTGGGAGCGGAGGCGACGGTGGCGGCAGTGGTGGGCATGGAAGCTCTCCTCGGACGGCTCGCGTGACAGTGCCGAGTCGCGCCCACGAGGATCCCCGTGGTTGCGAACGAGGCACCCTGAAGCTTTAGCCTCGCAATATCGTGGCTCGATGGTTACACCCAGTGCGGGGGCCGTAGTCGCCCCTGCATGCACGAAAGATTCCGCTCGCACTCAGCGGCAGGCACAAAGATGGCCGGTAGTACATGGTGTGCACCCTCCGTGGGCTGCACGGAAAGCCGGACGAAGGAGACCCCTATGGCGAAGACCACGAAGCTCGAGAAGTCTGCCGAGAAGGCCTACGACAAGGCGAAGGAAGCGGTCAAGGACGCCCGCGACCTCGCCAAGAAGGTGGCGAAGAAGAAGCGCCCGCCCGTCGACGACCTCAAGAAGGATTTGAAGAAGGCGAAGGCCGACCTCGCGACGACTCCGGCCAAGTCGGCGGCGCCGAAGTCGGATGAGGCCAAGGCGGGCGCCCTCTACACGCCGCCGCTGCCGCACAGCGCCGAGTCGGACGACCTCCACGCCCAGACCATGATCAGCCTGCGCACGACCGCGAAGGCCAAGGGGCTGACGGGTATCTCGCGGCTCAACAAGGCCGGCCTGATCGAGCGGCTTGAGCGCTCCGGCAGCTGACCCGCGGGCTGTAGATCGGCGAAGTCGCGCGAATCGGCCAGCGTCACAGCGCCGCGGCGCGTGAGGTTGGCCGATTCGCGTCAGGTCGCAAGCCCTCTTCCGTGAGGGGGCCTCTCCGGCTATGCTTGCGGTGATTTATCGATAAAGCGCTTTTGAGGCGTTTGTCACAGGTCACCATCCAGCAGAGTCGCTTGAGAGGATCCGCCCCTATGTCAACTCGATCACCACGCCTACGCACCTCGAGACCACCACGGCTAGCGGCCATCGTCGGTGCGGCGGCCATCATCCTGGGCTCGCTCGTCGCGGGCACCGCGGCCGCACCGAAAGCCGAGGCCGCAACGACGGCCTCCTGTGACATCTATGCCAGCGGCAATACCCCCTGCGTCGCCGCCTACAGCACGACTCGCGCCCTCTTTGGGGCGTACAACGGCCGGCTCTACCAAGTGAAGCGCGCGTCCGATGGCGCCACGACCGACATCGCCACCACCGCGGCGGGTGGCTACGCCAATGCCGCCGCCCAGGATTCGTTCTGCTCGGGGACGACCTGCACCATTCCGGCGATCTACGACCAGACCTCCCGGCACAACGATCTCTCGGTGGCGCCCGCCGGTGATGCCGGCCCGGCCAATCACGCCGCCTCGGCGACCGCCCTGCCCGTGACCGTTGCCGGACACCAGGCGTACGGCCTGTACATGCCCCCGCAGGTCGCCTATCGCCGAGCGAGCACCATCACGACGGGCACGGCACGGGGCGCTTCCCCTGAGTCGATGTACGAGGTGGCCAGTGGCACCAACAGCAACAACGGCTGCTGCTCCGACTTCGGAAACGTCGAGACGGAAGAGAAAGACACCGGGCAGGGGCACATGGACGCCCTGAACCTGTCGACCCTGAACGGTCCCGGTAGCACGGGTAAAGGGCCGTGGGTGCAAGCGGATCTGGAGAACGGCGTCTTCCAGGGCGGTACGGCCACGTACACCCCCAACGCCGGCAACGGCAGCAAGTTCGTGACGGCAATCCTGAAGAACAACGGAACGAACACCTTCGCCTTGAAGGGCGGCAACTCGCAGTCGGGTTCGTTGTCGACGTGGTACGAAGGCGCAGAACCGGCCGGCGACTACACGCCGATGAAGCTCGAAGGCTCCATCGTCCTCGGTGCGGGCGGCGACAACTCCAACCGCGGAACACAGTCCTTCTACGAAGGGGTGATGACCAGCGGATACGCGTCGACGGCAACGGACAACGCCGTTCAGCAGAACATCGTCGCGCAGAACTACCAGGCTGTGACCACAGGCGGCGGGCCCGGATCGCAGATCGTCGGCCCGGGCGGCAAGTGCGTCGATGTCGCCGGAGACGACACGGGTGGCAACCTCGCGGTTGTCCAGCTCTACGACTGCCAGACGCTCGCCGCCGACCAACACTGGTCCGGTTCGGCATACGGCAATGGCACCCTCGGCACCCTGGGCCGCTGCCTTGACGCCGACGGCAACGCCGCCGCGAATGGCACCAAGCTCGAGCTCTACGACTGCAACGGCTCGGGCGGACAGCAGTGGCGTGTACAGGGAGACGGCTCGATCAAGAATCCCCAGTCGGGACGATGCCTCGACGATCCCTCCGGCAACACCGCCAACGGTACAGCCCTGCAGCTCTACGACTGCAATGGCGCCGCTCCGCAGAAGTTCACGGTGGCCGTGCCCATCATCGGCAACGGCGGAAAATGCGTCGATGTCGCAGGTGACGACCTTCAGCAGAACGGCAGCCAGGTGCAGCTGTTCGACTGCCTGACCATCGAGACTGCGCAGCCAGCCGCGCAGGATCAGCAGTGGACGGTCACGGCATCCGACCACACCATTCGCAGCCTCGGACGATGCTTGGACGCGAACGGCAACGCAACGGCCAACGGGACGCACGTCGAGTTGTACCAGTGCAATGGCGTCGGCGGGCAGCAGTGGATTCCCCAGGCGAACGGATCGATCCTCAACCCGCAGTCCGGTCGCTGCCTCGACGACCCGTCGGGCAACACGGCCAACCAGACAGCACTTCAGCTGTACGACTGCAACGGCAACCAGGCTCAGGTGTTCGTCATCAACTGAGCGCGCATCGCCTGCACGTGTGCCCGTGGCCTCTCGGCTGCGGGCACACGCGTGTGAGCGGCGAGCCCTGCCGGCCATGTGTGGCGGGGACGGCCCGACCTAGAGCTCTCTTGGCGTCTCGGTCGCCGAGCAGCCGCACGACTCCCGAGCGATGAACTGCACGTCGAAGTCTCGCCTGGTCCAGCCGGGCACGCCGTCGACGATCTGGAGAAGTCGCTCCGTGGCGTCCCGGGCCATCTCCTCCACCGGAACCCTCACCGTGCTGATTCCCGGGCTGACGACTCGGGCCAGGCCGAAGTCGTCGAAACCCACAACCGACATGTCGGTCGGCACGGCGATATCGAGCCGAGTCAGTGCGGTGATGGCGCCGAATGCCATGTCGTCATTGGCGAAGACCATCCCGTCGTAGTCGGCGAGACGGGAGCCGAGTTCGTCGACGACTGTCGCCCCACCCTGCTCAGTGAGATCGGACTCGACGATGAGGGAGTCTTCGTCGACTCCCGCCTCGCGGACGGCGTCCGCGAACCCGAGGCTGCGATCGAGTCCGGTCTGGTGGTCACGCGGGCCGGCGACATGGATCAGACGCTTCCGGCCGTGGACCTCGAGGAGGTGCCTGGTGGCGAGAGCTGACGCGGCACGGTCGTCGATTCCCACCGTCACCGGCTCGTCGAGGTACGGAAAATTACCGATGAGGACGACCGGAACGCCTCCCTGTGAGAGGCGCTGGACCGTGGAATCGGTGATCGCGGCGCTCGTGACGACGGCACCGTCGACCATGTTGCCCCGAAGCACGCGTTCGTAGGCGGCGAGCCCATGGGCCTCGTCGGCGTTGGTGGCGAGGAGGGTCTGAACGTCGCGTCGGTTGCAGGCTTCGGTGACACCCTGCAGGACGTGCGTGAAGTAGGAGTGGCCGAACACGTGCGTGGCCGTGAGAGGAACGATGAGCGCGATGGTGTTCGTCTTCTGATTGCGCAGCGCCCTCGCGGCCGACGATCCGACGTACCCCAACTCGGTCGCAGCCTGCCGGATCGCGATCTTCTTCTCGGCGCTGATGCGCCCGTTGTCGAGCAACGCCATCGACACGGCGGCGGGGGTCACGCCGACCTTCTCGGCGACGTCTTTGAGGGTCACCCTTCGCCCGTTCGTGGAGGCCATGAGATCCCTTCTGCTTGATCGATTGACCAGTCGGGCCCCAACCTACTGGACCCGACTCGCTTTCTTCATACGGGCATCGGCCCGCCCTGCACGATCGCACGAATGACGCCAGGATCCAGCTTGGGTACGCGATCCTCGGTCAGAAGGCCGTTCGCCTCCTGCATGGTGTCGGTGAGCTGGGTGTAGCAGGATCCGACGACCGCGCGCCCAGCCCGGATCCCTTCGTAGACGGCCAGGAGACGAGCCTGGAAATCCTCGGCGGATGTGGCGGAGGAGTAGCCCCACGCGTCCTCGGCCCGAGCACCGGGCGAGTACGTGATGCCGCCGAATTCCGTGACCATCACCGGGGCGTCGTCTCGGATCGACCCGGTGACTGTCATTCGACGCCCGGCAGGACCGAGCCCGTTCATGAGGTTCGCGCGAAGATTGGGGTCGGCGTACCGGTCGGTCAGGACGGCTTGGTCGGAGTCGTAGTCGTGCACGGTGAGGATGTCGGAGTCGACGTGTTCCCACCCATCATTGGAGATCACAGGCCTGGTGGGGTCGATGGCTCTGGTCAGTGCCGTCAGCGCCTGAGCGAACGCGACCTGACGCGGGTCGTGGGCGATGTGCTGAATGCCCCAGCTCTCGTTCATCGGAACCCACGTGACGATCGAGGGGTGCGAGCGATCACGGTCGACGACGTCCAGCCACTCCCGCGTCGTGCGCGAGACTGCCGTCGGCGAGAACTCGTAGGCGGCAGGCGCTTCTGCCCAGAGCATGAGACCCAGGCGGTCCGCCCAATAGAGGAATCTCGGATCCTCCATCTTTTGATGCACGCGGGCGCTGTTGAATCCCAGTCGAAGGATCCACGCGACTTCGTCCCGGAGTGCCTCGGGGCTCGGGGCGGCCAGATGGGAAGTAGGCCAGAAACCCTGGCTGAGAACGGAGCGGATGTAGACGGGGCGTTCGTTCAATAAGAAGGAACGGTTGGCTATCGAGGTCGTCCGCAGTCCGAAGTAGCTGACGACTCGGTCGCGGCCGACTGTGACATCGGCGGTGATGAGGGAGGGATTGTCGGGTGACCAGAGCAATCGCTCGTAGTCCTGTCCGTTCGCCTGTCGGGGGAGGTCGAGGGTGACCGTGGCACGTTGCCCGACGAGCGAGGCAGTGATCTCCGCGAGTGCGACCTCACCGTGGGTGAGCGTGATGCGAACAGTGTCGCCTGACAGGGGCGGTGCCGTGAGTCGCAGTTCGCAGACCACCCGTGCCCCGGGCACATCGGCCGTCCAGTGCAGCTTCTCGACGGCGACGGCGGGTGTGGTCTCGAGCCACACGCTCTGCCAGATGCCGGTTGTCCTGCGGTACCAGATGACGTGCGCGTCGCTCTGCCAGTCCTGTTTGCCGCGAGGTTGGCCGACGTCGGCGGCGTAATCCTCGGCGCGGACGGTCACGGTATAGCCGGCGTTCCCAGGCTGGATTGGCACCACGAGCGAAAAGGGGGTGTGACCCCCCTCGTGCTGGGCGACCTGCGCTCCGTCCAGCCACACTGTGGCACGGTAGTCGACCGCACCGAAGTGGAGCACGAGACGGGGCCTGTCGTTCTCGTCGTAGCCGGCGGTTACGACGTCGTCCCACGAGATCTCCCGCTGGTACCAGACGACGTCATGGATTCCGTCGACTCCTATTCCCGAGGCTTTCGACTCCGGCGGGAACGGGACGATGATCGTTTCGGGGAAGGCGTGTTCTGGCAACCACCATTGCTCGGTGAGCCCGCGATCGTCGTCGTCGATGGCGAAACGCCAGACGCCGTCGAGGTTCTGCCAGTCTCGGCGGATGAGCTGCGGGCGGGGGTAGTGCGCATCATGCGCCTGCGCGGCCAGGGCCTCGGCCGAGAGGGTGTCAACCGACACGGACATCTCCGTTCGCCGGCGTCCATTCGGCTTCCTCCTGAAAGCTGCTCGCCGCACTCGTGTTCTGGCGCGTCGACTGCGAGTCGGTGACGGAGACGATGCCCATTCGCCGGAAGAAGAGGCTCGTCTCATCCGTCGAATCGGCGAATTGCTCCTGGTCCGCCGGCAGGTCGCCGCTCGGGTCGAGGACGAACTCCTCCACGTTCCGGCCGCCCGAGGCATACGACCAGTCGACGAAGTCGAGAAGAGGCCACCAGGTGTAGCCGCGGATGTCGCACCCCGCCGCGTTCAGAGTCCGGACGAGGGCTGCCGATTGCTGCAGCCATGACTGGCGTTCCTGCTCGCTGCCCTCGATGCTGGTCTCCGTGATGACGATCGGGAGACCGTACCTTCGCAGGGCGTCCTCCAAAACGTGTTGCAGCCCCGCCGCGCCTCTGTTTTCCGTCACCTGGCGGGGAGAGCCGGATGAGCCTCGAAGAATGCGCGGGGTGAGATCGGGGTAGTAGTTCACCCCGAGGACGTCGATCGTGGGAACGTCTCGAGTGAGTCGTTCGAGAGTCGACTGAGAGGCGCCGTGGTCGACGAGGTACTTCCTGTACGTGTGATCCTCGGTGACCCGACCCAGGAGCAACTCCAGGGGGAGCCGAGCGATTGCTTCGTGATGCGCGACATCGGCCTCCAATGCGGGGTCTGACGCCGAATACAGGGCAGACGCCTCGACGTGCACGATCACGGCGTCCGCGTTGGCGCGTCGAATCGCGCTGATGCTCTGTCGGATGCCGTCGACGATGGAGACGGTGACCTCGGTCCATCCGTCCCAGCCGGTGAGCGCCGGCGGCCAGACACCCCGAAGGCCGCAGAACGAGGCGGTGGTGAGCGGTTCGTTGAGGGGGGTGATGTGGTCGACGACACCGCGGTAGCGCTCCGCGAATGCGCCGGCGAACTCGGCCACGGTCTCGGCGTAGCGATCGTCGGCGAACGACCGGGTCAGCCACGTGGGCGTCCCGTAGTGGACCAGGTCGGCTACCACGACGAGACCGAGGGTCTTGACGGCGTAGTCCAGTCGTTCGTCGAGTGACTCCCAGCGGAACTCTCCCGGGGCCGTATGCACGAGTGGCCAGCTGACCCCGTACCGGAATCCGGTTGCCCCGAGCGCCTTGATGCGGTCGAAGTCCTCTCGCCAGTGATCGTCGTGACCGGTGAGGCGGTGCTCGTCGAGTGCTCCCATGGCAGAGCCGACGGGTGGATAGACGCAGGTGTCTTCGATGCCGAGGAGCCAGCGGAGCTCTCCTGAGGCGAAAAAGGGGTCTGTCATGGGGTCTTACTTCAATCCGGTGTTAGAGATGCCCGCGACGAAGAAGCGCTGCGCGAGGAAGAAGGCGATGGCAATGGGGATCAGCGAGATGACCGCGCCGGCGAGCAGGACCGCGTGATCCGTGACGTGCTGCCCGCCGAAGAGGGCGAGCCCTGCCGGCAGTGTCTGCAGGTCGGGCGAACTCGTGACGACGAGGGGCCACAGCAGGTCGTTCCAGAGGGCGGTGAAGTTCAGCAGCGCCACGGTCGCGATGGCCGGCTTCGAGAGCGGCAGGATGATGCTTCGGTAGATTTTGAAGTGGCTCGCGCCGTCCAGGCGAGCTGCCTCGTCGAGTTCTCTCGGGATGGAGATGAAGAACTGGCGGAACAGGAAGATCCCGAAGGCGCTCGTGGCACGGGGGATGATGAGCCCGTGATAGGTGTTCAGCCACCCGAGGTGGAAGAGCTCGATGAAGACCGGGATGAGAGTCACCTGGAAGGGCACCATCAACGTGACGAGCACGAGCCAGAACGCGATGGTCTTGCCCCGGAAGTCGAGACGAGCCAGTGCGTAGGCGCACATCGAGTCGAAGAGCAGGGTGAGAATCGTGGTCACGCCGGCGAAGACAACCGTGTTCAGGAGTAGGCGCAGGAACGGCAGCTGGTCCCAGACCCCTTTGTAGCCGTGCAGGGTCCACTGGGTGGGGAGAAGGCTGGCGGGGTGTGCGAAGAGGTCGGCCTCGCTGCGGAACGAGGTGCCGATCATCCAGATGAACGGCACGACGGCGACGATCACGCCGGCGGCGACGGCAACCCATTTGACGACGTCGAGGCCATTGCCCCGGCCTCGGATCGGCTGCCGGCGTTGATCCGGGGCGGTCTGGGGCGGCGCGGGTGCGGGGGTCAGAGTCTCAGTCGACATCGTTGTACCTGAAAAATTTCAGTTGAAGAGCGGAGACGATCACGATGAGCAGGAACAGCACCCACGAGATCGCCGACGCGTAGCCGGTTTGGAAGTTCACGAATCCGTCGCGGAAGAGGAGGGTGACGAGAGTGTCCGTGGTGAAGAGCGGCCCCCCGCCCGTCATCACGTAGACCAGGTCGAAGAGCTGGAGCGACTGGATGGTCAGGATGACGCTGACGAACAGGATCGTGGGGCGGAGGGCTGGCAGTGTGACGAAGCGAACCAGCTGAGCACGGCTGGCACCGTCGAGCCGGGCCGCTTCGTACTGGTCTTCGGGAACCCCCTTGAGGCCTGCCACCAGGATGATCATGACGAAGCCGACGTTCTTCCAGATCGACACGAAGATGATCGTCGGCAGTGCGAGTGTGGTGGAGGCCAACCACGCCGGGGCTCCCCAGCCGAGGGCTTTGGAGAGGCCGTCGACGAGACCGATGTTGGGGTCCAGAAGGAATCGCCACACCAGACCTGCCGCGGTCAGTGACACCACGTAGGGAAAGAAGAACGCCGACCGGATGATCCGGGTGATGAGGTTCTCGGAAGCGAGTGCCAGTGCGAGGAAGAAACCGATCACGAGCAGGAGGAGCACGGAGACAGCCGTGATCTCGACCGTGTGGAGCAGCGCTCCCCAGAACTGAGGATCCCGGGTCAGCTGCACGTAGTTGTCGAAGCCGATGAAGGGTTGATCGGTGGCACCGACGGTCCAGGTGTGCAGGCTATACCAGAAGGAGCGAACAATCGGCCAGAGCACGAACACGCCGAGAATCGCGAGACTCGGGGCCATGAAGAGCCACGCGGGGCGTGACCTCCACCGGGGCGTCCGGGCCGGGGTCCGGGCGTGGGGCGTCGCCTTGACGCCCCACGTGGTGTCTCCGGTGGTCATCAGCTCGAGCAGCCCGTCAACTGGTTGATGGTCGCGGCGGCGCTCGTGGCGTCGGCGGAGACATCGCCGTCGCGGGTGACTTTCTGGATGAAGGGCACGTAGCCGTTCGCGTCGACCTGCGTGGCACTGGGGACCTGGGGCAGGTAGAGCCGCGCATCGGGTACCTGGCTCGCGAACACCGAGACGGTGGGGTCGGCCTTCAAGGTCGCGTTATCGCTCAGGTCGGTTCGCAGCGGCGGAAACCCGGTGCTCTTCGAGAACTTCAGCTGGGTGCTCTTCGAGGTCCAGTAGGCCAGGAACTGCTGCGCCTCGGTCGGGTGCTTCGTCTTTGCCGAGATCGCAAGCGGTGCCGTGCTCCCGAGAGTGACGTTGGTGCCGTCGTCGCCGACGGGGATCTTGGCGATCCCCAGGTCGATCCCCGCCGACTTGTAGCCGGGGGCGGCCCAGGGGCCGTTGATCTCCATAGCCGCCTTGCCTGCGGAGAACAACGAGTCGGCCTCGGCGCCCGACTGGCCCACGGGCGAGATCTTGTCGTCTTTGACGAGGGTGACCCACGGCTGCAGGCTGTCGATGCTGGCCTGCGTCTGGAGGGCGCTGCAGTTCTTGCTGTCGGTGACCTCGCCGCCGGACAGCCACTGCAGAATCGGCCACATCTGAATGGTGTTGTTGTCGGCCAGGGAGAGCCCGTACGTGCCGCCGGTCGTGAGCTTCTTTGCATCGGCCTGGAACTCGGCGACGGTGGTGGGGGCCGAGGCGATGCCAGCTGCCTTGAACAGCTTCTTGTTGTAGTAGAGGCTCAGCGTGGCGTAGTTGGCCGGAACCGCATAGAGCTTGCCGTTGTAGGTGAACTCCTTCGTCAACGCCGAGGCGAACTTCGAGGTGTTGATCTTCGTGTCTCCCGAGCCCGAGGCGGTGAGCGGCAGAACCGAGTTCGTCTTGACGTATTGAGCGATCACATTGGGATCGGGCGCCGGCGCCGCGATGTCCGGGCCAGTCCCGGTGAGCCAGGCCGACGGCAGCTTCTGCTGGATGGTGTCCCACGGCTGAACCGTCATCGTGACCTTCACCTTGGACTGCGAGGCGTTGAAGTCCTTGACGATCTGCGTGTAGCCCGGGGCGTCGCCCCCGGTGAATCCCGTCCAGACTGTCAAATCGACGGGCCCGGACGATGACGACGAGGAAGAACACCCGGTGAGTCCGGCACCAGCGGCCAGCAGGGCGATCGCTCCGATCGCTACAGACTTCTTCTTTTTCATGACTCTCCTTTGAGCATCCGGATTTCGGGTTTCCGGTCCGCGCTGAAATGCGCTTTATCGTTATAGCACGATGTTGCCAGAGACGCGAGCTTCGCCAAGGATCCCTGCGTTACGCGGTTCCCCCAGGCGCATCGAGGCCGGTTTCCAGTCGCTCGCCGAGTTCACCCCGCGTTCACGAGTCGGGCTTACCTTCGCGGCAACCGCTTCGACGTCGTGCCGGAGCCTCCACGTCTGGAGTCATCGATATGAGCGTCCTCGTCATCGTCCTGATGGTCATCGTCATTGCCCTGATCTTCGATTTCACCAACGGTTTCCACGACACTGCCAATGCCATGGCGACGTCGGTCGCTACGGGGGCGCTCAAGCCCAAAGTCGCGGTGCTGCTGTCGGCCGTGCTCAACCTGGTGGGCGCATTCCTTTCGACTCAGGTCGCCAAGACGGTCTCGTCGGGCATCCTCACCGAAGACTCGAAGGGCCTGCCGCACATCACGCCCGTGCTGATCTTCGCCGGCCTCGTCGGTGCCGTGCTCTGGAACCTCGGCACCTGGTGGCTCGGCCTGCCATCGAGTTCGACCCACGCGTTGTTCGGAGGCCTCATCGGGGCGGCCATCATCGGATCCGGCGTCAGTGCTGTCGATTTCTCGGGAGTTCTGTCAAAGATCGTGCTTCCCGCGGTGCTCTCGCCGTTCATCGCGGGTGCTGTCGCGCTCATCGCCACCTACATCGCCTACCGGGTGACAAAGCTCTCCGAGGTGCATGGTGCGAAGCGCGGCTTCCGGCACGCGCAGACCGTCTCGGCTTCGCTGGTTTCGCTGGCTCACGGCACGAACGACGCCCAGAAGACGATGGGCGTCGTCACCCTGACGTTGATCGTGAGCGGCTACCAGGCCTCCAACACGGGCCCGCAGATCTGGGTGATCCTCATCTGCGGCCTGGCGATCGCCCTGGGCACCTACACCGGCGGCTGGCGCATCATGCGAACGGTCGGCAAGAACATCACCGACGTGGAGTCGCCCCAGGGGTTCGCAGCCGAGACGAGCTCGGCTGCCACGCTGCTCATCTCGTCGAACCTCGGTTTTCCCCTGTCGACCACCCAGATCACGTCCGGTGCGGTCGTCGGAGCCGGGCTCGGCAAGCGACTCGCCTCGGTTCACTGGAACACGGTCAGCAAGATCGCCCTCGGGTGGGTTGTGACCCTGCCGGCCGCGGGGATCGCCGGGGGTGGTGCGGCCTGGCTCGCCGGGACCGGCGCGATCGGGCTCGCAGCGGTCGTGGTCGTCGCGGTCGCGGGTGGCGGCACCTTCGTGCTGCTCGCGAGACGCCACCCGGTCAGTCACGAGAACGTGAACGACGACTCTTCGACCGCCACCGGTCGACGGCTCGCCGATGTCTCCACCGGTTCCTCCACCTCGTCTGACTCCTCGAAGGGTTGAAGTCATGAGTACAACCTCCCTCCTCGCCGCAGCGTCATCGTCGTCGGCCGCCGGGTTCCTCGGTGTCGACTGGTCGTCCATCGCCGAGGTCTGTGTCGTCACCCTGGTCGCCACGGTCGCGATCGTGAACATTTTCTCGGTCGGGCTCCGGCTGCTCTCGATCGGATCGCCCGACGACGGTGGTGAGATCGCCGGCCATGGCTCGCCGCCTTCTCGACCGGCGGCCGCGACCCTGGGTGGGTACGTCTGTGTCGGGATCGGCGGTGCGGCGGTGCTGTATGGCATCTACCTCGTGGTGCCGCTGTTCCATTGACGGGCGTCGGTGCTGCCGTGCGCGAGAGCGGTCGGCTCTTGGTGCGTTCTGAGTCGGGCCCCTCGTGTGGCTGGCCGTATTTTCGCTAGGCGAGCCCCGCGCGGTTCACGGGTACGAAATAGATAGATGCGCATAAGTAAATCCCGGTCTTGACTTGCGAGTCAAGTGGGGCCTAGTTTATGGTGATGACCAAGCCGCAGAAGTATCGCGACGTGACGAAGTTCCTTCGCAAGAAGGGATGGATTCTCAAGCGTCAGACCGGAAGTCACGAATTCTGGGGCCCCGAAGATTCTCGACAGACATTTCCCGTGGTGGCTCACCAGGGAGAGGTCTCGCCGGGTGTGGTTCGGCAGTTGCGCCATCTGTTCGACGATGCGCCAAGGGAATGGAACTGAGTATGACGACCGCGGCAGATAGCGCCCTCTTCGAAGCTCGCGCCTATCGCGATGTTGGCAAATGGTGGACGATCGAGATTCCAGCCCTTACTCAGCCCGGTCCGAACGGTAAAACCATCACGGCCATCGGCGGAGCGGTCACCGTCAAAGATCTCGACCAGGCTGCTCGAGACCTCGTGGCCGGTTGGCTCGATGTCGAGCCTGACACTGTAAAAGTGCACGTCACGGTGGAGGTGCCTGCTGCCATCCGCGAGCTCTGGGATGACGGCGTCAAGGCCGAAGAGGAAGCTCGTGCTGCTGTGCAGCGTGCTGCGGCTCTTCGACGCGAGGCTGTCCATTCGCTCCGGGCTCAGGGCTACACGCTGGATGCCGCCGCAGCCGCATTCTCGATCACGAAGCAGCGGGCGCAACAACTTGCGACCGACACGACTAATCGCGGAACGCTCGCCTCCTGAGGGGCGGCTAGTGGTCGGGGAGCACCCCGGTGACGGCCAGGATCACTATCAAGACCCCGCCGGCGCAGAGACCGATGCCGATCAGTCGAATGTAGGCCGGGCTGAACTGGCGTCCGGTGACGCTTCGGCCCATCAGGCTGAGCGCCCAGTCGTTCCAGATGGCGACGATGGCGCCCCAGACTGCGGCGATGGCACCGCCGATGCCGAAGATGAGCTGCGGGTTCACTTCTTGGCCGCCCTATTCTGGCGAATGAGGATCCGCACGAACTGGGTCTCCATGTATGCGCCGATACCGAGAGCGACAAGGGCGACGAGGATCCCAGCGCCCAAGGGGTGCGTTTTCGTGACGGCCGCGATCGGGGCTGCGATGCACAGAAAACCGCACACGATGACGTTGAACCAGGCTCCGATACGGCCCCCGGGTGGGGTCGCCATCCGGTTCAGCGGATCCCATCCTCTAGCCACGGATCTCTCCGGAGTCCACGGCTGAGTTGTGTGTCACGGGCGTGGAATCCACCTGGGCCAGGAGGACATCGATCTTCCTGACCAAGCGCTTCGCGGCGACAATCGAGAACACCGCGATAGCGACGAAGAAGGCGACGAAGATCCAGGGGACGACCGCAGTCGGATCCTGGACCGCCAACAACACTCCCAGCGCGGTGAAGGCGCCGAAGACAATCGGATTCATCCACTGGGCTCGTTCATTTTGCCTCCGGCGTCCCTCGAGTGCAGGCACCCACAGTGACGCATCAGCACCCTTCGGCACGGAACCCGTTTTGAGGGCCGCGGTGATCTGGACGGTTGTCTCGACACCACCGTCTCGGCGCCGTTGCCGGGCTACGACGGCAGTCATGGCCCCGCCGAAGAGGGCGGCGGTGACGAAGCGAATCAGCGCGGTGGAGAGAGTCAGCCTCCCCGTTCCTTCGAGGAGGGCGAAGCCGTAGGTCACGATGAAATACACACCCGTGAACCACGCGAAGAGCACGCCGGCAGGGGCGCCCTGGAGGTGAGCGCGGAATCCCTTCATCGCTTCGGCAGCTCGTTGACAGGGGCATGTCGGCACATAGAGGTCTCCTCGGGTGATGGGCCGAGGAAGATTCGGGCGTCTTCGGCCTGCTCATAAGGTAATCCCTCACGGCCACGACGTCCGCCGCAAGGTGCGACGTCAACCTCGCCCGTAGGCGCTCCCATCGCAGGTGTGAACGGCCGAGTCGTCGCCGAGCAAACGCAGGTTGTACGTCGCGCAGTCGACGAACGTGCCAATGCTGATTCGCGACGAAGACCTCCGGAGTTCGCCCTTCGACGGGCCGTCCGATCCAATGCCCGCGCGGTGCACCATCCACTCGACATCGCGCGCCTCGTCGTCGAGGAACCGCATCACCGCCTCATTGTCTTCGTGCTGGCCGATGTAGCCGCGAGCGAGCGTGCTTCGCACCGCTCGGAGAACGGGCGAGAGCCGCTTGCCCGGGGCTGCGCTCAGCCCGCCCGCCTGATAAAGGAACCGACGAGTGCCGCTGCGTCGCATCGCAGGCACGAGGGCTCGGACAAGCGCGGTATTGACCTGGCGCTCGCGCTGCGCCGCCGCATCGCCCAGCATCGCGACCACCGCGTCGACACCCTGAAGCAGCGCGTCGAGATCGAGATCGTCGTCGATAGAACCCTGCACGATCTCCAGGTCGTCGTGCGCGATGGTCATCTTGCTGGGTGTCCGTGCGAGCACGCGGACGCGGTGGCCGGCGTCGAGAGCGAGCCGGGTGAAGTGCTGCCCGGTCTGCCCGGTGCCGCCGAATATCAAAAGTGTTTGCTGGGTTGTCATGCCCCAAATATAGGCACTGTCTAGAAAATAGGCAATGACTAGTTTGGGTTTAGACTGACGTCATGACCGAGCGGCCCTTTCATCACGGAAACCTCCGTGCTGTCCTGCTCGACGAGGCCGTGGGTGTTCTGCGCGAGACGGGCGTGGAGGGCCTCTCGCTGCGAGATCTCGCGCGGCGCGCCGGTGTCAGCCACGGTGCCCCGAGGAGTCACTTCGTCGACCGCCAAGCGCTGCTCGACGCTCTGGCCGAGCTTGGCTTCGAACGGCTCACGACCGCGGTTCGCCGAGCGTTGGCCGAGGAGGGCGACGTGTCGAAGCGCTTTGATCGCGTCGCGCGGGCCTATGTCGACTTCGCCATCGACGACGCTGCGCTCATGGAGCTGATGTTCCAGACCAAGACGACCGACCGATCCGACCGGGTGAGCGATTCGGCGGGCGCGCTGTTCGCCCTGCTCGACAGTGCGATGGGCCCTCCGCCCGAGGGTGATGACGACGGCTCCCGATCCGACTTCAAGATGCTCTTCGCCGCCACGATGCAGGGGATCGCCTCGCTCGTCGGGTCCCGACGGCTGGAGCGCACTGCCGCAGATCGCCTGGTCGGTGCGGCGATGGAGACGATGCTCGGGTCCGACCTCGGCGCCCGCGCCGTCACAGCCCGCTGACCTCGGGCGCTCGTCGATCGGCGGCGTGTGCGCCCCCGGGCTGGTTGCTCAGCGCGTGTGCGCCGGATCCTGAGCCGTCAGAAAGAGCCGGTGGCTCGTGATGAGCACGGACAGCCAGCCGGCCCCGGTCGTCCAGCCGACGGCGACGTCGGTGAACCAGTGGGCACCGAGCAGCACTCGAGACAGGCCGACCGTGACGGCAGTCGCCGCGGCCGTGGCGATGACGACGGTCTGCGGTGCGTTCCGCTCCTCGTACAGAGCGAAGAGGTAGGCCCCGGCGCCGAGCACGGTGGTGGCGTTGAGGGTGTGACCGGAGGGGAACGAGGGCGATTTCTCGAACGGCGCGATGGCGTCTCGTCGATGAGGGCGGTTGCGGTCGATGATGTTCTTGCCCGCCAGAGTCATGGCCAAGGATCCGACACCGGCGGCCGTCACGACCACCACCGGCGTCAGCTCGCGGCTGCGGGCCGCCAGGGCTCCCGCCATCGCGAGCCCGAGAACGGGCATGCCGACGGGCCCGAAGAGCCGGGCGATCCCGGCTGCGCTGGCATCGACGGCGGGGGAGCGGAGCTTCTTCGCCAGAGCCAGGGCGGGTCCGTCGAGGCTCTCGATACCGTTGCGGCTGGTGACGCCGTCGTAGATCCACGAGGCACCGACCGTTGCTGCGACGGCGATGCCGCCGCCCACCGCCAGGGTGGCCGCCAGCGCCGGGCGTGCTCCGACGCGGGAAGCAAGCCGGCCATGGCGGTCTGCCAGCCGTTGCCCGGCCCTCGTGCGCCACTCCCGCACATCGCGACTGCCGATCTTCCGGTCGAAGCGGTCGTTGGTGTCAGGCTCGCGCACGTGGGTCACCGATTCAGTGTGCTCGGGTTCGCCGAGCATGTCCGGTGGCGGCTCGCGCGTTCCACGCGGTGACCCGGCGGCACCGGCTCGCCAAAGAAAGACGTAGGAGGCCGGCTCTACAGGAGGCTGGTGGAAAAAGCGACGATCTTTCGAGATCGAGTCGCCGCTTGGCCGCCCGCCTCTACCGACGATCTGCCAGGTTGCTCTAAGCTCGGCGTCGATCACTAGCCGAAGCAGTCCAGGAGGACAGACGATGTCGTATTCCCAGCCCCCCGCCTACCAGGGCGAGTCGAAGTCGCTCCCGGGCGAACCCCCGCTCAACCAGCCGTACTACGGCGCACCCATCGGTGCGGCCGCCAAGCGGTTCTTCAAGAAGTACGCCACCTTCTCCGGTCGCGCTTCGCGAAGCGAGTTCTGGTGGTGGACCTTGATCGCTGGCATCGTCAGCATCGTGCTGAACATCATCTCTCAGGCTGCCGGTGGAAACACGATGAGCGCCTCAGGAGCGATGACGATGTCGGGCGGTGCAACTGTCGTGTCGGTCATCGCCGGAATCTGGGCCCTCGCCACGATCATCCCGTCGCTGGCGCTGGCGTGGCGACGCCTCCATGACACCAACCGCAGCGGGGCCTGGTACCTGCTCATTCTGATTCCCTTTGTGGGCGCCATCATCCTCATCGTGTGGTTCGCGTCGGCTGGCAAGCCCGAAGGCCAGCGCTTCGACCGCTGATAGCGTCGGGCCTCCGCATCGGTCGGAGTCCTGACAACGAGAGACGCCCCGGCCCGGACATTCGGCCCGGGGCGTCTGTGCGCTCAGGCGTCCTCGCGCCGTCGGCAAGCGCGTCCGCACGAGTGAGCGAGAATGGCCGCATGTCGAACACGGTCGGAAGGCCCCGCCTCAAGCAGAGCCAGCGGCCCAGCATGGAGGCCGCCGACGAGATTCTCGATGCCGCCGCCGAGCTCTTCACCACACGCGGATACTCGGCGACGTCGACCCGGCGGATCGCCGAGAGCGTCGGACTGCAGCAGGCGTCGATCTATCACTACTTCGCCACCAAGCAGTCGATCCTCCGCACGCTGCTGCTGAGCACGGTCGAGACGACCCTCGCAGCACTGCCCGGCTTGCTCGCCAGTGAAGGTCACGCCGCGGCCCGCCTCCATGCGCTCGCCCGGTTCGACTCGGCCCAGCTGCTGGCGTCGACCTGGAACCTGGGGGCGCTCTATCTGCTGCCCGAGGTGCGGGGCAGTGAGTTCGACGACTTCACCCGGGCCCGGCGCGACCTCCGTGACGCCTACGCGACCCTGGTCGACGAGGTCGCGACCGAAGAGGGCCTGGCCCTCTCGACCGTTCAACGCGAGCTCCCATTCCGTGTGGTCGAGACGGTCATCAGCATTCGCATGGATTCCGAAGGCTTGCCTTCGACGCTCTCCGGCGAGATCGCGGATGCCGCTCTCCGCGCACTCGGAGTGGCGAGCGATCGCTGGGTCGCAGCCGTCTAAGCGCAGGATCCGGGCGCACCCCTGCAGAATTAACACACCTGCAACCTGGGTCTCACGCGCTCGAAATCTGCCACGAAAAACGTCGGTTACGTTTCTATCAAGCAATAGAAAGAGACGTGAGATGACGACGATTCCAGCTGCCTCCAACACCTCGACGACAGCGGGCGCGAAAGCGCATGCCCGCGCCCAGGAGGCCGAAGCGGCGGCCTCGGGCGCACCGGACGCGGTGGTTCCGGCCGAGACGTGGACCGGCCAGATCACGGCCGACCGAGGCGACGTCGTCTGGGCCGAGACGGTCGCGGGCGGCAGCTACGCGCACCGCGTCCTCGCCGCGGGATCGAGCGTCCGCCTCACCGACATAGCCGGCGACGCCTGCGCCTCCGTGCTTCTCTACAACGCCGACGCTCCTTGGGAACGCCTCAACGTCGCCGACACAGCAAAGGTGCAGTGGCAGGTGTACACCGCGCCGGGGCAGCTGCTGCTCAGCGACCAGGGGCGAGTGCTCGCGTCGGTCGTCGACGACACTTCGGGCCACCACGACATCCTCTACGGCACGTCCGCCGAGGCTCGCAACGTCGAGCGCTACGGTGACGGCGCTCCCGAGGGCGCGAGCCCTGCGGGCCGCGAGCTCTTCGCCGTCGCTGCGGCCAAGAACGGTCTCGGTCGCCGCGACATTGCGCCGTCGATCTCGTTTTTTCAGGGCGTGACGATCGACGCCGAAGGATCGCCCACGTTCACCGGATCGTCCGGCCCCGGAGGCTCGATCACGCTGCGCACCGAGATGCCCGTGATCATGCTCGTGGCCAACGCGGCGCACCCGCTCGATCCGCGCGAGGAGTACATCGCGTCGCCGCTCGAGATCGTGGCGTGGCGGGATCGGAGAACGGACCCGTCGGATCCTAGGTGGTCGGCGACGCCCGAGGGGCGACGCGCCTTCGAGAACACGGCCGACTACCTGAAGGGACGGGGAATCGCATGAACGACTTCGGAGTGGAGATCTCGCGCGAGACCGTTGCGGCTCGCGCGCCGTGGTCGGCGACTCTGAAAGCCGGGCAGATCTTGACGATCGTCGACGTCGACGGTAATCAGGCCGTCGACTTCTTGGCCTACGACGCCGCCGACACGAGCCGCGCCTACAGTGCGCAGGCGACGCTGCAGGGGCAGTCGTCGGTCTACCTCACGGTCGGGAGCGTGCTCCGCGACAACGAGTACGACCCGCTGCTCACCCTCATCGCCGACGAGGTCGGCCGGCACGACACCCTCGGCGGCGCCTGCTCGAAAGAGTCGAACACGCTGCGCTACGGCCACCACACCTACGGCCAGCACGCCTGTGCCGAGAACTTCATGCGCGAGATCTCGCGGTACGGCATGGGCAAGCGCGACCACGTGTCGAACGTGAACTGGTACATGAACGTGCCGGTCGACCCCGACGGCGCCCTCGGCATCGTCGACGGCATCTCGGCACCCGGCCTGTCGCTGAGCCTGCGCGCCGAGAAAGACACCCTCGTGCTCGTCTCGAACTGCCCGCAGATCAACAACCCCTGCAACGGCTTCGACCCGAGCCGCGCCGAGATGATCATCTGGAGCGGCGGTGCCGATGTTTGAGCCGGTCGGGGCGCCTCTCGAGACCAGGGCGATCCGTACGCTGCTGGTCGCCAACCGCGGCGAGATCGCGGTGCGCATCATCCGCTCGGCGCGCGAGCTCGGCCTCCGCACGGTGGCCGTCTTCTCGGAGGCCGACCGCGGGGCCGCGCACGTGCACGCCGCCGACGAGTCGGTGTTGCTCGGACCGACGGCTCCGACCGAGAGCTACCTCAACGTCGACGCGGTCGTTCGGGCCTGCCGCGAGACCGGGGCCGATGCCGTGCATCCCGGCTACGGGTTCCTCTCCGAAGACGCCGGTTTCGCCGAGCGCCTCGAGGCCGAGGGCATCGCGTTCGTCGGGCCGACTCCCCAGCAGCTCCGTATCTTCGGCGCGAAGCACACCGCCCGCGAGGCTGCGATGGCGGCGGGCGTGCCCATCTTCCCCGGCACGACCCTGCTCGCCGACGCCGACGATGCGGCACGCCAGGTCGCTCCGATCGGCTACCCGGTGATGTTGAAGGCGACCGGTGGTGGCGGCGGAATCGGCATGACCGTCTGCCGCGACGAGGCGAGCCTGCGTCTCGCCTACGATCGGGTCAGCCGGATGGCGGCGGCCAACTTCGCCTCGGCCGGCGTCTTCGCCGAGCGCTACGTCGAGCGGGCCCGCCACGTCGAGGTGCAGGTCTTCGGCGACGGGCGCGGCGGCGTCGTGTCACTCGGCGACCGTGACTGTTCACTGCAGCGCCGCAACCAGAAGGTCGTCGAAGAGGCACCCGCCCCGGCGCTGCTCGACGACGTGCGAGAGCGCCTCCACGACTCGGCCCGGCGTCTCGCCGCGTCGCTTCACTACCGGTCGGCGGGCACCGTCGAATTCGTTTACGACGCCGAGCGCAACGAGGCCTCCTTTCTCGAGGTGAACGCGCGCCTGCAGGTCGAGCACCCGGTCACGGAGGCGATCACCGGGGTCGACCTGGTCGCCTGGATGCTCCGGCTCGCGAGCGGCGACCGCGGGATCCTCGAGCCCTACCTCGACCGGGAAAGCGGCCTGGGCTCTGTTCCCGTGTCGGGTCACGCCATCGAGGCACGTGTCTACGCCGAGGATCCGGCCACCGACTTCCGCCCCAGCGCCGGAGTCATCACGGGCGTCACTCTGCCCGGCGGCGATGGCGTGCGGGTCGACGGCTGGGTCGAGCGCGGCACCGAGGTGTCCACCGCCTACGACCCGCTGCTCGCCAAGGTGATCGTCGAGGGGGCCGCCCGCGACGAGGCGCTCGAACGCTTCGGCGAGGCGCTGGCCGAGTGCCGGATCGACGGCATCGAGGTCAACCTCGGGCTGCTGCGCGCCGTGGCGAAGCTCGAGGCCTTCCACGAAGCCACGCATTCGACACAGACGCTTGACGGCGTCGGCGACCCCGAGCCCCGGATCACCGTCGAGCGCCCGGGCCTGATGACGACCGTGCAGGACGCCCAGGGGCGGACGGGCCTCTGGCAGGTGGGAGTGCCGCCGAGCGGCGCGATGGACGACCGCTCGCTCCGCCTCGGCAATGTCGCGCTCGGCAACGACGTCGATGCGGCCGGCCTCGAGTGCACGGCGACCGGCCCGCGACTCGTCTTTACCCACGCCACCGTGGTCTGCGTCACGGGGGCCCCGGCGACCGTGCAGATCGACGACCGCGACGTTCCGATGTGGGAGCCGATCACCGTTCCGGCGGGCGGTGCCCTCGACGTCGGCGACGCGACGGCGGGCCTCCGCACGTATGTCGCGGTGGCAGGCGGGCTCGACGTGCCCGACTACCTCGGCAGTGCCTCGACCTTCACGCTCGGCCAGTTCGGCGGGCACGGCGGTCGCGCACTGCGGCTCGGCGATGTGCTGAGGGCGGTTCCGCAGGATCCTTCCGCCCCGGCTCCGAAGACCGCTGCGGTTCCCGACGCCCAGCGTCCCGTGATGACCTCGCACTGGCGGGTGGCCGTGACCGAGGGGCCACATGCCGCCCCCGACTTCTTCACCCGCGACGACATCGACGCCCTCTACGCCGCGACCTACGGGGTGCACTTCAACTCGGCCCGGACGGGCGTGCGCCTGATCGGGCCGAAACCGACCTGGGCGCGCCAGGACGGCGGCGAGGCCGGGCTGCACCCCTCCAACATCCACGACAACGCGTATTCGATCGGCGCCCTCGACTTCACCGGCGACACCCCGATCCTGCTCGGCCCCGACGGACCGAGCCTCGGCGGGTTCGTCTGCCCGGTGACGGTCGTGTCGGCCGAGCGCTGGAAGCTGGGCCAGCTGCGGCCCGGCGACACCCTGCAGTTCGTGCCGATTGCCGCGGCCGACGCGCCCTCGCGGAGGTCGCTCGACTTCACCTCGTTCGCTCCGGCGCGCGACGGCGACGACGGTGTGCTCGCCCGGAACGACGGCGACCCGAACGTCACCTACCGACGCTCCGGCGACGACAACGTGCTCGTCGAATACGGCGAGATCGTTCTCGACCTCGCGCTCCGGGCCCGCGTGCACGCCCTGCACATGCTGCTCGTCGAACGCGACCTGCGCGGTGTCGTCGATCTCACGCCGGGCATCCGCTCGCTGCAGATCCACGTCGACCCGGACGTGCTGCCGATCGCGAGGCTCGTCGGCATCCTCCGCGAGCTCGAGGGCGAGATCCCGCCGGCGGCACAGCTCGTCGTTCCGAGCCGGCAAGTCCGCCTGCCGCTCAGCTGGGACGACCCGGCGACCCGCGAGGCGATCGCCCGCTACATGGCGGGTGTGCGGAGCGATGCCCCGTGGACGCCGTGGAACATCGAGTTCATCCGCCGCATCAACGGGCTGGACTCGGTCGACGACGTGTACCGCACCGTCTTCGACGCGGAGTACCTCGTCTTGGGTCTCGGGGACGTCTACCTCGGGGCTCCCGTGGCGACCCCGTTGGATCCTCGTCACCGACTCGTCACCACCAAGTACAACCCGGCGCGCACCTGGACCGCCGAGAACTCCGTCGGCATCGGCGGCGCCTACCTCTGCATCTACGGCATGGAGGGCCCTGGCGGCTACCAGTTCGTCGGCCGGACAACGCAGGTGTGGAGTCGGTACCGCGAGAACGCGCCGTTCGAGAAGGGGTCGCCGTGGCTGCTCCGGTTTTTCGATCGCATCAGCTGGTACCCCGTCGAGCCCGAGGAGCTCCTCGACCTGCGCGCCGATCTCGCCGCGGGCCGGGGGAGTCTCGACATCACCGACGGCAGCTTCTCGCTCGCTGAGCAAGAGAGCTTCCTGGCCTCGAACGCCGAGGGGATCGCGAGCTTCCGGGCGCAGCAGGCGATCGCCTTCGCGGCGGAGCGGCACGCCTGGGAGGAGGCGGGAGAGTTCGACCGCGCCGAGCAGGCAGCCGCGACCGTCGTGGCGGATGCCGACGAGGTCGTGGTTCCGCCCGGTGGCATTCGCGTGGATGCCCCCTTCGTCGCGAACGTCTGGAAGACCGAGGTCGCTGTCGGCGACATCGTCGCCAAGGGGCAGACGCTCGTCGCCCTGGAGGCCATGAAGATGGAGAGCTATATCGAGGCGCCTTACGGCGGAGTCGTGACGCAGGTGCTCGCCGTGCCCGGATCGCAGGTCAACCCGGGAGACGCGCTCGTCGTGCTCGCTCCCCAAGAAGGAGAAGCAGCATGACCGTCGATCGGGTGAGGGCGGCCTTCGCCGCCATCGAGAAGGCCGACCGGCCCGAGGTGTGGATCACGCTCCGGCCCGAAGCGGATGTCGCGCGGGAGTTCGAGGCGGCCACCAAAGCGGAAGTCGGGCCGCTCGCGGGGCTGCTTCTGGCAGTGAAGAACAACGTCGATGTCGAGGGCATCGAGACCACCGCGGCGTGCCCGGCATTCGGCCGCGGGCCTGCTGCCGCCGACGCGGCCTCGGTCGCGCGCCTTCGCGCAGCCGGGGCCACCGTGATCGGCGCGACGAACCTCGACCAGTTCGCGACCGGCCTCGTCGGCCAGCGGAGCCCCTATGGCCGAGTGCGCGACTCGCGTCGACCCACGCACATCTCGGGTGGCTCGAGCTCGGGGTCGTCGGTCGCCGTGGCCCTGGGGTTCGCCGACATCGCCATGGGCACCGACACGGCCGGGTCGGGCCGGATTCCCGCCGCCCTGCAGGGCCTCGTCGGCATCAAGCCGACCCTCGGCGTCGTCTCGACCGAGGGCGTGCTCCCCGCCTGCCGGTCGTGGGACGCCGTCACGATCTTCGCCCGCGACCTCGACACGGCGGCCGCGGCGATGAGTGTCATGGCAGGCGGCGACGAGGCCCGGACCTTTCCCGCCGATGCCCCCATCGCCGCTCCTAGGGTGGCTCGCATCGCCGTTCCCGAGACGCTCGTCGGCATGTCTCCCGAGTGGGAGGCGGCTTTCGCCGCCGCTGCAGACCGCCTCCGCGACGACGGTTGCGTGGTGGAGACGATCCCGTTCGAGTCGTTCTTCGAGGCCGCGCGCCTCCTCTACGACGGCGCTCTCGTCGCCGAGCGGCACGCGGCCGTCGGCGAGTTCGTCGACGCGCATCCCGACGAAGTCGACCCCACCGTCGGCGCCATCGTCGGCCGTGCCGGCACTGTGCGGGCGAGCGACATGGTCACCGACCTCGAACGCCTCGAGAAGCTCCGCCGCCGCAGCCTCGCGCTGTTCGACGGCTTCGACGCCCTCCTCATCCCCACTGCCCCGGGCCACCCGACCGTCGAGGCCGTCGCCGCCGACCCGATCGGCGTCAACTCGTGGATGGGTACCTACACGAACTTCTGCAACCTGTTCGACCTCGCGGCAGTCGCCGTGCCGTCCGGCACCGTCACCGACGCCACCGGAACTTCGCAGTTCGGCGTGACCGTCGTCGCGCGCACGTTCGCCGACGCCGTCGCGCTCGACCTTGCTCGCCGCGTTCAGCTCGAGACACCCTCGGTAGCGAGCCCAGGATCCGCTCCCGCGCTCCACAGCACCCCGCTCCCGTGGCCGACACGTGCGGGAGCCCCCTCCGTCCCGCTCTTCGTGGTCGGCGCGCATCTTCCCGGGCAGCCGCTCGAGGCCCAGCTCACGGCCCGCGGCGCCCGGTGGCTCGGCGAGGCTCACACCGCCGAGGCCTACCGCCTCGTGGCGCTCGACACCGTGCCGCCGAAGCCCGGCCTCGTGCGGGTCGGTGAGGGCGGAGCGTCGATCGCGGGCGGGCTGTGGCAGGTGCCGACCGCAGCGCTGGGCACGTTTCTGGCAGAGCTCCCGGCGCCCATGAACCTCGGGCAGATCGAGCTGCGGGCCGGATCCTTCGTCACCGGTTTCGGGTGCGACGCGGCCAGTGCGGTCGACGCTCTCGACATCACCGAGCACGGCGGCTGGCTCGCCTACCTCGGGGTTTAACGCACCCGTAACAGGGCCGAAATCGGGCACGCGACCTGCGACTCCAGACTGTTTTCACAAATACCTGTCACCCGACAGATACGCAGTCTCGTCCGATCGCGAAAGGCACGTCATGAGCCCGCTCGACCCACTGCCCCAACAGACCTCCGTCCGCCCGTCACCCGCTTCGACCGACTCGGCCTCGACCGGCGCGGCCTCGACCGGCGCGGCCTCGACCGGCGCGGTCTCGACCGACTCGGGCGAGCTCGCCACCTTCGGCTACCGCCAGGATCTCCATCGCAGCGTCGGCACATTCGCGTCGTTCGCCGCCGGCTTCTCGTTCGTGTCGATCTTGACGACGGTGTTCCAGCTCTTCGGCCTCGGCTTCTCGTTCGGCGGCGCGGCCTTCTTCTGGGCCTGGCCGGTCGTCTTCGCGGGGCAGCTGCTCGTGGCGCTCAACTTCGCCCAGCTCGCCGCCTGGTGGCCGATCTCCGGAGCGATCTTCCAGTGGTCGAGCCGGCTCGCGGGCTCGATCGTCGGCTGGTTCACCGGCTGGACCATGATCATCGGGCAGATCCTCACCGTGGCCGTCGCCGCGGTCGCGGTGCAGGCGGTGCTGCCGGCGATCTGGTCCGGATTCCAGATCGTCGGGGGCCCGGACGCCGACCCGGCACCCCTGTCGCCGACGGGTGCAGCCAACTCGGTCGTGCTCGGCTGCATCCTCCTCGTCGTCACCACCGTGGTCAACGTGGTGTCGGTGCGACTCATGGCGCGCGTCACCAGCGTCGGCGTCGTGATCGAGATCGTCGGCGTCATCGCGCTGATCGCGTGCCTCTTCTTCCTCCCTGAGCGCTCGGCCGGTGTGGTGTTCACCACGGAGGGCCGGGAGCCCGGCGGCGCCTACATCTGGGTCTGGCTGGCCTCCGCGCTCATGGCGGCGTACGTCATGGTCGGCTTCGACTCGGCCGGGGAGCTCTCGGAGGAGACACACGCCCCGCGCCGCACGACACCGAAGACGATCATCCGGGCCCTCACGGTCTCGGGGCTCGGCGGTGCGCTCCTGATCATCGCGGCGCTGGTGGCTGCTCCGAGCCTCACCGACGGATCCCTCGTCTCCGGCGGTCTCGCCGGTGTCGTCGACGCTCGCCTCGGCCCGGTACTCGGCCGCTTGCTCCTCTGCGCCGTCGCTGTCGCAGTGTTCGCCTGCACGCTCGCCGTGCAGACCTCCGGTTCGCGGATGATGTACTCCATGGCCCGGGAGCGCGCGCTGCCCTTCTCCGCGGCGCTATCTCGGGTCTCGGTGCGCACCGGCACGCCGATCGTGACCTCGGTCGTCGTCGGCGTCGGGGCGGCTCTGGTGTTGCTCGCCAACGTCGGCCAGACGGCGCTGTTCACCGCCCTGTCGAGCCTCTGCATCGCCATGCTCTACCTGGCTTACCTCGGCGTGACGGTGCCGCTACTGGTGCGGCGCATTCAGGGCCGCACTCGCGTCGAAGAGTCGGGCGTCGACGAAGAGGGCAAGCCTCTCTTCTCGCTCGGGCGCTGGGCGATCCCCGTCAACGCGGTGGCGGTCGTCTACCAGGTGCTCATGGTGGTCAACCTCGCGTGGCCTCGGTCGGCGATCTACGACCTGACGGGGCACACCTGGTGGCTGCAGTGGTCGGCGCTGCTGTTCATCGGCGCGTCGCTGCTCGTCGGCGGGGCGTACTACCGCTTCAGCCACCGCCGGCACCGATCGCTCGGGGTCATCGCGGCCGAGCCTGCTGCCGTGTCCGCTAGCGCCGGGGTCGGCGTCGCGTGAGGTGACGCGGATCGGCCGATGTCACAGCGCCGCGGCGCGCGATGTCGGCCGATTCCCCGGGCCCAGGCGAATCCGAGCCCGGGGCCCCCGTACTGAGGGTGGCCCAGGGCCGCGTGCGGGGGTAGAAAGGTCAGACCCGTGCAAATGGCAGGGTGCCAGGAGTCGGGGGTGTGCATGCGAGTTCGCGCGAGCCGCCTGCTGCTGGCCGGGGTCCGCGGATCCTCGGATTCCGACCGTTCCACGCGGTACCTGATCAGCTCGGCCCTGGTCGAGAAAGTCGTCGGCCGGTGCCTGGCCGCGTACTGCCTCATCTTCGGCGGCCTGGCGATCCCGGATGCCTTCGTCGGTCAACCCCTGATGAACCAGGTCTGGGCGTGGATCGCCGGCGTTGCCCTGTTCGGCAGTCTGGCCGCGACCGTCGTCACCGGAGTGCTCGAGTGGCATCCCCGGATCGCGGCGGCGTCGTTCAGCGTCGTCTATCTGGCGATCCTCGTCACTTGGCAGCTCGCGGCGTCCGACCCGTCTGTGGTGGCATCGGGCGCGCCCTGGCCGAGCCCGCTCTCGACGATCGCGTTCGCCGCGGCGTCTTTCGCTTTTCGGCAGGCCGGGGCGCTTGTCTACATGGGCGGCGTCTACGTGGTGTACATCATCGTCCGCCAGACACCGGCCGGCGGTGGCGCACCCCTGCTGCAGTCGCTCGCGGAGGCCGGGTACGGCGTGATCATCGGTCTGGTCGTGCTGTTGCTGATCACGATGTTCCGTAGGGCCGCCGCCTCGGTCGACTCGGCCCACGGTGCAGCGACCGGACGTTACGCCAAGACGGTGCGCGACCACCGAACCGAGATGGAGCGGATCCAGGTCGACTCGATCCTGCACGACAGCGTGCTCACGACCTTTCTCACCGCTGCGCGATCACACACGCCGGAGGAGCGCGTCCTCGCCGTGGCCATGGCGAAGCACGCCCTCGCCGAGGTCGCGTCGGCGGGGCCGATGCCCGAGACTCTCGACGATCTCGTCCCGCTGAACGGTCTGCGCCGCCGGTTCACCGAGACCTGCGCCGAGCTCGGCATCAGGGCCACGTTCACGGCGGAGGGCCTGCAGAACTACTCCGTGCCAGGGTCCGTTGTCGAGGCGCTGTTCTCCGCCGTGATGCAGGCTCTGACCAACAGCATCCAGCATGCCGGTCCGGGCGACGTGAAGCGCCACGTTCACATCCGCTGGGCCCACGCGGTGCTCACAGTCACCACGACCGACGACGGTGTCGGGTTCGACGTCGATCACATGACGCCGAACCGTCTCGGAGTCCGCGTCTCGATCATCGAGCGCGTCCACAACGTCGGAGGGCACGCCGAGATCGCCTCGCAACCCGGGCATGGCACGACGGTCACGATGACGTGGCCGCGAGCAGAGGGCGACTGAAAGGCTCCTGGTTCAGACTCGCGCGACCCGGCTTCGATGACCCTCGCAGTGGGGCCAAATGCGGACTTGTTGAGATGCGCTCAGCGACGTACCTTCATAGGAGCACATAGGGGCTTCGCACTTCACCACCGCGAACCCCGACGATGGAGTCTCTCGGCGTCTCACCAACGGCCGTTCCGCCCGTCGCAGCACCTGAAGAGTCGCGTCAGCCGACGTGTTCCGGATCAGCCCCACCTGGGAGTTCAGCCATGCCTTTCGTCACCCCGTTTCGCGCCAAGATCGCCGCCTGGATCACCATCCCCGCGGCTCTCGTCGGCTCCGGCCTCGTCGTCGGGACGGCCTCGTACTCGGCGTTCTCGGCCACCACCGTGAACCCCGCCAGCAACTGGAGCGCCGGATCGGTGGCGCTCACCGACGACGACTCGAACACGGCGCTCTTCAACGCCACGGCGCTCAAGCCCGGTTCGACCGGCACGAAGTGCATCGCGGTGACGTCGACCGGCACCCTGCCCTCGACCGTGGCCCTGTATGGCACCTCGCCGTCGACCACCAACGCCCTCTCGACCTACATCAACCTGACCGTGACGCAGGGCACCGGCGGTGGCTTCGGCTCGTGCACCGGTTTCACGGCGCAGGCAACGGGAAGCTCGGTCTACACCGGCACCCTCCTCAACTTCGGTTCGACGAGCACGAACTTCGCGACCGGCGTCGGCAGCTGGGCGCCGACCGGCACCGCGTCTGAGACCAAGGTCTTCCAGTTCACCTACACCGTCAACGCCGCGGCACCCAGTACGGTCATGGGCGGCACCGCTCAGCTCGGCCTGACCTGGGAGGCCCAGAACAGCTGATCCGACCTGGTCGGGAGCCCCACTCATGAGCCGATCGAGGATCCGGCCGAGCGTGCCCGCGCTCGGCCGGCAGTCGGCGGTGTCGGCCGAACTCCTCCGCGAGATCGTCGATCCGCACGGCCGGCACGCGTTGGTCCGGACAGGCGGCGCGCAGAACAGCCGCGCGCAGAACACCCGTGACTGGGCCCGGGTGATCGTTGCGTCGATCGCCCGCGGCGTGCTCGCGACCGTTCTCGGTTTGGCGTTCTACGCAGCGGCTCCCGCTGTGATCGGCTGGCATCCCACGACCGAGATGACCGCCTCGATGATGCCGCGGATCCGCACCGGCGATGTGGTGGTGTCCGTTCCCGTCGCCGCCGAGGCGATGCAGGTGGGCAAGGTGATCCTCTTCGACGATCCCGACCACCCGGGCAAACTGCGTCTGCACCGGTTCGTCGAGTGGGGCGACGGCGGCATGCTCCGCACGGCGGGCGACGCGAATGCGCAGCCCGATTCGACTCCGGTCCACCCGTCGGCCGTGTGGGGCGTCGGCATGCTCCGGGTGCCCTGGGTCGGACTCCCGATCCTCTGGATTCGCGAGGGGCAGTGGCTTTTCGTCGCGCTCGTCTCGGCGGGGCTCACCCTCCTGATCGGCCTGACCGGTCTCGACAGACGTCTTCGCACACGGGCGCAGGATCCGGCGGCAGGCCCGCCCGACACACCCCCGCGGGCGCGCCCCGCCTGGCCCTTCCGCGCGGGAGCCGCCGCCGCGGCGACACTCTTCGTCGCGGGCTCCCTCGTCTCGTTCGGCCCGACCCCGGCAGCGATGGCGGCGGGATTCACTGGCACGACCGTCAACCCGACCTCGCGATTCACCGCGGGCACAGTGCCTCTGGCGACAGGCCTCACCTGTGCCGACAACACCGACGGGCGTACCGTCACGATCGGCTGGACCTACAGCGGCACCGTTGTTCCCGACAGCTTCGACGTGCTGAATGGCAATCAGGTCGTGGCCTCGACGACGACGGGCTCCGCGACCTCGGCGGTAGTGACGACCAACGCGATCCTCAGCCTGTTCCCCAGCTACACGCTGACGGTCCGCGCGAACATCACCGCGAACACCGCCTGGTCGTCGACGTCGACCAGCACCACGTCGGTCAAGCTCACCGGGCTGCTGCTGTCGCCCGTGCGCTGCAACACCTGACGCAGGGTCGGTGGGCCTGCGCCGTCACGCGGAGGCGAACTCCAGGCCGAGCGCCGCGGCGACCCCGGCGTTGGTCACCCGGCCGGCCGTGACGTTGAGCCCCTTCGCCAGCGCCTCGTCGGCCTCGGTCGCGGCCTTCCAACCGCGGTCGGCCAGCGCCACCACGTAGGGCAGGGTTGCGTTCGTCAGCGCCCGGGTCGACGTCTCGGGCACGGCGCCCGGCATGTTGGCGACGCAGTAGTACACCGCGTCGTGCACGGCGAAGATCGGGTCGTCGTGGGTCGTCGGGTGCGATCCCTCGAAGCAGCCGCCCTGGTCGATCGCGATGTCGACGAGTACAGCGCCCGGCTTCATCGTGGCGACCATCTCGTCGGTGACGAGCTTTGGGGCCGCGGCCCCCGGGATCAGCACCGACCCGATCACGAGGTCGGCGTCGCGGAGCTGCTCGGCGATCGCGAACGGTGTGGAGTGCCGGGTCTGGATGCGCCCGCCGAACTGCACTTCGAGGGCGCGGAGGCGGGGGAGCGACACGTCGATCACCGTCACGTCGGCACCGAGCCCGAGTGCGTTCGCCGCCGCGTGCTCGCCGGCGACGCCGCCGCCGATCACGACGACCTTGGCCTTCGGGGTGCCGGGCACACCACCCAACAAGGATCCGCGCCCGCCGTTCGACCGCATCAGCTGGTACGCGCCGACTGTGATCGACAACCGCCCGGCGACCTCGCTCATAGGCGACAGCAGCGGCAGTGAACGGTCGGGCAGCTGCACCGTCTCGTAGGCGATCGCGGTCGTGCCGGAGTTGATGAGGGCCTCGGTGAGGGCTCGGTCGGCGGCGAGGTGGAGGTAGGTGAACACCGTCTGGTCGGGGCGAAGGTAGCCGTACTCGGCGGCGATGGGCTCCTTCACCTTGAGGAGGAGATCGGCGCTCGCCCACACGGCGTCGGCGGTGGGGAGGATCGTGGCGCCGGCTTTGGAGTAGTCGGAGTCGGAGATACGCGAGCCGGATCCTGCGCCCTGCTGCACGACCACCTCGTGGCCGTGACGCACCAGCGTGTCGACCCCGGCGGCGCTGATGGCGACGCGGTTCTCGTTGTTCTTGATCTCGGTGGGGATGCCTACGCGCATGTCGTTCTCCGATCGAAGGGGCGGCTCCTGCGCCGCACCAACCAGGATGGACAGGGTTCGTTTCACACGTGTTTCAGACGAAGAACATTCGGTAGATTGTGGAGTAGCCAGTGTCTGAGCCCGGTGGAGGAGACGAAGTGAGCGATTCGCCGAACGATCTTTCGGGCCCTGCGCCACTCGACGACATCGACAGGCGGCTCATCGCGCTGCTGACGAGCGACGGGCGCATCTCGAACGCGGCGCTCGCCGAAGGGGCGGGTATCGCGCCCTCGACCGCGCACGTGCGTCTGCGGTCACTGCAGGATCGCGGTGTCGTGACCGGGTTCCTCACGAGCGTCGATCAGAAGGCCCTCGGGCTGGGGCTCCAGGCGATCGTCGGCGTGACCCTCCGGCCCGGCTCGCGCCAGGAGAGCATCGTGCGCTTCTCGGAGGAGGTGCGCGACCTGCCTCAGGTGCTGCAGGTGTTCTTTCTCGGCGGCGCCGACGACTTCCTGGTGCACATCGCCGTGGCCGACTCGTCGGCCGTGCGCGAGTTCGTGGTCGAACACCTCTCGGCCCAGCCGAGCGTCGCCTCGACCCGCACGAGCATCATCTTCGACTACCACCGCAACGGGGTCGCGGCCTCGTTCCAGTAAGGCTCCGGTTAGCCTGTGGGGGTGACCGACGAGAATCCGACGCCGCCCGAGCCGAAGTACCGGCGCCCGCCCGCGCGCCACGCGCGGCGCGATCGGCGTCATCCGCTGCGCTGGATCGCCCTCGGCCTCGTCGGTGTTCTCGTGCTCGGCGGCGGCTATGTCGCCTACAGCTACGAGCGGTTCCAATCGGGTGTGACCAAGATCGACGCCCTCCCGGCCCCGGGCAAGAGCGGGGGGAGCGACGTCGACGGGCAGGACGAGAACATCCTGCTGGTCGGCGACGACCACCGTCCGGCCGGCGCGACGGCGGAGCAGCTGGCCGAACTCGGCACGACGAGCGACGGCGGCAGCAGCAACACCGACACCATGATCGTGCTGCACGTCAGCGGCGACCGGAAGAGCGCGACGATGATCTCGTTGCCGCGCGACTCGTACGTCGACATTCCCGGGCACGGCAAGAACAAGCTGAACTCGGCGTTCTCGGCGGGCAGCGCCACGGGCGGGCCGTCCGGCGGCGCCAAACTGCTCATCTCGACCGTGCAGAATCTCACCGGCCTCACGATCGACCACTACATGCGCGTCTCGCTGCTCGGTTTCTACGAGGTCGTGAAAGCTCTCGGCCCGGTCGAGGTGTGCCTCAACAACGCCGTCCAGGACGACTTCTCGAAGATCGACCTGCCGGCCGGCAAATCCACCCTGAGCCCCAAAGAAGCCGTGGCGTTCGTCCGCCAGCGGCATGGTCTTCCGCGCGGTGACTTCGACCGCGAGGTGCGCCAGCAGTACTTCCTGTCGGTCGAGGCCAAGCGGATCCTGTCCGCAGGCACCCTGCTCAACCCGGTCAAATCGGGCCGCATCATCGACGCCGTCAGCAAGTCGATCGAGACCGATGAGGGGTTCGACCTCGTGTCGTTCGCGACGAGTGTGCGCGACCTGCGCCCGGCGAACATCCGCTCGGCGACCATCCCCGTGCTCGGCACGCCCACCATCGACGTCAACGGCACGCCACTCTCGATCGTCGAGGTCGACACCGCCGGAATGCCCGGCTTCATCACCAACGTCGTCGGGCAGCCGGAGGCCTACACGAAGGCGACAGCGGCGAAACCCGCGGCCGTCAGCGCACTCGTCGTCAACGCGAGCGGCGTCGAGGGCGCGGCGGTCACCGCATCGACCCGCCTGACCGCGCTCGGGTTCACGGTCGGCGCGCCGGAGTCGGGCGCGCTCACCCAGCAGACGACGGTCCAGTATGCGAAAGGGGCGGAGCGCGCCGCGAAGGCACTGGTCGCGAAGGTGCCCGGGGCCGAGGCCGTGCTGACCCCGGGGATCGTCGGGGTCCGCCTGGTGCTCGGCTCCGACGGACGCACCGTGCGCGACCCGGCGGCAACCGCGACGCCGAAACCATCGACCTCCACTGCGCCGGCGGCACCGGCGGCACCGGCGACGCCGAAGCCCACGGTCACCAAGCAGTCGACCGCGTACGCCGGCACCTGCATCAACTGACCCTGCCGCCGGGCCCTACCCGTTCGGGTAGGCAGAACCGGTCGGTCGGGTGGCGCCGCCCCCGGATCCTTCGGCGCACCATGGGGTATGACCGAAACGCCGACGTCTGTCGCGACATCTCTCCGCTCCATCGAGTCCGAGCTGCGGGCCACGGTCGACACGATCGCCCAGCACGACCTCGACTCGTTCGCCGACGCCCTGTCGAAGGCTGACCGGGTCTTCGTCTACGGCGCCGGTCGCTCGGGCCTCGCCCTGCAGATGACCGCGATGAGGCTCATGCACCTCGGCCTCACGGTGCACGTCGTCGGCGAGACCACCACACCCGCGGCGGGCCCGGGCGACGTGCTGCTGACCGCGAGCGGCTCCGGTACGACGGCCAGCATCGTGCGCGCCGCCGAGACTGCAAAGAGCGCAGGATCCTTGGTGGTCGCCATTACGACCGCCACCGACTCGCCGCTCGGGCAACTGTCGGCAGAGGTGCTCGTCGTGCCGGCCGCGGCGAAGCTCGACCGCTCCGGCACCGCCTCGGCGCAGTACGCCGGTTCGCTGTTCGAGCAGACCGTCGTGCTGCTCGGCGACGCCCTCTTCGACGCGCTCTGGAAGCGGTCCGGCCTCACCGCCGACGACATCTGGCCGCGTCACGCCAATCTCGAATGACCTCCGCTCACACAACGAAAGGCACCACCATGAAGCTCCAGTTCGCCATGGACACCCTCACCACCGAAGCCGCCCTCGAGCTGGCCGCCGCGGCCGCGCCGCACGTCGACATCCTCGAGCTCGGCACCCCGCTCATCAAGAGCGCCGGAGTCTCGGCGATCACCGCCATCAAAGAGGCTCACCCCGACAAGATCGTCTTCGCCGACCTCAAGACGATGGACGCCGGCGAGCTCGAGGCCGACGTCGCGTTCAAGGCCGGTGCTGACCTCGTGACCGTGCTCGGCGTCGCCGGCGACAGCACCATCGCTGGTGCCGTCGCCGCTGCGAAGAAGCACGGCAAGGGCATCGTCGCCGACCTCATCGGTGTGAAAGACAAGGCCGCCCGCGCCAAGGAGGTCACTGAGCTCGGCGTGCAGTTCGTCGAGATGCACGCCGGTCTCGACGAGCAGGCCGAAGAGGGCTTCACCTTCTCGACGCTGCTCGACGACGGCAAGGCGTCCGGTGTGGCGTTCTCCGTCGCCGGTGGCATCAACGCCTCGACGATCAAGGCCGTGCAGGAGTCGGGCGCCGAGGTCGCCGTCGCCGGTGGCGCGATCTACGGTGCGCCCGACGTTGGTGCTGCTGCCGCTGAGCTGCGCGCTGCCATCGTCTGACCTGTCTGACCCGGCCCGCCTCCGAATTTGAAGGAGAAACGCGGGCAGCACCCCCGCCGATCGGCATAAAGCCGTCGGCGGGGGTGCTTTTTTCCTTCAAATTCGGCGGCGGCGGGGCGAGACCGGTACCCCAGTACCATGCACTCTCAGCGTAAGAGTGCAATCCTCTACGGGTGGCACTCGACGGAACCGGCAAGCGGCAGCTGCGCACTCGCGCGGCCCTCGTCGCGCGCGCCCGGCACCTGACGGCCCGCGAGGGGCTCACCGGCTTCACGATCCAAGAGCTCTGCGACCAGGTGGGCGTCTCGCGTCGCACCTTCTTCAACTACTTCCCGACGAAGGAGTCGGCGGTGCTCGGCGTCGAGAACGGGCTCGACAGCGCCCTCGTCGACGACTTCCTCGCGGCTCGCGCGGTGCACCCCGAGGCGCGCCGCCCGCTCGTCGACGACCTCGTCGAGGTGGCCATCGGGCACTTCGAGGCCATGGGCCCGACGGCATCCGACCTCGCCGACTTCGTTGGATCGATGCAGCGCGAGCCGAAGCTGATCGCGGCCATGATCGATTCCGGCCGCAGCGAGCAGGAGCGGTTCATCGCCCGTCTGGCCGAGAGCCAGGGCGACGCCGATCTCCTGCCGATCCGGGTCGCCATCGTCACGTTCGAGGCGCTCGTCCGCCTGAGCATCGACACCTATCTTCACGGGGCCGACGTCGTTCCCTTCGCCGACATCCTCCGCGAGCGGGTCCAAGCGGCCCGCGAGCTCTTCGCCCCCCTCCCCACGAAAAGACTGGTGCCCAGCCCATGACCACCGAGAAGACCGCCCCTCCGAAGAGCGGCGACGGCCCGCTGCTGTTGACGCAGCGCCGTATCTGGATCATCTTCGCCGCGCTGATCGCCGGCATGCTCCTGTCGAGCCTCGATCAGACGATCGTGTCGACGGCCATGCCGACGATCGTGGGGCAGCTCGGCGGCGTCGAGCACCAGGCCTGGATCACGACGGCGTACTTGCTCGCGACGACCATCGTCATGCCGATCTACGGCAAGTTCGGTGACGTGCTCGGGCGACGCAACCTCTTCCTGACGGCGATCGCGCTGTTCACTCTCGCCTCGATTGGCTGTGCTTTCGCGTCGGACTTCTGGATGTTCGTCGTCTTCCGCGCCCTCCAGGGCCTCGGCGGTGGCGGTCTGATGATCCTCTCGCAGGCGATCATCGCCGATATCGTCCCGGCCTCAGAGCGCGGCAAGTACCTCGGCCCGCTGGGCGGCATCTTCGGTCTCGCGGCTGTCGGCGGCCCTCTCCTCGGCGGCTTCTTCGTCGATCACCTGACCTGGAACTGGGCTTTCTACATCAACATCCCGGTCGGCATCGCGGCGTTCGCGATCGCCTGGTTCACCCTGACCCTGCCCAGCAAGACGGCCACGAAGAAGATCGACGTGCCGGGCATCATCCTGCTGTCGGCCGCGACCGCGTCGCTCATCTTCTTCACCGAGTTCGGCGGCAATTCGCTGCACGGCTGGGGCGCCCCCGAGACCTGGCTGTTCGGCGCCGCCCTGCTGGTCGCGGTGACCCTGTTCATCCTGGTCGAGAACCGCGCAGACGATCCGATCATCCCGCTGGCCTTCTTCAAGAACCGCGTCTTCGTGATCGCGACGGCGATCGGCTTCGTCTTGGGTATCGCGATGTTCGCGGCGCTCGCCTTCATCCCCACGTTCCTGCAGATGGCGTCGGGTGCGTCGGCGGCCGCCTCCGGACTGCTGCTCCTTCCGATGATGGTCGGCCTGATCGGCATGTCGATCGTCTCCGGTCAGGTCATCTCGAAGACCAACCGCTACAAGGCCTTCCCGATCGTCGGCACCGTGCTCGTCGGCATCGCGATGTTCTTGATGACGACGCTCACCGCCGACACCCCGATCTGGCTGATCTGCGTGTTCCTGTTCATCTTCGGTGCCGGGCTCGGCTCGATCATGCAGGTCGTGGTCTTGGTCGTGCAGAACGCCGTGCCCGCGAAAGACGTCGGAACGGCGACGAGCACGAACAACTACTTCCGCGAGGTCGGTTCGGCTCTGGGCGTCGCGGTGTTCGGCGCCATCTTCACCAGCCGTCTCACCGAGAAGCTCACCGACGTGTTCACGGGTGCGGGAGCCTCTTCGTCGGATGCGTCCTCGGCGACGTCCACTCTGGATCCTGCGGCCCTCAACAAGCTGCCGACGGCTCTGCACGACCTCGTCGTGGCGGCCTACGCCGACTCGCTGGCTCCCGTGTTCTGGTACCTGATCCCGCTGATCGCGGTCGCGTTCGTGCTGTCTCTCTTCTTGAAAGAGATCCCGCTCTCGGAGGTCTCGGGAATGGTCGCGCGCGGCGAGGCGATCAGTGGAGAAGAGGCGGAGCGGCTGGAGGCCGAGCGCCTCGAGGCAGGTCGCACGGCGAAGGATCCGAAAACCCCCTCCGGTCGGCGCTAAGCATCGGCTCGACCTGCCCTTACGGATGGTTATCTCGGTAACCATCCGTAAGGGCCGGGTGGGCGGGGCCGCCTCGGATTCGTGGCGCGGTCAGCTGCCGTAGCGCTGGCGCTCCAGCTGCGTGGGCGAGTAGTCGTAGTCGCTGTCGAGAGCGTCGACGCGGGTCAGCGAGCTGACTCCGGGCTGAACCTCTTCGACGGTGTCGACGGTGATCGACGAGGTGAGCGAGACGAGAACGGAGACGCGCTGAAAACCGAGGGGAGTGAACGTCAAGAACTCACCTCGTCGGACCGCACGCAGAACCGATTTCTGCAGAAGGTCGAGGTCGGTCTCGTTCGACAGCCGGTAGCGCTTGCCATCGATTGTGAGGGTGATGCGATTCATGGGACCTCCGAGATCGTGCTCCGATGTGCAGCCGGCCTCCGACAAGCGGAGAGGCTCTGGTCTGCGGGGTCCGGGCAGATCAGCGTGAGGGCGATGCTACTCGCTCGCCCCGGGCGCGACGAGGTTCGTTTCGCGCAGGTGCTCCCGCCCGGTGCGGACCTCTCGGACGAACGGCGTGAAGTCGACGACTTCGTCGCCCACCTCGTACCGGTAGCGCCCGGTGCGTCGGACCTCTTCGGAGCGCTCGAGAAACACCCGGAGCGAATCGGCCTCGTCTGCCGACATCCAGTCGATGGGATCCGACGTCGACCGGAACCCGGAGACCCGGGCGATCAGCTGCAGGGCCTCGCGCTGCTCGGGTGTCAACGTCGTGTGCGCCGACCGGAAGAACGCCACGTCGGGGTCGACCTGAAAGAGGTCGCTCATCCAGAGCCGCTCGACCGACGCCGTGAGGCCGTTCAACCCGCCCTCGTGACTGGGATCTTCGACGGTGCCCGGTCGCACCCAGTCGGAGGCGGTGTCGGGGCCCACGCGGACCCCGTCGAGAACGCCGACCGATGGCAGGAGTGGAGCCCCGCAGCCGAGAAGGTAGACGTCGTCGCCGACGACCCGTCGGATCCTGAGGAGCGCATCGCGGTAGACCTGCTCGCGCGGGAGGTCGAGATGGCGGACCCCCGGCAGAGCACCCGCGTAGAGGAAGTCGAGCTTGAGGTAGCGGAAACCGAACCCGACGAGTTCGGCGAAGACGCGATCGAGGTGGTCGGCGGCGGCCGGGTGCGTGGTGTCGAGGGCGTAGTAGTGCGAATCCCAGTTGTAGCCGGCGACGAGCGGCTCGCCCGACGCGGCGTGCACGAGCCAGTCGGGGTGGTCGCGCACGATCGCCGAATCGGGAAGGCAGATGAAGGGCGCCAGCCAGAGACCCGGCCGAGAGCCGCGCGCGGCGATCCGCTCCGCGATGGCCGCCATGCCGGAGGGGAAGCGCTCGTTGGCCGTCCAGTCACCGACGATTCGCTCCCAGCCGTCGTCGAGCTGCACGACGTCGAAGGGCAGGTCGCCGAGGTCGTCGATCGTCTTATTCACGAGCGTCTCGTCGATGTCTTCGAAGAACGAGTACCAGCTGCACCAGAGGGTGTCGACGCGCTCAGCGGGCGGGGTGCCGAGCCGCTCGCGCAGCAATTCGGCGTAGCGGGCGAACACGACAGCCTCGTCTCCGAGACCGAGGAACCAGTCGGATCCTTGGCTCTCGAGAGTCGCCCACAGCTCGTCGGGCGAGGCGCCGACGCGCGGCGTACCGAGCCCGAGCGCGCCCAGCAGCAGCACCCGGCCGTCGGGCAGTTCGAGTGCGCCGAGGCCCGAGCCCTCGTGTCGGTCGGGCCGGTCGGTGGCGGCGTCGTCGGCCGTCAGCAGACGGGGTGCGTCGCCGTAGATGCGCATCGGGCTGTCGGTGAGCGGCGCCCAGCCCGTCGGTGACCACGAGTTCCAGCCGTGCCGGTAGAAAGCGCAGGATCCGAGATCGTGCGTGACCGAGACGGGCCCGGCCGGCAGAATCCACCCGCCGTCGATAGCGGTCGCGGCAATCGCGGTCTCGTCGTCGAACCGGAGTTCGTTCTCGACGAGGCGCAGTCGGAGTGTCGCGTCGGCGGTCATTCCGCCACCTCCACGACGTGCACGCGGACGCCGCGGTCGCGGATGCGCGCCAGCTCGTCGGGGTCGGCACCGGAGTCGGTGACGAGGTCGTGGATCTCGGTGAGGTCGGCGACCTTGGCGAGCGTGACGCGGCCGACCTTCGACGAGTCGGCGACGACGATCACTCGCTGGGCGTGGCGCACCATCGCCGTGTTGGTGCGGGCTTCCGTCTCGTCGTGGGTGGTTGCGCCGCCGACCGAGCCGATGCCGTCCATCCCCAGGATCGCGGTGCCGACATTGATCGCGTTGAAGGCATTCTCGGCGAGGGCGCCGACGAGTTCGAACGACTGGGAGCGGATCACTCCGCCGGTCATGATGACCTTGATGTTGGGGCGGGACGCGATCTCGGTGGCTGTGGTGAGCGAGTTGGTGACGATGGTGAGGTCGGTGCGGAACATCAGGGCCCGGGCGACTCCGGCAGCGGTCGTCCCGCCGCCGATCGCGATCGCGTAGGGGCCGTCGGGCAGCAGGGTCGCGGCTCGTCGGGCGATGAGCTGCTTTGCCAGCCGGAACTGCGAGTCGCGGAGACCGACCGGCACCTCGGCCGCCGAGGTGAAGGCTCGGGCGCCACCGTGGGTGCGGGCGAGGAGGCCCTGGTCTTCGAGGTCGGCGAGGTCGCGGCGGATGGTCGCCGCCGAGACGCCGAGCTCCGTCGCGAGATCGGCGAACGACGCCGACCCGCGCTCGCCGAGCGAGGAGATGATCGCGACCATGCGGTCGGATCGCTTCGACGAGGCCGCTCGCGGCGAGACGTCGAGGTCGATTGTTGCCATCCTGTTTCCTATTCGCTCAGCAATAGTGATCGTTTCACGCATATCATTGCACGAAACGCGCAGCCACCAGAATGATCGTCCACATGACACGAGTGACCTTCATCGGAGCAGGCAGCGTTGTTTTCACGCGTCAGCTCCTGGCCGACCTTCTCGGGTTCGACGACCTCGGACCCCTCGACCTCCGCCTGCACGACATCGACGAATCGCGTCTCGCCGTCGCCGAGGGCACGGCGCGGCAGGTGAGCGAGCGCTTCGGTCGGCCGATCACCATCACGGCGACCCTCGACCGCCGCCGCGCGCTCGAGGGCACCGACTTCGTGATCGACATGGTGCAGATCGGCGGCATCGACGCCACCCGCAAAGACCTCGAGATTCCCGAGCGGTACGGCCTGCACCAGACGATCGGCGACACGACGGGCGTCGGCGGCGTCTTCCGTGCGCTGCGCACCTTCCCGTTCCTCACTGCGCTCACGGCCGACATCCGCGAGGTCGCCCCGAACGCCGTGTTCTTGAACTACACGAACCCGATGGCGATGAACATCTGGTGGACCAGCGTCGTCGCCCCCGAGCTGACCGCCCTCGGCCTCTGCCACAGCGTCTACTGGACGGCGCACGACCTGGCCGAGCTCGTCGGCGTGCCCGTCTCCGAGACCCGGTTCCGCGCCGCCGGCGTCAACCACCAGGCCTGGATGCTGGAGTGGAGCCACGAGGGCCGCGACCTCTACCCGGTGCTGCGGGATCGGATTCGCGCGGATCCTGAACTGGAACGACGCGTCCGCGTCGAGATCTTCCGCCGTGTGGGCTACTACCCGACCGAGACGAGCGAGCACTCGTCGGAGTACCTGCCCTGGTTCCTTCGCTCGCCCGAGCAGATCGACAAGTTCCGGCTGCAACCGCTCGAATACATCGGCATCTCGGAGGAGAACGTCGCCGAGTTCCACGCGGCCGAGGCGTCGCTCGAAAGCGGCTCCCCGCTCGAGCTCGAGGAGGGGGCCGCCGAGTACGCGCCCCAGGTCATCCACTCGCTCGTCACGGGCACCGAGCGCGAGATCCACGCGAACGTCGTGAACCGGGGCCTGATCGACAACCTGCCGCAGGGTGCCGTAGTCGAGGTGCCGACGCTCGTCGGCGCCGACGGGATCCGCCCGCAGCCGATGGGCTCGCTGCCCGTGCAGGCCGCGGCGATCAACCGCTCGTACCTCTCGGTTAACGAGCTGACCATCGAGGCCGCTCGCACCGGCGACCCGAAGCTCCTCCGCCAGGCCGTGCTCGTCGACCCGAACGCGTCCTCGACTCTCACACCTGAGCAGATCTGGGAGCTGTGCAACGACCTCGTCACCGCCCACGGCGATCTCCTGCCCGAGCCGCTCCGCGAGCTCATCCCGGCGAGCGCCCTGTGACCGGGGCACCGGTCGGCGACCTCGTCGCGGCAGCAGTGGAGCGTCGCACGGCCGTGCCGAGCTTCAACGTGATCGGGCTGGAGCATGCCGAGGGAATCGTGCTCGGGGCGTCCCGCGCGGGTATCCCGGTGCTCCTGCAGATCAGCGAGAACGCCATCCGCTTCCACGGCGGCGGGATGCGCCCGCTCATCGCCGCCTGTCGGGAGCTCGCCGAGGCCGCCCCGGTCGACATCGGCATCCACCTCGACCACATCGAAGACGCCGCGCTGATCGACGAGGGGATCGCCCTCGGAAGCGCGTTCGGCATCGGGTCGATCATGGTCGACGCATCGACACTCGACTACGCCGATAACGTGCGCACCACGGCAGACGCCGTGGGTCGTGCCCACGCGGCCGGCCTCTGGGTCGAAGCCGAGCTCGGGGCGATCGGCGGCAAGGACGGCGCGCACGCACCCGGCGTCCGCACGGATCCTGCGGAGGCCGCCTCGTTCGTCGCCGCGACCGGGGTCGACGGTCTCGCCGTCGCCGTCGGATCGTCACACGCCATGGCCACCCGCGACGCCTCCCTCGACCTTGAGCTGATCGCGGCGCTCGCAGCCGCCGTTCCGGTGCCGCTCGTGCTGCACGGGTCGTCGGGCGTGCCGGATGACGTGATCCGCGAGGCCGTGGCCGCGGGGATCCGCAAGATCAACGTCGGCACCGCCCTCAACATCGCCTACACCGGCAGCGTCCGCAGCTTTCTCGATGCCGACGACCGCGCCACCGATCCCCGCAAGTATGTCGCCCCGGCCCGTGACGCCGTCGCCGACCTCGTCCAGCGTTTCTGCGAGGTCATCTCGCCGGCGCTCCTGTCTCGAAAGGCATCCCGATGAGCACGACCACCCCGTCGAGCACCAGTTCCCCGTCGAGCGCGACCACGCCGTCGAGCGCGACCACCCCGTCGAGCAAGACGACCGCCGAGATCCAGAGCCAGCCGGACACCTGGGCGAGATCGCTGGTCGAGTCGCCCGCCTTCGGGCCGTACCTCGGCCTGCCGGGTGAGCGCGTGCTCTTCGTCGGATGCGGAACCTCCGCGTTCGTCGCCGAGTCGCTGGCCTCCCTTCGCGAGCGCGCCGGTCTCGGCGAGACCGATGCGGCCTACGGCTCGGAGTGGAAGCCGGGGCGGCGCTACGACCGGATCGTCGCCATCACCCGCTCCGGGACGACGACCGAGATATTGGAAGCACTGGTGGCGGCCCGGGCCGCCAGTGACAGCGACTCCGACGCAGCCCCGGCGCTCACCGCGATTGTCGCGGTCGGCGGGATGCCGGTCGACGAATTGGTCGACGCCACGCTCGTGCTCGACTACGCCGACGAGGAGTCGGTGGTGCAGACGCGGTTCCCGACCACCCTGCTCGCCGCCGCCCGAGCCTTCTACGGGTACGACACCTCCCACCTCGTCGAGGAGGCGCGGACGAGTCTCGCCGCTGCCCTCGACGTCGATGTCACGGCCTTCGACCACTACGTCTACCTCGGCAGCGGCTGGACCTACGGCCTGGCCCAGGAGGCCGCGCTGAAGATCCGCGAGGCGGCCCAGGCGTGGTCGGAGTCGTACCCGCTGCTCGACTATCGGCACGGCCCCATCGCCGTTGCGAAGGAGCGCTCGCTCGTCTTCGTCTTCGGGGACGTCGACCCAACGCTCGTCGCCGACATCGAGTCGACGGGCGCAACCGTCCACACGAACGGGCTCGACCCTCTCGTGCAGCTCACCGAGGCGCACCGGATCGCGGTCGCGCTCGCCGAGAGCCAGGGTCTCAACCCCGACGCCCCGCGGGGTCTGACGCGCTCCGTCGTTCTCGGCTGACCCTCCGTTCTCCCTTCCCGCATCACCACCCTTCGACCAGTGGAGTTCCCAATGTCCCGTTCCTCCGCACCACGCCCCTCGTCCATCCGCCGCGGCCTGGCCCTCGGCCTCGCCACCGTCGCCACTGCCGCTCTCCTCACCGGGTGTGCCGGGTCGGGCGGCGGATCCTCGACCCTCGAAACGAAGGCGGACGTCAAGCTGACCATCTGGTCGGGGCAGAACGACGCCGCCGAGAAGATCCTCGAGGGCCTCGTCTCGGAGTACGAGAAGGAGCACCCGAACGTCTCGATCGACCTGTCGCCCGGGGCATCGTCGACCGATCAGCTGCTGCAGAAGCTGTCGGCGAGCTTTGCGGGAGGCACGTATCCCGACGTGTCGTACACCTTCGGATCCTGGGCCAGCCAGCTGGAACGGTCGAACCGCACGCTCGACATCACCGACGAGGTGGCGAAGCCCGACGTCAAGTGGGACGAGTTCACCTCGGCCGCCCGCGCGACTGCGCAGCCGACGGGTAAGAAGACCATCGGGTTCCCGGCGGTCGTCGACAACATCTCGCTGCTGTACAACAAGACCGTCTTCGACAAGGCCGGGGTCGACTACCCGACCAAAGACTGGACGTGGAGCGACTTCCGCACCGCCGCGAAGAAGCTCACCGACTCGAGCACGAACACCTACGGCTACGGCTACTCGGTGTCGGGCAGCGAAGAGACCACCTGGCAGCTGTGGCCGCACCTGTGGCAGAACGGCGGCGACATCCTCTCGTCCGACGGCACCAAGTCGGCCTTCGACTCCACAGCAGGGGTCGACGCGGTGACCTACCTGCGCGACCTCGCCGTGACCGACAAGAGCGTCTACCTCGATCAGACCGACACCAAGTTCGCCCAGCTCTTCGAGAGCGACCACGTCGGCATGATCACCTCCGGCCCGTGGGAGCTCTCGGCACTCAAGACCGCCGGCACGTCGTACGGCGTCGTGCAGCTCCCGGGAACGAACGGCGACCACCAGACGGTGTCGGGCCCCGACCTCTGGACCCTCTTCGACCACAAAGACGCCAACCGCGCCTACTGGTCGACGCAGTTCACCGAGTGGCTCACGTCGAAAGAGCAGGACGAGAAGTTCAACGTCGCCGTCGGCAACCTGCCGCTGCGCTCGAGCGAGGCGACCAGCGCCGCGTTCCTCGCCCAGGTGAAGGCGCTCCCCGGCCTCGACGTGATGCAGGCCAATGCGGCGAATGCCAAGAAGGCCCGGCCGACCGTGCCCGGCTACGTCGGGCTCTCCAGTGCGGTCGGCGACGCCGTCTCGCAGGTGCTGCAGGGGCAGGGAAATCCGGGTGACGCCCTGAAGACCGCCGCGACAGCCGCCGACAAAGCGCTCGCCGAGAACTAGGCGCGACCATGACGACATTCGCTCTGCGGCCGCCCGAGGGTGCCCCACCCCGGCCGTCGACCGCTCGCCGTGCGTCACGTCGGCACCGGTCGTGGCGCGAAGCGCTCGAAGGCTGGGGCTTCGTCGCCCCCGCCCTCGTGATCGTGCTCGGCTTGACGGTGTTCCCCGGGGTGTGGGCCTTCCTGCTCTCGTTCCAGAAGTGGGACGGCTTCAGTGACCCGATCTCGGTCGGTACCGGCAACTACCGTGACATGATCGCCGACCCCGAGCTGCAGGGAGCGGTGGCGCACACGGCGATCTACACCGTTCTCTTCGTGCCGGCGTCGGTGCTGCTCGGGTTGTTCCTCGCGGTGGCCCTCAACCGCAGGATCCGATTCATCGGCCTGTACCGCACGGCCATCTTCGTGCCCTTCGTGGCGTCGGCAGCGGCCACGGGCATCCTGACGACCTACCTGTTCAGCCCCCAGTTCGGTCTCATCAACAACGTGCTCCGCGTCGTCGGCCTGCCCGAGCAGGGGTGGCTGGAAGACCGGCACGAGGCGATGGTCGTCATCACGATCATGTCGCTCTGGGGTCAGGCCGCCTTCACGACGGTCATCTATCTGGCTGCCCTCCAGGATGTTCCCGGCGACGTCGTCGAGGCGGCCCGCATCGACGGGGCGAACTCGTGGCAGATCTTCTGGCGCGTGGTCTGGCCGCAGCTCGCTCCGGTCACCGTGTTCGTGGGCATCTACCAGACCCTGCAGGCGATCCAGCTGTTCGACCTCGTCTACACGACCACCCGCGGCGGCCCGCTCGAGGCGACCCAGACGATCGTGTACTACCTGTGGAAGGTCGCCTTCCAGAACCTGCAGTTCGGCTACGGCTCCGCCGTCGCCTACGGCCTCTTCTTCGTCACGCTCCTCGTGACGATCGCGGTCGCCGTCTACTCGCGCAAGTCCGGACGAGAGGCCTTCTGATGAGTGTCGAAGCCCCCATTCTCCCGTCGACGCCGCTGGCGAACGCGGGCGGTGTCGTCCGTCCGCCCGCCCCCTCGGCGCGGGCCCGCCGGCGCAAGCTACCGTTCAGCGGCTGGCACTTCCTGCTCGTGCCCGTGGCGTTCCTCTTCCTCCTGCCGTTCGTCGAGATGTTCCTGACGAGCGTCGAGCCGGCCTCCGAGATCAACAAGTTCCCGCCCGCCTTCATCCCGTCGCACTTCACGCTCGACGGCTATCAGAAGGTGTTCGAGCAGTCCGACATCCTGCACTGGTTGCTGAACACCGCGATCGTCTCGGCGTCGGCCATCGCGTCGCACCTCGTGCTCTGCTCGCTCGCCGGCTACGGCTTCGCCCGATTGAAGTTTCCGGGTCGCTCGTTCGGCTTTCTGGCGATCCTCGCCACGATCATGGTGCCGACCCAGCTGCTGATGATCCCGACCTACATCATGTTCGCCCGTCTCGGCCTCGTCGATCACCTCAGCGCGGCCATCGTGCCGTGGCTCGCATCGGCGTTCGGCATCTTCCTGATGCGGCAGTTCTTCCTCTCGCTGCCCGCCGAGCTGGAGGAGGCCGGTCTCATCGACGGCTGCACGCGCCTGCAGGTGTTCTTCCGCATCGTGCTGCCGCTCGCGAAGCCCGCCCTTGCGACGCTGGCGATCTTCACCATGCTCGGCTCGTGGAACGACCTGGTCTGGCCGCTCATCGCGATCAACAACGACCACGCCTTCACCCTGCAGCTCGGGTTGACCAATTTCCAGGGCACCAGGCGCACCGAGTGGTCGCTGCTCATGGCCGGCAACGTGATTGCGACGCTGCCGCTCATCCTGTTCTTCCTCGCGGCACAGAAGCAGTTCGTGGCGACCATGACGTTCGCCGGGTTGAAAGGATGACCCCCATGACAGACCCCGGGATCCTCGTCGTCGGAGACGCCAACGTCGACCTCGTGCTGACCGGCGACGTCGTACCGAGGTTCGGCCAGGAGGAGCAGCTGCTCGACGCCTCGTCGCTCGTGCTCGGGTCGTCGGCCGGCATCGTCGCCCACGGCCTCGCCCGACTCGGCGTGCCGGTCGCACTGGTCGCCTGCGTCGGCGACGACGAGTTCGGCCGGTTCACGCTGGCCGCCCTCGACGGCGTCGACACCTCGTTCGTCCGCGTCGTCCCGGGCGAGACGACGGGGCTCAGCGTGATCCTGTCGGCACCGGAAGACCGCTCGATCCTGACTGCGAAGGGGGCGATGGTGCGGGTCACGGCTGCCGACGTGCTGGCGGCGGCCGATGCCGGCGCCTTCACGCACGTGCACTTCGCGTCGTTCTTCTTGCTGCCCGGCCTCGCCGCCTCGTTGCCGACCCTGCTGCCCGAGCTCCGATCACGCGGCCTCACGATCAGCCTCGACACCAACTGGGATCCCGCGGGCGAGTGGCTCGGTCTCGACGCGGTCCTGCCGCACGTCGACGTGTTCCTCCCCAACCTCGAAGAGCTGCGGGCCGTGTCGCCAGGCCATGACTCCGACGAGCAGGCCGCCGCAGCCCTGGTCGATGCGTCGCCGGGGCTCGCCGTCGTCGTCAAGGCCGGCCGAGACGGAGGCTGGTCGGTCCGCTCGGGGTCTCCCGCACTCTCGGCGCCCGGGCTCGTGCTCGACGTCGTCGACACCACCGGCGCCGGCGACAGCTTTGACGCGGGCTACCTCGCCGCGCTCCACTTCGGCGAGACCGACGAGCGGATCCGGCTGCGGTGGGCGACGGCCGCGGGGTCGCTCTCGACCCGGGTTGCCGGCGGCAGCGGTGCCCACGCCACCCGCGACGAGATCGCGGCGCACCTCGACCTGTCGGCGCCGACACCGACCCCGGCCCCAACCTCGGCCCCGGCGTCCGCCACTGCTGCGGCCACCGCATGATCGCGGTCGCCGCCCTCAGCCCCGCCCTCGACGTGAGCTACGTTGTCGACGACCTGGTGCTCGGCGAGCCGCACCGGCCCACGTCGGTCGTCCGGGTCGCCGGGGGCAAAGCGCTGAACTCGGCCCGCGCCGCCGTGCGCCTCGGGGCCGCGGTGACCGCCGTCCCTGTGCTCGGCGGTCACCTCGGCGGGCTCGTTGCCGCGCTGCTCGACGCCGACGGCGTCACCGCGGAGGTCGTCGAGTCGCCGACCGAGACCCGCCAGTGCGTGTCGATCGCCTCCGCAGCCGGGGGCACGCTCACCGAGATCTACGAGCGCCCCGTCGCGCTCGGCGACGACGAGCTCTCACAGGTGCTGGAGGGGCTCGAGCGGGTGGCGGGAGCCGGATCCTGGGTGTCGCTCTCTGGCGGTCTGCCGGCAGGTGCCGAACCGGTGCTCGGCGACATCGCGCGGCTCTGCGCGGCGAAGGGAGCCCGCCTCGCCCTCGACACGCACGGCCCGGCCCTTCGGTCGGTGCTGGGAACGTTCAGCGTCGGGCTGCTGAAGGTCAACCGGGCCGAGGCAGCCGAGGCGCTCGACCTGCCCCTCGACGTCGAGCTGTCGTCGCTAGTGTCGGCACTGCGAGAAGCCGCAGGATCCGACGTGGTCGTCACCGACGGAGCGCACGGTTCAATCGCGGCCGACGCTTCGGGCCTGTGGCGCGTCGCTCTGCCTCCCGCAGCGGGGTCCTTCGGCGCCTACCCCGTCGGCAGCGGAGACTCCTACCTCGGCGGCCTACTCGCGGCGCTCGACACGGGTGCCGACCTGCCGGCCGCCGTAGCCCTGGCGGCCGGAGCCGCGACGGCGAACGCTCTCGTGCCCGGTGCTGCTGTCTTCGACGCCTCTGTCGCGCGGTCTTTTGCGGCGCGGGTCGTCGTCGCCTCTCTCGCAGCTCGCAGGCCTGACCCGCTCGCTCGACTTTGAAGCCGGATTCGGGGTAGCGACGCTGCAAGCCAGAGACGGGACAGGCATTCCCGTCATCGAGAGCGATGCCGTTCGCGGCTGCCAACCACCACGTCCATGAGCGCTTGGACTTAATTACCAGGTCAGAACGAACCTGCCACGGGTGCCGCCCGCTTCGAGCCGCCGGTGCGCGTCCGCGGCTGCCCCGGGCTCCGACGCGGCAAGCACCTCGGAGACCCGGGGTGTGAGGACGCCGTCCTCCACCGCCTGCCGCAGCCGGTCGAGCTTGGCCTGGGAGTGATACTCGTCGAATACCATCGCCTGCTCGAACCTGATTCCGGGGGTCCCGTCGCCCTGCCAGCCGCGCACGGCGAGGAACACTCCACCCGCACGGAGCAGCGGGACGGCCTCCTCATGGAGGAGCGCCGCGTCTGCGATCGCGTCGACACCGTGCGGGGCGATCGCCTGCACCGCAGCCACGAACTCGTCCCCACGCGGCACGATGTGGTCGGCGCCGAGCGACTCGACGAGCGCCCTGTCCTTGTCTGCCGCGTCGGCGATCACGGTGATTCCCTGCTGTTCCGCGAGCTGCACGAGGTAGTTTCCGAGCAGTCCCGGGGCACCTGTCACGAGGAGCGTCTGCCCGGCCGAGAGGCCGGCCTTCTCCAAGATCTGCACCGCTGTGAGGCCGTTCATCGGGATCGTGCTGGCCTCCTCGAGCGAGGTGCCAGTGGGGATCTGGGCGAGGGAATCCACCGGGGCCACGAGCGCCTGCACATAGGCGCCACCGTGTCCGCGAAGGGGAAGGGCGATCGCCATGACCTCGTCGCCCGTCTGCCACTGGGTCACCCCTTCGCCGACTTCGTCGACAATGCCGGCCGCGTCCATGCCCGGCACATATGGCGGCTCGCCCGCCTGGCTGAGGTCACGGCCGCCAGCGCGGACGCCGGCATCTGTTGGGCTGACCGCGAACGCGCTGACCCTGATGCGAACCTCGCCGGGACCCGCGTGCGGCTCCTCGACCTCATGGATGGCGAGGGCGTCAGGCCCTCCGAACTCGGTGACTCCGATGGCCTTCATGACTCCCGTTGTACGCGCGCGAGCTGGCGGTTCGCTCGCCAACTACTCGTTCAGCATCGGACGGAGAAGTTCTTGGTCGGGCCACATCCCGCTCGTCGCTCCTGAAAGCCATGCGTTTCGGCACGCCTTGGTTTGGGGACACCATCAGGTTGTACAGATCTGATGCTGTGGCTCTTTTCTCCACGGTCTGCGGAACGACGGCTGGTCTGATCCTTGACCGGCTGCTAGCCGCAGAATTCGGAGGGCGGTTGGGGTGTGGCCGCGACCCAGACTTGGCCGACATGGCTGTTGTCGGCGCCGAGTACGAAGGTGATGTAGCCGTCGGCGGAGTGGATGCTCCAGTATTCGAATCCGCCGTCTGCGCCGCTGCCGCCGTAGTTTCCCGTGTTCTCGATGTCCGGGTACAAGGTTTTGAGCTGGGCCAGGGTCGAGCCGATACCGGCGCCTTCGGGGGTCGTCGGGGCGGTGGTGCGGTACGACGGGTCGGTGGGTGACACGAGCCCAATCGAGACGCCGGAGACGACTCCGTCCGTGTTTTCGACGACGAGCTCCACTGAGCCCGTGCGGTGCCAGAACGACACGTTCGGGTTGGGGCAGGACTCGTTGTCGCGGGTGTACGCGGAGGTGAGATCGTCGATTTCGCCGGCATAGGGTGCTCCGAGGGCGATGGGTCCGACCTCGGAGAAGGAGGTCGTCCAGGTGCCGGGATCGTCGATCGAAAACGGCTTGGCTGTCGACGTCGGGGTGGCTGACTGTGTCGCGGTGGAGCTTGCCGGTGGGGTCTCGGCTGCGGGCGTCGATGGGCTCGACGGTTCGGAGACTGTCGGCGACGGGGCCGCAGTCGGCGCCTCGAAGAGATCATGGGGAACGAGGCCGACGGCGTAGGCGCCGCTGACGCTGCCAATGGCCAGAAGCGCGACCAGGCCAACGACCGGCCACACGTGTCGGTGTCGAACAGGACGGGGGCGGACGTCGTCGGCTCGGTCGAGGACGCTCCGCTTCATGCCGACGAGCAGACGCTGGAAGTCGTCGCCGAGAGGAGGTTCAGTGTTCATCGTGCATCACAGCCTTCTTGAGTCGAGTCCGCGATCGGGAGACGCGCTTGGTGACGGCGCCAACGCTCAATCCGAGAATCGTGGCAGCTTCGGAATAGGAGCGGCCCTCGAGGAGGCACAGCTCGCAGATGCGGCGATCCAGCGTCGGGAGGGCGTCGATCTCGGCGCGTACCCAGCGGAGGTGTTCTCGAGCTTCCTCGGCCGCTGGTGGTGCTTCGAGATCGTCCGGCAGGGAATCGCTCTCCGCCCGGGCCTGACGGCGTCGGAGGTTTCGGGCATGGTTACGGCAGACGACGAGAAGCCACGGCAGGAGTGACTCCGTTGGTAACTCGATGGCGTCCGCTTTCTGCCAGAGCGTGAGGAGCGTGTCTTGCACGAGCTCTTCCACGTCCATGCGGCTGGGAGCGATCGCCCAGGCGTACCTCGTCACCGTCGGCGCAAATCTGTCGAAGGCGACCGCTAACGCCGCTTTGTCGCCCAGTGCCAACCGAACGAGCAGCCTGGCGTCGTCGTCTCTGTCTTCCGGATCCGTCATCGTTCCCCCTTCACTACAGCAATGTCGAGAAAATCACGATCCTGACGTGATTGAGACGATAGGGGTGTCGAGTTAGTCCCCAGATAGCGGCGTACTTTAACCGCTGTGCGACGGGGTTAGGCTGAAGTGGGATATGCCAGTTGGTCGGTGATCATGAGCGCGAGTTCTCGCAAGTACGTCGTCTCGAGGGTGGAGGCGTCTCTGGGCTTGCCGTCGAAGATGCAGAGAGCGCCGATGGGGGTGCCGTCGGGTGCGCTGACCGGGTAGCCGGCATAGAAGCGAATCTCGGTGTCGAAGCTGATCCGGGAATCCTTCCACGCGTCCTCCACCACAAACGCTCCGATGGATCGGATTGTTGTTGCGCAGAACGATTCCTCGATCGGAACCTCGGTGGGAGCAGAGCCGATTATGGCTTTGTTCCATTGGCGAGTGTCGGTGATGAGAGAGAACACAGCTCCTTCCGTGCCGAAGATGTCACGTGCCCGGCGAACGATCGAGGTGTAGCGAGCTTCCGGGGAACTGTCGATGATGGCGAGGCCTTCGAGTGCCGCGAGCCGCCTGCGAAGCGCGAGAGGGCCCGTCAGCTTCTTCCGGTCCGGGTCGTTGGGCGTCGGGTCGTCGTGTGCGGTGTCGAGAAGAGGAACGAGGTGCCGGGCCACGGTCACCGCCCATGCCTTATACACGGCCGGGCTCTTGAAACGCAGCCGGTCGACCGCGTCGAGGGCGCTGTCCGGGACGGCCGGTGCAGGGAGGTAGTGCAGTCGGTCCTGCCCGAAGAGGGCAGCCTTGGTGACCTCGTTCAGCGTCTCGGCCCACTGATCGACGAGGCCGTTTTCCTTCGTCCGCGTGATGTTGATCGAACTCGCTGGCTGGATTCCCACGACGGTGATCGTTGTCGTGGGCGGTGAGGTCTCGAGGAGGGTAGACGAGAGCTGGTCGACGCGTTCCCGCCACACGCGGGGCGGCATGAGTTGAAAGGCGTCTCCGACACCGGTCAGCACGACCACGGCGTCATAGACGCTGAGGTCGTGCCCTTCGAAAGACGTCAGCGCATCGGTGATCGACATTCCGGGGGTGGCGACGACGTCCACATCGGCGCCGAGGCCCGTCCGGAGCGCTAGCTCCCGGGCGAGTTGGCCGGGTAAGGCGAGAGCGTGCAGGCGTACTCCCCATGAGATTGCGTACTCGTTTCCCACGACCAGGATCCGGTGGCCGACCGGAGCCGGGACACTCGCCGAGGGCGAATCGTCGGGTCGTGCCACTGAGCCGGCTCGCGACGACAGAAACCGGTACTTTTTGCGCATCACGTTGCGGACGGCAGGAACGAGGCTGGTGCTGATCATGGGGTCTCCGGTGGGGAATCGCAACGATGACGCCAAAGTCGCCGCGACGTGATGGACCTCAGCCCACCGTCTCGTCACCTAGCTGTGGCGGACTCTCACGCTAAGAAGGACAGGGGTCAAGGCACTATCCGCATCCTGCACCGGCGAAGCCGCTTGGTGCCGAATGCGATGACCGTCGTGGCTCCACCGACCTGAGTAGAATCCATCCATGAGAGCAAGCACAGAGATGTTTGCCGACCACAGGGTCGTATCGGCCCGCGGTGTCGACGAGTCACGCGAGGCCCTCAAACGCGTCTACCTTCCCGTGGAGTTCCCGTCCGCCGGTGCGGCCTCAATCGTCGGCCTGCATCTGAACGCGCTGCCTGTCGGGCGAGTCACCGTCGGGTTCATGAGCTTCCAGGACGCCGTCCGGATCCACACGGCAGAACCTGAGAACTACCACATCGACATTCCCACCCAGTCGCGAACCGTCATGGGCGCCGTCCACGGCCCGCAAGTGTACGGAACAGAGAAGGCGGCCGGTGTCTTCATGCCGGGCCGCCCCGTCGAATTGGACTGCGACCAAGGCTTCGCTCAAGTCGCCCTCATGGTTCCGCGCGGAGAACTCCAGCGCCAGACAGAACAGTTACTGGACGTGCACGATCTCCCTCCTCTCGTATTCGAGACGGAACTGAGCCTCGAGACGGCCGGTGGCCAGACGCTCCTTCAGACGCTTCGGCTCATCGACGACGCTTCCCGACGAACCCGCGGCCTGTTGTCCCATCCACTGTCCGTGCACCACCTGGAACAAGTCCTTCTCGACGTCCTCCTTTTCGCACAACCCCACAACTATTTCGACGCCTTGCATGCGCCGGTGCCGAGCTCGGGTCACAGAGACGTGGCCCGCGCGGTCGAGCTGCTCCAGAACGACCCGGCCCGCTCGTGGACGATCAACGAGCTCGCGCACGAGGCGGCCACGAGCGCGCGAAGCCTTCACCTGGCCTTCCGCAACAGTCTCGACACCACGCCGATGAGATATCTGCAGCGGATCCGACTGGAGAGAGCTCGCGAGGACCTCCTCAGCGCGCCTTCGAGCACTGTCACGATCACCGGCGTGGCGAACAAGTGGGGCTTCGTGCACCTCGGGCGATTCGCCGCCGCTTACTCACGGCGATTCTCTGAACTCCCGTCGGACACGATCCGCCTCACGGCAACGACAATGGCGAGCGACCCGTACACACCCTCTGATTCGGACTGATCGGCCCCAATTACAGTCCAATGAGACGTGTCATCGGATGACGCATGTTGATCCTTGATCCTCGTGCACCTCTAACCGACGAAAGGGCTGCAAGCCTGTTTTCGTCAACACGGGTTATTCCGGGGGACCGGGGTCAGCGATGGTCGCTCTACGAATCGGTGAGACGACTGGCAATCTGTAGGTTTCCGACACGCACCTTGCAGTACCCGTTCCGGAAATCTAGTCCCGGTCACCCCTGTCCGCCCGTAAGACGGTCGTTCATCGGGACACCAGCTCGAGCTGGTGTCGGCGAACGCGGATCACGAAGCGCCTGATCTGCGGATTCGCGTATGCCTGTCCCGCAAAAGTGCCCGGTAATGGGGGTTTAAACGCTCCAGTCATCGGATGCTGATCGGATACGCCCACGTCTCGACCTCGGGGCAAGATCGCCCGACGAACCATCTATCCAAGTCGCATGGGACGGATCGGCCTGAACCGGGGCTGCTGAGGTGGTGTCGGACGAATGTCTACGTGCCGTGCTGGTGTTGTGGAACCTTTCTGGGGTGATCGGACAATACGGGTATGGATCAAGTCACTGGGGACCGGGCGGATTGGCTTCTAGCCGTAGCGGGTGATGGTCGTGCGTTTGGTCGTGTCTTCGACCGTCACGCGCCGCGTCTGGTGCGCCACGTCGCAGGTCTTGTCCCGGCGTCCGCCGATGCGGACGATGCTGTCGCCATCGTTTTTATGGAAGCGTGGCGTCACCGCGATCGCGTCCGGTTTGTCGACGACTCGTTGTTGCCGTGGTTATTGGTCACGGCGACGAACACCGCCCACAACCTCACTCGGTCAGCGCGGCGACACCGGCAATTCCTTTCCCGGTTCCCGGTCGATGACCCCGCACCCGACCCGGCTGACCGGTTCACCGAGGGGGCCGCCTCTGCGGCTCTCCGGTCTCTCTCGCGAACCGATCAACAGGTCTTGACGTTGTGCGTCTTGGAGGGCCTCAGTGAGCGAGAAGCCGCGGTGGCCCTTGGAGTGCCACCGGGCACCGTCAAATCACGACTTCACCGCGCTAAAGCGCGACTGCACCAGCGCTACACAACCGCAGAAACCCTAGGAGGCACACTATGAACGACAACCCCGTTTCCCCCCGTCTGGCCTCGATGCGAGATGCCCTGATGGGAGAAGTTGATTCTGTCGGGACTGCGGAAACACCCCGGCGACGTCTCCGGAAACCATCCCGAAGTACCGCGGCTGCGGTCGCTGGGGCTTTCCTTCTCGGGTCAGCGCTGACCGGTGGGTTGACAGCGGCAGCGTTCGCCGGCCCCGACACGAATACTCTCCTCGAGACCTCGTTGGCGACGTCGACCCGGTATCAGGTGGAAGTCGGCAATCACGGCGCTCTTCTTGGCATACCGGCCTTCGAAGTGACTCAGGGGCAATCGACGCTTTCGCTCGGAACCCGACCTGCGGGCGCTGACCGGGTGGCCTACACCTGGCAGTGCCTCGATTCCGGCACCATCACTGTGACCGTGAACGGCACAACCGACAGCGACCCCGTCTCGTGCACACCGTCGTCTGGTGAGCAGACCGATTCGACGGGTTCGCAGTGGAACATGCGACCGGTGAGCTCAGGGAAGGCGTCCATCGAGGTTTCTAGCGAGGGCTCGGCACGGTATGCGGTGTGGGCGTCGTGGGCGAAAGCTGCCAGCATCGCCACCCCGTCCGCGCAGCAACAGGACGAAACCGCGGACGGGGTCGTCACCCTTACGGAATACACCGCCGCGTTCAACCGGCTCGAGGCGTGTTCAGCGCAAGCCGGGCACCCCATGTCGAACGTCCCGCTCTCCTGGTTCTCGGGCGGTGTGTGGACGGGGAAGCCCGGCGGAACTGGGCCGTGGTACCTGTACTCGACACCGTCCGACGGCCTCGAGACATTCGACACCCAGTGCTACCCACGCGAGTTCCAAGCCGTCGACAACCTGTGGCAAACGGAGCACCCGATGCCCGCAGACCCGCCGGCGCAGCCGACACGCAAGTAACCCAGCCACATCAGCCGGGGATGCGCGGTCCTCACCCAGGCATCCCCGCCTCTGCTGAAGCCCGGCTCCCGACCACAGCCCCTCGAGCGCTTCCGTGCTGGTACGAAAACCTCCCGGCGACTCGTCCCATTGCCCATCCCTCACCGGATCAATCGCACCGTGGTCTCGATCGGCCCGAAGCTCGACGTGGTTCCGTCGGCGTTGAATCCGTTCCGCCGGTAAAACGAGTGCGCGCGAGGATTGTCGGCAGCGACCCACAGAGATGCCGGGCGCTGGCCGAGCACTGCGTTCAAAAGTCCTTGTCCCACCCCGTCACCATGAGCGCGCGCGAGCACGTACAGCATCGTGAGTTCCTCTGGACGGACGGCGTCAGGCTCGGACGTCTCCTGGGCCGCGGCGAACCCGATGATGCCCGAAGCATCCTCGGCGACGACGATCACGAAAGCGTCTTGCTCCAGGTTCGCCCGCCACATGTCGATGCGCCGATCGACGTCGAACCACGGATCGGTCTCGGGATCCGCGACGAACCGCCCGTACGTCTCTCGCCAGGAGGTGGCATGGACGGCAGCAATGCCTTCCACGTCGGCTGCCTTTGCGGGACGAATGACAATCGAGCTGAGGTTGGGCGTTTCCACACCTCGACCGTAGCGATGACGCCGGCACTCGTCGATAGCAGCCAAGGTGTCTCACAAGACGATCGTCTACTCAGACCCAGCTCGAGGTTGGGCGAGGACTGAGCGGTCTGGAATCTCTATCAGAGGCGAAAAGTCGCCTTTGAAGATGTCGAGCTCGAAGAATAGGCCTTCGGGATCGAGGTTCAGTGTTGCTGAGACCCACACTCCGTCGGTGTCGTGGAAAGTCACTTCAGACAGCTGCTGAGCCATGTGCGTTGGTCGACTGCTGAGGAACCTCAGAGATCCCATGCCGCCGTCGTTCATCTCCTCGACATCCAGGGCCCGGAGATGTTCGCGGGACAATGCATGGTCGGGGTGGTCCGCGAGAAGAGCCTCCACGAGGCCGATCTCGCGTGGCGTCATCTTCCGGGGTGTAGTCATGGCCGCAGGTTATCGGCGTCCCCAGGGGAAGCTGAAGCGCACGCGGCGGGATGTCCCAGCATGGTGCTGCTGGCGCCGGGACCACCGGGCCAAGATCGTCCGATAGGGGATCGGCGACTGAGACAGCGCACTGCCCGTGCTAGCGTCGCACCGTGCATGAAGTGAGCTACATCTAACGGCCCTGCGTCTCACCCGCGCAGGAACCTGACCCCCAGGGTGCATTGATCGCGCCTGGGCTTCTATCCGTTAGTACCGCTTCAGCCGCGAGCTGAGGCGCATCACCAGAGGTTCCCTATGCTCACCGTGCTTCGTGTCCCCGGCGCGCTTCGCGCCTTCATCCCCGCTCTCATCGGCCGTTCCGCTCTCGCGATGGCCAGTCTCGGCCTCGTCCTCGCAGTCCAGGAGAGCACCGGCTCGTTCGCTGCCGCAGGTGTCGCGGCCGCCGTCTTCGGCCTCGCCAACGTCGTGGCTGCTCCCTGGCGTGCCCGAGGAGTGGACCGATGGGGGCAACGGCGTTCCCTCACCGTACTCGGCGCCGGTCAGGCCGTCGGCCTCGCCGTGCTCGCCGCCGCCGTCGCTGCGCACGCTCCCCTCGCCGTGCTCCTCGCCGGCAGCATCGTGATCGGCGTGTGTGCTCCGCCGCTTGGGGCTGCCATGCGCGTCATCTGGGCATCGCTCACCGACCAGGGCGAACAGCGCAAACAGGCGTTCAGCCTCGATGCGGTGGCTGAGGAACTGCTCTTCGTGATCGGCCCGGTCGTTATCGCGGGCGTCATCACCACGACGACGGCACCCGTCGGCCTGGTGCTGACGGCCGTCGTCGTCCTCGTCGGAACCGTCGGGATCACCACCAGCACCGCGTCACGAGCACAGACGCCGAACAGCAGCGACACCACCCGAGCAGAGCGACCCCTGAGACAGCCCGGGTTCCCTCGCGTGCTCCTCGTGCTCGTCGGCGTCGGGTGCGTGCTCGGGGTCGCCGAGATCGCGGCGCCGGCAGTCGCAGAAGAACACGGCTCCGTCGCGAGCTCGGGATGGCTCCTCGCCGCGTTCGCGGCCGGGAGCGCGATCGGCGGTGCGCTCTACGGGCACGTCCGCTGGCGTGCGACGCTCGGCACGAAGCTGCTGCTGCTCTCTGTCGGCATGGGTGTCGTCGCCACCGGCGTCTCGCAGATCGACGGCCTGGTCTGGTTCGGTATCGGGCTCGCGCTGCTCGGCCTGTTCCTCGCGCCATCCCTCGTGACCGGCTACCTCGTCGCTGACGCCGTCGTGCCCGAAGCAGCACGGACCGAGGCTTCGACGTGGGTGAACACCGCGCTCAACCTCGGAGCTGCGCTCGCCTCCGCTGCGGCCGGGGTCCTCATCGACCACGCCGACGTCGCTGTCCCACTCGCCCTCGTCGGGCTGCTCGCCATCGTCACGGCGAGCATCGTTCCGCGGCGGCAACTGCTCGGTGCTGGCGAGTGACCGAAAATCGAGAGGCCCGGAAGAGGATCGGCTATCGAGTCGGTGTCGAGCGCGCATCGAGAAGGTGTGAGCTGATCGCGTGCTCGGGACGCTCGGGGTTACATTCATCGAATGGCATTCCTGTCCCTCTCCGTTCGAGAGGACTATCTCTACAATCAATACGCGCTAGGGACGATCGAGTTCTTTCTGCTCGTTTTTCTTCCCGCGTTAGCCGTAGCCCTGGTCGTCAGATCGATCCTCCGTAGGCGACGTCGAAAGTAATGAGGCCACGTTCCTTCTTGCTTTGTCACTGCGCTCGGCACCTGACCCGACAGCCCATCGTCTATCGAGAGGGGTTCGTCACCTTGGAGACAAGCGGGCGAGTGAGAGGAAGATCGGACGATGCGAGTCTTAAGAACTAGCGGAGGGATCTCTCTAGGTGTCTCTCCGAGTCAAGAGGCTGCGTGGCCCGATCTTTCGGCTGCCGCCATCGACGCGGTCCGAAAAGGTGAGCACCCTGTTCCAGTCGTCCGGTTCAGGACTGACGCGGGTGCTTTCGGTAGCATCCCATTCGATCCTCGCTTTGTAGTCGAGTTCGTCGACGATGACGAACCCACCGAATTCCTCGGCGCAATCACACACTTCGGTCATGAGGCAGAAACCGTTACCTGACCTATCCCGATTGGCCATCCTCCACAGGTATGTTGCGCCCAGCGGGCAGAGGTGAGAGGTTCGAGCCGTGAACCACGAGATCTCGGCGGCGGCCTTTCGGTGGGCCTTCCAGGAAGCTAACGGGCTGGAGCCGCTGGTTCTTCCTGATGTTGAAGTGATCGATTCCCTCGAGGCTGACATTGACACGCTGCGCGACGCTCTCAGGGGCGCGCTCTGGACTCGGGTTGAGGAGCAACGCGCAGGTGACGAAGCCGAACGATTCGTTGTCTGGCCGATCGATGGCGTCCAGGTCAACTTCTTCTTCGGCTGGGGAGCGCCCATCGAGTTTGACTTCGACCTCCGGGAGATAGTCGACGATGAGGCCGTCAACGGGCTTCTTCGACTATTCCGGCTAGTGAGTTCAGCCTTGGGCAAGGATGTCATCGTCCGAGCCGAGGGGGATCAAGGCGGCCCACCGGTCCTCCACATCGACTCGGGTACAGGCGACATTGTTCTTAGCCCGCTTTCCTGAGCAATGGAGCGTGCGACAGGGAATCCTTGACCGGGATGCCTTTCGGACTGTTCTATCGAGACGGCCAGACCAGCGCAGCCCCGGGGGAGTGGTCGAGGTGCTGCAGCGTTCGGTGGCCGATCGGCAATCGACACGGTCGATATCCTGGCGGCAGCCGCCACGGCCTGCCCGATCCCCTGAGCAGAAAATGCCATGACTGACACTCTCGATACGCAGCTCGACAGCATCTTGGCCTCCCGGGACCGGGACAACATGCGCCCAACCATCGATGCCCTTCTGCCCCTCTACGAGAAGCACCCAGAGAATCCCAGAGTCCTTTACGAGCTCGGCGGTGCTTACGACACGGCGGGAGAGGAGGCGACGGCGCTCGGCTTCTACGAGCGGTCCATGCAGAAGGGATTGGCGGGGGACATTCGCCGCCGCTGCTACCTCCAATACGGCAGCACGCTCCGGAATCTGGGGAGGATCGAAGAGTCCCTGCACGTATTTGCTCGGGCGCGTGGCGAGTTCCCCGACTCCGTGGCTCTAGGAGCCTTCGAATCCCTCACCTTCCACGCTGCGGGTAAGACGAACACCGCACTTGCAAGTCTCCTCAAACTGTTGGCCGATCACGTGGATGCGGCAGAGCTTGAGAGGTACAAGCCGGCCCTGCGAGGTAATGCTGACTATCTCGCCTCGTTGGACGCAACGTCCGCCACAACGACCCGGTAGACCATCGTTCAAAGGGAGAGTGGCAGGGGGGCTTAGCGGTCGTCTGCGATAGACGCTTTCGCTTCACCCGTGTCTTCGCCGCTCACTTCGTAGCGGTCACGAAACAGTAACCACGCGATCGATGTGGCGGAAACAAGAATGGCCCCGACGTCGAAGACCTTGTGTGCGCCGTGGGCGTGAAGAAGAAACATGACGCCGGCCACGACGAACAGGGCCAAGCCGAGACCTGCTCCAGAGAGCCTCCACCAGGGGTGAGACCGCCAGTAAGACCGGGGCGGATCCTTCTCTCTCGACATAGCCTGAAGGTAGTGCCGAAGTCGTTGGCGGGTTATCCGTCGATGACAAAGAGTTGAAATTTCTCGTCTTCGTTTGCGCTCACCACCGGCCCCACCAGCCGATCAGTCAGTGCGATAGGTCAGTGCGAATGAAGCCCGATTCGAACAGTTCGTATTCCGCGTCGTAGTAACGAGTCGTTCGTCCCTGGTGTGTCATCCCGAGACGCAGACAGACTCGGCGCGACGCAGCGTTCTCGACATGGGCAACCGCGATGATCCGGTTGAGCCCGGCTGCTGAAGCGTGCCGCAGCAGCAGCTGTGCCGCCTCGGTTGCGTATCCGTGGCCCCACGCATCCGGATGGAAGTGCCAGCCGATCTCGACCTCGGCGGATGGTTCGCTCGTTCCGGAGAGCCTGATGTGTTGCAACATAACCGTGCCCACGGGAATACCCGTTGCAGTGGCTTCGACCGCCCAATAGCCCAGTACCGGGCCGCTCCGTGCGCGGAGACGACCGATCAGGGCGTGAGCCGCGTCGATGTTCTCCATGACTTTGGGCTCGTGCCCGAGGTAGCGCTGAACATCCCACCGTGAGTACAGGTCAAACACGAACTCAGCATCGTCGGCCGTCCAAGGATGCAAGAGGATACGGCTTCCAGTCAAGGTCGTCACCCGCGAAGCGTACCCACTTACTCACGGCTGCCCCATCTCGATAAACGATCCCTCATCGACATCGACATCGACATCGGCACCGGCACCCGTGGGATTGACCCGGACATGTTCGGAATACCTAAATGCGAGATCTCCTCCACCACCTCTAGTCGCTGGGCAATCTGAGAAAAGTGAGACCAAATGCCGACGCGTGTCCCCTGTTTGGGTGTCGGCAATATGGCGGACGCGTAGGCTTTATTTATCTTGAGGTTGAGCGTCGCCGCTGAATTACCCGAGGTGGGGAAAAACCGAAATCTTCCCACCAGCCGGCCGTCCCGAAAGCTGTCACTCCTGGCAATGGAGACTCGAGTATCGCCGCACCGACCCGAAACCGGTGTCGCATTCTCACCTTTCTGAAATGGAAACATCTATGGCCATTCGGTCTTCTTTGTCGTTCCGCCCTAGCGCTAAGAGAGCGTCTTCGTCGGTGCTCGGGTGGCGAAAGAGTCTTTCGATTTTCGCCACCGTCGCCGCTGCCGCAATGCTGACTTTCGGTGCAACACAGGCTGCTCAGGCCGCCATCGTTTCTGATCCGATCACTAATGTCACGGTCACTCCGGCTGACCCTGTTCAGTACAGCCAGCTGACCACCACCATCGACTTCTGTGTTCCTAACTCAACCCAGGATGGCGACAAGTTCACTCTCGCGCTCAGCCAGTACCTGACTGACCTCCCGACCGGCTTTAGTCTCAATGATCCGAAGACGAATGCGGTCGTCGCGACCGCGGCGTTGTCGGAGACAACTCCTGCCGTCATCACCTTCACCATGACCTCATATGCCGCGACGCACCTCGACATCTGCGGCACCGCGTTCGTCAAGTCAAACTTCAACAACTCCGAGGTGCCGGCGGGTACGACAGTGCCCTTCACCTCGACCACGAGCTTCGGTAGGTCGTTCACCTCGGAGGTCACCCCCACTGGTGCCATTGGCAACCGCGCGAACGCTAACAAGTACGGCATCTTTACCCGCTCGGACGAGGGTCGCACCAATCCGACCGATTTCTTGACCTATCACATTAAAACCGCCGACGGCCCGTTCGATTCCTCGGTCGTCACCGACGTGGTCCCCGCAGCCGAGAAGTGGACGTTCGACTGCGCGACGCTCCGGTTCGCGAACGTCGCCACCGACGCGTCGTATAACTACCTCTCGGAGACTCCCGCGACGCCGACCTCACAGAATTGCACCCCGACCAGTTTGACCGTCCGCTGGGGCCCGCAGGTCGACCTCCATCACTTTGAAGCGTTCGTCTCCGTCAGCCTCGCTGCAGCGACTGGATCCGCCTCCGAGCCGGCCACGTTCAAAAATCTCGCGAACATCACAACGGTCGTCGGCTCCGTCTCGTCGAATAAAGCGGCCTCGGCATCAAATATGCAGTCCTCCGCGGGAGGCGCAGGATCCGGCACGGCCGTCCCGGTTTCTCCAGCTGCTTCGGCCCCGTCGGCGTCTCCCGCCCCGCAGACCAGCCCCGCTGGCTCGTCGGCTCCTGTCGCCGGCGTTAGCGCCGCCGCTGGCTCGGCGACTCCTGTCGCCGTAGCCGCCGCTGACTCCGGTTTGCTCGACACCGAGCTCGCCTATACCGGCACGAACTCGGCTCCCGCCGTCGGTATCGCTGCCGGCGTCGTCGTCCTCGGCGCTGCGCTCGTGGTCATCGGCTCTCGCCGCCGTCGCGTTAGCTGACCGGAACACCTGCCTGCCCAGCTTGGGGCTAGGCAGGTGTTTTTGGGCACCATGAGGGTGCTGGGTGGCGCCCTGAATCGACCTGACCGTGGCGCCGCCCGGTCCATTCCCGGGCGAGGTTTCCCTCATATGGCAAGTGCGACGCCCCCGGCCCGAAGCGACGTAGCGTGCATCGGAGTCGGGCTCTTGCTGGTGTGCGGGCCGTCGTACCAACTGACTTGGCTGACCGGACGGGACCCCGGCTAAGGGGTCGGCGGCAACTTAGCTGGCGGCGCGAGTGCTGAAGTTCGAACCGCGAAGTCCTGCGCGAGGACGACGACGCCGCCATCGAGTGAGCTAGCGCGACTGCTGATCGGCTTGGAGCTAGTCGCGCTCGCGCCGCTGGACGGGCATGACCCACTGAGCGCGGTCCTGCTCCCAGTCCGCAGCAGTGAGGACATAGCCCCACGACATCAACGTCATGTTGACGTGCTCGGCGTCCTTGTCGTTGTGAACGCTTTGCCACCCGCGCGGCAGAGGGGCCATCTTGTCCCGGTTCGGCGAGAACAACCGCCACTCGTGGACGTCGTTGTCGTACTCGATTTAGGCCAGACCTAGGAACATGCCGTCACTGTAAGGCAGCCGTGGTCAGATCGGCACGGAGTCGAACCGCTCGTCGATCTGCGGGTCGTAGAGCGGGAGCTGCAGCGTCGCCATCGCCTGGATGACCAGGTTGTACTGCTCTCCAGACATCCATGAGCAGCTCACGGTGACGCTCTCGGGCGAGTAGCCGGCATCGATGCTGGCGCGCTGGTCCGGCGAGAAGAGTATGGTCTGTTCGCCTCCGTCGGCGCGACGGGCCTCGACCGTCCAGTCCGAGAACGCCCCGATAAGCGCCTGCTCCGCCGCGGCGAGGTCGAGCAGATCGAGCCCCGCGACCGGCTCGCCCTCCATCAGGGCCTCGTACACGGCGCGAGCGTCGAGCTGCTCGCTCGTTCTCCAGAACACGAACTGCTGGCTCATCGCATCTCCCTCTCGGCGGCGTCCACAGGATCCGCTCCCACCGTGCCACACTCGCCCGATGAGCACCGCAGACCTCGACGAACAGCTGGACGAGATCTTCGAGCACGACGATCGGGACGACATGGCCCCGACCATCGCCGCCCTCCTCCCGCTGATCGGCGCGCACCCTGGCGCACGCCCCTCCACGAAGACGACATAGCGGCCCTGATCGGGGGAGCCTGACAGCGACCAACTCCGCCGGGAGCGCGACACATGGCAGGGCATGCTTCATGCAGGCGTGGGGGAGCGAGGGCCGGGTCCCGGCATGGGGTGAGCAGTCGGCTTTGTCGAGTCGACGCCGTGGCTCTGCGTGGGCAGTTTCAGGCATCGTCGTCGCCGCGACGGGGCTTACGGCAGCATTGATCGGCGCGGTGCTGGGGGTGGCCGCGCTGCTGGGCAGTGGGCTCATCTATGCCGCCAGCCAGGGGGCGGCCGGTCACGGGCACCTGTTCAGGGAGATCACCCGGACCGGCCGCGTTCGACGACGATCGTTGCAACGGTGTTGACGTCATGTCTTGTGCTCGTGTCGCTAGTCACCGCTCTGATCCCCGCCATAACGGGGTTCTCGACATCGAACCTGTTCTCCATGCGTTCTTTGGCGCAGGCGTGGCGGGACGATGAGCCGATAGTCCAGCAGAGTCCTGGACTATCGCCCCGAGGCCGCATTATCGTCCATCTCGACAAGGTAGAGAGTCCGGAAGACCGCAACGCGCAGTGCCCACATAGCGCCTAAAGCCCGGCGAGAGTAGGGGCGCCTCAACGCGTTCTCGTTGGCCTGCCGTGAGCTCGAGGCGGAGAGCGACGTAGTCGCCATCAGCATGCCGAAAATAGAGTGCGATTCCTGTGCCTCAGCGGGTACGTGTTCATCCTGCTTCCGGTGACCAGTGCCCACGGCCGCTTCGGCGAGATCCTTGTCCTCAATGGCAGGGCATGCGGTGTGGCCGGCGCAGTTGCGCCGCCCTTCGGAGGATTCGCCGGAAATGGGAAGGATCCGCATGTGTGGCGGTTCGCGGGCCCTTCACTTGGCGTCGAGTCGCTCATTTGCGGTTTTCCACGTTGGAGGCAGATGAGCGCCAGGGGAGACCCAGCCAGCGAACGAACTTGCTTTCATGAGATCGCGGGTGCCAGTGACGAGGGCAGCGTGCAGTGGCCCTCGCACGAACATTTCCAGGGTCGACCGGTCGCGCCAGGCTGTCAGGGTGGAAAGCGTCCCCTGCAGCGGTGAGACCGCGAATCGGTAGCCGGCCAGCCCGACCGTCGTTGGCAGCGCCTGCCAGAGCTCCTGCGTCGAGCCGATGATGGCGACCAGGTGGCGCCGGCTGCGCACCTCAAAGCGCGTGGCCATGGCGACATAATCATGTTCGGGGTCGAGGATAAGGACGCTCGTCCAGGCGGAGGACGGCATCAGCGTTGTTCCCGCAGTCGAAGGAGTACCGGGGCGAAGGTTGTGAACTGGTGGAGGGCGCCCGCGGTCATCGTGTTGGTGCCATCCGGGTCAGGTCTTCGGAGGCTGACCACAGGCCGGCCTGAAGGGTCGTGCTCCTCGCGGCAGCGGAGGCCTTGATCACCTGGGCGCCGCCGCGCATGTGGAACAGGTGCTCCGGCCCGGTGAAGGTGCCACCCGGCAGTTCCTCTGTGATGGCATAGAGCACCGGGAGGGCGCCCTGCTCGGGGCCTTGGCCGAGAATGGGCAGCAGGCGATCCCACAATCCCGGTTTCTTGTCGGCCGGGCCGTCGTAAATCGGTGTCACGACGAGCCCGGGGTGCGCTGCTAGAGCCCTGACGGCTGAGTCGGCTGCGCGCAGTTGGCGATCGAGCTCGAGGGTGAACGTCAGGTTGGCCAACTTCGAATCGGCGTAGGCACGGCCGCCGGCATACGGACGGCGGCGCCAGTTGAGGTCGTCCAGGTTGAGCTTGCCCATTCGCTCCGCTTGGGACGACACGGTCACGACGCGGGAGGTGATCTGGGGGAGGAGCCGGGTGGTCAGAAGGAAGTGCCAGAGGTGGTTGGTGCCGAATTGGCTTTCGAAGCCGTCCTTGGTGCGGTGCAGCGTCGATTCGGACACGCCGGCGTTGTTGACCAGCACGTCGAGCTGCTCGCTCGTCTCGTCAGCGAAGCGGCGCACCGAGGCCAGGTCGGCCAGATCGAGTTCGCGCACGAGGTGGGAGCCATCGACGCCGGGAAGGTCTGCTGCGACCCGGCGACCCTTGTCGGTGTTCCGGACGGCGAGGATCACTCGGGCGCCTCGGGCGGCGACGGCCGACGCCGTGGCTCGTCCGATGCCGCTGGTTGCCCCGGTGATGAGGATGGTGCGGCCAGCCAAATCGGCGGCGGAAGGTGAGTTCGTCATAACCGTCAATGTAGACGCCGCACACATTGTTGTCAACGTCTACATCGAGGTAAGATCGAGCTGTGTCCACGCCTTATCACCACGGTTCGCTTCGCGAGGTCCTCCTTGCTGAGGGCCGGCAGCTGTTGATGGAGGAGGGGCCCAACGCGGTCACGATCCGAGGGCTTGCCAAGCGAGCCGGGGTCAGCCACAGCGCACCCCTTCGACACTTCGCTGACCGCGACGCACTGTTGGACGCGATCGCGGCCGAAGGGTTCGAGGAACTCTCGGTGGCACTCAGCGCCGCGGAAGGGCAAGACGACTTTGCCGCTCAGTTGCGCGATTATGCGCACGCACATGTTCACTTCGCACTAGACAACGGCCCTCTGATGGAGCTGATGTTCGCAGGCAGCCCACGCGCGGCCGACTCGCCTGCGGCTAGTGCGGCAAGCAGGTTCTTCGCGCGGGGCGCCGGCATGCTCGGTGAAGATGGCGAGGGCCGTCCTGGCCCACTTCCGTTCCTGCTCGCCGGCACGCTCGAGGGGATCAGCTCACTTGCCAGCACCGGCCGACTCGCTCCCGACCAAGTGGACGAGGTCACGGATGCCGCCGTTGCGGTGCTGCTCCCCGCCATTGTCGAGCAACTGGATCGGGTGCAGCGCGGTATCGGCGGCCAGCCTCGCTAGGAGTCAGTTGGCTCGGTCTCCCCGGCAGACGCCGCAGATTGCTTCTGCCAGGGCCATCGTCCGGTTATTTCCAGCTCGAGGGAGAAGCTGAGGAAGGTCCGGATGAGGACGATAACGGCTAGTACTGCAACAGATTCCAGAGTGGGGGTGACCGCGACGGTTCGGATGATGTCCGCGGCCACGAGGAGCTCTAATCCGAGGAGGATGGATCGGCCCAAAAACTGTCGGTAGGGCCTGTAAATGGGGCGCTGCCGACGAATGAAGCGGACGATCGCGTACACGGTTGCGGCAAAGGTGCCTACGACGACGGCGGCTACACCGGCAGCGTCGATACAACGGCCGGCGAGTTCGACCCAATTCTGGAAGCTCATTCAGGGAGGGTATCGGCCCCAGGCGCTCCCTATTCAGCTGCTTCCTGAGCCTGCTTGCACTCTTGACGCATCGCGTTTCAGAACCGGCAGGTCGGAAGGATCGAAAATCTGCAGTTCTGTCGAGACAGCGTGCAGCGGCGGTGAAGGGATGATGGGGAGCCCCTCGCGCTCCTCCCGGGGCTACGACAACGGCCGCTTGGACTTACGAAGATTCAGGAGTCCAAGGGTGGTGTTCACCGCTCCGAGTACGGCGAGAACCCAGCCGGAAGGGTGACCTGTGGTGACGATTCCAAGGCCTCCGGCCAGCATCACGAGTGCGCAGACGACGTAGGACTTGGCCTGGTTTCGAGTCACCCTCACAGTATGGCCCGACCGGAATGGCCCACACCATTGCTAGTGGAGCCGGCGACGGAGCGCCGGCACTCTGCGGTCAGAGCTTGTTGCGGCTCATGAGGCCCCGGAGGCCGCGGACGATGAGGACCGCTCCCAGAACGAGTAGAAATCCGCCAGGGACCCAGGGCGGAACGAAGTCCAGCGCTCCATGGATTGGAGTCGGGGCAAGAAATCCCGTGACGACGCCGATCAAGGCAAAGAATGCGCCGGTCAAAAGCTCCCCGAGGGGGAGAGGGCCGGGCCTTAACCACTGCATGAGCTTGATCGTAGCCAGGCCCAGAACGGGGAGCCGGCGACGGAGCGCCGGCGCTGTGTCGGCCCCTGCCGGAGCCTCGTGTTTTTACCGTGAAGCCTTCGGCAACGTACGGAGGTCCGGGCTCCGCGCAAGCGGCAAGCCGGCGGCTCCTCCGAGAACTTCGGCACGCAGTCGTAAGCTCCCTTATTTCGCGCCGAACTTTTCTCCTCTGCTGCCCTTCGGGTGGCCTGCGCCCGTCACGAGGTTGACGACTCCTCCGCGGCAGTCGCCCGGTGCCGTTGCGGTTACAGCCAGCAGACCGCGGGCTCGCCGGCGAAACGCCAGTAGATGCTGATCCGCCGCGCCGCGATCAGCATCCACTGGAGTCTCGCGCGTCGTGAGGCACGAAACGACGCGGGCGTTAGGAGTCCGTTAGGGAACGAGGCCCCGGCGTAGGGATGTCGTTAGGACGGCCGGCGGGAGCGCGCGGCGGGTATCTACTGACCTGCTGTGCCCCTCGGGGGCATCGGGCCCCGATCGGGGTCTCGCCCGTTCGTCTCCGGTTGGAGTTGTAGTGCTCGACATCGTCTACATTGCCGTCGTGATTGCCGTCTTCGCGGTCGTCGCCCTCGTTGCGAGGGGTGTGGAGAAGCTGTGATCGTCTTCAACGTCATTGCGGCCGTCCTGGCCGTGGCCGCTCTCGTGTACCTGGTCTACGCGCTCGTGAAACCGGAGCGCTTCTGATGACCAGCACCGTTTCGGGGCTCCTCACCATCCTGACGCTCGTCGTGATCCTTGCGGTGCTCCACCGTCCGGTCGGTGACTACATGGCCTGGATCTACACGACCAAGAACAACTGGAAGATCGAGCGCGGCTTCTACCGCCTCATCGGCGTCGACTCGGCGTCCGAGCAGACGTGGCGGGCCTACCTCCGCGGGGTCCTGATCTTCTCTGTCGTCGGCGTCTTCTTCGTCTACGTCATCCAGCGGATCCAAGAGATCCTGCCCTATTCGCTGGGCTTCCCCGCCGTGCCGCAGGGCCTCGCCTTCAACACGGCCGTCTCGTTCGTCACGAACACGAACTGGCAGTCGTACAGCCCCGACGTCACCCTCGGGTACGCCGTCCAGCTCGGCGGCCTCGTCGTGCAGAACTTCGTGTCGGCGGCCGTCGGCATCGCGGTCGCGGTCGCCCTGATCCGCGGTCTCGCCCGCATCAAGAGCGGCACGCTCGGCAACTTCTGGGTCGACCTGACGCGCGGTATCACCCGCCTCCTGCTGCCCGGCGCGATCTTCGCCGCAGTCGTGTTGATCATCGGCGGCGTCATTCAGAACTTCAACGGCTTCGAGAGCATCACGACTCTCACCGGCGGTTCGGCGTCAATCCCGGGAGGACCGGTCGCCTCGCAGGAGGCGATCAAGGAGCTCGGCACGAATGGCGGCGGCTTCTACAACGTCAACTCGGCGCACCCGTTCGAGAACCCGACGGCCTGGACCAACCTGTTCGAGATCGTGCTGATGCTCATCATCCCGTTCTCGCTCCCGCGCACCTTCGGCAAGATGGTCGGCGACGTCCGCCAGGGCTACGCGATCGCCGCCGTGATGGGTGCGATCTTCGCCGCCTCGCTCGTCGCCATGACCTGGTTCGAGCTGAACGGCGCCGGCACCGCGACCCGTCTCGCCGGAGGCGCGATGGAGGGCAAAGAGGACCGCTTCGGCATCTGGGGTTCCACCCTGTTCGCCACCACGTCGACGTCGACCTCGACGGGAGCCGTCAACTCGGCCCACGACTCGTTCACCTCGCTCGGCGGCATGATGGCGCTCCTCAACATGATGCTCGGCGAGATCTCGCCCGGTGGAACCGGGTCGGGCCTCTACGGCATGCTCGTGCTCGCGATCATTACGGTGTTCATCGCCGGCCTGCTGGTCGGCCGCACCCCCGAGTACCTCGGCAAGAAGATCGGGCCGCGCGAGATCAAGCTCGCCTCGATCTACATCCTGATCACCCCGGCCCTGGTTCTCACCGGAACGGCCCTGAGCTTCGCGATCCCCGCGATCCGAGACAACGTCGAGAAGGTCTCGATCTGGAACCCCGGCCTGCACGGCTTCACCGAGGTGCTCTACGCCTTCACCAGCGCGGCCAACAACAACGGCTCCGCCTTCGCCGGCATCACGGCGAACACCCCGTGGATGAACACGGCCCTCGGCATTGCCATGCTGCTCGGCCGCTTCTTGCCGATGGTGTTCGTGCTGGCACTCGCCGGCTCGCTCGCCGCCCAAGACAAGGTGCCCGCCACCGCCGGCACCTTGCCCACGCACCGGCCGCAGTTCGTCGGCCTCCTGATCGGGGTGTCCGTCATCGTGACCGCACTCACCTACTTCCCGGTGCTTGCACTGGGCCCGCTCGCTGAAGGGCTGAAGTAACGCATGTCCACCATCACCGAACACCGCACGGACGAGGATCCCGCGCCCACCGCGACGAAGAAGGGCGCCTTCTCCGGCGCGCAACTCGTCGAGGCTCTTCCCGGCGCCTTCAAGAAGCTCGACCCGCGCGAGATGTGGCACAACCCGGTCATGTTCCTCGTCGAGATCGGCGCGGCCTACACGACGATCCTGGCGATCGCGCAGCCGTTCACGGGCGGGGCCGGCACGTCCGGCGGATCGACCGTGCCCGGATCCTTCACCTGGGCCATCGCCGTGTGGCTCTGGCTCACGGTCGTCTTCGCGAACCTCGCCGAGTCGGTCGCCGAGGGCCGTGGCAAGGCGCAGGCCGAGAGCCTGCGCAAGACGCGCACCAGCACGACGGCGAACCGTGTCGACTCGTACGATGCGGCCGCGGACGCCGCAGCCGAGAGCGCGACGCTCTCGTCGGTGTCGTCAGCCGATCTCACGCTCGGCGACACCGTCGTGGTCACGGCCGGCGAGCTGATCCCCGGCGACGGAGACATCGTCTGGGGGATCGCGAGCGTCGACGAGTCGGCGATCACCGGCGAGTCGGCCCCCGTTATCCGCGAGTCGGGCGGCGACCGCAGCGCCGTCACCGGCGGCACCCGGGTGCTGTCGGACCGCATCGTCGTGACCATCACGTCGAAGCCCGGCGAGACCTTCGTCGACCGGATGATCCGCCTTGTCGAGGGCGCGTCGCGTCAGAAGACCCCGAACGAGATCGCGCTGAACATTCTGCTTGCGTCGCTCTCGATCGTCTTCGTCGTCGTCTGCCTGGCTCTCAATCCGATCGCGTCGTACTCGAACGCGGCCGTGTCGATCCCGGTGCTGATCGCCCTGCTCGTCTGCCTCATCCCGACCACCATCGGCGCGCTGCTGAGCGCCATCGGCATCGCCGGCATGGACCGCCTGGTGCAGCGCAACGTGCTCGCCATGTCGGGGCGCGCGGTCGAAGCGGCCGGCGACGTGACGACGCTGCTGCTCGACAAGACCGGAACGATCACCTACGGCAACCGCCAGGCGGCCGAGTTCCTGCCGATGGACGGCGTCGCCGTGAACGAGCTGGTCGAGGCCGCTGCGACGTCGTCGCTCAGCGACCCGACACCCGAGGGCAAGTCGATCGTCGACCTCGCCGTCACGCTCGGCTACGTCCGTGCCGAGAGCGTCGCCGGCGACATCGTGCCCTTCACCGCCCAGACCCGCATGTCGGGGCTCGACCTGCCCGACGGCTCGCAGATCCGCAAGGGCGCCGGCGGCATGGTGATCGCCTGGATCGAAGACGGCACGTCGCTCGCGGTGGGGGAGCGCCACGCACTCGACACCTCGATCGAGGCCGTGTCCAACGCCGGAGGCACGCCCCTCGTCGTCGCGACCCGCGCCGCGAACGGGAGCGGAAGGATCCTCGGGGTCGTCTACCTGAAGGACGTCGTCAAAACGGGTCTGGCGGAGCGGTTCGCCGAGCTCCGCACCATGGGAATCCGCACCGTGATGATCACCGGCGACAACCCGCTGACCGCCAAGGCGATCGCCGCCGAGGCCGGGGTCGACGACTTCCTCGCCGAGGCCACGCCCGAAGACAAGCTCGCCTTGATCCGTCGCGAGCAGGAGGGCGGCAACCTCGTCGCGATGACGGGTGACGGCACCAACGACGCCCCCGCGCTCGCTCAGGCCGATGTCGGAGTGGCGATGAACACGGGCACTTCGGCCGCGAAGGAGGCCGGCAACATGGTCGACCTCGACTCCGACCCGACGAAGCTCATCGACATCGTGCGCATCGGCAAGCAGCTGCTCATCACGCGGGGCGCGCTCACGACGTTCTCGATCGCGAACGACGTCGCGAAGTACTTCGCGATCATCCCCGCGATGTTCGCCGGGATCTTCCCGGGGCTCGGGCTGCTCAACATCATGCAGCTGCACTCGCCGGCGTCGGCCATCCTGTCGGCGATCGTCTTCAACGCGATCATCATCGTGATCCTGATCCCCCTGGCCCTGCGCGGCGTCAAGTACCGGGCCGCCTCGGCCTCGGCGATCCTGAACCGCAACATCCTGGTCTACGGGGTCGGCGGCATCATCGCGCCGTTCATCGGCATCAAGATCATCGACCTCGTCGTCTCGCTCCTCCCGGGCTTCTAGCCCTCGTACTGGAAAGGAAGAATCATGAACACCCGCACACTCGCCCGCCAGTACTGGGTGGCCATCCGCGCGATGATCGTCTTCACGATCGTGCTCGGAGTCGCCTACACCGCAGTCATCACCGGCGTGGGGCAGCTCGTCGCTCCCGCTCAGGCAGGCGGCTCCGTCGTGAAGGTCGACGGCGATGTCGTCGGCTCCGCTCTCATCGGCCAGAGCTTCACCGATAAGAAGGGGAACGCTCTGCCGGAGTGGTTCCAGTCGCGCCCCTCAGCCGCCGGCGACGGCTACGACGCCACCGCGTCGAGCTTCAGCAACTACGGCCCCGAGAACGACGACCTCATCGCCGCTGTCAAGGAGCGCAAGGCCGCCATCGCCACAGAGAACGACGTGCCCGCCTCGAGCGTGCCCGCCGACGCGGTGACGGCCTCCGGATCGGGGCTCGACCCGCACATCAGCCCGGCCTACGCGCTACTGCAGGTCGACCGGATCGCCGCGGTGCGTGACCTCCCGGTCACGAAGGTCCGCGCCCTTGTCGAGTCGATGATCCAGGACCGCGACGCCGGCTACCTCGGCGAGAAGACGGTCAACGTGCTTCGGCTGAACGTCGCGCTCGCCGGGCTGAAAGGCTAGATCAGATGAAACGCGGGCGGCTCCGAGTGCTGCTCGGCGCCGCCCCCGGCGTCGGCAAAACCTACACGATGCTCGAAGAGGGCGCGCGCCTCCGCGACGAGGGCAAGACGGTGGAGGTGGCGGTCGTCGAGACCCACGGCCGCACCGCCACCGCCGCCCAGCTCGAGGGGCTGCCGGTGATCCCGCGCACCATCACCGAGCACCGGGGTGTCGAGCTGACCGAGATGGACCTCGACGCCGTGCTCGAGCGGCACCCGCAGGTCGCCCTCGTCGATGAGCTCGCCCACACCAATGCTCCGGGAAGCCGCAACGAGAAGCGCTGGCAAGACGTCGACGCCCTCCTCGAGGCGGGCATCGACGTCATCTCCACCGTGAACGTGCAGCACATCGAGTCGCTCAGCGACGTCGTGGAGCAGATCACCGGGGCGCCGCAGCGCGAGACGATCCCCGACCAGGTGCTCCGAGGTGCCGACCAGATCGAGGTCGTCGACCTGGCCCCGCAGGCGCTCCGAGACCGCCTGGCCGAGGGCAACGTCTACCCGGCGGCACGGATCGACGCCGCGCTGTCGAACTACTTCCGGCTCGGCAACCTGACCGCGCTCCGCGAACTGGCCCTCCTCTGGCTCGCCGACGAGGTCGATTCCGCACTGAAGGCCTACCGGTCCGAGCACGGCATCGACAGCAAGTGGGAGGCCCGCGAGCGGGTCGTCGTCGCTCTGACGGGCGGGCCGGAGGGCGAGACGCTCATTCGGAGGGGGGCTCGGATCGCCGCTCGCGCCGCCGGCGGTGACCTGCTCGTGGTGCACGTCAGCCGACAGGACGGCCTGGCCGAGACGTTCCCCGGCGCCCTCGCCAGCCAGCGCTCGCTGACGGAGAAGCTCGGCGGCAGCTACCACCAGGTGGTCGGCGACGACGTGCCCCGGGCCCTGGTCGACTTCGCGAAGGCGATGAATGCCACGCAACTGGTGCTCGGCGTGAGCCGCCGCTCGCGGATCGCGGCCGCCCTGACCGGGCCCGGAATCGGCGCGACCGTCATCCGCGAATCCGGCGTGATCGACGTGCACATCGTCACCCATTCGAAGGCGGGCGGCCACTTCACGCTGCCCCGGGTCGGCGGCGCGCTGACGCTGAAGCGCCGCCTCGTGGGCAGTGCCCTGGCGCTGGCCCTCGGACCGCTCGTCACCTGGATCCTCGTCACGTTCCGCACCGACGAGACCCTCACCAGCGACGTGCTCGTCTTCCAACTGCTGGTCGTCGTCGTCGCGCTGGTCGGCGGCATCTGGCCGGCGCTCTTCGCCGCCGTCCTCTCGGGCTTCACTCTCGACTTTTTCTTCGTCGAACCGTTCCACAGCGTCACGATCGCACGGCCTTTCCATCTGCTCGCCCTCGCCCTCTACGTGATCAACGCCCTGCTGGTCAGCTACGTCGTCGACCAGGCCGCGCGCCGCTCCCGATCGGCGGCCCGCGCGCTCGCCGAGTCGGAGCTCCTCGCCACGATCGCCGGAAGCGTGCTCCGCGGACAGGATGCCCTGCAGGCCCTGATCACCCGCACGCGGGAGGTGTTCCACCTCACGAGCGTGCAGGTCACCTCGGGCGCCGAGACCCTCTACTGCACCGGCGATCCGAAAGACGGCGACCACGTCACCCGCATCGAGGTCGGCGAGCACGGCACACTCGAACTGCGCGGGCCCGACCTGGCCGCCAGCGAGCGCCGCCTGCTCAAGGTGATCGCCGCCCAGGTCGACGCGGCACTCGAGCACAACGCCCTCAGCGCGACGGCCGACGCCGTCAAGCCGCTCGCCCAGGTCGACCAGGTGCGTTCCGCCCTCCTGGCCGCGGTCGGCCACGACCTCCGCCGACCGCTCGCCTCGGCGACGGCGGCCATCGGCGGGCTGCAGACGCCCGGCGTCACCCTCAGCGACGTCGATCGACAAGAGTTGCTCGCCACCGCGGCGGAGAGCCTCGACTCTCTCGCGACCCTCGTGACGAACCTGCTCGACGTGAGCCGGGTCCAGGCCGGAGCCCTCGCGGTGTCGCTCGTCGACGTCGACGTCGACGACGTGATTCTCGGGGCCTTCGACGAGCTCGGCATCGGCCCCGACGAGGTCGATCTGGGCATCGAGCAGAACCTGCCGCCGGTCGTGGCCGATCCCGTCCTGTTGCAGCGCGTCGTCGTCAACCTGCTCGACAACGCCCTGCGCTACGACGCGCCGGGCGGGAGGGTGCACGTCTCGGCCAGCAGCTTCGCCGGCACCCTGCAGATCCGCATCGCCGACCGCGGGCCCGGAGTCAGCCCCGATCGCCGCGAAGACATCTTCGTGCCGTTCCAGCGGCTCGGCGACACCGACAACACGACGGGTCTCGGGCTGGGGCTGGCCCTGTCGAAGGGCTTCACCGAGGGCATGGGCGGCACCCTCGAGGTCGAGGACACCCCGGGAGGAGGCCTGACGATGGTGGTGACGCTCCCGCTTCGGTGAGCTACTCCGTGGGCTCCGGAAGCGACTGCACGAGGGCGTCGCCGAGAGCGGTGAGCGTACGTGTGGCGGCGCGGAGCTCGGCGCCCGAGAAGACGCCGTCGAATGCCGTGCTGTAGACGTCAATCACTTGACTGACGGCGGCGCGGCCCTTGTCGGTGAGGTGAAGGAGCTGACTCCGGCGATCCGTGGGATGCGGGCGGCGCTCGACGTCGCTGGCTTTCTCGAGGCGATCGATGAGGGCTGTGATCGAGCCGGTGGTGTGGCCGAGCACTGCCGCCAGGTCGCGTGGAGAGACGTTCTCGGTACTGAATAGGTAGACGAGCACGCGCAGATCGGTCGAGCCGAGCGAGAGCACCTGAGACAGATGCGAGCTCATTCGGAGGTTCTGCGACTGCAGGTGCTGGAAGGCACCGAGAAGCCCGATGAGCCCCGCTTGGTCTGGGTCGACAGATTCGGGAGTGGGGGAGGGAGCGGAGTCGGTCATGTCGTCCTGATCCGGATTCTGCCGCGACGGGAGGTTATTGACCGGCGGCGTAGTGGTTGGAGACCTGCTGGGCGGTGAGGACCGTGCTGTACACGGCCGCGTAACGCATGGATCCGGTGAAATAGTAGTTGGTCGCCGAGCCCGGCCAGCCGCTTGTCGTGTCGTAGCCGACACGGAAGTAGCCGGTGTAGTTCTCGGCGGCGGTGTACGAGGCGTTCGAGGCGACGAGCCCACCGTCGGCGTAGAGGCGCATTCCGGTCGCGGCTGACAGGGTCGCGGCGACGTGGTGCCACTTGCCGTCGTTGTAGGCCTTGGTCGAGGTGACGACCTGGGTGGCGTTGTTGTAGGCGCCGAAGACGAGCTGCCCCGAGGTATTCAGGTAGATCTGGCGATCGTGCTGGCCGGAGGCCGTGACCTGGTTGCTGCCGAATCCGATGAGGAGCCCACCGGCGACGGTCGTCTTGAACCAGACCTCTTCGCTGAAGGTGGTCGGGTTGGCGACCGACGAGGCGGTCGAGACGAAGCTCGATGTGCCGTTCAGCACGTACGCGCCGCCGGTGTCGCGCGAGCACGCGATCGGCGTCGCGGTGCTTGAGGTCATGGACCCCTGGTAAGTGCCGTTGGCCGCCTTGCCGTCGCTGTCGACAGCGGTCGTCGACCCTGATGCCTCGTTGAGGTAGTACTGGAACAGCGCGTTCGCCTTGTCGGCCGATTCGGCGTCGGTGCACTTGAAGTACGGGGCCGTCGCGGAGGTGTTCGTGCTGTTCGTGACCTTGGCGAAGTACCCGGCGGTCGAGGAGGGCACGCTCTCGGCGGTGATGCAGACGGCGGCGAGGGCGATGACTGCGAGTCCGGCCAGAACGTGGATGCGCCGGAGGGCCCGAAGGCGGCGGGCGATGCGGTTCGTCACGCGACGACCTCGTCCTGCTTCGGGGGGAGTCCGACGATCATGGTCCAGAGTAACGGCAGCAGGCAGATGAAACCGAAGACGACCCACCCCCAGAAGCCGAGGTGCAGGGCTGTCGAGAGGCTGTAGAAGTCTTGGTGGGCCGAGGCCGGAACGGTGAGGTGCCCCACCTGGCCGGTGGCTAGGTCGGCATGGGTGCCGTGAACTGCCTGGACGCGGATCGGCAGCAGGCCGGTCGACACGACGATCGCACCCGGGTGACCGCCGGTCGTGGTGACCTGCTCGACGACCACTCCGGTGAACGGCTTCAGGATGAACGCGGTGACCGAGACGACGAGCGAGACGCCGGTGATGCGGTACGAGACCTTGCGGGTTGCGATCTTCACCCGGGCGGTGAGCAGCCACACGGTGATGAGGCCGAGGAGCACGATGGGCAGCCCGCGGATGAGCCAGCCGAGCCCGGGCAGCACGGTGGTCGCTTTGCCGACGAGGTTCGAGTCGGTCAGCTGCCAAGGATCCGTGGCGCCGTTGATGTCGCCCCGGGTCGAGATGAGCCCGGTCGTGCCGATCCCGATCACGCGGTGCGTGTAGGTCTCGGTGGGTGAGGTCGGCGGGTGGAACGCGATGACGTCGCCGACGTGGAGGTCGTCGGCGGTCGTCGGGGTGGTGAGGACGAGGGTGCCGACCGGAGCCGCGGTTCCCATCGACGGGGTCTTGACGATGAACCAGCTGCCGCCCTGGAGGTGGAACAGCAGCGCTGCTGCGATCAGTGCCACGCCGAGCGCGGTGACGACGATCAGAGCGATGCTCGCGATCACGGTGCGTCCGGGGCGCGGTGTGAGGCTGGCGAGCTCGATGTGCTGAGCGTCGAGGGTGACGACGTCGTCGGCACGGACCGCGGCCGGCGCGAGGGGCGTCTCGGTCGGGGTGGTGTCGCGGGTGTCGGTCACGATGATCTCCAGGGCTGTGGGCGGGAACTCCAGCGGGGGCTGGGGTTCCCGCCCGGCGGCGGGGTGGGGGTCGATTCGGCGGCCCCCGGTATTCGGTGGGGGTGTGACTAGCTGGCGTAGTTCCAGACGAGGGGCAGCGATGCCTGCAGGCCCTGGTACGTGTTGCCGGCGGAGGAGGCGAGGGTCACGGCGAAGCTGAACCCGGTGGTGCCACCGGCGGCGACGGCGGGGAGGGTGTAGGCCGACGAGCCGGCGAGAGCGGCGAGCGTGCCCGAGTAGACGACCGTGTTGGCGGTGGTGTTGGTGATGACGACGGAGAGCTTCGCGCAGAGGTCGGTGGCGGTGCCGTTGGCGGCGCCCGAGTTCGACTGGGCGCAGGTGGCGCCGGGGGTGAGGGTGAAGGTGCTCGCGGCGACGGTGCCGGTGTTCTTGATGGTGACGGGCGTGGTGACCGTCTGGCCGGGGATCATCGTGGTCGATCCGCCGAACTTGTTGATCGTGGCGCAGGTGGCGGTGTTGTTCGAGACCGAGCCGCCGTCGGTGGAGGTGCAGGTGACCGTCGCGCCGGAGTTCTGCTCCTGCATGGTCAGGGCGCCGGTGGCGGCGGTGTTGTTCGAGTTGGTGATCTGCGCGGCGAAGCCCGACAGGGTGCCCGTCATGGTGACCGAGAGGAGGACGGCGGCGAGGACGCCGGTCGCGATGGCGATGGGGGCGAAGCGAATGCGCTTGGCTTTGACGGGGGTGGGGTTCGACACTGGCTTGCTCCTGAAAGTGGGTGGGACACTGAGTAGAAAAATGAGGCACCTGCACGATGAGTGGCAATCTCGAAGAGTTGGTTAGTCAATTGCCAGGACATTCACCGGTGCGTTAGCTCAACTATGAGATAGTTTGATGAGTGAGCCAAGTCCCCTCTTAGGGGGTCTTACGTCTGACCCACTCGGATCCATACCCTGAGGTGCGGCCATGGATGGCCCATCACGACAACAAAGAGACCACGGATGACCTCACACACCAGCACCACCAGCACCATCGCCAAGACACCGAAACCTGCTCCGACCGATCCGGCCGAGATCGTCGAGGCAGTGACAGCACTCTCTGCCGCCCTCACCGAGATCGACGGGGCCCACCGGCGCATCCGCCACCGTCTCGCCCACGACCTCGGGTTCTCGACGAGCGAGCTCACGGCCATCTTCCTCATCGGCAGCACCGAAGAGTGCACGCCCAAGGCCCTGAGCGCCGAGCTCGACCTCTCCACCGGCGCCATCACTGCTCTCGTTGACCGGCTCGACCGCGCCGGCCACGTCGAGCGAATCGCCCACCCGACCGATCGCCGCAGCCAGCTGCTGACCCTCACCTTCCGGGGCGAAGAGGCGTTCGAGTCGATTGCAGGCACCTACAACGCGGCCATCGAAGACGTCGTCAAGACGTCCCCCTGCGTGTTCGACCAGGGCCTCATCGACTGCCTCCGCCACGCGGCCACCGCGATCGACGCCGCAGCAGCCCGCGACTAGCGGCGACGGGCCTCCCTGCGCAGAGGCGAACCACGGCGTCTACCATCGACTGGATGCCTGCACTCCCTCCCAGCGCCCCTCACCCGACTTCGAGCGGGGCCGCGCCGGATCCTCGTCTGACCCGCCTGCCCGACGAATCCGCCCGCGACGGATTCATCCGGGTCCGCGGCGCCCGCGAGAACAACCTCCGTGACGTGGACGTCGATGTGCCGCGCGACCGTCTCGTTGCCTTCACGGGGGTGTCAGGATCCGGCAAGTCGTCGCTCGCATTCGGCACGATCTTCGCCGAAGCCCAACGCCGATTCCTCGAGTCGGTGGCGCCGTACGCGCGCCGGCTCATCGCGCAGGGGTCGACCCCGCACGTCGACTCGATCACCGGACTGCCGCCGGCCGTCGCCCTGCAGCAGCGGCGGGGCGCGCCGAGTTCGCGCTCGACCGTCGGCACTCTGACGACGCTCTCCAACTCGGTGCGGATGCTCTACTCGCGCGCCGGAAGCTACCCCGACGGGGCGACCCGCCTCGAGTCCGACTCGTTCTCGCCCAATACCGTCGCCGGTGCATGCCCCCGCTGTCACGGTCTCGGCATCGCGCACGAGGTCACCGAGGCGTCGGCCGTGCGCGACGACACGCTCAGCATCCGCGACGGAGCGATCGCCGCCTGGCCTGGAGCCTGGCAGGGCAAGAACCTCCGCGATGTCACGGCCGTGCTCGGCTACGACATTGACCGGCCCTGGCGCGAGCTCTCCCGCGCCGACCGCGACTGGCTGCTCTTGACCGACGAGCAGCCCGTCGTCGAGGTTCAGCCCCAGCGCGACCGCGTCGCCAAGCCCTACAAGGGGCGTTTCTGGAGCGCGCGACAGTTCGTGATGCACACCCTCGCCGACTCGCAGAGCGAAACCCAGCGCACCAAGATGCTGCAGTTCGTCGAGTCGGGGCCCTGCTCGCTCTGCGGAGGGAGCGGCCTAACCCGGGCCGCCCTGCTCGTCACGGTCGGCGGAACCACGATCGCCGAGCTCAACCGGCTTCCGCTCGCCGCTCTCGCCGACGTTCTCCGACCCATCGCGACGCTGGAGCACGCCGGTGCCGCCACGTCCCGTGCGTCCTCCGGAGAACGCACCGAGGTGGCCGTCACGATCTCGCGCGACCTGCTCGCCCGCGTCGAGGTGCTCACCGACCTGGGCCTCGGCTACCTCAGTCTCGACCGGGCGACACCCACCCTGTCTCCGGGCGAGATGCAGCGACTCCGCATCGCCACCCAGCTGCGCTCCGGCCTGTTCGGTGTCGTCTACGTACTCGACGAGCCGAGCGCCGGGCTGCACCCCGCCGACTCCGAGTCGCTCATCGAGGTCTTGGACGGCTTACGCGCGAGCGGCAACAGCGTGTTCGTCGTCGAGCACGACATGGACATCGTGCGCCGCGCCGACTGGATCGTCGACGTCGGCCCCGGAGCGGGGGCGGGCGGCGGCGAGGTGCTCTACAGCGGGCCGGTCGAGGGGCTTGCGGGCATCGAGACGTCGGTCACGCGGCGGTTCCTGGATCCTTCGCCCGTGGCCGCAGACACCGAGACCCGGCGGCCGGCGGCGACACTCGAACTCCGCGGGGTCACGCGCAACAACCTGCGGGGTCTCGACGTCGACGTGCCGCTCGGCGTGATGACGGCAGTGACAGGAGTCTCAGGATCCGGCAAGTCCACGCTCGTCGGGCACGTCCTGGCCGAGCACGCGACCGAGCATCCTCTCGTCGACCGCGTCGTGCAGGTCGACCAGAAGCCGATCGGCCGCACGCCCCGCTCGAACCTCGCCACCTACACCGGCCTCTTCGACGCCGTGCGCGGCGCCTTCGCCGACACCGACCAGGCGAGAGCGCGTGGCTGGTCGGCCGGGCGCTTCTCGTTCAACGTGGCGGGCGGCCGCTGCGAGGTCTGCCAGGGTGAGGGCTCGGTCTCGGTCGAGCTGCTCTTCCTGCCGGGGAGCTGGGCTCCATGCCCCGAGTGCCACGGCACCCGCTACGCGCCCGAGACCCTGGAGGTGCTCTGGAACGGAGCCTCGATCGCCGACGTGCTCGCGATGACGGTCGAGGAGGCGGCGCCGTTTCTCAGCGCGATTCCCGCAGCCCACCGCGGGCTCGAGACGCTCCGCCAGGTCGGGCTCGGCTACCTCCGGCTGGGGCAGCCGGCACCGCAGCTGTCGGGTGGTGAGGCGCAGCGCATCAAGCTCGCGACCGAGCTGCAGCGCGCCCGGCCCGGCCACACGCTGTACCTGCTCGACGAGCCGACCACCGGCCTGCACCCGGCCGACGTCGAGTTGCTCGTCGTCCAGCTGAACCGACTGGTCGACGCGGGCAACACCGTCGTGCTGGTCGAGCACGCCATGGGCGTCGTCGCGGCGGCCGACCACGTGATCGACATGGGCCCCGCGGGAGGCGACGAGGGTGGTCTCGTCGTGGCGTCGGGCACGCCCGCCGACGTCGCGTCGGTATCGGCGAGCCGGACGGCGCCGTATCTCGCCACTCGGCTTCCCGTGGGCTGACGGGAGCGCGGGATCCTGCCGGTCCGGTCTCTCTATTCCCGTCTGGTCGCCCCCTGTCCTGGGGCTGGCCGGCCCTGCCCGGTTCGTCCAGGCTGGTCGTAACGAACAGGAGCTGTCATGTTGTCAGTGGTCTACACGAGTGCCGCCAAGGGGTCCTTCGACGATTCCGATCTGGCGACGCTGCTGATGAACAGCCGGTCGAACAACCGCCGGCTCGGTCTAACCGGTTTTCTGCTCTACCGCGACGGCCTGTTCCTGCAGGTCCTCGAGGGGCCCGACGAGGTCGTGCGGGATCGCCTGGCGATCATCACCGCCGATCCCCGACACGGCGACGTGGCAGTGCTCGTCGAAGACGAGGTGGCCGAACGTCGCTTCCCGTCGTGGTCGATGGGCTACGAGGCCGTGACCGACGAGCTCGCCGAGTCGATTCCCGGCTACCGTTCGACCTTCGACGACATCGGTCGGGGCGCCCTCGGTGCTGCCGACCAGCCCGCTGTTCGGCAGCTGGTGCAGTGGTTTCAGAATCGAGCACCCGAGGCGGCCTGATCCCGCCTCGGGTTTTCCTCGGGACGACGTCGTGGCACCGGTGACGTCAGCAGATCATTAACATTCAGCTCACGGAGAGCCAGGTGCCTCGGCGCAAGACCCTCTCGACTCCGAACGTCTGGTCGTCCACGATCACGAGGTCGGCGGGAGCGCCGGGCGAGAGAGGCGGCACCAGGCCGAGGCCCCTCGATGCTGAACCCGACGTCACGGCTGCAGCCTCGACTGCGATCGATGGCGCCGACGCTGCCACCGCCGAGCGTGCGGTGCTGAGCTCGGCCAGCCGGACCAGCGCATCGCCGACCGTGGCGGTGCTCCCCGCGAGCGACGACCCGTCGGCAAGCATGGCGACGCCGTCGGTCACCGTGACCGCTGATCCGGCAATCGCATAGGATCCGTCGCCCAGACCGGTCGCACTCATCGCGTCCGAGACCAGCACGAGGCGATCGGGAGCGAGGCGCCGCACCAGCGCGGCCACCGATCCCGCGACGTGGTGGCCGTCGAGAATCAGCTCGACACTGACCCGGTCGTCGTCGAGAGCTGCGCCCACGAGCCCCGGCTCACGGTGGTGCAGCGGCCGCATGCCGTTGAAGAGGTGGGTGACGACGGTCGCACCCCGATCGAAGGCCGCGGTCGCGGTCGCGGCGTCGCAGTCGGAGTGGCCGAGGGCGACGGTGATGCCGCGCTCGACGAGCCACGAGACCGCGTCGAGGCCACCGGGCAGCTCGGGCGCGAGCGTGACCATGCGGAGCGACCCGGCCGCCGCGTCGACCAGGCGGGAAAGCGCATCGGCCGTCGGCGGAACCAGCAGCGACGCATCGTGCGCTCCACGGCGAGCGGCTGACAGGAAGGGCCCCTCGAGGTGGATGCCGGCGAGGTGGCCGAACCCGACGAGCGGCGCCAGCGTGTCGAGCGCCTGCTCCAGAGCCGGCAGCGGGGCGGTGGCCACCGAGGCCACGAGACTCGTCGAGCCCCGGGCGGCGTGATAGTCGACGACGCGAAGCGCCTCGGCCGCGGTCGCCGAGCCGAAGTCGATGCCGAGGGCGCCGTGCACGTGCTGGTCGACGAAGCCCGGCAGGGCGGTTCCGGTGACGTGCTCCACCTCCGCGGCGTCGAGCCCGGGCGGAAGGACGGCGCCGACGAAGTCGATCAGGCCGTCTAGTACGACGACGAAGCCGGGGGCGAAGACCGAGGTGGGTGTGACGACCCGGTCGAGCCGCAGGATCCTGCGCTCCCGCCTGTCGAGGGAGGCGCCGGGCAGGCGACCGGCGCTCATGGGAGCAGCGCCGTCCGCGCGAGCACGCCGGCCCCGACGATAGCTGCGGCGTCACCGTGGGCGGCACGCGCGAGGGTCGGCCGGCGCGAGAACGCCAGGCGTTCTTCGAGCGCTCTCCGCAGCGGATCGAACAGCAGATCGCCCGCCTCGGCGAGTCCGCCACCCACGACGATCATCTCGGGAGCCGCGACGGCCGCGATCCATGAAAGAGTGTCGGCGAGCACCTCGACGGCGTCGTTCCAGAACGCGACAGCCCGAGGATCCGCGGCCCGCACTCTCTCCGCCGCCTCGCGCGCGTTCGCCGCCCCCAGCCGCCGCGCCAGGCCACCCGCCGAGGCCACCTCTTCGACGCGCAGCCCCGCGAGGGCACCGTGCCGAAGCACGACCTGGCCGATCTCGCCGGCCCATCCGCCCGAGACGAGGGCGGTGCCGCCCTGCACGAACGCGCTGGCGAGCCCGGTGCCGATCGCCACGAACGCCATACCGCCGGGGATGTCGCGGGCGGCGCCGGTCGTGCTCTCGGCGAGAGCCCCCGCCCGGACGTCTTGGCCGAATCCGACCGGGAGCCCGATCTGGGAGGAGAGCAGGTCGCGGAGCGGCAGGTCGCGCCAGCCCAGATTGACGCTGGCGACCGCGACGCCCGATTCGTCGTCGACCACGCCGGGAACGGCGAGCCCCACGGCCGCCACCGGCCGGAGCCGACGGGCGGCGTCGACGATCTCGGCCACGGCACGGATGGTGCCCGACGCGTCGAGATCACCCGACGGAGTGGCGACGCGCCACTCGCCGACGACCTCGGCGGAGCCGTCGAACAGGCGCGCCTTGATCGTGGTGCCGCCGACGTCGACGCCGACGACCGCGGGGGCGGCGTCGCGGTCGAGGTCGGCAGAAGTCACGAGGCGAGTATGACGGAGCGCGTCAGCGAGCGGGGGTGATCGGGGTCGAGACCGCGCGCCACGGCGAGGGCGACGGCGAAGCGGTGCACCACGACGAGGGCCGCCTGCGGGTCGAGATCGTGATGCACGAAGGTGGCGCCGGTGGCATCGACGTCGTCGACGAGCCCCTCGGGAGCCTCGTCGAGCGACCAGACGAGACGGCCGGGCTGAGCGATGGCGATCGGGCCGTGACGGTAGTCCATCGACGGATACGACTCGGCCCAGAACTGCGCCGCCTCGCGGGTCTTGAGCGCCGCCTCGAAGGTGAGGCCGACCGCCGGCCCGGTGCCGATGAAGGTGACCTGCTCGGCCGAGAGCAGATCGTCGATGGGCAGGTCGAGCGCGATCTCGGCCTGGCGCGCCAGCATCTCGATGTCGTCGCCGAGCCCGGCGCGGAGGAGCGCCAGCCCGGTGGTGGCGAAGCGCGTCTGCACGACCGACCGCTCGTCGGCGAAAGGCAGCGCGATGACCTGGTCGGCCTCGGCGGCGGCGGGGGAGTCTCCGACCGCGGTCAGCAGCACGGTCTTCTGGGTGGTGAGCCCGGCGAGAAGCTGCACGATCTCGGTCGTCGTGCCCGAGCGCGAGATGGCGACGACGCGGTCGTACTCGCGACCGACGGGATACTCGGATCCGGCGAAGGCGTCGGTCAGACCGAGGCCGGCGCGCTCCCGGAGCACGGCATACGTCATCGCGATGAACCAGCTCGTGCCGCAGCCGACGACCGCGACGCGTTCTCCGGGCTGGGGCAGCGCGTCGGCGAACTCGGGGGCGAGTGCGGCCGCCCTCCGCCAGGTCTCGGGCTGGGAGGCCAGTTCTTCGGCCACGAAGGTGTCGGTCATGGAGGGTCCTTTCGATCACGCTGAGCGGCGGCATGCGCTGATGAGCATCCTAGAAGATCGGTTGTGAGTGATTCAAGAGAAAAACGTCAAATTCGATCAAGGATCCGAGTCGTCACCACCCTAGGATTGCCCCATGACGCAGCAGCAGCGCTTGAACGAGCTCCTCGAACTGGTCTCGGAACGCGGCAATGTGACGATCGCCCAGATCGGCGAGGCGCTCGGCATCTCGGCCGCGACGGCGCGACGCGACCTTGCGACGCTCGCCGAGCAGCGGCTCGTCACGCGGACCCACGGCGGCGCGTCGTCGCTCGGCAGTGGCTACGAGCTGCCGCTCCAATACAAGATCGCCCGGCAGGCCGAGGCGAAGATGACGATTGCCCGGGCCGCTGCTGCGCTCGTGTCGGTGAGCGACTCGGTGGGGCTGAACGGTGGCACCACGACGAGCGAGGTCGCCCGCGAGCTCGGCCGGAGCGATCGGCTCGTCCGCTCCGACGGCGACTTCGGCGTCACCATCGTGACGAATGCGCTCAACATCGCCTACGAGCTGTCGGTGCGATCGCACGTCAAGATCGTCGTCACCGGCGGGGTGTCTCGACGCCAGTCGTATGAGCTCGTGGGCCCGCTGGTCTCGAACTCGCTGGCCGAGATGGCGCTCGACGTGGCGATCCTCGGCGTCGACGGGCTGAGTGTGCGCTTCGGTGCGACGACCCTGCACGAGGGCGAGGCCGATGTGAGCCAGCAGTTCGCCAAGGTCGCGAAAAAGGTCGTCGTCGTCGCCGACTCGACGAAGATGGAGAAGACGACTTTCGCGCGTATCTGTCCGCTCGACCAGATCGACGTGCTGGTCACCGACCGGCCTGTGCCCGCCGAGCTCGAGCGGGGTCTCGGTGCGGCGGGCGTCGAGATCGTCATCGCCTCGTAGGTCGGCTGCCTGCCGCCCTGCCCGTCTCCCTGCTTGCCAGCCTGCCCGGGCCGCCGAGAGTGCCCAAGTGGGGGCCCGAATCGATTGCCGACCCCGACTTGGGCACTCTCGCCGGGCGTCCGGCCCCCGGCCGATCCGCGCGAGGTCGAGCGCGCCGGGCGGGGCATCTCCCGAGAGGTGTTTTGCGCGCGGTCAAATTTGACGCCGCGCAAAAAGTCGTCAGGGTGATGTGCCCTCCGGACGGCACCGGCGTCGGCTCAGCGACCGGCAGCTCCTCATTGGCAGCGGCTCAGCACCAGCACCAGCACCACAACCACGGCCGCAGAAGCGCGCAGTCCGGCCCGTGAGTGTTTCGGTCTCGTAAACAACCGCGATCAAACGGAATTCTCGCTTTCGTGCAGTCGCGAGAACATTTATTGTCAATTCATGATCGTTTTGGCTATGTTTGAATCATGTTCACGCAAAGACGCGGAGAAAATGTGACTTCCAATCACGAAACCACCAGTCGCGAGTCGGCCGCCCCAGGGGGCGCCCCGTGTGGCCTCGGCGCCCTGCGCGTCGGCCTCGTCGGCGTCGGCCAGCGCGCCTACATCGCCCACCACGTCGCTTCGTCCGATGAGAACGCCGTCCTGGTCGCGGCGGCCGACACGACTCCCGAGGGTCGTGGCCGCATCGCGGCCGAGTTCGGGCAGGAAGTCGAGGTCTTCGACTCGCACACGGCCCTCATCGAGCACGCTGAACTCGACGCCGTGATCGTGACGACGCCCGACTGGACGCATGCCGAGATCGCCATCGACTTCCTCCAGGCGGGCATCGCGGTCTATCTGGAGAAGCCCCTCGCCATCACGGTCGAAGACGCCGATGAGGTGCTTCGTACAGCTCACGAGACCGGCACGAAGCTCTACGTGGGCCACAACTTCCGCCACGCGGCCGTCGTCCGGCTCATGCACGACATCATCGCCCGCGGCGAGATCGGCGAGGTCAAGACCGTCTGGGTGCGGCACTTCGTCGGCAACGGCGGCGACTACTACTTCAAAGACTGGCACGCCGACCGGAGCAAGACGAACACCCTGTTGCTGCAGAAAGCCAGCCACGACATCGACGTGGTGCACCTGCTCGCGGGCGCCTACACGACCCGAGTCGTGGGCATGGGCGACCTCGTGGTCTACGGCGACGTCGTCGACCGCGACACCCACGAGGGCGAGACCGTGCACGACTGGTTCTCGTACGACAGCTGGCCGCCCCTGACTCAGACCCGCCTCAACCCGGTCGTCGACGTCGAAGACGTGTCGATGATGATGATGACGCTCTCGAACGGCGTGCTCGCCAGCTACGAGCAGTGCCACTTCACGCCCGACTACTGGCGCAACTACACCGTGATCGGCACCGAGGGTCGTCTCGAGAACGTCGGCGACACGGCCGGCGGAGTCGTCAAGGTCTGGAACCGCCGCCACGAAGCGGAGTGGAAGACCGACGGCGACGTCGAGTACCCCATCGAGGGTGTGGCCACGGGCCACCAAGACGCCGACGTGCTCACGATGCACGAGTTCCTGGCGTTCGTCGGGCGTGACGAGCCGGTCACGCTGTCACCGGTGGCTGCGCGCGCAGCCGTGGCCGCAGGATCCTTGGCCGCCCGCTCTCTCCGCTCCGGCTCGCAGCCCTTCGACGTTCCCGCGCTCTCGCCCGAGCTGCTCGACCACTTCGCCCGCACCACCACCCCTGCACCCGCCGCCGCGCTCTAGCGACGGCCTCACAGAAGGACACGTCATGCCCATCTCCTCACGGCCCGGGTCGGCTCGACGCCGGCTCACGCTCGGCGTCGCAGCCGCGGTCGGTGTTGCTCTGCTCGCCACCGGCTGCAGCGCGTCGTCGTCGAACACCGGCAGCTCCAGTACCTACGAGGCCCCGTCGAAAGACACGAAGGCCGAACTCACCTACGGCGTCTGGGATCAGACGCAGGTCAAGGCGATCAAGGCCAACCTCGCGGGCTTCAACAAGGAGTACCCGAACATCAAGGTCAACGTGAACGTCACGCCCTACGACAGCTACTTCACGAAGCTCCAGACCGAGGCGTCGAGCAACACCCTGCCCGACCTCTTCTGGCTGAACGGCCCCAACTTCCAGCTCTATGCCGCCAACGGCAAGGTCGAGCCCATCACGGGCGAGGTCAAGTCGAAAGACATCACGCTGAGCAACTACCCGGCGGCCCTCGACGACCTCTACTCGGTCGACGGCGTCCAGTACGGGGTGCCGAAAGACTTCGACACCATCGGCGTCTGGGTCAACAAGGCGCTCTTCAAAGACGCCGGAGTCGACCTGCCGAAGGCCGACTGGACCTGGTCCGACTTCCAGACGGCGGCCAAGACCATCTCGACCGCGCTGAAGAGCAAGGGCATCTACGGGGTGGCCGGCGGCATGGACGGCCAGACGACGTACTACAACACGATCGCGCAGTCCGGCGGCGACGTCATCAACGCCGACGGCACCAAGTCGGGCTACGACTCGGCCGCTGCCAAGAAGGGCCTCACCTTCTGGAGCGACCTCATCGCCAACGGCTCCTCGCCCTCGATCCAGCAGCTCACCGACACCTCCGCCGACCAGTGGTTCACCTCCGGCAAGGTCGCGATGTTCTGGGGTGGCAGCTGGGCCCGCACCGAGATCGGCGACTCCTCGATCGCCGACGACGTCCAGGCCTACCCGCTCCCGATCGGCGAGAAGCAGGCCACGGTCATCCACGGCGTCTCGAACGTGGTCGCCGCAGGCAGCGACAACAAGGCCGCCGCGCAGGCCTTGCAGGTGTATCTCGCCTCGAAGGAAGCCCAGACCCAGCAGGGCGACATGGGCGCCGTGATCCCCGCCTACACGGGTACCCAGACGGCGTTCGTCGACTCGCAGCCGGGCATGGACCTCCAGGTCTTCCTCGACGCCGTCGACTACGCCGTGCCGTTCCCCGTCTCGAAGAACACCGCGGCGTGGAACGCGCTCGAGGGAAGCGACCTGCCCGTCGCCTTCTCCGGGTCGAAGCCGGTCTCGGCCGTGGCGGACGACCTCGCCACCCAGATGAACGCGCTGCTCGCGAAGGAGAAATAAGCCGTGACCACCGAGACGCTCCACCCGCCGAAGGCCGCCGCATCCGGCCGCCCCAAGCTCCTGAAGCGCGATGGCGCGTGGCCCTGGCTGTTCGTGTCCCCCCTGCTGCTCGGCATCGCCGTGTTCTTCCTGTGGCCGATCATCCAGACCGCGTACTTCTCGCTGACGACGTGGGGCGTCTTCGGTGGCTCGACCTTCACGGGGGTGGCGAACTACATCCGGCTGTTCGCCGACCCCCAGCTCTACCTGGCCCTCGGCAACACCCTGCTCTACACGGCCATCGTGCTGCTGGGCGTTCCGCTCGCGGTCTGGTTCGCCAGCCTGCTGAACACGCCGGGGCTCCGGTTCGCGTCGTTCTACCGCGTGCTGTTCTTTCTGCCCTATGTGGCGATGCCGACAGCCATCGCCATGGTCTGGCGGATCATCTTCAACGGCGACTTCGGGATCCTGAACTACCTGCTCAAGGGGATCGGCGTTCAGGGCCCCTATTGGATCTCGACGCCGGGCTTCGCGATGGTCGCGGTCGCGATCGTCGGCCTCTGGTCGTCGCTCGGCTTCTCGATGATCATCCTCGGCGCGGGCCTGAAGAACATCCCGGCCGAGCTGTACGAGGCCGCCGAACTCGACGGTGCCAAGCCGTGGCGCCAGTTCCGCTCGGTAACGGTGCCGTTGCTCACGCCGAGCATCTTCTTCGTGCTGATCATCACGATCATCGGCAGCTTCCAGCTGTTCGACCTGCAGTACGCGATCCTCGGCTCGCCCGCGACCAACCCGGTCATCCCGCGCAGCATGTCGCTCGTCTACTTCTTCTACCAGCAGGGCTTCGTGTCGAACGACAAGGGGTATGCCGCCGCCATCGCGATGATCATCTTCGTCGTGATCGGCATCGTCACTCTCGTGCAGTTCCGTCTGCAGAAAAGGTGGGTCTCCAATGACTAACAACGTCGCCGCAGCCCGCACCTCGGCCGCCCTCAGCGATCCCGAGCTCGACCCGTCGATGCCGGCTCCCGTGTCGCCTCCGACCGGCCCCAAGAAGGGCCGAAGAGAAGGATCCGCCGCCCGCCTTCGCGCGAAACGGCGCGGTCGAGCTCGTCACGGCTCGCACGCCGTGGCCCACGTCGTCCTCGGCGTCGGCGGCTTCATCATGGCCTTCCCGTTCCTCTGGCAGATCATCATGTCGCTGTCGACGAACGCCGAGGTGCAGAGCGTCACGCCGCACTTCTGGCCGGCAGAGTTGCAGTGGTCGAACTACGCCACCGTCTTCGAGACGCTTCCCTTTCTCGACCAGCTGCGCACGAGCATCCTGATCACCGTCATCCGCACGGTCGCGCAGATCCTGCTGTGCACGCTCGCGGGCTACGCCTTCGCGCGGATGGCCTTCAAGGGCCGCGCCATCATGCTGGCCCTGGTGCTGTCGATCCTCATGGTGCCCTCGCAGGTCTACCTGATCTCGCAGTACCAGCTCGTGCAGGGCTTCGGGCTGCTGAACACGATCGTGGGCCTGATGCTTCCGGGGCTCTTCAGCGCATTCGGAACGTTCCTCATGCGCACCGCGTTCCTCAACATGCCGCAGGAGCTCGAGGAGGCCGCCCGGCTCGACGGCGCCAATCCGTTCCAGGTGTTCTGGAAGGTCATGCTCCCGCTCGCGAAGCCGTCGATCAACGTGCTGGCGATCACGACCGTGCTGTGGTCGTGGAACGAGCTGCTGTGGCCGCTCGTCGTCTCGACCAACTCGAGGTCGATGCCGCTGTCGGCCGGCCTCGCGACGCTCATCGGCGACAAGACGACCGATTACCCGGTCGTGATGGCCGCCAGTCTGCTCGCGATGGCGCCGGTGCTGATCATGTTCATCGTGCTGCAGCGCCGGGTCATCGACGGGCTCGCCTTCTCCGGACTCAAGTAGTTCTGCGGTTCCGCTTCTCGTTCCACCAATCGATCACAGGGGTGTTCCAATGAAGAAACGCATCATCACGACGACCGCAATCGCGGCCGCTCTCGCACTGGCGATTCCCGCCACGGCGTCGGCTCACCAGGCCGCCGCGCATCCGGCGTCGGTCACGAGTCGCACCGTCACCTACGCGGCCAGCGACGCGGTCATCCCGAACCCGGCCCGCGGGTTCTACCACTCGACCGAGACCCACTATCTGAAAGACGGCTCCGGTTACGAGCCGCTCGACCTCGCGTCGCTGCGGGCGTTCCGCAAGGAGGGCGTCACACAGATCCTTCGCGAGTTCTGGATGGAGAAGTTCGTCGACCAGAAGAAGCTCGACCCGAAGTGGCTGAAGCTGGTGCAGAAGGATTACGACACCGCCCGCAAGGCCGGAGTCTCCGTCATCACCCGGTTCGCGTACGTGCAGGGCGGCGACTTCCCCTACAACCCGCCCTACGGTGACGCCGACGTCGACACCGTGCTCGCCCACATCAAGCAGCTCACGCCGATCCTCCGCAAGAACGCCGACGTGCTGCCGGTGCTCCAGGAGGGCTTCATCGGCCTCTGGGGCGAGGGCTACTACACCGACCATTTCGCCGCCGACCCGGCGAACCCCGGTGTGCTGACCGACGCCGACTGGGCCAACCGCAACCGGGTAGCTGCGGCCGAGTTGAAGGCACTGCCGACGAGCCGTGGGATCCAGGTCCGGACCATGCAGATGAAGCAGAAGGTCGTGCGCGTGCCGAGCGGCACCGAGGGGGCCCTCACGCCCGCCGAGGCGCACGACGGTTCCGCGAAGTCGCGCATCGGGCACCACAACGACTGCTTGCTGGCCGCTCCCGATGACTGGGGCACCTTCCTCACCGACCCCCTGTCGCTCGACCAGGACTACCTCGCGGCCGACTCGCGGTACGTCGCCGTCGGTGGCGAGACCTGCAACGTCGATGCCCCGCGCTCGGAGTTCCCGTCCGCCGCCGCCGAGATGGCGAAGTACCACTACAGCTACCTCAACCGGGATTACCACCCGGACGTCCTCGCATCCTGGGGTGAGGCCGGTCTCACCGAGACCTCCAAGAAGCTCGGCTACCGGTTCGTGATGAAGTCGAGCACCGTCACCGCCGCGACCAAGGGTCACACCCCGAAGGTCTCGGTGAAGGTCGCGAACGAGGGCTGGAGCGCGCCGTACAACTCGCGACCCGTAAAGCTCGTGTTGACCTCGAAGAACCGGACGATCACGGTGCCGATCACGGCCGACGCCGACACCTGGCAGCCCGGAAAGACCGTGACGGTTTCGGCCGCGCTGAAGCACGTGCCGCGCGGCACCTACCAGGTCGCCCTCGCCCTGCCGGCGCCCGAGAAGACGATCGACGGCAACCCGAACTACGCGATCCAGACGGCGAACGTCGGTACGTGGAACGCGCGCGCCGGCGTCAACGACCTGAAGCAGAAGGTCACCGTGCGCTGACCCTCTCCTCTGTGGAGCGGGCCGTCGGCCTACGATTTCGCCCGGAAATGCCACGCGAGTGGCGTTTTCGGGCGATTTCGTTCGTGGAGGGCCCGGCATTCGCCGGCCCGGCAGTCACCGGAGCCGCGGCGCGGGTCAACGAGGCAGGGGCGCAGGCGCATTGAGGCGGAGGATCAGGTCGGCCGCATCGCGCGTCGACTCGACGACGTCGGCGTTCGCTTTGTCGACCGTGGTCACCCAGGCCTCGGCGGCGGTCGCCTCGTGACCGAACGACAGGCGCCGTGCCAGGAGGCGTCGATGACGCTCGTCGGCCCCGACGTCAACGAACCACGTCTCGTCGAGCAGAGGGCGGACGCCGGCCCAGCCGTGCGTGCCGAGCAGCAGGTAGTTGCCCTCCGTGATGACGAGCGGAGCGTCGGCCGGCACGGCGACGCTCGATCCGATCGGCTCCTCGAGGGCGCGATCGAAGACGGGGGCGTAGATGTCGGCGTCGCCCGGCCGTTGCTCGCTCAGGCGGCGAAGCAGAGCGCAGTAGCCGTCGGTGTCGAAGGTGTCGGGGGCGCCCTTCCGATCGGCCCGGCCCAGGCGCACGAGCTCGGAGCCGCCGAGGTGGAAGCCGTCCATGCCGACGAGCACCGCGTCTGGCCCGAGCGCGTCGAGGAGCGCGGCGCTGAGCGTCGATTTACCGGCGCCGGGGCTGCCGGTGAGGCCCAGGATCCTGCGCTCGCCGTTCGTGATGAGCCGCCGGGCACGCGCCACGAGCTGGTCGAGAGAGAGAAGGTCTGCGCCGGTCACCCCCGAACCGTAGCGCGTCGCCCGAGTCAGGGCGGTCTCCTGGGGGCCGGGGTTTAGCGTGGGGGAGCCCCTCCACCGAAAGGCTCCACCGTGCCGCACTCCACCCCCTCTGTGATCGTCGTCGGAGGCGGGGCGGCCTCCGTCTTCGTGACTGTGGCCGTCCGCGAGCGCGCTGCGGCCCTCGGGCTGCCGACGCCCGCCATCACCGTGGTGGGCAATGATGCCGTCGTCGGCCTCGGGCTCGCCTACGGTCGCGCCGAGCCGCATCACCGGCTCAACAGCCCCGCCTCGGCCATGAGCCTGTCGCCCGCGGAGCCCGGCGGATTCCTGGCCTACCTCGACGACGTCGGGTGGCGCGATGGCGACGGTTCAGCGGCGAGCGCAGGATCCTTTGTTCCCCGACAAGTCTTCGGCCACTACCTGGCGAGTGCGTTCCAGGCGTTGCTCGACGACTCCGCGTCGGGCGTCTCGTTCGTGCGCGGAGACGTCGTCGCCGTGGTCGAGGCGGAGGGGCGTTCGACCGTCACTCTGGCCGACGCCACGGAGCTCAGCGCCGATGTCGTCGTGCTGGCGCTCGGCAACCCGCCCCCGGGTCGCGTCACGGTGCCGACGGCCGGTGTCGCGCGAACGATCGACGACCCCTGGGCTCGCGACGCTCTGGACGGCATCCGCGAGACCGATAGCGTGCTGCTGATCGGCACCGGGCTCACGACGATCGACATCGCGACGTCGCTTGCGCGGCGGCATCCGGGCATCGTTATGACGGCGACGAGTCGGCGGCTGCTGCTGCCGGCTGTGCATCTCGCTGCTCCGGTGCCGCCGGGGCCCGGTCTGGTGTCGGGCGACTCGCTGCTGGCGGGCGACGCGACCCCTCCGCTTCCGGAGCTCCTGCGCGACTTCGGCCGCCAGCTGCGCGCGGCCTCGGCGGCCGGTGAGCCCTGGCAGCCGGTGCTCGACGGAGTGCGGCCGCAGATCCACACGCTTTGGCGCGGCCTCGGCGTCGCCGACCGCAAACGGTTCGTCGCGCACGTCGCGCGCCGCTGGGATGTGCACCGGCACCGGATGGCGCAGTCGGTCTGGGTCGAGCTCTCGGGGCTGATCGACGCCGGCACGCTGACCCTGGTGTCCGACGTGTCGGGCCAGGAATTCGACGTGGCCGTGAATTGCACGGGGCCGAACTCGGTGGCGGCTCGCGGCTGGAGCCCGCTCGTCGATGCGTTGCTGTCGGCCGGGTCGATCGTGCCGGATCCTACGGGTCTGGGGTTCGACGCCGACGAGGCGGGCGCGCTGGTGTCGACGGCGGGTGCGGTGTCGTCGCGGTTGTTCGCGGTGGGTGCCGGGCTGAAGGGCGCGCTGTGGGAGACGGTCGCCGTGCCCGAGATGCGGGTGGTGGCGACGCGGATCGCCGAGCGGGTGCTGCCGGCCTGACCGCTGCGCTGCTGGTGCCGAGTGCCGCCAAATGCCGCCGCGCCCTGCGCCGCCGCGGCATTAGGCGTCACTCGCCCCCTCCCGTCTCCCTCCCGGGTTGCCGAGTGCCGCCGAATGCCGGCCGCGGGCCCGGCGGCGCGGCAATAGGCGGCACTCGGCACCCGGCGCCGGGCCTGCATGCGTGCGCCGGTCCGCGAGTGCCGCCGATTGTCGCCCGCGGCCCCGCTAATGCTGCATTTGGCGGCCCTCGACGACATGCGTCGGAATACGTCAGCGAGCCCGCCGTTGGGACCAGCATGGCCTCGAACGAAAACGCTCCGACCGTCCCGTCCACCCGCACCGCGCTCGTCGTCGGCGCCTCCGGCATCACCGGATCTGCGCTCGTCGAGCAGCTCGTCGCCGAGGGCTGGGAGGTGCTGGCGCTGTCGCGCCGCGCGTCCTCCGCGCCCGGCGTCCGGGGGATCGCCGCCGACCTCCGCGACCCCGCGAGCCTCGCCGCCGCCCTCGCCGCCGAACGCCCCACCCACGTCTACTTCACGGCGTGGCAGCGCCAGGCGACCGAGGCCGAGAACATCGCGGTCAACGGCGGCATGGTGCGCGACCTGTTGGCGGCTCTCGCGCACGCACCGCTGCAGCACGTCGCGCTCGTCACCGGTCTCAAGCACTACCTCGGACCGTTCGAGGCCTACGCCGCGGGCGAGATGCCCGACACTCCCTTCCATGAGGAGGAGCCTCGCCTCGACACCCCCAACTTCTACTACGCCCAGGAGGACGAGCTGTTCGCCGCTGCCGCGACGCAGGGCTTCACCTGGTCGGTGCACCGCTCGCACACCGTGATCGGCTACGCCGTCGGCAACGCCATGAACATGGGATCGACGATCGCCGTCCAGGCGACGCTGGCGAACGAGCTCGGCCTCGACTTCGTGTTCCCCGGCAGCGAGGCGCAGTGGAACGGCCTCACCGACATGACCGACGCGGGCGTTCTCGCCGAGCAGATGGTGTGGGCGTCCACCTCGCCGAACGGCGCCGATGAGGCTTTCAACATCGTCAACGGCGACGTGTTCCGCTGGCGCTGGATGTGGCCGCGCCTCGCCGCTCGCCTCGGCGTCGACCCGGCGCGCGTCGTCGGCTTCGAGGGGGAGGCCCGTCCCCTCGAGGAGCAGATGCGCGAGCACGAGTCCGCCTGGCCCGCGATTGCCGAGAAGTACGACCTCGCCGAGGCCGACATCTCGCGCCTCGCGTCGTGGTGGCACACCGACGCCGATCTCGGCCGCGCCATGGAGGTCGTCACTGACATGGGCAAGAGCCGCGAGGCCGGATTCCTCTCGTTCAAGCGCACCGAGCGGGCGTTCGCCGAGCTCTTCGAGCGGTACCGGGCCGAGCGCCTGATCCCGTGATCGGGTAGCCGAGGATCCTGGTCTCCCGTGGCTCCGAGAATTCGTGCACGGTCTGCAGTGATTAGTTGACAACGGTCAACGACAAGCGGATGATTGACGCAAGTCAACCATTTGGGCTCAGTGTCGCGCCCCCGCACTCACCACTGGAGTTACCGAATGTCACACGCACCGAGCGAAAAGGCCGAAGCGCTCAGCTCCGACTCACCCGCCGCCATGTCTCACCGCCAGGTGATGGAGGCCCTCTCGGGCCTCCTCCTCGGCATGTTCGTCGCCATCCTCGCGTCGACCGTCGTCAGCACGTCGCTGCCCAAGATCATCTCCGACCTCAAGGGCGGCGAGAGCGCCTACACCTGGGTCGTCACCTCGACCCTGCTGGCCACAACGGTCTCGACCCCGGTCTGGGGAAAGCTCGCCGACCTCGTCAACCGCAAGCTGCTGATCCAGCTCGCACTGGTCGTCTTCGTGCTCGGCTCGGCCCTCGCCGGCTTCTCGCAGAACCCCGGCACGCTCATCACGTTCCGCGTGCTGCAGGGTCTCGGCGCCGGTGGCCTCACGGCCCTCAGCCAGATCATCCTGGCCGACATCATCAGCCCGCGTGAGCGTGGCCGCTACATGGGCTACTTCGGGGCCGTCCTCGCGGTCGGCACGGTCGGTGGCCCGCTCATCGGCGGTGTGCTCACCGACACCCTCGGGTGGCGCTGGAACTTCTTCGTCGGCGTGCCCTTCGCCGTCGCCGCGATCATCGTGCTGCAGCTCACGCTGAAGCTCCGTGTTATGCCGAAGCGCAAGGTCTCGATCGACTACCCCGGCATCATCACGATCGCCGGCGGTGTCTCGCTGCTGCTCATCTGGGTCACTCTCGCCGGCAAGAACTTCGACTGGATCTCGGTGACATCGTTCGTCATGGTGATCGGCGCCGTCATCCTCCTGGTCGCCGCGGTGCTCATCGAACGTCGCGCCGTCGAGCCGATCCTGCCGATGACGCTGTTCCAGAACCGCACCTTCTCGCTCGCCGTGATCGGCTCGATCGCCGTCGGCATCGCGATGTTCGGCGCCACCGTCTACCTCGCGCAGTACATGCAGCTCGCTCGCGGTGCAACGCCGACCCAGTCGGGTCTGCTGACTATCCCCATGATCGGCGGTCTGCTGATCTCGTCGACCGTCGCCGGAAACCTCATCACCCGCTTCGGCAAGTGGAAGCCGTTCATGGTCGTCGGATCGATCGCACTCGTGGTCGGCCTCGCCCTCATGGGCACGATCCAGTACGACACCTTCTACCCGCTGGTCGCCGTCTTCATGTTCATCACCGGTGCCGGCGTCGGAATGGTCATGCAGAACCTCGTGCTCGTCGTGCAGAACACGACCGAGCCGAAGAACATCGGTGCGGCCTCGGCCGGCGTCGCGTTCTTCCGCTCGCTCGGTGGTGCGCTCGGCGTCTCGATCCTCGGCACCGTGCTCGGCAACCGCGTCACCACCCTCCTCGATGGCAAGCAGGCCGAGCTCGGCAAGGCCATCGCCGGCCTCGGCGACAAGGGAGCGGCCGTCGCGAAAGAGCTGTCCAGCGGCACCATTCCCGCGGTCAGCAGCCTCCCCGACGGAGTGCGTCAGATCATCGAGTCGGCCTACGGCCAGGCCGTGGCGAATGTGTTCCTGATCGCCGCACCGATCGCGATCCTGCTCGTTCTCGCCGTGGTCTTCATGCCCAACAAAGAGCTCACCTCGAAGACGGTCGCCGAGCGCGATGCCGACGGCGACACCGACGGCGGCACTCTCGGGGCCTCGGCCCAGGGGTCGGCCGGCGTCGACGACGTCGACCGGAGTCACGGGGCGCACGCCGCCGAGACCACCGACGACGGTTCGGTCAGCGCGGATTCCCAGGAGCGTGTCGGGGCCCGTGCGTCACACTCCTGACATGACTCTCGATCGCCCGTCGCCCGCCGGTTCGCCGGTGGGTGGCGCGGCCGGAGCCGAGGCCGACCGCCTCGAGCAGCAGTTCGGTCTTCTGTTCGACGCGTACCGTCAGCGCCTGCGTCAGCGGGCGACCGAGATCGACCCGTCGCTCCAGCCGTCCGGGTACCGCACCATCGTGACGCTCATCAATCTCGGCCCGACCGGAGCCACGCACCTCGCCGACGCCCTCGGGTTCGACAAGAGCGTGCTCAGCCGGCAATTGCACCAGCTCGAATTGCTCGAGCTCGTCACCCGAGAGCAGGATCCGGCGGACCGCCGCGCAGTCATCATCCATGCAACGCCGGTCGCCGTCGCCCGGGTCGAGGCCCTTAAGACGCTCGAGCGCGATGAGTTCCGCGACCGCCTCTCGCAGTGGGAGGCCAGCGAGCTGAGCGACCTGATTCGCCTGCTCGCGAAGCTGAACGAGGCGTAGTTCCGCGCAACGCCATCTTCCGCTCAGGACACCACCCATCGGCGGTGTCTTGAGCGGAAAGTGGTGTCACACCCTGGGGGTGTCACGCCCTGCGCGGTGTCGCTCGAGCTACAGGTCGAGCCGTCGATCGTGCCAGTAGAACTCGCGATCGTGGTCGTTGATCTCGCGCACGACGCGGCAGGGCACGCCGACCGCCACGACGCCCGAGGGGATGTCGCGGGTGACGACGCTGCCGGCACCGATCACGGTGTCGTCGCCGATGGTCACGCCCGGCATGATCTGGGCGCCGCCGCCGATCCAGACGTTGCGACCGATGCGGACCGGGAGGTTGAACTGCAGACCCTTGGCACGGAGCTCGGGCAGGATCGGGTGCCCGGCCGTCGCCACCACCACGTTGGGCCCGAACATGACGTTGTCGCCGACGTGGATGTCGCCGTCGTCGACGAGGGTGAGATTGAAGTTGGCGTAGATGCCGCGGCCGAAGTAGGCGTTGCGACCGGCCCAGTTCGCGTGCAACGGCGGCTCGATGTAGCAGTCGTCGCCGATGGCGCCGAACATGCGCTGCAGCAGCTCGGAACGCTCGGCGGACTGCGACGGCCTCGTGGCGTTGAAGTCGTAGAGCAGCTCGAGCGCCGCTTCCTGATCACTGGTGAGCCCGGGTTCGTTGGGGTCGTAAACGAGGCCCTGCTGCATGCGTTCGCTGTTGTCCATGCGGTTATCGTCGCACCAGGCCCGGCTGGCAGACGTCATGCGGACTTCCGGACTCGCCGCGGCGAGTCGGACAGTCCGCACGAAGTCTGCAAGCGACAGCGGCAGCGGCTACGCGGCCCGTCGGCGGCGCACCGCGACGAGCGACGCGGCACCGAGTGCGAGCAGCAGGCCGCCGAGAGCCGCGAGTGGCGCCGGTTCGGAGCCGGTGTAGGCGAGGGCGGTCGGTGCTGCGGCCGCGGCGCCGGGGTCAGTGGCGGTGCCGCCGGATCCTGCGGTTCCGCCCGACCCTGAGGCGACGTCGCCGTCACCCGAACCGTCACCCGACCCGCCGTCGCCGCCGTCGCCCGCGCCGTCACCCGGCGTGGTCGGCGCCTCCGAAGGGAACGACCCCACGCGGAACGAGAACCCGTCGGTGTCGTTGTCATCGGCGTAGAAGGTCAGTCGGGCGCCGTCGACGGTGGTAGCTGCCGGGGCGATCGCGAACCCCTCGTTCGCGAGTGCCGGGTCGGCGTTGGCGGGGGCGTTGTAGAGGGTGTCCTGGACGAAGGATCCGGCGGAGTCGATCGAGAACAACGCCGTCTGGCCCGCACACGCGTCGTCGCACACGACCCACAGCTGCCCGAGATCGGCGTCGAACTGCACGTCGGCGACGACCCCGAACGTCGTGGGGATCGAGGCGATGCGCTGGAACGAGCCGTCCGACATCAGTGCGTAGGCGTAGACGCTCGCGGTGCCTTCGACGCCGACGAAGAAGAGTCCGTCGCCGTGACCGGCGTAGTCGGCCGGGTCGTACTCGGCGCCGGTGCTCTCGTCGGCGAAGCCTGCATCGGTGAGGAACGAGTCGGGAATCCAGGTGACACCCTCGAGCCCGGCGTTCGCGCCGATCGTCGGGAAGTCGGCGGCGAGGTTCCACTCGGCGGTCGCGTTCAGCACGGTCGCCGAGGTCGACGGGTCGTAGCGGAGCACCGACGGGCGACTGGTGCCCGAGACGTCGTTGTTGCGCTCGGACGAGACATAGATGCCGCCGGCGGAGGAGTCGTCGGCCACCGTGACGCCCTCGGCGTCGACCGTGCCGGTGCCGTCGCCGTAGTGCAGCACCTTGCCGCCCGCCCAGCCCGCGGTCGTGGCCGGAGCCCAGCCTCCGGCGCCGTCCGAGACGATCTTGTAGAGCCGGCCGGTGCCGTTTTCGACACCCCAGATGGTGCCGTCGGCCGCCGAGCCGGACGGCTCGTAGTCGAGGCCGGACAGGTCGCCGGTGTAGGTCGACTCGTCGTCGAGGGGTGTCTCGTCGGGGCTGCCGGGCCACTGCTCGGCCACGGCCACGCCGTCGAAGAGGTTCGCGCTGCCCTTGCTGGGCTCGGAGGTGGTATCGAAGTCACCCGTGCCGTCGGGGCTCCGGCCGTAGGTGGTCGCGGCGTGCTCGGTCCAGTCGTACGAGTCGACGAGGGTCGTGCCGTCGGCGAGGAAGAGGCGCGCCGAGTCGGCACCCCCGAGACCGAAGTCGAAGCCGTTCGGCGTGCTGTCGGTCTTCTCGTCGAACACGACGAAAGCGCCAGGAGCGATGCTCGTGCCCGCCGGGACGGCGTACGAGTCGGTGTCTTTGTTGTCGCGGAACACGTAGCCCGACACGTCGACGCTCGTCGCACCGATGTTCGTCAGCTCGACCCAGTCGCCGGGCGTGCCGCCGTTCGACTCGACCTCGTTGATGCGCACCGGCGACGAGCAGTCGTTCGCATCGCCCTTGGTCGAGGTCGTCGTGGTGGTGAAGTCGCCGGTGCCGTCGGGGCAGCGGCCGTAGGTGACGAGGCTGTGCGTGGTCCACGAATACGTCGCAGCCAGGGCGTCGGCCCGGTCGTACAGGCTGACCGAGTCGGCCGCTCCGAGGCCGAAGTCGAAGCCCTCGGGGTCGGTCGTCGTCGCCTGGTCGATCACGAAGTAGTCGCCGGGGTCGACGATCGATCCGGCCGGAAGACGGTACTTCGCGTGGCTGGCATCGCTGTCGACGAAGCCGTAGCCCGAGAGGTCGAGCGCCGTGTCGGAGGTGTTGGTGACCTCGACCCAGTCGGTGTCGTCGCCGTTCGACTCGACCTCGTTGATCGAGAGGCCGTCGGCGTTCGCGGCGGGGTCGGCCGGGGCGGGGTCGGTGGGGTCGGCGGGTGTTGGGTCGGCGGGGTCGGTCGGCTCAGGATCCGGCACGGCCGTCCCGAAGGCATTCGCCGCGTTCTTCGTCGACGCCGAGGTCACCGCGAAGCCGCCCGTGAGGTCGGGGGAGCGCCCGTAGGTCGTCGCTGCGGCCGTCGTCCAGGCGTACGAGTCGACGAGCGTCGTGCCGTCCGCCTGGAACAGGCGCACCGAGTCGGCGCCGCCGAGCCCGAAGTCGAAGCCGTCGGGCGTCGTGGCGGTCACAGTGTCGACCGTGAGGTAGCCGCCGGCCGCGATGAGCGAACCCGTCGGCAGCACGAAGGTGTCGGTGTCCTTGTTGTCGCGCAAGATCATGCCGCTCGCGTCGATCGCGCTGGCGGTCGGGTTGCCGAGCTCGATCCAGTCGTCGGGAGAGCCGCCGGACGATTCGATCTCGTTGATCACGATGTCGCTCGTCGCGGCGGAGGCGGGAGCTGCCGTGAGGAGGAAGAGGCCGCTGAGGGCCAGCGTGCCGGTGAGCGTCAGGGCTCCGGCGCGGAGAAGAGGCGGGCGCATGGTGGTCCGTTTCAGTGGGGGAGCGGCCATCGTCGCTGACCGAACAAAATGGTTCGTGACGCGGAGGTGAACCGCAGGTGTCGGCGGATCCTGACACCGGGTTTCGGGCGGGGCACCGTCGAAAGGCGGTGTCCGTTCCGAAAGGCGGTGTGTGGGTGGTGCAGAAGCGGGGCGAGAGTGTGTCAGGTTGTTATTACATGGCCGACTCGATACCGTCGACACACAAGCGAAGGAGCTCCATGACCACGACCCTCGGCGTCGGCCTCATCAGCGTGGGGTGGATGGGCCGCCTCCACTCCCGGGCGTATCGGGCGCTCCCCGACCACTTCCCCGAGCTCGACGTCGCGCCCCGCTTCGTGGTCGCAGCCGACCCCGTGGCCGAGGCTCGCGGCGAGGCGGTGTCGCGGCTGGGGTTCGAGCGCGCGGTCGCCGATTACCACGAGGTGCTCGCGGATCCTGAGGTCGATGTCGTCTCGATCTGCTCGCCCAACTTTTTGCACCGCGAGATGGCCGTCGCCGCCGCGAAAGCGGGCAAGCCGTTCTGGATTGAGAAGCCGATGGGGCGCTACGCCTCCGACTCGCGGGAGATCGCCGAGGCCGTCACCGCAGCAGGCGTGGTCACCGCGGTCGGCTTCAACTACCGGCACGCCCCCGCCGTCGAGCACATGCGCGCGCTGGTGCGCGACGGCCGTATCGGGCGGGTCACGAACGTGCGGGGCACGCTGCTCGCCGACTATTCGTCGAATCCGCTGGCGCCACTCACCTGGCGGTTCGAGCGCGAGAGAGCAGGATCCGGGGTGCTCGGCGATCTGTTGTCGCACGGCCTCGATCTCGCGCAGTACGTCGCCGGTCGCATCTCGAGCGTGACCGCGCTCGCCGAGACCTTCATCACCGACCGGCCGGCCCCCGGCGCCGGCGTCGTCGACCGCTCTGCCGCTGGTACGGGTGCGCTGAAGGCCGTCGAGAACGAGGACTACGCGGCCCTGCTGTTCCGCTTCGACTCTGGTGCTGTCGGAACGATGGATTCGAGCCGCATCATGCGGGGTCCGCGCGCCGAGTACGCCCTCGAGGTCTACGGCACCACCGGGTCGATCCGGTGGGACTTCCAGCGCCTGAACGAGCTCGAGGTCTGCCTCGACGACGCGCCCGAGTACGGCTACACGACGATCTACCTCTCGCCGGGCCAGGGTGAATTCGGCCGGTTCCAGCCGGGCGGCGGCACTGGCATGGGGTTCGACGACCTCAAGACCATCGAGGCGGCGCAGTTCGTGAAGAGTGTGCTGACCGTTGAGCAGCTCTCGCCCTCGGTGGCTGACGGGCTGGCGACGGCGACCATCGTGGAGGCGGCCGAGGCGTCGCTCGCCGACGGCGCCTGGCACGACGTGCCCCGAGTCGACGGGCCCCTGACCTACGACGCTCCGGCGCCGGTACTGGGCTGACGCGCGGGCGAGGCCGCGGCCGCCGACGGCGACGTCGGCACCGGCCCGGTGCTCGCCCGCACGACGAGCGAGGCCGGAAGCTGCACGTGCTGCGGAATCGCCTTGCCGTCGAGCAGCTGAAGCAGCAGCTCGAGAGCCCGAGCCCCCAGGTCGTGCAGGGGCTGGGCCACCGTGGTCAGAGGCGGCTTCGCGTTCGCCGCCTGGGGGATGTCGTCGAAACCCACGATCGAGAGATCGTCGGGCACGCGCAGTCCGAGCCGGTGCGCCACCTCGAGCACCCCGATGGCCGAGCTGTCGTTGGCGGCGAAGACGGCCGTGGGGCGGTCGCGTGTCGTGAGCAGGCGGAAGGCGGCATCGGTCGTGAGGGCGGTCTGGTAGCCACCGACCTGCACCAGTGCGGGGTCGAACGGGATGCCCGCCTCGTCGAGAGCCTGGCGGTAGCCGCGTTCGCGCAGTTCGGCCGACGCGAGGCCGGTGCGGCCCCGGACGTGGGCGATCCGTCGGTGCCCGAGCCCGATGAGGTGCTCCGTCGCGGCACTGGCGCCGCCGACGTTGTCGGAGTCGATGGCGGCGTGGCCCTCGGGGCCGGTGTGCGGGTCGATCGAGATGACCGGGATCGACAGCTTCGACATCAGGGTCGTGGGCGTGACGACGATCGCGCCGTCGATCAGGGTGCCGCCGAGGCGTGACAGCGAGCGGCGCTCCCAGCCGGGCTGAGTCTCGGCTCCGACGAGTCCGGCGTAGGCGAGGAGCTCATAGCCGGTGCCGGTCGCGGCCGACGAGATGCCCTGGAGCAGTTCCGCCGAGAACGGCTCGAACTCGGTGACCAGGATGCCGATGACGTTCGTCCGGCTCCGGCGGAGGCTGCTCGCGACGAGCGAGGTCTCGTAGCCGAGTTCGTCGATGATCGCCAGGACGCGCTGGGAGGTGGCCGACGCCACCCCGTCGCGGCCGTTGACGACCTTGGAGACCGTCGGCACCGAGACCCCCGACGCGCGTGCCACGTCTTTGATCGTGACGCGGCCCGGCGGGGCGACGAATTCGACATCGTTTTCCACACTGCTCACGGTAGTGGTTTGCAGGCCCTCGGAGGATCGATTGAATGAGATAGAAATCGATATCGAAATCGATTGACAAGCTCGTCGCGAAAGTGGCATCCTCCTTTCGGCGGCACTCCAAGCCGCCAGTCAACGACGACCACCAAGGAGCTTCCGCAATGACGAGGAAAAACCGAATCAGGGTTGCGAGCGCGATCGGACTCGCTCTCGGAACAGCACTACTCGCCACCGCCTGCTCGTCCGGAGCCGGTGGCTCGGGCGACGCGAACGGCAACGTCACGATGACCTTCTGGCACAACTCGACCACCGGCCCCGGCAAGGCCTACTGGGAGAAGACGGTCAAAGACTTCGAGGCTTCCCACCCGAAGATCACCATCAACGTCCAGGCCATTCAGAACGAAGACCTCGACGGCAAGCTGCAGACCGCCCTCAACTCGGGTGGCGGGCCCGACGTCTTCCTCCAGCGCGGCGGCGGCAAGATGAACGCGATGATCCAGGCCGGTCAGATCCAAGACATCTCAGGATCCATCGACTCGGCTACCAAGGCGGCCGTCAGTGCCGGAACCTTCAAGGGCTACGAGGTCGACGGCAAGACCTACGCGATGCCGGTCGACGTGCTCCCCGAGGGCATCTGGTACAGCCAGGACCTCTTCAAGGCAGCGGGAATCACCGACACGCCGACCACCCTCGACGAGTTGAACGACGACATCACGAAGCTCAAGGCCTCGGGCGTCGCTCCGGTCGCCGTCGGCGCCAAAGACGCCTGGCCCGCCGCGCACTGGTACTACAACTTCGCCCTTCGCGAATGCAGCGAAGACACCCTGAACGCGACGGCCAAGTCGCTGAAGTTCGACGACGAGTGCTGGACCAAGGCGGGTGACGACGTCAAGGCCTTCAACGACACCAAGCCTTTCAACGATGGCTTCTTGACCACCGCTGCGCAGCAGGGTGCGGGCAGCTCGGCCGGCCTCGTGGCAAACCACAAGGCCGCGATGGAACTCATGGGTTCGTGGGATCCCGGAGTCATCTCGTCGCTGACTCCCGACCAGAAGCCCCTCTCCGACCTCGGCTTCTTCCCGTTCCCGACGATCTCGGGTGGCCAGGGCGACCCGGCGGCCCTCATGGGTGGTCTCGATGGGTTCTCGTGCGCGACGAAGGCCCCCAAGGGCCCCTGCGCCGAGTTCTTGAACTACATCGTCACCAAGGACGCGCAGGAGGCCTACTACAAGGCGTTCAGCACGATTCCCGTGAACAAAGACGCCCAGTCGGTCATCACCGAGCCCTACCTGAAGTCGGTTCTCGCGGCTTACACAAAGGCGCCCTACGTGTCGCAGTACCTCGACACCCTCTACGGCCAGAACGTCGGCAACGCCCTGAACACCGGCGTCGTCGATCTGCTCGCCGGTCAGGGTTCGGTGTCGGACATCATCGACAACACCAACCAGGCTGCGGCCAAGGGATAGCTCCCACTATGAACACCACCGTCAAGACACCGTCCCCGGCCACCTCGGCCGAGGCGACGACGGCGGGGAGCGGTGCGCGACGCGCGCCGCYCCCCGCCGGGAGGCGCGGGGCGCGGAAGGCGGCCGACTGGCGCCAACGCTTCGAGATCGCAGTCCTCTCCGGCCCGGCCATCGTCGTCTTCGTCGCCTTCGTGATCGTTCCGGTCGGCATGGCCGCCTTCTACGGTTTCTACAAATGGCAGGGCTACGGGCCGCCGACCGACTTCGTGGGCCTCGACAACTACAAGATCATCTTCACCGACAGCGCGTTCCACGAGGTGCTGTCGCACAACGGCTTCATCGTGGTTCTGTCGCTGATCGTGCAGGGTCCGGTCGCCATCGTGCTGGCTCTCCTGCTGAACCAGAAGATCCGCGGTCGCGGGCTGATCCGCGTGCTCATCTTCGTTCCGTACGTGATCTCGGAGGTCATCGTCGGCACCGGCTGGAGCCTGATGCTCCAGACGAACGGGGCCGTCAACGACCTTCTCGCCGACATCGGGCTCGGTGCGCTCAAGAGCGACTGGCTCTCCGACCCGAAGATCGCCATTTGGAGCCTCCTGGTGATCATCTCGTGGAAGTACATCGGCTTCGCCGTGATCCTCTTCCTCGCCGGGCTACAGAGCATTCCCGAAGAGCTCTCCGAGGCCGCCATGATCGACGGGGCGACCTACTGGCAGATCCAGCGGAGCATCACGCTCCCGCTGCTCGGGCCGACGATCCGCATCTGGGCCTTCCTGTCGGTGATCGGCTCACTGCAGCTCTTCGACCTCGTCTACATCATCTGGGGCCAGTACATCGCCTCGACGGCGGGCACCTCCACGATGGCGACCTACATGGTCGCGAACGGCCGCAATTCGGGCAACTACGGCTTCGGCAACGCCGTCGCCGTCGTCATGTTCGTGATCTCGCTCGCCATCGCCCTCATCTACCAGCGGTTCGTGCTCAGCCGTGACACGGCGGGCGCGCTCACCGAAAGGCCGAAGAAATGACCGCACTGACCTACCGCGCCGGCGCGCAGCGCTCCCGCGGTCGACAGAAGGCGAGTGGGCGCGGCACTCCCGCGACCTACTTCATCGCCCTCCTGTTCATCAGCGTCAGCCTGGCACCGGTGCTCTACATCGTGCTCGGCGGTTTCCGCACCAATGCTCAGATCACGACGAACCCCGCGGGCCTTCCCGGGCCGTGGGAGATCGGCAACTACGTCGACGTGCTGTCGAGCTCGATCTTCTGGCGGCAGCTCGGCAACTCGGCGATCGCCGGTTTCGCAACGACCATCGGCGTCGTCGTGCTCGGCCTGATGGTGAGCTTCGTCCTGGCGCGCTACCGGTTCCGCGGGCGAGGGGCGATGTACGCCCTCTTCGCCGCCGGGCTCATGTTCCCGATCACGGTAGCCATCACTCCGCTCTACCTGCTGATCAAAGACCTCGGCCTCACGAACAGCCTGGCCGGCGTGATCCTGCCGCAGATCGCGTTCGCGCTGCCGACGACCGTCATCATCCTGGTGCCGTTCCTCCGCGCCATCCCCGACGAACTAGAAGAGGCGGCGTCGATCGACGGCGCGAGCCGTCTCGGCTTCTTCTTCCGCATGATCGTGCCGCTGTCGCTTCCCGGGGTCGTGACCACCGGGATCCTCGCCTTCATCGGAAGCTGGAACAGCTACATCCTGCCGCTGTTCATCTTGAACGACGAGGGCAGCTACACGCTGCCGCTTGGCGTGCAGGCCTTCGCCTCGCAGTACTCGGTCGACACCGCCAAGGTGCTCGCCTTCACGTCGCTGTCGATGATTCCGGCTCTGATCTTCTTCACGATCTTCCAGCGCCGCATCGTCGGCGGCCTCACCGGGGCGGTGAAGGGATGACCACCACCGACCACTTCCGCGCGGTCCCGGCCGCCTCCTTGCCCGCCTGGCCCAAGGTCTCGAGCCGCGTCGCCGACCTCCTCGCCTCGATGACGCTCGAAGAGAAGCTGGCGCAGATCGTCGGCTACTGGCTCGACCAGAACGGCGTCGTCGCGCCGATGCAGGGCGAGATGGCGGGCGATCAGGCTCCTGCGGCCTCCCTCGCGGAGGTGACTCGCAACGGCATCGGGCACTACACCCGGGTGTACGGCACCCGACCTGTCGACGCCGAGGAGCGCGCCGCCTGGCTCTGGGGCGAGCAGCGGCGTCTCAAGCGCGAGACGCGTCTGGGCATCCCGGCTCTCGTCCACGAAGAGTGCCTCACCGGGCTGGCCGCCTGGAAGGCCGCCACGTTCCCCACGCCTCTGGCCTGGGGTGCGTCGTTCGACCCCGAGCTCGTCGAGCAGGTCGGCGCCGTCATCGGCGAGTCCATGCGCGAGCTCGGCATCCACCAGGGGCTGGCACCGGTGCTCGACGTCATCCGCGATCCCCGCTGGGGTCGCGTCGACGAGTGCATCGCCGAAGATCCGTACTTGGTCGGCACGATCGGGACGGCCTACGTCCGCGGGCTCCAGAGCAGCGGCGTGCACGCGACGCTCAAGCACTTCCTCGGCTACTCGGCATCGCAGTCCGGGCGCAACCACGCTCCGGTCCACGCTGGACAGCGCGAGATCGCCGACGTCTTTCTGCCGCCCTTCGAGATGGCGCTGCGCGACGGGGGTGCCCGGAGCGTGATGAACTCCTACGCCGAGATCGACGGCGTTCCGATGGCGGCTCACGCCGACTACCTGACCAGGATCCTGCGCGACCACCTGGGCTTCGACGGCGTCGTGGTCGCCGACTACTTCGCAGTGGCCTTCCTCGAGGTCATGCACCGAGTCGCCGCCGACCGTGGTGAGGCAGCCGCCCTGGCGCTCGAGGCGGGCATCGACGTCGAACTGCCGACGGGCGACGCCTACCTCAGCCCCCTCGCCGACCGGATTCGCTCCGGTGCCTTCGACGAGGCGTACGTCGATCGGGCAGTGCTCCGGGCGCTCGTGCAGAAGGAGGAGCTCGGTCTCCTCGAACCCGACGTCTACGACGACGAGCCGCCGACCGGCGTCGACCTCGACTCGCCTCGCCATCAGGAGCTCGCCCGGCGCCTGGCGGCCGAGTCGATCGTGCTGCTCTCGAACGACGGAACGCTGCCGCTCGTCGGTGGCGCCTTATCGGCTGCGCCTCGGATCGCCGTCGTCGGCCCCAACGCTGACCGGGCCGAAGCGCTGCAGGGCTGCTATTCGTTCGCCAATCACGTGCTGGCCAGCCACCCCGACCTGCCCCTGGGGTTCGACGTGCCGACCCTGCTGGAGGCGCTTTCGGGTGCCCTTCACGCGGCCGGGGCTTCGGAGGCCGACGTGAAGTCGGCCCGCGGCTGCGACGTCGAGGGAACCGACACCTCGGGCTTCGACGAAGCTGTGGCGCAGGCCCGCGAGGCCGACGTCGTCGTCGCCGTCGTCGGCGACCAGGCGGGACTATTCGGGCGCGGCACCGTCGGCGAAGGAAACGACGTCGAGTCGCTCGAGCTGCCCGGCGTGCAGCGCCAGCTCGTCGAAGCCCTCGTCGCCACCGGCACGCCCGTCGTGCTCGTGCTGATCACCGGTCGTCCCTACGCGATCGGCTGGGCTCTCGACGGAGAACCGGCAACGCGGCCAGCGGCCGTCGTGCAGGCGTTCTTCCCGGGGGAGGGCGGGGGGCTGGCGCTCGCCGACGTTCTCGTCGGGGCGGTCAACCCGTCGGGCCGTCTTCCGATCTCACTTCCGCGGTCAGCCGGGGCGGAACCGGCGACGTACCTGCACCCGCCGCTCGGCGGCGCATCCGACGTGACCTCCGCCGACTCGACACCGGTGCGGCCGTTCGGTTTCGGCCTGTCGTACACCTCGTTCGACTACGCCGACCTCGAGGTGCCCGGCAGCGTGCCCGCCGGCGGGCTCTTCGATGCCGCCGTGACGGTGACGAACACGGGCGCCCAGGCGGGCACCGACATCGTGCAGCTCTACGGCCGCGACCTGCGGGGCTCCGTGACGCGGCCCGTCGTGCAGCTGCTCGCCTACGCCCGGGTCGACCTCGCCGCGGGGGAGTCTGCGCGAGTCGTCTTCACCGTGCCGTCAGCGCGCTTCGCCTTCAGCGACCGGCGCCTCGTGCGCATCGTCGAGCCGGGCGACAACGAGATCTGGGTGGGTTCGCACGCCGAGGCGACCGAGACGCTCGGCGGCGCTGCTGACGCGGTGGACGAGACGACGGGCGGGGTGATCGTGAACGAGCGCAGGGTCGCCGCCACCGAGATCGCCGGGCTGGCGACGGAACGCGCCCGCCTCACGATCTCAGGCGACGTGCACGAGGTGACCGCCGCGGATCCTCGGATCGTGACCTGGACGGTCGAGCGCCAGGGCTAGTCAGAGCCGGGAGCTCGTCAGAGCCAGAAGCACATCAGAGCCGAGAGCGGAGATAGGCCACCTGCGTCAGCCAGTGGTGGCCTGCTCCGCCCTCGTGGCCGTTGTACGGGAACACCTCGATCGTTTTATCGGTCGAGGCGAGGGCGTTGTACGCGGCGAAGGTCGTTCGGGGCGGAACGATCTCGTCCATCAGCGCGACCGAGAACAGCGCGGGGGTGCTGAGGCGCTTCGCGAAGTTGACGCCGTCGAGGTAGCTGGCTGTGGTCCACACCATCTCGGCGTGATCGCGATGCACGGACAGGTAGCGGACGAGTTCCTGGTACGGGTCGCTGAGGGCGACGGCAGCGCCGTTCTCCCAGTCGCAGAGGAACGCCACGTCGGGCAGGGTCGCGATGACGGAGCCGCCGTGCATCTCGCGGAGCGCGGCGGCGGCGATCGCGATGCCGCCGCCCTGGCTTCCCCCGGTCGTCGCGATGCGGTCGGGGTCGACGAAGTCGAAGGTCTCGACGGCATCGAGCAGGCGGAGCGCGTCGGTGTAGACGCGCCGGTAGTAATGGTGACGAGGATCCGCGATCCCGCTAGTCATCCACCCGGCGACCTGCGCCCCCGACCCGTGCGGATCGGGGGTATCGCCGCCGGTGCCCCAGCCGCTGCCCTGCCCGCGCGTGTCCATGAACACATGCGCGAGGCCGGCCAGCGCCCAGGCCGTGTGCTCGGTCGGGAGCCCGCGGCCGCCGTTGTAGCCGTTGAATTCGACGACGGTCGGCAGTTTTGTGCCCTCAGGGCGGCGGGGCCGTGTGACCCAGGCGCGGATCGGTTCGGCGCCGAAGCCCGGAAACGTCAGGTCTTCGACAATCAGCTCGGTCACCGGGGTGTCGGCCGGGCGGAGCGTCGCGGTCGCACCGGAGTCGGCGCCCGCGGAGCGCGCTTGGGCGATGGTCTCTCGCCAGAACGCCTCGAAGTCGGCGGGTTCGCGGACGTCGGGTCGGTAGGCGCGGAGCTGATCGAGGGGGAGGTCTGTCAGGGGCACGTCGGTGTGGTCCGTTCTCGGATGCAGGGGGTCTCGCAGCAGAATATCGAGACTCCAGAAGTTGCGGGTCCCCGGACATCACACCCGCAACTACTGGAGTTTCGCGACCAGACGAACTCAGGAAAGGGACGCAGCGGCGCGGTAGCTCTCCAGGACACCGGGGTGCGGATCCGCGGCGATCACCACGCTGGCCAGCTCCCAGGTCGGACGGCTGCCGGTGAGGAGCCAGGCCGCCTGCACCGCAGCCCCGAGAGCCACGTATTCGCCGGCCTCGGGCACGGTGACGTCGCGCCCGAACACCTGCGCCGCGATCGCGCGCACCGCCGGATTCTGCGCGGCACCGCCGATCAGGAACAGCCGCTCAACGGTCGTGCCGGTTGCCTCGATCGCGGCGAGGCCGTCGGCGAGGCTGCACAGCATGCCCTCGATCGCGGCGCGCGCCAGGTGCGGGCGCGACATGGTCGTCGGCGTCATGCCGGTCAGAGATGCGGTCGCATCAGGGCGGTTCGGAGTGCGCTCGCCGACGAAGTACGGCACGAGCACGAGGCCGTCGCTGCCCGGAGGGGCCTGCAAGGCCAGGGTGCCGAGCTCGTCGTAGTCGACCTCGAGCACTCCGGCGAAGACGTCGAGCACTCGGGCGGCGTTGAGAGTCGTGACGATCGGAAGACGAGCGGTCGTCGCATCGGCGAATCCAGCCACCGTGCCGGTCTCGTCGGAGGTCGCTGTCTCGCTCACGCCGAAGACCGTGCCCGAGGTGCCGAGCGACACGGCGATGTCACCGGCGCCGAGTTGCAGGCCGAGGGCCGCGGCCGCGTTGTCGCCGGCGCCCGCGCCGACGCGGAGCCCCTCGGGGGCGAGAGACGAGGATCCCACGGTGACGTCTCGATCGAGCGCACCGAGTTGCTGATCGTGGCGGGTGACGCGCGGCACGACGACCGCTGCCGGGGCGCCGTCGGATCCTGCGACCCGAAGGGGTCTCCCGAATGCGAGCTCGAACAGGCCGCTGTCGTACTCGTCGGTGGTGGGGTCGAAGTAGCCGGTGCCACTGGCGTCCGACCGATCGGTCGCTAGTGCGTCGAGGTCGGGGCCGAGCGGCGATTCGCCCTCGGGGCCGTAGCCGCGGAGGCGCCAGGAGAGCCAGTCGTGGGGGAGTGCGACGGCGGCGACTCGCGCCGCGTTGCCGGGCTCGGCGTCGCGGAGCCAACGGAGCTTCGTGATCGTGAAGCTCGCCACCGGAACCAGGCCGGTGCGGGTCGCGAAGTCGGCGGCTCCGACCTCGGTAGTGAGGTCGGCGGCCGCCTGGGCGCTTCGGGTGTCGTTCCAGAGGAGCGCGTCGCGCACCACGTGGCCTGCGGCGTCGAGGGCCACGAGCCCGTGCTGCTGACCACCGATCGAGATCGCGCCGACGTCGGCGAGGCCACCGGCGCCATCGAGAGCCTCGCCAAGGGCGCGCCACCACTCGGAGGGCGCCACCTCGGTGCCGTCGGGGTGGGCGGCGCGCCCCTGGCGGACGATCTCGCCGGTGGCGGGGTCGACGATCAGTACTTTGCAGCTCTGCGTCGACGAATCGACCCCCGCCACCAGCTGTGCCATCTGCTGTGCCTAGCCCCGGGCGCCCATGAGGTGCTCGACCGCCAGCTGCTGCAGGCGGACGAAGCCGAAGCCCTTGGCGCCGAAGTAGCCGTCAGCGTCGAACGACTCGTACGCCGAGGTGTCGGCGAGGAGCTGGTCGTAGGTCTCGCCCTGGTTCAGCGTGGGCGTGCGCAGCTCGTCGACCTTGGCGGCGGCGAGAGCCTGCTGCACCTCGGGGTCGGCGCGGAATGCCGCCGCGCGCTCCTTGAGCAGCAGGTACATGCGCATGTTGGCAGCGGCCGAATCCCACACGCCGGTGATGTCTTCGGTGCGGCTCGGCTTGTAGTCGAAGTGGCGCGGGCCGGTGTAGGCCGGGACCCCGCCGGGGCCGCCGTTCTCGAGCAGGTCGACGAGCGAGAACGCGTTCTGCAGGTCGCCGTGACCGAAGACGAGGTCTTGGTCGTACTTGATGCCGCGCTGGCCGTTGAGGTCGATGTGGAAGAGCTTGCCGGAGTACAGCGCCTGGGCGATGCCGGCCGTGAAGTTCAGGCCCGCCATCTGCTCGTGGCCGACCTCGGGGTTGACGCCGAACAGCTCGGGCTTCTCGAGGGTGTCGATGAAGGCGATCGCGTGGCCGAGGGTCGGCAGCAGGATGTCGCCGCGGGGCTCGTTCGGCTTCGGCTCGATGGCGAACTTAATGCCGTAGCCCTTGTCTTCGGTGTACTGGGCGAGGAGGTTGACGGCCTCGCGGTAGCGCTCGAGAGCGGCCTGGACGTCTTTTGCGGCGTCGTACTCGGCGCCCTCGCGGCCACCCCACATGACGAAGGTCTCGGCACCGAGCTCGGCGGCGAGGTCGACGTTGCGGAGCACCTTGCGGAGTGCGAAGCGACGCACGTCGCGGTCGTTCGAGGTGAAGCCGCCGTCTTTGAAGACGGGCGCGCTGAAGAGGTTCGTGGTGACCATCGGCACGACGATGCCCGTCGAGGCGAGAGCGCCCTTGAGGCGGTCGATCTCGGTCTGACGCTCGGCGTCGGTCGAGCCGAACGCGAAGAGGTCGTCGTCGTGGAAGGTCAGGCCGTAGGCGCCGAGCGAGTCGAGCTTCTCGACCGCCTCGACGACGTCGAGCGGGGGCCTGGTGGGGCCGCCGAACGGGTCTGAGCCGTTGTAGCCGATGGTCCAGAGACCAAAGGAGAACTTGTCGGAGCGAGTGGGCGTCGTTGCCATGGGGTCACCTTCGTGAGATTTGTTGGGGCATCCAACAAACTACGTGGGATACCCCTCGTGCGCAAGCGGCTGGCCTGCCGAGGTTTGCTTTGCGGACCGTTTCACGCATCGCTCACCGACGCGGCGGTAAGCGATGCGTGAAACGGTCCGCGAAGCGCGAACCGGTCCTGACGAGCAGGATCCGGCCCCACCGCGATCAGCCGGGCAGGTTTGCCTCGAGCTGGGCGTAGAACGCCGCGGGGTCTCCTCCGAGCGACGCCTTCACCATGGCGCTCCAGTCGTCGACGACCACTTCGATCGCGCCGGAGGCGAGCCCTGCGAGCGAGTCACGCGGTACGTCGCGCGGGTCGATCATGGGCCCCTCGTAGCCGGCCATGATGTCGGTCGCCGCGGCACCGAGGTGCACGCCCTGGACGAGCGTGCCCTGGGCGGAGAGCTCCTGCCTGACGGCGTTCGTCATGTTCCATTCGGCTGCTTTGGCGGCGGCGTAGGCGCCGTTGCCGGGGTAGGAGAACCACGAAAGCGCCGAGAGGATGTTCACGACCGCCCCGCCGCCGTTCGCCGCGAGGATCGGTGCGAAGGCTCGGGTCACGTGGAGGGTGCCCCAGAAGTGGGTGTCCATCTCGCGGTGGATGTCGTCGAGGTCGCCGGTGATGACCGGCGTGGAGGTGGAGATCCCGGCGTTGTTCACGAGAAGGGTTACGTCGGGGGCTGCGGCGGCCGCGGCCGCGATGGACTCCCGATCGAGGAGATCGACGCGGAGCGGGACGACGCGGTCGTCGTCGAAGTCGATCGTCTCGGGGCGGCGGCTAGCCGCGTAGACCTTAGCCGCACCCTGGTCGAGGAGTTCGAGGATGAACTGGCGTCCGATACCACGGTTGGCTCCGGTGACGAGGGCGGTCTGTCCGGTGATGTTCATGAGGTTCCTTCGTTGCGAGGTGGTGCGAATCGGCTCGAATGCGAGCCGGCACGAACTACGCTAAAAGGTGACGTTGACGTCAAGGGCAAGTGTTTGCCGCATCAAGTTTTCTCGAAAGGTCCTGCAATGCGAATTGGCGATGTCGCTCATCGTTCCGGCGTCAGCGCTCGAGCTCTGCGCTACTACGAAGAGCAGGGCCTCCTGCATTCCGAGCGGACGGCCGCGGGCCAACGCGTCTACTCCGACGCCGCCGTCGAGCGGGTGCAGCTCATTCAGCAGTTCTTCTCGGCGGGGCTGCCGAGCCGCACCATCGCCCAGCTGCTGCCGTGCGTCGACACGGGCACGTCGTCGCCCGAGGTCTTCGCGCTTCTGGCAGACGAACGTGCGCGCATCACCGAGTCGATGGCGACGCTCGCCGACGCCCGTGACGCTCTCGATCGGATGATCGAGATCGCTCACTTCCCGACTCCCGAGCACTGTCCGGCGCTCCGCGAGCCGGTCGCTGAGATGCACCTGCAGCGCTGACAGGAGACGGGCCTGGCCGATCGTGGGCTCGGGGGCGTCCGGTCGGGCTTCTACAGCGAGTCGAACAGCGCCGCGAACGGCAGCTCGGCCGCACCGATCAGCAGGAGGTCGGATCCGAGCTGCGAGCGGGCGATCGCCACGGGGTCGACGGCCGGGAGGGAGTGACGCGCGACGCCGGCCCGGATCCTCGGTAGGTCGACTGCCGCAAGACTGCCGAGGAACCCGCCGAGCACGATCCGTTCGGGGTCGAGCAGGTTGACGGCGCTGCCGAGCGCGATCGCCAGCGCGTCGATCTGCCGCTCGACCTCTGCCCGCACATCGTTCGCCGGCGATGCTTCGGCGGACACCGCCGCGAGCAAGGCCTTCTCGAGTTCGTCCGGATTGGCCGTGGTGACGCCGAGCACGCGGAGCAGGTCGCTTCGACGCACTTCGGATTCGAGCGTGCCGGTGAGCCCGGCGCTGTCGATGCTGCCGGCGGGGCGCACCGAGAGGTGGCCGATCTCGCCCGCATGACCGTTTCGGCCTCCAAGCGGAGCTCCGCCGGAGATGATCCCGCCGCCGATGCCGCTCGATCCGCCGTTGACGTAGACGAGGTTGTCGGTGTCGCGACCGGCGCCGAAGGTCCATTCGGCGCGGGCGCCGAGGGCGGCGTCGTTGGCCGCGTGCACGGGCAGCCCCGTCGCGTGGGCGAGGAGCGACCCGAGCGGAGCATCGCGCCAGCCGAGATGCGGAGCGAATCGCACGTGGGCGTCGCTCGTCCGCACGATGCCGGGAATCGCCAGACCCAGCCCGACGACCTCGTGCCCCGGCTCGAGGGAGGCGCGAAGCTCGCCGACCGCTGAGCCGATCAGCGTGACCGCCCGGTCGACGTCGGGGATGCGTGCCAGCTCGATCCGCCGGCGCGTCAGCACGCGTCCGCCCAGCAGCACTGCACCGATGGTGATGGCGTCGATCTCGGGGTTCGCGGCGAGGGCCACGGTGCGGTCGCTCGGACGGGCGATCAGGCTCGGTCGACCGACCTGGCCCGCGGCGCGGCTGTCGTCTTCGACGGCCAGACCGCGCTCGGTCAGCTCGGTGACGAGGGCGCCGACGGTGGAGCGGTTGAGCCCGGTCAGCCTCGTCAGATCGCTTCGGCTGGTCGGCGTGACGTGGATCCTGCTCAGGATCCGAGACAGGTTGCGCGACCGCCCCGGATCGTCGCGCCTCAGAGGTTTCGCGTGCTCTGTCATCGGCCGGTCACGCGCTCTCGCGCCAGACCACCTCGGTCGGCAGGATGAGGTCGCGCTCGAAGTCGGCGGTGCCGGAGAGCTGGTCGAGAACCTGCTGGGCCGCGCGGCGCCCGAGGGCCTCGGCCGGCTGGCGGACGGTCGAGAGCGCGGGGGTGCAGCGCACCGCCCACGTGCTGTCGTCGAATCCGATGATGCCGAGCTCGCGGGGGATCGAGATTCCGCGGCGGTGGAGGACGTCCATTGCTCCGGCCGCCACGGCGTCGGACGCGGCGAAGACCCCGTCGATGGTCGGGTCGATGTCGAGCAGCTCTGCCATGCCCTCGGCCCCGGCCGCGTAGCTGTAGAACGGGTGGCGGACGACGAGTCGCGGGTCGTAGGCGTCGCCCAGGGCCGTGGCGAAGCCCATCAGGCGGTCTTGCCCCGAGTCGCGATCGAGCCCGGAGGCGAGCATGCCGATGCGGCGGCGCCCGGTCGCCACGAGGCGGCGGACGATGGCCTCGGCGGCCGATTTGTTGTCGATTCCGATGTAGGGGATGTCGGGGGCGTCGGGCGGGTGCCCGACGAACGAGGCCGGCAGGTGCATCTCGGCGATCGCATCCGAGATGGGGTCGCCCGTGCGCGCCGACAGGATGATGGCGCCGTCGACGAAACCGCCGCGAAGGTACTCGACGACGCGGTCGCTATCGCGCTGCGAGTCGATCATCAGGGTGACGAGCTGGTGGTCGGCCTGCGAGAGCACGGCGTTTGTGCCGATCAGGATGTTGCCGATGTTGGGATCCTCGAGCACGAGTGAGTGCGGCTCGTGCACGATGAGGGCGACGGCCCGCGATCTCTGGGTGACGAGGTTGCGCGCCGCCGCGTTGCGCACGTAGCCGACTTTGGCGACAGCCGCCTCGACGGCCTGCCGGGCGGTCGCCGAGACGTAGGGTTCATCGTTGAGAACCCGGGAGACGGTACCGCGCGAGATGCCTGCCTCGGCGGCCACATCGTGAATGGTGGCGCGTCGTCCCCCTGCATTTCGACCGGCCATGTGGTCACCCTACTGGAGGGATTCGCCGGGTGCGGGCCTTGTTCCACCCGAGGGGACGACCGATTTTTTGACAAATCGGCGAGAGTGGGTTTTACTCTGTGAACGTTCCCAGAAAAACTCCGGATCTCTGATCCGGCGTGATCTGTGAACGATCACAGAACCATGTGTGTGAACCTTCACAGTCGAGGGGGCCGAGCGGCCGATCGACGAGGGGGAGCACCCGTCGACGAAGCCGAGGACCCCGTGCTGACCCAGACCCACCCGCAGACGACCGCACTCGGTCTCGGGCTCTCCGGTCTCGTCTTCGGATGCGACTACAACCCGGAGCAGTGGTCGCCCGAGACCTGGACCGACGACGTCGCCCTGATGCGCGAAGCCGGGGTCAACCTCGTCGCCATCAACATCTTCGGCTGGTCGCACATCCAGCCCGCTCCCGGCGAGTTCCGCTTCGACGACCTCGACACGATCATCGACCTCCTTCACGCCAACGGGATCGGCGTCAACCTCGGCACCGGCACCTCGTCACCGCCGCCGTGGGTCACCACGAGGCACCCCGAGGTGCTCCCGCAGGCCGCCGACGGCACCACGCGCTGGCCGGGCGGCCGACAGGCCTACTGCCCCAGCTCTCCCGTCTTCCGCGAACTCGCGCTCGAGCTCGTCCGCGCAACCGCCGAGCGCTACGGCGAGCACCCCGCCGTCCGTCTCTGGCACGTGTCGAACGAGCTCGGCTGCCACAACTCGCTCTGCTACTGCGACAGCTCGGCCGCGGCGTTCCGCGTGTGGCTCGAAGACCGCTACGGCGACGTCGAGGCGCTGAACACGGCGTGGGGAACCGCCTTCTGGAGCCAGCGCTACTCGTCGTTCGCCGAGATCCAGCCGCCGCGGGCGACGCTCTCGTTCATCAACCCGATGCAGACGATCGACTTCCATCGCTTCAGCTCCGACGAGCTCCTGGCCCACTACCGCGCCGAGGCCGAGGTGATCCGCCGCACGAGCTCGATCCCGGTCACCACGAACTTCATGGTCGCCGCCCACATCAAGAACCAGGACTACTGGTCGTGGGTCGACGACATGGCCGTCATCGCGAACGACCACTACCTCGACCACCGTCTGGCCCGCCCGCACGTCGAGCTCTCGTTCGCGGCCGATACGACCCGGGGCCTCGCCGCGGGCACGCCGTGGATTCTGATGGAGCACTCCACGAGCGCCGTCAACTGGCAGCCGCGCAACCTGACCAAGGGGCCGGGCGAGATGGTCCGCAACACGTCGGCCCACGTGGCCCGCGGCGCCGACGGGGTCTGCTTCTTCCAGTGGCGCGCCTCGGTCAAGGGCACCGAGAAGTTCCACTCCGCGCTGCTGCCGCACGCCGGCACCTCGTCGCGCGTCTGGAACGAGTCGGTCGCGCTGGGCGCACTCGTCTCCCGACTCGGCGAGCTCCGTGGCTCGCGGGTGGTCGCCGACGTCGCCTTCGTGTTCAGCTGGGAGAACTGGTGGGCGGCCGACCTCGAAGCGCATCCCACCTCCGACTTCTCGTACATCGAGCAGGTGCACCGCCTCTACGCCGCCCTCTGGGATCTCGGCGTGACCGTCGACGTCGTCGCTCCGGGCGCCTCCCTCGACGGCTACTCGGTCGTCGTGGTGCCGAGCCTCTACCTCGTGCGCGACGAGCACGCGATCGTGATCGAGGAGTTCGTCGAAGCCGGCGGCTCGGCGCTCGTGACCTTCTTCAGCGGCATCGTCGATGAGACCGACTCGGTGCGGACGGGCGGCTATCCCGGCGCGTTCCGCCGCCTGCTCGGCGTGCGCACCGACGAGTTCTCGCCCCTCGACCAGGGCGACACGGTCGCGATCTCCGACGGGGCGACGGGCTCGATGTGGTCGGAGCCCCTCGAGCTCGAGGGGGCAGAGCTGGTCTCCCTCTACGAGACGGGACGCTTTGCCGGACGGGCCGCGGTCACGCGCAACCGACGGGGCCGGGGGAGCGCCTGGTACGTGTCGACCGTCTTGGATCCTTCGGCTCTCGAAGCCGTCGTGGCAGCCGTTCTCGACGGGGCCGAGGTGCACCGCCCGACCGGCGCCTCCGCCGACGTCGAGGTCGTCCGCCGCGTCTCAGTCGACCAGGAGTGGGTCTTCGTTCTCAACCACGGCGACACGGCCATCACCCACGACCACGAGGGCTACGACCTCGTCACCGAGCAGGAGCTCACGGGGCGCATCGAGCTCCCTGCGGGCGGCACCCACATCATTCGTCAGAACAGGAAGGCATCATGACCGTCATCACCTCGCGACGGCGGGCCGCGAAAGCGGACGCCCAGGGGCCGAAGCCGAAGGGCGGGTTCCGCTACCGCAAGGCGGTCGCTATCTTCGTCGTGCCGTTCGCCGTCCTGTTCGTCGCCTTCTACCTCGTGCCGATTCTCTACGCGGTCTATCAGTCGCTGCTCAAGATCCAGCGGCAGGGCACATTCGGCGCCCCGACGCAGGTCTTCGGCGGGCTCAGCCAGTACGTCCTCGTCTTCCAGGACAGCGTGTTCTGGTCGTCGATCCTTCGGGTGCTGGCCTTCGGAATCGTGCAGGTGCCGGTCATGCTGGCCCTCGCGCTGCTCTTCGCGCTCCTGCTCGATTCGCCGCTCCTCCGCGGCAAGCGATTCTTCCGGCTCGCGTTCTTCGCGCCGTACGCCGTGCCCGGCGTCATCGCCGCGATCATGTGGGGTTACCTCTACTCGCCGAGTCTGTCTCCGTTCAAGTTCGTCACCGGCAACGTCGACCTGCTCGGCGGCGGCACGATCCTCTGGGCGATCGCCAACGTCGTCACCTGGGTCTACGTCGGCTACAACATGCTGATCATCTACTCGTCGCTCCTCGCGATCCCGACCGAGATCTACGAGGCGGCCCGCCTCGACGGGGCGTCGCAGTTCCGGATCGCCATCGCGATCAAGATCCCGCTGGTGGTTCCGGCCATCATCCTGACGGCCGTCTTCTCGGTCATCGGCACGCTGCAGCTGCTCACCGAGCCACTCGTCTTCCGCCAGTTCACGTCGAGCATCTCGTCGACCTTCACGCCGAACATGCTCGTGTACTCGACCTCGTCGGTGCCGAACTTCAACCTCGCGGCGGCCTTCAGCGTCGTGCTCGCCGTCGCCACATTCATCCTGTCGATCGGATTCCTCCGGTTGACCCAGCGGAAGGCCGACCAGTGAGCGTCGACGCACCCCTTCGTCCGGCCGAGACCTTCGACGACAAGACCACCCGCGCTCCCAAACGGGGCCGGGGCCCCCGCGAGAGCGTCATGTCGCGCTCGGCGGCGATGCTCATCATGGGCGTGTTCACGCTCTACTTCCTCATCCCGATCTTCTGGCTGCTGGTGTCGTCGACCAAGACGCTCGACAACTTCAACACCAGTGCGGCCCTCTGGTTCACCCCGTCGTCGCTCCAGGACGGCATCGCGAACATCGGCCGCCTCTTCACCTACGACGGCGGTATCTTCCCCCGCTGGATGCTCAACAGCATCGTCTACGCGACGGTCGCCGGTGGCCTCGGCACCATCCTCTCGGCGATGTGTGGCTACGCCCTGGCGAAGTACCGCTTCTGGGGCCGCGAGGCACTGTTCAACATCTTCCTCGGCGGCGTGCTCGTGCCCGCCACGGCGCTGGCGCTTCCGCTCTTCTTGATCTTCTCGAAGGTGCAGCTCACCGACACGTTCTGGGCGGTCTTCCTGCCGAGCATCGTGAGCCCGTTCGGCGTCTACCTCTGCCGCATCTACGCGTCGTCGAGCGTTCCCGACGAGATCATCGAGGCGGCGCGCATCGACGGCTCCGGCGAGGTCCGCACCTTCTTCACCGTGGCGATCCGTCTCATGTCGCCGGCCCTCGTCACCGTGTTCCTGTTCCAGTTCGTCGCGATCTGGAACAACTTCTTCCTGCCGCTCGTCATGCTGCGCACGCAGTCGCTCTTCCCGGTGACCCTCGGCCTCTACACCTGGAACTCCAACGTGAGCCAGTACCCCGAGCTCCGCACGCTCGTCCTCGTCGGGGCGTTCGTGTCGATCATTCCCCTCCTGATCGCCTTCCTGAGCCTCCAGCGGTTCTGGCGCAGCGGTCTCGGAGCCGGCGGCCTCAAGTAGTCCGGTCGCCACCCGTTCCACCCCTCCCGCAAGGCAACAACGTCGTTCCCTCCCGTGCCGGTCGATCCGATCCGCCACGCACAGCCCCCGATTGGAAATCACATGAAGAAATCGAAGTTCCTCAGCGCCGCGGCCGTCGCCGTGGCCGCAACCATCGCCCTCGCCGGGTGCAGCGCCGGCTCGGGAGCCGGTGACTCAGGATCCGACACGGCCGCGTCCTGCAAGGCGTCCACCGGCAAGGTGACCCTCAACTTCACCAGCTGGGTTCCGAACATGGACAAGGCCGTCGCTCTCTGGAACAAAGAGAACCCCGATATCCAGGTGAAGGTCTCGATCGTCGCCAACGGAAACAGCGGCACGTACAAGAACTTCTTCAACCAGCTCAAGGCCGGCAACGCCCCCGACATCGGACAGGTCGAGTACGACACCCTCCCCGCGTTCCGCGTGCAGGACGGCCTGGCCAACATCGCCTCCTGCTCCGGCGTGAGCGATGCCAAGGCCGACTTCTCCGACGGCCTCTGGAACCAGGTCACCTTCGGCGAGGCGAACAGCGTCTACGCCATTCCGCAGGACTCCGGCCCCATGGCCCTCTACTACCGCAAAGACCTCTTCGACAAGGCCGGCCTCTCGGTACCGACCACGTGGGCGGAGTACGCCGCCGACGCGGTCAAGATCAAGGCTCTCGGTGGCAACATCACCAACTTCGCCAAGGGCGACGTCAACCAGTTCGCCGGTCTCGTCTCGCAGGCCGGTGGCCAGTGGTTCTCGACCGACGACGGCACCTGGGACGTCAACCTGACCTCGGCCGAGTCGACCAAGGTCGCCGACTACTGGCAGGACCTCATCTCGAAGAAGCTCGTCAACACGCTTCCGAGCTTCACCGACGAGTGGAACAACGCCTACAACACCGGTCAGGACTGGACCTGGGTCTCGGCCGTCTGGGGCGCGAACACGATCTCGAGCGGCGCTCCGAAGACGAGCGGCAAGTGGGCTGTGGCGCAGATGCCGCAGTGGACCGAGGGTGACAAGGCATCAGCGGCGTGGGGTGGATCCTCGTCCGTCGTCTTCAAGGGCAGCAAGCACCCGGCCGAGGCGTCGAAGTTCCTGGTCTGGCTGAACACCAGCAAAGAGGCTCTCACCGCGCTGAACAAAGAGGCGAACCTCTACCCCGCCTCGAGCACCGGCGCCGACCTGCCTGCTCTGACCTCGGGCGTCGAGTTCTACGGTAACCAGGCCATCTACAAAGACTTCGCCACCGCGGCGGAGAACATCCAGCCCTTCACCTGGGGCCCGACCATGACCCAGACCTACAGCGACGTGTCGGACGGATTCGGCTCGGCCATCTCGGGCTCCGGAACCCTGTCTGACGCCCTGTCGTCGGGTCAGACGAAGACGATCGCGGCACTCAAGGCGCAGTCGATCGCGGTCAAGTAACACCGACTCACCACTGACTCACCACTGAAAAGCGGTCGCACCGGGGCTTGATGCCCGGGTGCGACCGCTTTCGTGTGCGCCGGTGGGGCGGCGCGAGCGCCGCAGTCGCTACGGCGTGACCATGCCGCCGTTGACGTTGAGGGTGTCGCCCGCAACGAAGCTCGACTCCGCGCTCGTCAAAAAGACGTACGCGGGTGCGATCTCGGCCGGCTGCCCCGCGCGGCCCATCGGCGACTCGCTCGAGCCGAACTCGGGCAGGGTCTCGGGGTCGACGCCGCCGGTCACCTGAAGCACCGACCAGGTCGGCCCAGGAGCGACCACGTTGACGCGGATGCCCTGCGAGACGAGCTGCTGCGCGAGGCCCTTCGAGAAGTTGTTGATCGCGCCCTTGGTGGTGGCGTAGTCGAGTCGGTCGGGTGCCGGCACGTAGGCCTCGAGCGACGCCGTGTTGACGATCGTCGACCCGGGCTTCAGGTGCGGGAGCGCCGCCTTGATGATCCAGAACGGCGCGTACACGTTCGTCTTGAAGGTCTGGTCGAACTGCTCGTCGGTGATGTCGAGGATGCTCTTCTGCCACACCTGCTTGCCCGCGACGTTGACGATGGCGTCGAGCCCGCCCATGCCGTCGACGGCCTGCTGCACGAGCGAACGGCAGTGCTCAGGATCCATCAGATCACCGGGGACCGCGACCGCACGTCGGCCTGCCGCCTCGATCTGCTCGATGACGTGGCGTGCGTCGGGCTCCTCCTCGGGCAGGTACGACAGCGTTACGTCGGCGCCTTCGCGGGCGAAGGCGATGGCGACGGCTGCCCCGATACCGGAGTCGGCGCCGGTGATGAGCGCCTTGCGGCCGGCCAGGCGTCCGGTGCCGCGGTAGCTCGTCTCACCGAGGTCGGGAGTCGGGGTCATCTGCGACTGCAGGCCGGGTTCCGGCTGCTGCTGCACCTCGGGGTGGATGTTCGGATAGCGCGTGGTCGGGTCGCCGAACTCGTACTGGTCTGCGGGGGCTTTTTCTGACTCGTCGTGGTGTGCCATGCAGTGCACGGTACTCAGGTCTCGCGCGGCTGGCGCGGCAGGGTCGGCTGCCTAGGCGGCGAGCCCGACACTGTCGGGATGGGGGAGGGTGAGCCACAGGTCGACCTCGTCGTCGGAGTCGAGGCCGAGGGCGGCCGCCGTCTCGTCGGGCGTGGACGCGACGATGGTGATGGCCGTGTCGGAGTCGGGGTGACCGGTTCGGATCACGATGCGACTGGACCGGAGCGGCTCCAGGTGACGAGCCACGTCGTCGAGAAGTGCGTCGAGGGTCGTCGGAGCCATCTCGTGGAGGCCCCCGTCGTCGAGGATCTGCACGAGAGTGCCTCGTCGGCGGTGCTCGAACACGACCCGTCGGATGGCATCGTTGAGAAGGGTGCGGCCGCGGATCTCGTCGCGAAGGGCCTGTTCGAGGACTCGGCATTCCGCTCGGTCAGCGCCGTCGAGCTCCCCACGGGTGTCGATGATGCGCCGGAGCATCGGAGCGGAAGTGCTGCCGGCGTGCAGGAGACGGTGGTGCCGCTCACTGTCGAATGCATCCAGCTCTGCCTGCCGAATCGTGAGGTCGCGGTGCTTCCTGGCCGCGAGGTCGGCCGCGGCGGCCACCTTGCGAATCGCACGGTGGATGAGCAGCCCGGCGATGACGATGACGATCTCGCCGGCGAGGCCGAGGCGGATGACGCCGGTGGGTCCGGCCCAGAGCGTCATCTGAGTGACCAGGGCGGTGACGGTGACGAGGGGAGGAAGTCGGCGACCGGCCATCCAGCCCATGGTCGCTCCGGCGAGGACGCCGCAGGTGTAGCGGGCGATGGATGCGGAGTCGAAGTCGCTGGCGTCGAGCCCGATCGTCGCGATGCTGCAGAGGAGGACACCGACCCCGGCTGTGCCCCACGCCGCTCGGTCGGACATCTTTCCTTGCTTCGCGCCTCGGATCAGGGTGGGCAGGATGAGGAGGCCGAGGATCGAGGAGGCGACGGAGGCGTAGGCGTGGGTGACTAGCACGGCGTCGGCGGTTGCAATCAGGACGGCGATCACGATCAGGGCGCCGAAGAGCCTGTAGAGGACTCGCCTCGGGATGGCGTGGATGAGCAACTCGCCCGGCTGTCGGGTGAGGGGTGCCTCAGCGCGGTCGGGGTGCCATTCCAGGGTCACCGTGGTGCCCATTCCCGGAGACGAGCGGATCGCGGCCGAGCCACCGACCTGACGGAGGCGTTCCAGGATCGAGACCCGGACGCCCAACCGTTCCTGTGGGATCCTTCCGCTGTCGAATCCGACGCCGTCATCGGACACGGTGATGCGGATGCCGCCGTCGTCGAGGAGCGAGCCGGCCGCCGACCTCACGGCAGAGCTGCCAGCGTGAGCGACGCTGTTGGTCAGAGCTTGCAGGGTGGCGGAGACGACTGCATCGGCGACGTCGGACGGAAGCTCTGCGACATCGAGCTGAGTCAGGTCGAAAGAGACGAGGTCATTAAAGGCGGCACGCTCGGTACCCGCCTCCGACCACGCGACTCCGAAGGGAACGCTCGCCGGCTGCCCGTGCGGGTGGCCGCTGGTGGACGAGACGAGGTCGAGGGCCGCCCGGGCCATGTTCGTTGCCCGCTCGGGTACGTGGTTTCCCGCCGCGGCCAGGAACGCTGCCAGGACGGTGTCGTGCAGGAGCGCGTCCGTGCGGACTCGTTCCGCCTCCGTCGCCACCTGATGCTGCTGGCGCTCGAAGAGGAGTTGGGCCTGGAGTTCTGCCGCATCGGCCTGATCGGCCCGTGCGCGCAGAGCCCGGACGCCGGCGATGAGACCCACCGCGAGCAGCAGGAGGCCGATGGAGGTGATCAGGGTGTGGCTGAGGGGGAACCGGTCGGCGTAGACGCAGGCCAGAGCCACGTCGATGCCGGTGCAGATGGCTCCCGCCCGCACTGGGTCTGTCACGACAAGCACCGTGCAGCTGAAGGCGATGAGCGACAGACCGAGGAGCCAGGGCGTGGAGCCTTCCGGCAGTCGGTCACGGAGCGTGAAGGGCTCGATGAGGAGCAGCCCCACGTAGGCCGCGATCGGGACCCAGTAACCCGCCCGAACGCGGCTTGATCCGTGGGCGAGCGCGAGCGGCAGAGCGGCAACCATGACCCCCGCTAACACGAGAGCGGCGAGGATGAGCGGGAACCACAGTTCTGGGCGATGGTCGTCGAAGAACCTCGGCAACGCGAGGAGGACGAGCAGCAGCGCGACGACAGCGAGGGTGGCCGCCATGCCACGCTCGACCCCGTCTCGAAGAGAAGGGGCCGTGCCCGATGGCGTGCGATGCTCCAGGTGTCGGGTGCCCAGCACCCGCCGAATCACTGCTGCTGGGAGGACCGTGAGGTCCACGGGTCTCGCGGGCACCTGCCTACGCTAGAACGGACGACGTCGGCACACGAGGCCCCAGAACGGGTCGCGATCCCCGTGAGACACGTCTGCCTCGACCCGGTGTCCGGATCGAGGCATACGACGGTCGTGACCCAGTGATCAGTACGTGGTCGTTCCGCTCTGCGCCGCCGCAGCGAAGCCGACGATGACGGCGATGATGCCGATGATGAGCGACAGGGCACCGATGATGATTCCCGCGATCGCGAGTCCGCGACCTTTTTCACCGGTCTGCTTGATTTGGTTCAGAGCGATGATGCTGACGACGACACCGGCGATGTTGATGACGAAAGCGAGAACGAAACCGACAATCGCGAGCGTGTTGGTCTTAGCGACGGGCGATCCGGCGTTGTTATAGGGCTGGGGTGTGGTGGAGGCCATGACGGTGTCCTTTATGGGTTGTGTGATCGGGTTGGTGCCTCATTACCGTAACGGTCTGGCGGTGCCGATAACGGGTGATTCTTTCGCCGATCCCGCGCGGTAATGAGCGGTGGGCGGGTGGTAAAGACGAGCCCGGCCCTACGCGGTCTCGTATCGGCGGAGTTCGGTTTCGGCTTGGAGGGCGATCATTCGCAGCGCTTCTGGTGACACCGATGCTTGGGGCCGCGGGCTCGTGTTCAAAACGCAGAAGGTTCCGATCGTCTCCCCGGCGGTGGAGTGCAGGGGGTGGCCGGCGTAGAAGTCCATGCCGGTGACGTCGATGAACGGGTTGCCTTTGAACCGGGGGTCGTTCTGCGCGTCCGGGACGATGAGGAAATCGTCGTGTTCGACGACGGTGTTGCAATAGGCGAGGTCTTTGGGGATGGACTTGGGGAGCTGTTCGGTGTTCATGGCGTACCAGAGTCGATCGCCGTCCAGGAGAGACACCACGGCGATGTCGACACCGAATGTCTCCTGCGCCAGCGCGGCCAAACGCTGCAATTCGGGCGAGCCGCCGGTTTCTGCCTGCTCGATCAGCCGCCGCGTTCCCGACCAGGAGAACTCGGTGCTGCCGGGGGAGTGCCGGGGAGCCGGGTCGGCCGCCCGCACCTGATCGAGGGCCGGGGCGAGGTGGGTGACGATGCTCTTCGCCCAGGCGTTGTACATGCACGACGACCCGAGAGGCCGGCCGGGCTCGACGGCGGGCGCGGCCAGGGGGAAGTACGTCACGGCGGAGAAGTCGTCGGTGATGTCTTCGACGATCTTGTTCATCCGGCCGGCATGGAACTCCGCGAGTGCGCCGAGGGGGTGGTCGAAGGCGGTCACGGAACGAACGGGTTGGATGCCGGCGACAACGATCCGGGCGGATCTCTTCAACCTCTGGGTGAGGTGTTCCAGCAGAGCCCGGTAATCGTGCTCCCAACTTTTCAGCGGGGTGAGGCGGACGGCGTCGTTCATGCCGATCACCAGGACGACGGCGTCGTAGGAGGCGAGGTCGTGGGTGCCGATCCAGTGCTCGGTGGACGCGAGGTTCATCGTCTCGTCACCGATGTAGTTCACCGAGCACGGGCGTGCGGTTTCGCCATGGGTTTCTCTCGCGAGATGTCCGGTGATGGAGATCTGGTGGGTCAGGACGCCCCACCCGTGAAGCGGCCCGTTTCCGAGAAGGAGGACTTGGTCGGCGTCGGGAAGAGTCGCGGGGACGGTGGGATGGTCCATGGGCTTGGGGGTCGAGCGACCCATCGCCATGCGCCCGGCGTACCAGGCCCGCATTACCGGTCTCATCAACTCGTACATAAAAGCCCCCTGTGTATCAGTGGCCCTTCGGCCACCCTGTCCGCACTCTCCCGTGCGCCCCTGTTCCATCGTGGTGATTCATGGCCCGGATCGCACCCCCCAAAACGAGCACTCCGCAGCTGCGTCTGCAGGCCGACCTGTGCCACCCGGTCCGAGCTCCGCCCCGTGGGTAGCGAGGTGGGCGCGCGCCTGCAAATTTGAAGGAGATTTCGGTAGGTGACCGCGTCGGATCCTGATGTTTTCGTTCGCGCCCGCAGGTTTTTCCTTCAAATTCGGCAGCGACGCAGCCCGAACCAGACTCAAATTCGGCGGCGACGCAGCCCGAACCAAGCGGTTTGAAATGAAGGATGCAACACGCTACCCCCGCGCGAGGGGCACCCGATCTGGGAGTTGGCGCGGGGTGACGGGCATCAGAGGATTCTCACAGAACCGGTGCGCCCCCTGATCAGAGGGGGCGTCGGCGAAGCGGAAACCCAGGCCGCGCACCAAGCCCCCTCCCCAAGGAAACCCGTATGTCGACTCACGCTGCCCGCCGCCCCCTCTCCCGTCGGATCCTGAAGCCCGTGGCCATCGCCGCCGTCGTGCTGCTCGGCGGACTCGGCATGACCGAGGGCGGCCGGCTCAGCCCGGCCCAGGCCGCCTCAACGCTGTCGTGCGACCAGAACACGATCTACTCGATCGACACCAACGGCAACATGCAGTCGATCGATGTCGGCTCGACGACGGCGACGAACGTCACGACTCTCACGGGTGCCAACAACGCTCTTGCGATCACTGCGAACGGCACGGCCGCGTACGGCACCACGAACAGCTCCCCGGCACCGACGACCGGGTCGGTCTCGCGCTACGACGCGGTCTCGGGGAACATCACCAGCTACCCCGCGACGGTGCCGCAGCGAGCCCTCCGCGGTGCGGTCAACCCTCAGACGCAGATTTACTACTACGCGCAGGGCGCCGTGAGTAACCCCGCCGTCTACGCCTTCGACACGGCGAACAACACCGCAATCGGCATGGTGGGCCACCTCACCGATGTCGTGGTCAACGACGCGGCCACGCAGGGCAACGGTGACTTCGCCTTCTCGACCAGCGGCACGCTGTTCGTCGCCTCGGGCGCCCAGGTGCTCCGGTCCAACACGGTTCTGCCGACCACCGCCGGCGACGTCGCTATTCACACCTCGCAGGTCACAGCTCTTCCCGACCGCACGAACACCCCCGGCATCGCTTTCTCGACCAACGGCTACCTCTACGTCTCGAGTGCGAAGAACCTCATCAAGATCGACCCGAGCTCGGGCCAGCAGGTCTCGTCGACCGCCATCGCGAACGGCAACCAGCCCACCGACCTCGCCTCGTGCAACTACGCTGACACGATCCAGGCGCAGGCCTCGGTCGACCAGCGCTGGCAGTCGGGCGACCAGTTCGCCCTCAAGATCGACGGCGACAACATCCAGTACGGCAATACGGCGACCACCGCGGGAACGGGCCCCGGTCTGCAGCCCGAGACCGCCGGATCCTCGCTCATCGTCGCGGGCAACTCGTACACGGCCACCGAGACCGCATCCGGCAGCACCGCCGTCGATCCGAACACCGGCGACTTCGTCGATTACGACACCACCTACCGCTGCGTCGACGTCGCGACGGGAGACACGCTTCCGAACGGCCAAGGATCCGGCCGCACCGCCTCCATCACCCTCGCCAAGGCGGCCAAAGACGTCGATGTCTCGTGCGTCTTCACCAACACCCTGAAGTCGGTTCACGCCAGCGCGCAGCCCGACTCGTACAAGACGGCGACCGGCACCCCCGTCACCGTCGACGGCACCTCGAGCGACCCGGTGATCCTCGCGAACGACAAGGGCACCGGTATCAGCATCGTCTCGTCGACCGACCCGTCGCACGGCACCGTCTCGCTCGACAAGGCGACCGGGCACTTCACCTACACGCCGGCCGACGGCTTCACCGGCAAAGACACGTTCACCTACACGGTCCGCGACACCTCCGGGCAGACCTCGGCGGCCACCGTCGCGATCGTCGTCGGCCCCTCGGTCACCGACGACACGGCCGCCACGACCACGAACACGGCGCTCGTCGCCGATGCGCAGCACGGCGTCCTGGCTAATGACGGTGGAGACGCCCTTACGGCCGCTCTCGCCTCGGGCCCCCAGCACGGTCAGCTCACGTTGAACACCGACGGCTCGTACACCTACACGCCCGACCCCGGCTACTCCGGCCCCGACTCGTTCACCTACACGGCCACCGACTCGGCCGGTCAGAAGGGCACCGGAACCGTCACGCTGACGGTCGCTCCGACGGCCGGCGCCGACGACCTCGGCAGCGTCACCTACGGCCAGACGACGACCTTCCCCGTGTCGGTCCTCCTCGGCAACGACCGCGGCACGGGCCTCACCGTGACGAGCATCTCCGCTGCGACCTCGGGCACCGTCACGCTGTCGAGCGACGGCACGCAGTTCATCTACGTGCCGGCGCGCGGCACCTCCGGCCCGGCCTCCTTCACCTACTCGGTGACCGACTCGAGCCAGCAGACCGCCCAGGCGACCGCGTCGCTCATCGTCGCTCCGATCGCGAACCCCGACACGCTGCCGTCGGTCACTGCGGGCAGCGCGGCGTCGTTCACCACCGAATCCTCCGTGCTCCTCGGAAACGACCGAGGATCCGGCCTGACCATCACCGCGGTCCGCGCGGCTGTGCACGGCTCGGTCTCGCTCTCCTCCGACGGCGCCACCGTGACCTTCACCCCCGACTCGGGCTACTCGGGCGGCGCGTCGTTCGACTACGTGCTCTCCGACTCCTCCGGTGACACGGCATCCACCACGGCCCGGTTCACCATCACGCCGGCGGTGTCGGCGACGTCGACCACCGCGATCTCGGGCACTCCCGACTCGGTCGACAAGGAGCACGGCGTGCTCTCCGACTCCGAGGGCACCGACCTCACGGCGAGTGTCGCCGACGGTGACGGCCCCTCGCACGGCGACCTGTCGATGAACCCCGACGGTTCGTATGTCTACACGCCGTCTGCGAGCTTCTCGGGCGAGGACTCGTTCACCTACACGGCTACCGACGGCACCACGTCGATGACGGGAACCGTCACGATCACCGTCGTACCAGCCGCCATCGACGACGCGCTTTCGCCCTCGACCTTCTCGCCGTCCGCCGGACGTCTCTCGATCCTCCCCGGCGCGACGCTCCTCGCCAACGATCACGGCGTTCCCGGCGAGCTCGCCATCGCCTCGGTGTCGACGCCCGAGCACGGCATCGCCCGCCTCAACTCCGACGGCACCGTCAGCTACCGACCGTCGGCCGGCTGGTCGGGGCCCGACTCCTTCACCTACACGGTGATCGACAAGGCAGGCAACGTCTCGGCGCCGGCCACCGTCACCTTCACCGTCACGCCCGTCGCCGTCGACGACGCCCTGCCCGAGAAGGCCGTCAGCGGCTCGAGCACGGTCATCCCCGCGAGCGACTTCCTCGGCAACGACCGGGGCACCGGCCTCGTGCTCACCGGCGCGTCCGACCCGTCCGCGGGCACCGTGACCTTCGACAAGCAAGCGGGCACGGCCACCTACACGCCGATGCCGAACTTCTCCGGTTCGTTCACCTTCGACTACACGATCGTCGACGCGACGGGACAGACGAGCGGGGCCAAGGCCACCATCGTCGTCGCCCCCGCGGCGGGCGACCTTGTGACCACGGTCGCGGCCGGCACGGTCGACCAGGTCGGCGCCGCCGACGGGCTCCTGTCACAGACCTCCGGAAGCAGCGTCACCTTCGTCGGCACGACGGATCCCCAGCACGGCACCCTGGCCGTCGACCCGTCTCGCGACGGCTCGTACACCTACACGCCCGGCTCGACTTTCTCCGGCACCGACTCGTTCACCTACACGGTGAAAGACGGCTCGGGCACGAAGTCGACCGGCACCGTCACCGTCACCGTCACACCGGTGGCGAAAGACGACGCCGTGAGCGCGCTCGCCGGCACCCCGCGGGCCATCGCCACGGCCGACCTGCTCGCCAACGACCGGGGAACCGGACTCGGCAGCTTCACGTTCACCCCGCCCGTGGCGGCCACGAGCACGGCATCGCCCGGCACCCTCACCTCGGACGGCAACGGCACCCTCACCTACACCCCCGCCGACGGCTTCTCGGGTAAAGCGACGTTCACCTACACGGTCGAAGACACCGAACACCAGGCCTCCACGGCGACGGTCACGATCACTGTGGCCCCGGTCGCGAAGAACGACGCCTACACCGCGACTGCGGCGACCCCGCTCACCGTCGCGAAGGGCGACGGCCTGACCGTGAACGACTCTGGCACCGGCCTCACCACGACGCTCGCCGCCACCCCCGCGCACGGCACCGTCACGGTGAACGGCGACGGCTCGTTCACGTACACCCCGGCACCCGGTTACTCCGGCCCCGACTCGTTCACCTACACGCTCACCGACGCCGCGAAGACACCCACCACGGCGACCGTCGCGATCACGGTGAACCCCCTGGCGGCGAATGACAGCTACCGGACGACGGCGGGCACGCGCATCTCCTCCGACGCTCCCGGGATCCTCGGCAATGACCGCGGCCAGTCGATCGTGGTCACCGGCGTCGGCACGAAGGGCCTCCCCGGGTCGGTCATCACCACGCCGCACGGAACCGTCACGGTCTCGGCGGACGGCACCTTCGACTACACGCCGGCGACCGGCTTCTCGGGCACTGACTCGTTCCCCTACGCAATCGCCGACAAGGACGGCGACAGCGCGACCGCCACGATCACGGTGACAGTCACCCCGGTGGCCGTCGACGACCGGTTCTCGACCGACGCCGACACCGCATTGCCGATCTCCGTCATCGCCCTCACCGGCAACGACCGCGGCACCGGGCTCGGCGTCACCGCGGGGACGACGACGGCCAAGGGCGGCTCCCTCGTGAAGCAGTCCGATGGATCCTTCGTCTTCCAGCCGAAGGCGGGCTTCTCGGGCACCGACTCGTTCGTCTACACGCTGACCGACGGTTCCGGTCAGACGACCACGGCCCTCGTGCGGATCGTGGTCGGCGACCGCGCCGCGAACTACGAATCGACGACGAACGCCGGCACGGGCTACTCGACCGACGCGGCCAAGGGGCTCTTGCTCGACACCGTCGGGTCGAACCTCACCGCCACCCTCGACGCGCCCCCGACGCACGGAAAAGTCACCGTCGCTCGCGACGGCTCGTACACGTACAAGCCGGCCCCGGGCTACTCGGGCCTCGACTCGTTCACGTACACGATCACCGACGACTCCGGGCAGATCCGAACCGGTACGGTGACGATCCGCGTGCTTCCCGTGGTCGCCAACGACGTGATGAAGACGTCGGCCGGCACGAAGATCGTGATCGGCGGCAAGCGCGGACTCCTCGGCAACGACTGGGGCTCGAAGCTCTCGGTGACGAGCACGACGCGGCCCGACCACGGCGGCGTCACGACAGTGAGCCCGACCGGTCTCATGACCTACACGCCGGCTGCCGGATTCTCGGGCGTCGAGACCTTCACCTACACGGTGATCGACGCCGATGGCTTCGCCTGTCAGGATCCCGCAGTCGTCATCATCACGGTGACCCCGCGCGCGACCCCCGACTCCGGGGCCACCACGGCCGGGCGCACGCTCACCGTCGCCGCCGGCAAGGGGCTCCTCTCCGACGACAGCGGCTCCGGGCTCACCGCGGCCCTCAAGTCGGCGCCGCGTCACGGCACCGTGACCGTGAACCGCGACGGCTCGTACTCGTACGTGCCGAAGGCCGGATTCACCGGAACGGACTCGTTCACGTACACGGCAACCGACCGGAACGGCTTCACGACGACGGCCAAGGCGACCATCACGGTCAGCCCGGGTGCGCACGCGGTGAACGACGCCGTCGAGGGCAAGCCGAATGTGAAGGCCACCATCGACCTGCTCGCCAACGACGAGGCGACCTCGGGTGCGACGTTCGACCCGTCGACGATCGGCCTGATCGACCCTGCAACCGGTAAGGCGACCGACACCGTGGCCCTCGACGGCAAGGGAACGTTCCGGGTCAGCGGCAGCGTCGTGAGCTTCACGCCGGAACACAACTTCCACGGTGTGGCAGCGGTGCACTACCGAGTGACCGACACCGACGCGGTCACGGTCGCGGCGATCATCCGGGTGACCTACCCGACCGTGGTCGCGGCAGCCATCCGCGCGGCAGCGACCCCTGTCGCCGCCAGCGTGGTCAGCGCCCTCGCCTTCACCGGAAGCGCCGGAACGGGCGTCGCGATCGGCATCGGCCTGCTGTCGCTGATCGCCGGGCTCGGGCTGCTCGTGGGGAGGCAGCTGAAGCGCCCCGCTCCCGGGCCGCGCCGGACCGGCCTGTAGCGGGTCGGGGCTGCGTCGGCGGGGCTGCTGCAAATTTGAAGGAGATTGTGGTGGGTGACCCCGCCGGATCCTGATGTTCGTGCTCGCGTGCCGAGGTTTCTCCTTCGAATTTGCAAGCGCCCCGGCGGCGACCTACTCCAGGGCGCCGATGGGCTCGCGCTTCTCCGCCTGGAATCGATCTTCGGCGCGGCCCAGGGCCCAGTAGGCCGAGAGCGAGAAGTCGCTCCGGTCGAGCGCCCAGTCGTCGACGAGGATCCGACGGATCGCCTTCATCGCCGACCTCTCGCCGTGCGCAAACACTCGCACTCGGCCCGCGGTCGCCGCGAATTGCGTGGTCGCCGCGAGCTCCGCGGTCGCCGCGAGCTCCGTGGTCGCCGCGAGCTCCGCGGTCGCCGCGACGAGCGGCTCGCCCGGGGTCGCGTCGCCATCGCGGTGCAGCCACCGGACCTCCACCCCCGCCGGCGCGGTCAGCGGCAGCTCGTCGGCTGCTGTGTCGACTTCGATGAGGGCGGTTCCGCGGGCGTCGGGCACGGTCGCGGCGAGAGCCTCGAGGGCGGCCGCGACGGCGGGAAGAGCGGAATCGTCGGCGAGGAAGAGGTGCGTGGTCGCCGGATCCTCGTCGGGAAAATACAGTCCGCCGGGGCCCGAGAGAGCCACGCGATCACCCGGTTGCGCCGCTGCCGCCCAGGGCCCGGCGACTCCCTCGTCGCCGTGCACCACGAAGTCGACGGCGATGGTACGCGCCGACTCGTCGACCGATCGGACGGTGTAGGTGCGGCGCACGGGAAGATCGGCCGGATCGAGCCGCTCCCGCAGGGCCTCGAGATCGTAGGGAGGTTCGAGGCCCGAGCCGGGCTGCGCGAACAGGAACTTGACGTACTTGTCGGTCGCGCGGATCTTGTCGGGGGAGGCGCCGGCGATGAACGCCTCGAAGGCGTCGCCGCCGAGGTGGATGCGCATCAGGTGCGGGCTCAGGCGCTCGGATCGCTCGACCACGAAGACGTGCTGCGTGCCGCGAGGGCGAGGGGTGGTGGGGGTGGGCGTGCTCATGAGTCCACTCTGCCGTGCGGTGCTTTGGGCGCGCTCGGTGTTGCGCGGGGTGGGCGGGTGTTTTCGGCGCTGCGCCGAGTGGGCGGGTGCTTTCAGTTGCTGTGCGGAGTGGGCGGGTGCTTTCAGGCGGTGCGCCGAGTGGGCGGGTGTTTTTGGGTGTCGGCGGGTGCTGGAGCACCCGCCCACACCTGAGAACACCCGCCGACTCCGGGCGACGCGCCCGGGGCAACGCGCCTCGGGTCGACCACGGGAGTCTGAGCTACGCCCACCGGAGCAGGAAGTCAGACGGTCCCGGCATAATCGACCCGGTGATCGACGACACGAACGACCTCCCGTTCCACCCGTACCTGCTCGGGGCCGAGCCCGAGCGCGGCGCTGAGCCCACGGCCGGGCAGAGCGGCGATGAGCCGCCTGTCGGGGTTGCTCCGATCGCGGTCGCGCCGGATCCTGGGCCGTCGTTCGCCCGCACCGTCGACGAGAGCGTGCCGGTGTTCTACGTCGCCTGGGAGCTCGACCGGGTCGTGCTCGGCTGGCTGTGGTGGGACGACGCGTCAGGCGCCTCGTGGCATGTGCCGAACGTGTTCGAAGAGGGCGCGCGCGAGGCCGACGGCCGCACACTGATCGCCACGCACCCGTGGGTGCACGACCTGGCAGCCGCCTTCGCCGAGGGGCTCACGCCGAGCGCGGCGATCCAGCGGCTGCTCGCCGATGTTCCGAACGACGAGGGCAACCTCATTCCGGTGCAGGCACCGATGCGGGCACGGTCGTTGCGCCACCTGGAGCAGATCGCCGGGCTCGACGACTATCGGGCCGCCGAGGCTCGGTGGAGAGAGGCACAGGGTGCGGCGGCGGCGTCGGTGCCGGCGGCGGTTGCCGCGGATCCTGCGGTTGCCCCTGCTGCTGCTGCGCCAGTTTCTTCCCCTGCACCGGCCGCGGACCCGGAGCCTGCCGCTGCTCCCACCCCCGCCGCGCATGCCGCCCCCACCCGCAACCGCCGCCGCTTCCCCTTCTTCTGGCGACGCGGCTAGCCCGCCCGTCGCGCCGAGATCGCACTTGGGGTCGGGGTGCGGCGACCACTAGCGCGATCTCGGCGGCCCGAACCCACCCCGACCCGGCCCGAACCCACCCCGACCCGGCCCGAACCCACCCCGACCCGGCCCGACCCGGCCCGGCCCGGCCCGGCCGGCCTACAGCAGCTGGTTGTCGTGCGCGTAGACCACGAGCTGCACCCGGTCGCGCAGGCTGAGTTTGCCGAGCACGCTCGAGATGTGGCTCTTCACTGTCGATTCGCTGACGTATTCGTGGGCCGCGATCTCGGAGTTCGACAGCCCCCGGGCCGCAAGCGTGAAGATGGCGCGCTCGCGGGTGGTCAGCGACTGGAACTCGAGCGGCGCCGGCACGGCCGCAGGAGTGGGCGCCGCACTCACGTCGGCGCTGAACAGCTGGCCGAGTTCGTCGGGTGCGAGCACGGCACTGCCGGCGTGCACCGCGCGGATGGCGGCGGTCAGGAAAGCAGGCGTGCTGTCTTTGAGGAGGAATCCGCTGGCGCCATTGCGGATGGCGGTCGCGGCGGCGGCGTCGAGCGCGAAGGTGGTCAGCACGATCACGCGCGGCGGGGTGGCTGGCCCGTTCGGCCCGAAGAGCGCCTGGACCGTCTCGACGCCATCCATCACGGGCATCCGCATGTCGAGCAGCACGATGTCGGGTTGCGTCTCGCCGATCACCTGCAGACCCTCGCGGCCGTTCGACGCCTCGCCCACGACCTCCATGTCGGTCTGCGCGTCGAGGGCGACGCGGACGCCCCCGCGAAAGAGTTGCTGGTCGTCGACCAGGACGATTCGGATCACTCAGGCCTCCTTGGCCATCGATGGTGAGACGGGCTGCGTGGCCGGGATCCGGGCGCGCGCCATGAAAGTGCCGTCGATCTCTTCCGCCTCGAGCGTGCCGCCGATGGCCGCGAGGCGGGCCGTCATTCCTGCGACACCCGTCCCGGCCCGTCGCAGCTCGCCCGTCGGGGTCGGTCGATCGGCCTCGGCGAGCACAGCGTTGTGCACCTCGAGGACGACGTCGTCACGCCGCCACAGCTCGGTGAACGCGATCGGCATGCCGGGTGCGCCGTGGCGGAGGGCGTTGGTCAGAAGCTCCTGGGCGACGCGGCGCAACACCAGGGCCTGTCCGGGCTCGAGCGCGCGGGCGGTGCCGCGGGTCACGTGGTCGACGACGACCCCGGCGGCGGTGACCTGCTCGATGATGGCGGTGAGATCGTGCGGCTCGTCGGCGGCAGAACCCGAGGATCCGGCGCTGGTGCCGCTCAACACCTCCCGCACTTCGCCGAGGGAACGCCGAGCGGTGTCGGCGATCGTCGAGGTCACCTGGCGAATGCGGTCGGTGTCGTCGAGAAATTGCACCGAGTCGGCCTGCGCGATGATCACGGCCAGCGAGTGTCCGACGATGTCATGCACATCGCGCGCCATCGCAGCCCGCAGCCGCTCGCCTTCGGCGAGGTCGAGGGCCTGCACGGTCTCGGTCTGCGCCTGGACGCGGAGGATCGACTCGTCTTGCCGAGAGCGGAAGGCGCGAACGGTCAGGCCGGCGAGCCACGCGAATCCGAGTACGCCGATCGGGGCCAGGAGGGTCGCCGCGGCCTGACCGGGGGAGCCGTAGAGGAGGAGGGCGAAGCGCGTGCCGGTGTTCGCGAGATAGACGGATGCGATCCCGCCTCCGATCACACTCGAGACGAGACCCGCGATCAGCTCGTTGCGGGTGCCGACGCTGGCCGACGCGTAGATGACGAGCACGAGCGCGAGGGTCGTCACGGTCGGGCGTTCGTTGCCGAAGACCTGGACGGCGGCCATCAGCCAGACGAGGACGAGGGCGACGCGAGGAGAGACCCGGCGCAGGGCGACCGCGACGGCGGCGAGGAGCACCGAGGCGACACTCGGGCTGTTCAGCAGCAGGCCGAACGGCACCAGGCTCAAAGCGATGATGACGACCGCGGCCATCGCGTCGACCCGGAACTCGAGCGTGGTGAACCGCTCGCTGAGTCGTCTCGGCATGCATCGCCCCCGGGTGATCGTGGTCAGTCGTCGCTCGAGTCCATCCTGGCTGATGAACGCCGCTGCGGCTTAGTCCGCTAGGGGGATCTGCACTCGACCCTGCGCTCGACCCTGCGCTCGGCTTACTCGGCGAGGATCCCGTCGATCTGCCCCAGCGCGAGCGTCATGCCCTCCTCCATGCCCATTTCGAGCAGCTGATCGAGCTGCTCCCGGCTGGCGAACTCGGTGACGAGCGTCATGCGGGTGCCGCTCGCCGCGGGGTCGAGCGTCATCCGCATGTGCGACACCGGCATCGATTCGTCGGGGTTGCCGTCGGCATCGGCGAAGCTGTCGTCGAGTTCGACCCGGTGCGGGGCATCGACCGCGGTGATGAGCCAGAGGCCAGCGGCACGATCGCCGTCGGGGCCGGTCATGTAGTAGCTCGTGCGGCTACCGGTCGTCAGCTCGTGCTCGACGAAAGTGGCCGGCCAGGTGGGCGGACCCCACCAGCGTTCGAGCTGACGAGGATCCGCCCAGACCTCCCACACGCGCTCGGGTGCCGCGCCGAACTCCGTGATGACGGTCATCGTCAGAGTGTCGGTGTCGTGTGTGGATTGGATGACGGGCATGGCTCCCTCTCCTGCTTCGTCGTCGAAGCGCTGTTCCGGTGCAGTGATTCTGCTCCCTGTCGCGTGCTGCACGCCAGGGCCGAGTGCCCTCGCCGAGATCGCACTTGTGGTCGCCTGCATCCGACGTCAACTGCGATCTCGGCGACCTCGTGCGCGGAGAACACCCCGCGATACCGTGGAGGTATGCTGCCCGCACCGACTCCGCGACTTCGGTTCCGACCAATGAGTGGGGCCGATCTCGAGGCGATGGCGGGGCTGCTCGGCGATCCGAGCGTGATGGAGTTTTACCCGGCGCCGAAGACCCGCGACGAGGCTGCGGCCTGGATTGCGTGGAACGAGCGGAACTACGCGGACTACGGGTTCGGGCTGTGGATCCTCGAGACCGTCGACAGCCTGTTCGTCGGCGACTGCGGACTCACCTGGCAGGAGGTCAACGGGGTGCCGATGCTCGAAGTCGGCTATCACGTCAGGTCGGAGTTGCAGGGTCGCGGGTATGCCACCGAGGCGGCCGCGGCCTGCCGGGATGCCGCTCGCGCTGAGGCGCTCGCCGGGAAGTTGGCGTCTGACGTGCTGGTCGCGATCATCCACCCTCTGAACGTCGCATCCCGCCGCGTGGCCGAGAAGATCGGCATGGTGCAGTGGCCCGACGACACCGGGGGAGCGCTGCCCGTTCGCACCGTGATGGGGATGACGCTCGTCTGACGCGTGGGCCCGTGCGTGCACGGGGCGGCGAGCTTCCGCCGAGATCGCACTTCCGGTCGCCTCGACCCGACGTCGACTGCGATCTCGGCGAGCGATGGCCACGAGATGGCCGAATCTGCGGCGACTAGCGCGCATGGGCGTAGGTCAGGCCATCTCGCGACAGCTCGCTAGCTCGGGCTGGCGCGGGCTAGCGCGGGCAGTTCAGGAACGTGCGGTTCGTCACCGGATCGCGGTCGATCGCGTGCGTCGAGAGTGACGTGTGGCAGACCGGGCACTGGGGGTCGGCCGGAGGCTCGTAGGGCTCCTCGGGATGGCCGGCGCCCAGCGAGGCCGGGCCGGCGATCGGGTACATGAAGCGGTTGAGGCGCCCGATGAAGCCGGGTGCCTTGTCGAATGGCGTTGCGGCTTTCGGTCGCGCTGGTTTGCGGTTGCGTACTGGTTTGCCCACAAACAGTTAGTGTACGCGTTAAAGTGGGGCCATGGAAGATCCCCTCGCCCTCGACCGGCAGGTCTGCTTCGCACTCGCTGCCACGAGTCGTAGCGTCATTGCGCTCTACCGGCCGGTGCTCGAACCTCTCGGCCTGACCCACCCCCAGTACCTCGTGATGCTGGCGCTCTGGCAGACGAGTCCGCTCCGCGTGCGGGATCTCGGCGAACAACTGTCGCTCGATCCGGCGACGCTGTCGCCGCTCCTCAAGCGGCTCGAGGCTCAGGGGTATCTGACCCGAACGCGCAACTCTGCCGACGAGCGGTCGCTTGACATCGCGCTGACCGAGGCCGGGGTGGCCCTGCGGGAGCGGGCGCTCGCGGTGCCGGGCCGGATCCTCGAGCTTTTGGGGGTCGACCCCGCCACGCTCGAACGAGTGCGCGATGAGCTCACGGTGCTGCTGGAGGCCAGCCGCGCAGCCGTCTCTCCGCCGCGATCGGCCGGGTGACTGTCCACGATCGGCTAGTGCCAGGCGCCTGCGATCAGCAGATCGTGGACACTCACCCGGCGGCGCGGGTGGTGGCGACGGTCACCGCTGCGTGAAGGTGACGTTGGCGACGCCGCGCAGCTCGCGGCGAAGGTGCTCACTGAGCCGCCTGGGTTGAGGACGACCAGCGATGAGCTCTTTGATCGCCTAAGGTCACACCATGCTTCGAGACATTCTCATTGTTGCGGTCGTCATCCCGATCTTTGCCGTCGGGGTCGGACTGCTCGTGATCGGTGCCATTCGAGGCAATCGACGCGAGGTCGTCGGGCGGGCCGACTCATGGCGAACTGCGCCCGTCAGGCCCTGGTTCGTCTGGGGCTTCGTTCTCGTCGCGTTCGCCTTCGCTGCCCTGATGGTCGTTTTCGTGAAGCTGTAGCGGGGATGCCCCAGAACGTTCTTGCTAGTGAGGCAGGGTGAGACGGCGAGGATCCGACAGCGGAAGTCACGCAAACGGATGGCGCAGCTGCGGAGCCGGCTCGCGGAACTCGTTGACGACGTCGCCATCCCTCGACACGTCGTCGTCCGGCTGCACCTCGTAGGTCTCGAGAAGCGGCGAGTCGAGAACGGCAGCGATCGCCGCCCGTGTTCCGCCGACGAGGGTGAAGTCGAAGTCGATCTCGGAGGCGATGCACCAGGCGGAGTCTGCTGGCCATACGAGCTGCGGCATCACGCCCTCGGACTCGTCGTCCCAACCGATCCCGGCCGTCAAGGGCCAGTCGGGGTTGCTGAGTTCGGCGGCGTCGGTCGCGAACATCAAGTACCGGCGATCCGGCAGCTCGAGCAGAAGCGGTGGCACGACCGGGCGACGACGGAACAGTCGCGGCGGCCGGTATCGGGTTCTCGCCAGGGCCTCACGAACCTCCGGAGCGACGCTTGCCCGGAAGGCCTCGTCGTAGGCAGCCTGCGCAGACCCGTCGTCTCCCGAGGCGGTGTAGACGACGCCGGTGCCCTGCAGCTCTCCCCATCCCTCCCAGACGCCTACCGTGAGATCGCCAGGAGTCGTCGTCTCGGGTGTAAGTCGAGTCACGATATCGGCGAGGTACTCGGGTTCGAGAAAGCCGGACCGGGTCTGCCCGCAATACCAGCCGTCGTCGAAATGCATGCGCGATTCATCGTCGTTCAGCCGCGTGGATTGCACGAGGGGGTGCATGCTCCGCCCATTGCGCCGGGCGAGCTCGGCCCAGGGCCAGACCGTCTCTTCGACAATGGTCGGCATGCCATACGGCAGCTGGCGCGGCACGTCGAGGTCAACACGGCTGGCAGGAACCGGGTGAAGGATCCGGGCGTACGCCTCAAAGCCCGACCCCACGGTGCCCGCCACCGACCACCCGGGCCCGAAGCGCTCCCGCGTCCAGTCGCCGCGGGTCAGGTCGTCGGTGAGTTTCATAGAGGAAGTAAACCGTCAATTGCCAGCATCGCGCGCAGCCCGAGCCCGACCCTTGATCGCCGCGATCACGTCGCCCTTAGCGTCGGCGTAGTCGTTCGTGTCAGACCAGCTTCGGCCCATCAGATCGTGCTTGACGCGTCCGTACAGCTCGCGGTCGGCGGTGTCGCGACGCAGGTGGTCGCGCAGCAGCAGGTAATCGTCGATCGCGGCGTTTCCGCGCTCGAGGATGTGCACGTGCACGTCTCGCTCGGGAGTCCGCACCAGCCGATGACCCGGCTCGCGAGTCCGCAGCTCGTAACCGGCGGCGAGGAGCACGTCGAGGTAGTCCTCCTCGGCGGTGATGTCGGCGACCGCGACGACGATGTCGACGATCGGCTTTGCGGCGAGGCCCGGCACGGAGGTCGACCCGATGTGTTCGACGTCGACGTCGGTACCGGTAAGGGCGACGAGGATCCGACTCCGATGCTCGCTGTACGCGTCGGCCCAGTGGTCGTCGTAGCTCTGGAGCTCGACCGTGAGCGGCTCTGGGCCGCCGACCAACTCGACGTCCGTGACATCCGACCGCATCGCTCTGCCGGGGTTCGTCATGCGGTGCCGCCTTTCGCTCGTGGGGTGGGGGACGCCCCGAGGCGTGGTCTCGTTGTCATTTGTCGGCACGGTCGAGCTCGCGTCTCAGCGACCGCAGAACGCGCATAAGGATGTCGAGCTTGGTGACGCTCGCCGGGTACGAGCGGCCGATCGTCGATCGACATCGAAGGACGATGCTGTCGTTGCCCGCGAGATCGAGCGCAAGAGCATACGCCTGGTTCGCTCCCGCCCGTGAAACCCACTGCTCGGCGAGGGTGATCGTCTCAAGAGTCGACCACGGCACGCTCCTCACCGGAGTCTTCGAGCTCGGCGTCCAGGCATGCAGGCCGTCCCGGTCGACCGTCCACATCACGACGTGGTCGTCGCCCGAGTCTGAGTCGGTAACCGGCAGGTAGAAGGCGGGGGTGGACGACGCCCGGATCAGAGCGAGGGCACGTCGATCGGACTTGCTGCGGTCCCTTGAGGAGATGGCGAAATACAGACCGACGCCCAGGAGGAGAACTGGGAGGAGGACCGATGAGCCTCTGCCCCTGCCATGGCCAGCGAAGTCCGCGACGACAAAGGACAGATGGGTGAACTCGGCGAACAGGATCGCTGCGCTGGCGAGGATGAGGATCGACAGGCCGAGCACGGAACGCCACGCGCGGGGAGTTGTTCCGTCGCGTAGGTGTCTGACCCAGCGATCCCCCGCGTATTCCATGCGTTTAGTGTGCCCTGCCTGGAAGGAAGGGGCTCACCGAGGGGAGGGGCTCACCGACCGCGTCAAGCGACGCGACGGTCTTGCGCCTCACGCCAGATCGCTTCGGCCTGCGGGCGGTCGAGGCGCATTCCGCGGCTCATCAGGTCGTGCACGACGTCACCCTTCGTGGCCCCGCACCAGGCCGGCTCGCGGCAGGTGCATCGCTCGTCGTCGCCGGCGACGAACTCGTCGCGGGGCTGCGGCTCGAGCCCTTCATGCGCAGTCGTGTCTCGCGACGAAGTGGCGGTCGGGGGAGTGGCAACGGCCTCGGTGACCGCGGCTCGAGCAACGCGACGGACAAACGCGATGTTCTCTCTGAGCTGCTTGCCGAGCGGCGTCTTCGAGGCCACGCGCACGGTCCGGGCGGAGATCCGCGCAGCCGCGTCGAGTCGTTCTCCCACAGACGTTCCTCTCGAGCAGGTCTGTCAAGACTACGACGCGCACCCTTGTTTCGGGCGGCAGGATCCTTCGGCTCGTTTTTCATGGGTCGGCCCCGGCTCGGTCGGTCGGTCGGCTGGCCCTCGCGTGCGACCGAGCGCCGTCGTAGTGTGACCGCATGGAGCAGGCATCGGCGTTTGAGCGAGAGCGCGGACGTCTGGTGATGATCGCCGCGTGCATCCTCGACGACCGGCACGAGGCCGAAGACGTCGTCCAGCGAGCGTGGCTGCGACTGCAGGCGACCACGGCCACCATTGACAACCTGCCGGCGTGGCTGACCACGGTGACCACCCGACTCTGCATCGACCGACTCAGGGAACGCATCCCCGTCGCTCGAGAGCCTGATTCTCTCGGCACAGGCGTCGACTCCAGGTCGTCATCGCCCCCAGACGACCCGCTGGCATCGATCGAGCGGCGGGAAGCCGTCGGGCAGGCGTTGCATGTGGTCGTCGATCGGCTCAGCCCGAACGAGCGGGTCGCGCTGGTGCTGCACGAGTCGTTCGGCTTCGATTTCGAGACGGTCGGCGAGATCCTCGACCGATCTGCGGCGGCCGCCCGCAAGTTGGCCTCTCGGGCTCGGACCAAAGTGGCCGGGGCGGAAAAGGGCGGGCCCGTCAGCGATCGGCACATCGTGGATGCGTTCATGGCGGCAGCACGAGGCAGTGACCTGGGTCGGCTTCTCGAGCTGCTCGCCCCGGACGCGAGTGTGAGTGCTGACGCGGAGGCAATCGCCTCCGGTACGCCGCGCCGCATCGACGGGCGCGAAGCCGTCGCCGAGTTCTTCAACGGGAGTGCCCGTGCGGCACTGCCCGCGCTGATCGATGGACGACCAGGGGCCGCCTGGTTCCACCGAGGGAAGCCCCTGGTCGCCTTCGACTTCACGATCGTCGAGGGTGTCGTGGAGTCGGTCCGCTTCCGGGCCGAACCTCAGACGCTGGAGAGTGTGCGGCGTCGGGATTCTGCCTGGCCGCCACCACCGATCAGCTGACTTTCCGTTATCGGGCACATCGATCGGTCACACTTCCGGCCCGGCATCCGTCGAGGAGGGCAAGAGCCGTTGCGCCTAGCGACGGCAGAGAGAAGGAACCGTGAAAAGCATGACGTGCCGCGAACTCGGAGGCCCCTGCGACCTCGCCCACCGGGCAGAAACCGCCGACCTGATCATCAAGGCTCAGGATCGCCATCTGCGAGACGCGGTCAAGAGCGGTGACACCGCGCATCAAGAGGCTCGCGACGCGATGAAGGGCCGGTGGATGAGACCCAAGAAGGCCATGGATTGGTACAACGGCGTCAAGCGCGATTTCGCTGACCTGCCCGGGTGAGCGGCCCGGCGCGTTATCCGGCAGCCGTGTTGTCGGCGGCGATCTGCTTGACCCGGGCCAGGGTGGCCGGTGCTACTCCGGGGGCACCGGAGAGGGCGCGGGAGACGACGGATTTCGACACACCGGCACCGGCGGCGACGTCGTAGATTGTGGGGACGGAGTCGGTCACGGCGCGCTCCTCGGCGACCCGACTGCCGTGGCGGGTTCTGCGGCGCTGCGAACCAGAATCGCCGCTGCCTCCTCGAGGTGCGAGAGCTCGTCGGCGACGTAGTCCGCGAGGGGCGAGGGGCTGTCGGACGCGACCCAGAGCTCATAGCCCGAGTAGTACGCCCGAACCCCGAGGTCGGCGAGGATGCCTGCCTCTCGCTTCTCGACGCCCCGATCGACCAGGGCCTTCTCGAGGGTGGAGGCGATGGCGAAGCGCTTGAAGACAGCCCGCTCGTTCAGTTCGGGACTTTCGGCGAGCACGGGATCGAGGATCCTGCCCGTCCGTCGATGATCCTCCGTGTGCGCGCGCGACAGGAGCCCGATTGCGCCGGCCATCAACTCGGACGGGTTCGCGCCCATCGGTGCCTCGCTGACACCGCGTCTCACCAGTTCGACGAGTGCGCTCTGGCCCTGGAACACGATCTCGCGCTTGTCGGAGAACAGTCGGAACAGCGTCGTCTTCGTCAGCCCGGCGCGTTCCGCGATTTGCGCGGTCGTCGTGGCTTCGTAGCCGTGCTCGGCGAAGAGCTCGAGGGCAGCGCTCAAGAGGCGCCCCTGCGCGTCCGGCTCCCATCGACCCATGCTCTGATTCTAGTGATGTTACTCAGTCGCATCAGGTGTACGGTGATGTTACCAAGTCACATCAAAAGGCGATGACGAGAAACCTCTCGTCCGCGCCGCAACGAGAGGGAGCACATCATGCGCGTTTTCATCACCGGGGCGTCCGGATGGATCGGCACCGCACTCACGAAAGACCTGATCGCCGCCGGGCACGAGGTGGTCGGGCTCGCGCGTTCGGACGCATCGGCGACAAGGATCCGGCACCTCGGCGCCAGCGCTGTGCTCGGCGACATGCAAGACCACGACCTGATCGTGTCGGAGGCGTCGCAGGCCGACGCGACCGTGCATCTCGCCTTCACCCTCGACTTCGACGCCTTCGACGAGACGATCGACAACGAGGTGGCGTTGCTGCAGAAAATCGGGGATGCGCTCTCCGGGAGCGGCAAGGCGTTCGTCGCGGCATCCGGCACACCGATTCTCGAAGGCAGGGTGTCGACCGAGGCCGATCATCTGGATCCTGACGGGCCGGCCGGGGCCCGAGCGCGGACCGCGAACGCTGTCATCGCGCTGGCCGATCGGGGTATTCGGTCGGTGCTCGTGCGTCTCCCGCGAAGCGTCCATGGCGAAGCAGATCGCAACGGCCTCATCGCGTCACTCGTCGGGCTCGACCGGCAGCTGGGAACCGCTGCCTACGTGGGCGACGGCCAGAACCGGTGGCCGGCCGTGCACATCAGCGACGCGGCGCGACTGTTTCTGCTGGCGGTCGAGAAAGCCCCGGCCGGTTCTGTTCTGCACGCCGTGAGCGAGGAGGGCGTGGCCATGCGTCAGGTCGCTGAGGTGATCTCGGCGAAGACCGGTCTGCCCGCTATCGCCGTCGATCCCGAGCAGCTCGGTGTGTTCGGTGCGCTGCTCGGCGGCGATCAGCCGGCGTCGTCGTCGCTCACGCGAGGGCTCGTCGGGTGGGAGCCGTCCGGCCCCACTCTGCTCGACGACCTCGAGGCCGGTTTCTATACGTCGTGATCGCCGGGTCTCGTGGCGCTGGATTGAGCAGGGGTACGAGCGGCACCGAAACTGACAGGGCTGATTTCTTCGGAGGATTACGGTCACTCGAGTGCGTCCCCACCGCACAACAACCTGCTTCTTCCCTAAGGAGCAGGCCGGGGCCACTGTCAGGGCCCGAATCCTCGACGGTGGCTCCACTCATGTTTTTCTCGACTCCGACACAATGTCGGGCCCATTCCGGTCGCCGTGGGGTTGGCTGGTGTCATCACCACATCAGGGGTGAGGGTCCGCATTCGGGTTGCGGGCCGGCGGGGGCCACAATTCGGGTTGTGGTCTCCCGCCTTTCCTGCCTGTCTCGAAAGACGTGTGTCTCGCGGCTTTGGCCGCGTCGCCGGAGTCGTGCGAGGCGAGCGGTGCGCCGAGATCGCAGTTGGGGTCGCCTGTACCCGACGCCTAGTGCGATCTCGGCGACGGCAGAGGCGAGGTGCGGCTGGTGACGTCGGCTCTGAGCGGGGCGTCGCGGATCCTGCTCGAGCAGCTGCTGGGGCGTCAGCCCCGGGCGTGCTCCCGAATTCGAAGGAGAAACGCGCCGGCGCCAACGGAAACATCAGGATCCGACGGGGTCGCGCGGCAGAATCTCCTTCAAATTTGCATCGGCTAGGCCGGCCCCAACCCAGTCACGCCACCGCTCACGGCAAGCGTCGTCTCGCCGTCGGGCCATCGCAGCCGCACGCCGGGCGACGTGGTCAGTTCGCCCATCTCGGCGGTGACGGCGTAGGGAGACGACATGCGTGAGCGCCCGGCCCGGTCAGCCGTGACCATGCCGAAGCCGGGGAAGCAGCCGAGCCAGTCGCCCATCGAGACCGAGCCCATCGAGACCGAGCCCCTCGAGACCGAGCCAGCAGCGCCAGAACCACCAGCGGCACCAGAACCAGGCACGGGCACAGCCCCCACCTCGATCACCGCTCCGTACCCGCTGGCTTCGGCGAGCATGCCGACGGTGCCGACGATTCCGGCCATGCTGACGTCTTTCGCCGCGGCGGGCTGGGCCCGGGCGACCGTGCCCGCGAGGTCACGCAGTTCGCCCGAGCGTCGTGCCTCGGTGGAGTTCCACTGCGACCCCGAGTAGCCGGGCCGCCACGAGCCGCCGACGTCGACCGTGAGGCTCAGTGCGTCGCCGAGACGGCCGCCGCCGCCCGGCACCGGCGTCGAGGTGCGCCCCAGCGCTGTGATCGAGAGGGATGCGGGCGCACCGACCTGCGTGTGTCCGCCGAGCAGCGGAACGCCCCAGGCCTCGGCACCGCGACGGAGTCCGGCCAACACGCGACGCACGAACGCGGCGTCACGACCGGCGACCGCGTCGAGCAGCCCGACGGGAGCGGCACCCATCGCACTCAGATCGTTGACGTTGACGAGCACACCGCACCAGCCGGCCCACTCGGGATCGCGCTCGACCATCGACGGCAGGATCGCGTCGCACGCCGCGATCACATCGGTGCCGGGCACGGGCGCCCCGTCGTCGCCCACCCAGCCCGCGCCTCCGAGCGACGACAGCGACCCGAGCGCCGACAGCGACCCGGCGGACAGCGACCCGGCGGACAGCGACCCGGCCGCCGACAGCGACCCGGGCTCGAGCAGCGCCGCCAGGTGCGACTTCGTCGCGTCGACGAGCCGCTGATACCGCCCGATCGGCCAGCGCATGCGCCGGTGCTCGACCCCGCCGATCACGGCGGTTCCGGTCGTCTCCCATCCGATCCGCCGAAACAGGATCGAACTCCGCTCTTGCACGGTCGCGTCGAATCGGATCACGCCGAGCTGTTCGGCCAGAGCGCACGCCGCGCGCACGAGCGCCGACCCGATGCCGGCGGCTCCCCGGGCGCCGGGTGCCACGACCAGTCGGCTTCCCGTCCACCAGCCGATGTCGATCGCGGTGGCGGGAGCGATCCGGACACCGCCGATGACCTCCGCGCCCACCCATGCCACGAGCACGATCGTTCGCGGATCGTCGTCGAGGTCGTCGCGATCGGTGCCGGAGAAGATTGCCTGCTCGGCCACGAACGCGTCGTGACGGAGTCTGCGGTACGCGGCCACGTCGGATCCTTCGGCCCGCACCACCAGGGGGGAGAGCGCAGGATCCGACTCCGTCGCGCCGAGCACTCCACTCGGCCCCATCAGCGCCGGCACGTCGATCAGGCTCACGTCACCCTCCCGCGGTCTGCAGGGCGGAGCAGGCGCCGCAGGCGGCGCATCCCGCCTTCTGGTCGGAGCCGCGCATCCCTGCTCTGATCAGCGCTTCCGACACCCGCGACGTGATGTCGTGGAGCACGGAGCGGTGCGGAGCGGGCACCTTGTCGACGTCGGTTGCGAGCGTTCCGCGGAGTGGACGGAACGGCACGACGAAGGGGTAGACGCCCATGTCGATGAGCTCCTGGGCTCCGGCGACCATCTCGTCGGGATCCTCGCCCATGCCGACGAGCAGATAGGTCGAGACCTGGTTGCGACCGAACACTCGCACGGCCTCACGCCAGGCGGCGCGGTACTCGTCGAGCGAGACACGCGATTTGCCGGGCATCCAGCGCCGGCGTACGTCGTCGTCCATCGACTCGACGTGGATGCCGATGGATCGCGCGCCCGCCTCGTAGAGGTCGGTGATCGTCTGCAGGTCGGCGGGCGGCTCGCACTGCACCTGGATCATCAGGTCGGGCACGGCCTTCTTGATGGCGCGCACGCACCGGGCCAGGTGGGTGGCTCCGCGGTCGCGACCGTTGGAGGTGCCGGTCGTCATCACCATCTGCTCGACGCCGTCGAGACGCCAGGCGGCCTCGGCGACCTCGGCGATCATCGCCGGGGTCTTGACGGCGACCGTCGAGCCCGATTTCAGCGACTCCTCGATCGAGCAGAAGCGGCAGCGCTCGGCCGGGTCGTATCGGATGCAGGTCTGCACGACGGTGGTCGCCAGCACCTTCGCGCCGTGCAGCCGAGCGATCTGCTCGTACGAGACGCCGTCGGCCGTGGCCAGGTCGTAGAACTTCGGCCGTGCCACCGGCGACACCTCGATGCCCGTGTCTTCGCCGTCGAGCAGCAGTTTGCCGTCGTCGACGAGGTACGGGCTCTCCTGGTTGACGGGGATCGCCGACTGCATTCCCTGGAAGAGCACGTGGCCGTCGTCGGAGGGGCCGGCGCCGCCCTCGCGGTGCACCGGGGCCGCGACCCGAATACCCCGGATCGCGATGTCGACCCGCGTCGACAGCTGCGACGCGTTGTTGGTGATGGTCACGGGGTCGCCCGCTCAGACCATGTAGGTGCTGTTGATGATCGCGCCCTTGCGGGCGTAGTGGATGACGGCGTCCTGCACGTCGAGCGGGTGGCAGGGGATGACGCCCTCGATGAGGTCTTCCTCGCGGTTGCCGTGCAGGGCGAGGCCGAAGCGGCAGCAGAAGACCGTGCCGCCCTCTTTGATGAAGGTCTCGAGCGCGTTGTTGATGTTGGTCTCGCCGGGGAATCCGTCGGCGCCCGTCGTCGGGAATCCGCGGTTGGCGATGCAGTTCATCGAGCCGGGGCCGTAGAAGTACAGCACGCTCGTGAAGCCCTTGCGAAGGGCACGGATGGCCTGGAGCGTGGCGACGAACGACACCGACGACTCGTGCGCGATGCCGTGGACGAGCTGGAAGTAGTACTCGCTCTTCTCGGCCTTGTAGTCGGGGAAGATCTTGGTCGATCCGTACATGTTCGTGCCCTTGGGCTGCGAGGGGTGCGGGATCTCGTTACGGGACGTCTCGATGTTGTCGAGGATCTGCTGGTCGATGTCGATGTCGCTCATGGGTGTCTCCTAGCGGGTCGAGAGTCGTGATGATCTGATTCGGGGAGCCGTACGAGAACGAGTCTTTGCCGCCCGTGTTGCCGACTGGTTTCGGGCAGATTGCATGTTCCCGCCGAAACGCACTCTTATTCCGGGCGAAACCAATCCGAAACACGACGTGACGTTGACTAGCTGCACCGCAGGATCCTGCGTGTCCGCTCCACCGATCAGCCGCAAGGAGTCTTCGATGGCCACCACCGTCGCCAGCGTCTCGGCGAACTTCACCCGAGACCTCGAACAGAACTACGCGCTCATCGAGAGCCTGGTCGCCGAGGCCCGCGAGCAGGGCGTCCAGCTGCTCGCCCTGCCCGAGGCCGCCATCGGCGGGTACCTCTCGTCGCTCGGCAACCACGGCGACACCGTCAAGACGACGTCGCGCTCGCTCCCGCCGGCGATCCGCCTCGACGGACCCGAGATCAGGCGGGTGCAAGAGATCGTCGGCGACCTGGTCGTCGCCGTCGGATTCTGCGAGCTCGGCGACGACGGCGAGACGCGCTACAACGCGGCCGTCTGCCTCGACGGCACCACCATCTACGGCTCGTACCGCAAGGTGCACCAGCCCCTCGGCGAGCACATGTCGTACTCGGCGGGCGACACCTACGAGGCGTTCGACACCCCCGTCGGTCGCATCGGTCTGCAGATCTGCTACGACAAGGCGTTCCCCGAGGCGGCACGTTCGCTGGCGATGGACGGCGCCGAGATCATCATCAGCATGTCGGCCTGGCCCGCCGCCCGGACGGCCACCGCCGAAAACCTCCAGGAGGATCGCTGGACCTACCGCTTCAACCTCTTCGACATGGCGCGGGCGCTCGACAACCAGGTGTTCTGGATGGCGTCGAACCAGTCGGGCACGTTCGGCTCGTTGCGCTACGTCGGTAACGCCAAGGTCGTCGATCCGGGCGGCAACATCCTGGCGACGACGCTGCTCGGCTCGGGCATGGCGGTCGCCACCATCGACGTCGACGAGAGCTTCCGGGCGATGCGCGGCGGCATGTTCCACCTGCGCGACCGGCGGCCCGACGCCTACCGGACAGGCGAGGCCGAGGCTCGCGACGAAGCCGCGCGTGCTGCCGCCGCCCAGCTCGCCGACTCGTCGACGCAGCTGGCCGACACGGAGGTGCTCGCGCATGCCTGAGATGACTTTTAGCGTGCGCTGGCCCGACGGCACCGAGGTCGCCTGCTACTCGCCGAGCCTCGTGATGCACGACTTCCTCGACGAGGGCGCCGACTATCCGCTGCAGGAGTTCGTCGAGCGATCCTCGGCGGCCCTCGACCTGGCGAGCGATCGCGTCCGCGCCACCTTCGGCTTCGTCTGCACCTCGGCGCTGCAGCAGAAGAGCGAGATCCACGAGAAGGCGGCCGACTTCGACGGCGGAGACGTCAGGATCCTGCGAATGGCCCCTCCGCTACCGGTCGACCAGGCCGCATTCCCCGCCCGATCGACCGGGGCCTCGGCATGAGCCGCGAGCTGGTCGACGGCGCTCACCTCGAGGTCGTCGTGGTCGGCGCCGGGCAAGCCGGACTCTCGGCGAGCTGGCATCTCACCCGGGCGGGCGTCGATCACCTCGTGCTCGAGCGCGACACGATCGGCCACGACTGGAAAGACCGCCGCTGGGACGCCTTCACCCTCGTCACGCCGAACTGGCAGTGCGTGCTCCCCGGCTACCCCTACGACGGCGATGACCCCGACGGCTTCATGAAGCGCGACGAGGTGCATGCCTGGGTGCGGCGCTACGCGTCGACCTTCGATGCGCCGGTCGTCGAGAACGTCCTCGTGACGAGGCTCCGTGAGACCGGCGGCGGGGGCTTCGAGATCGTCACCGACCGCGGCACCGTCACGGCCGACCAGGTGATCGTCGCGACCGGTGGCTACCACCAGCCGGTGCTTCCGGCGATGGCGGGGCGCATTCCCTCTGACGTCGTGCAGATCCACTCGGCGGACTACCGGTCGCCGGGTGCGCTGCCGGAGGGCTCGGTGCTCGTCGTCGGGTCGGGCCAGTCGGGCGCCCAGATCGCCGAAGACCTCTTCCTCGCCGGACGCGACGTCCACGTCGCCCTCGGCACCGCGCCCCGCTGCGCCCGCTTCTACCGGGGGCGCGACTGCATCGCCTGGCTGAGCGACATGGGCGTCTACGACATCCCCGTGCACGCTCAGGTCGGCGGCCTCACCAAGCGCGAGTCGACCAACCACTACATGACCGGCCGTGACGGGGGCCGCGACATCGACTTCCGGGAGTTCGCCCGCGCCGGCATGCACCTCTACGGCCGGTTGGAGGGTCTCGTTGACCACGCGCTGACGTTCGCGCCGACGGCCGAGGCCTCGCTCGACCACGCCGACTCGGTGATGGAGTCGATCAAGACCGATATCGACCGCTTCATCGCCCGGGAGGGGATCGACGCCCCCGCCGAGGAGCGCTACTCGCCGGTGTGGCGACCCGAGACGGAGACCACATCGCTCGACTTGACCGAGGCCGGCATCACCAGCGTCGTCTGGGCGGTTGGCTTCCGCTCCGACTACTCGTGGGTGCAGGTCGGCGTCTTCGACGGAGCCGGGCACCCCACACACCAGCACGGCGCGACGGGTACTCCGGGCCTGCACTTTCTCGGCCTGCCGTGGCTGCACACGTGGGGCTCCGGCCGCTTCGAGGCGATCGCGCGCGACGCCGAGCATGTGGCGTCGTCGGTCGTCGCCTCGCGCACGCCGCGAACGGCGGAAAGCGCACGCGAACCGGCCTCCGTCTCCGGCTAGCCTCGGGGCATGGGCAGCATCACGATGGGGGCGGTGGCCGCGCACTTCGGTCGAGACGTCGAGCGAACCCTGCAGAAGCTGCCGGGCATCCTCGACCAGGCGCGCGACCGCGGCGTCGACCTTCTCGTGCTGCCCGACGCGACCCTCGGCGGGTACCTCCTCGACCTGCAGCATCCCGGCCCGGACTCGCTGCCGCCCGCGGTCGAGATCGACGGACCGGAAGTGCAGGCGGTGGCCGAGCTGGCAAAAGACCTGACCGTCTGCTTCGGGGTGGCCGAGCGGGCCGTGGAGAGCGGCGTCGAGCGCCGCTACAACTCGGCGGTCTGCGTGCAGGGCGGCCGGATCCTCGGCTCTCATCGCAAGGTGCACCTGCCGCTCGGCGAATCGGAGGCGTACGACGCGGGCGGCTCGTTCGGCTCGTTCGACACGCCCGTCGGCCGGGTGGGCATGATGATCGACTTCGACAAGACGTTTCCCGAGGCGGCACGGTCGCTCGCGCTCGACGGCGCTGAGATCCTCGCCTGCCTTAGCGCCTGGCCCGCGAGCGTCACCGACCGCTCGGATCGGATCCGCAACGACCGCCAGGCCCACCTCTTCGACCTCTACGACTGCGCCCGCGCCGCCGAGAACCAGGTCTACCTGGTGTCGTCGAACCAGACCGGAGTGCTCGGCGGCCTTCGATTTCTCGGGCAGGCGAAGGTCGTCGACCCAGCTGGCGAGATCATCGCGAAGACCTGGGCCAAGGGTGGGCTCGCGGTGGCGACCGCTGACGTCGCGACCGACGTGGCGAGAGCCCGCCGCACGATGAACCACCTCGACCAGCGCCGCGAGAGCGCCTACCGAGCCGCGGGATCCTGATGCGCATCGCGCAGGTCACCTACTCGACGAAGCCCCGCGGCGGCGTCGTGCACACGCTGGCCCTCGCCGAGGCGCTCGCCCGACGCGGGCACGACGTCACGGTCTGGACGCTCGGCCGCGGCGGCGACACGGTGTTCTTCCGTAGCGTCGACCCCTCGGTGACGATTCGCGTGGTGCCGTTCGAGGCGAGCGACGACGAGAGTGTGGGGGAGCGGATCCAGCGATCCATCGTCGAGATGCGCCGGGCCTTCGAGCCGGCGGCGGGCGACTACGACATCGTTCACGCGCAAGACTGCATCTCGGCCAATGCGGTCGGCCGCTGCATTCGCACCATCCACCACCTCGACGAGTTCACGACGCCCGAGCTGATCGCCTGCCACGACCGCGCCGTCCGCGACCCGATCGCCCGGATCTGCGTCTCGGCGGCGGTCGCCAGTGAAGTGCACGACGGCTGGGGCCTTGCGCCGACCGTGATACCGAACGGCGTCGACGCGGCCCGGTTCGCGGCGGCAGCTTCGGCTCGTCGGCAGAGCGCAGGATCCGCCAGCCCGCAGTCACTCCCACCGGATCTCGGCACCTACGTCCTCGCCCTCGGCGGCATCGAGCCGCGCAAGGGCAGCCTCGACCTGATCGAGGCGTTCGCTCGGCTCCGCGTCACGCACCCGGCGACGCGGCTCGTGTTCGGCGGCGGCGAGACCTTGTTCGACTACCGGCCCTACCGCGAGGCATTCGACGCCCGCGTGCAGGAGCTCGACCTCGACCCCCTCATCCTCGGCGTGCTCGACGAGGCCGATGTGGCTCCGCTCGTCGCCGGGGCCGCCGCTCTCGCCTTCGTGTCGACCAAGGAGGGCTTCGGTCTCGCCGCGATGGAGGCGCTCGCCGCCTCGGTGCCGGTCGTCGCCCGCGATCTGCCCGTGCTCCGCGAGGTCTTCGGCGACACCGTGCTCTACGCGTCTGACGTCGAGGCGATCGCCGGTCAGCTCGCCGCCGCCCTCGACGGCGCCGCTCCCGATCCCGAAGCCGGGCGAACCCTCGCCGCTGGCCACGACTGGGACGACGTCGCCGCGCTCCACGAGGTGTTCTACGCGCGCGTCGGAGAGGGCGGTGACCGTGGCCAGGCAGTCGATCTCAGGGATCATTACGGCGCTCGCCGAGGCTGACCCGGAGCGCGTCGTCGCCATCGACGACGACCGATCGCTGACAGCGGTCGCCCTTGACCGGGAGTCGAATCGTCTCGCGCGCGACTACGCCTCGCGCGGTGTCGGGCAGGACGACCTCGTCACCGTCTCGCTGCCGAACACGGTCGAGGTGATCGTGGTGTGCGCGGCGATCTGGAAGCTCGGGGCGACGCCGCAGCCGGTGTCGACGGGGCTCGACGCGCGGGAGCGGGCCGAGCTCGGGCGGCTGGCGGGGGCACGGCTGATTGTCGGGTACGAGTCCGCGAATCCTTCTCTTCCCTGGGTCGATGCCGGGCACCTCCCCGACCCGTCTCTGTCGGACGAGCCGCTCGACGATGCCTGGGCCGCGTCGTGGAAGGCGCCCACCTCGTCGGGCAGCACCGGCCAGCCGAAGATCGTGATCGCGACGGCACCCGCCCTGCTCGACGCATCGCAGCCCGTCGCCGCTTTCCTGCCGCTCGGGGGAGTGCACCTCGTGGCCGGGCCGCTCGTGCACTCGGCGACGTTCACCTATTCGTTCCGGGCGTTACTCACCGGGGCACGGCTCGTGATCCTGCCGCGGTTCGACGAGCGGCGCGTGCTGGCGGCCATTGGTCAGCACCGCGTCACCTGGATGCTGGTCGTGCCGACGATGATGCACCGGCTGCTGCGTCTGCCCGCCGACGTTCGTGCCGCGGCGGACCTGTCGTCGCTCGAGACCGTGCTGCACTTGGGGGCGCCCTGCGCTCCCGAGCTCAAACGCGCGTTCGTCGACTGGCTGGTCGAGGCTGTGCCCGGCGGCGCAGACACCCTCGTCGAGCTCTACGCGGGCAGCGAGTCGAACGGGCTGGTGACGATCCGCGGCGGCGAGTGGCTGGGGCGCCCCGGCAGCGTCGGTCTCCCGATCGGTGGCACGGAGGTGTCGATCCGCGCTCTCGACGACGCGTCTCGCTCGCTGCCCGTCGGCTCGACCGGCCTCATCTGGATGCGACGCCCGGGCTCGCCGACCTACCGCTACCTCGGCGGCTCGTCGCGGCGCGATCCGGATGGCTGGGACACCCTCGGAGACCTCGGTCACGTCGACGCCGACGGCTACCTGTTCATCTCCGACCGAGCCGACGACGTCATTCTCCGCGGCGGCGTGAACGTGCTTCCGACCGACATCGAGCGCGTCGTCGAGGGCCACCTCTCGGTGCGGTCAGCCGTTGCCTTCGGGGTGCCCGACGACGACCTCGGTCAGCGCATCGAGGTCGTCGTCGACGTCGCGGGCCAGGACGAGGATCCCTCGGCCCTGCTCGAGTGGGCCCGGTCACGTCTCGACCCCGAGCGGCGCCCCTCGCGGGTGCACGTGGTGCACGACCCCGTGCGCTCCGACGCCGGGAAGACGAGTCGCCGTGCTTACGCCTCCCGTTTTGCCGACCGCTGATTGGCCAGGCGCGGCTGGCCTGTGCGTGCGGCCCGCCGAGATCGCAGTTGGCGTCGCCTGCACCCGACCACTACTGCGATCTCGGCGGAGGAGCAGGTGCGGCGGTCCGGCGGCTGCAAATTCGAAGGAGAAACGCGTAGAGGCGCACGTAAACATCACGATCCGGCGGGGTCGAGCGGCAGTTTCTCCTTCAAATTTGCAAGCGCTACGCCGACGCTGGACCGGCCTCCGCCGCGATACTCGCCACCGTCGCCGCATCGAGGTCGAAGACCGGGGCGCCGGCGGGGGCGGTAAACGGCAGGATCCGAGTGGTCCCGTCAGCCCGAAGCTTCACGACGCTCGCCGCACTACCCTGAAAGGCCCCCTCGGTGTCGGGCGCGGCGAACAGGTCGGCCTGGTTGGTGACGCCGCCGCTGACGACGACGCGGGCCCCCGCGACCTCGTCCAGGAGCGCGAGGTGGTAATGGCCGGCGAGCACAAGGCGGACGTCGGTTCCGGTGATGGTGGCGGCGAACTCCGACGGATCCTGGAGTTCGAGGGCCGCGAGCAGCGGAGTCTCGGCGGAGACCGGCGGGTGGTGCATGGCGATCACGGTTCCGCGTGCGGCGGGCGTGGCGAGGATGTCGGCGAGCCAGGCCAGCTGCTCGGCCCCGACCCGGCCGTAGCCCTTGCCCGGGATCGACGTGTCGAGCGTGATAACCCGAACACCGTCGACGTCGATGACTCCCCGCAAGGGATCGGCGCCGGGGGCCAAGACCTCGCGGAATCCGTCCGGGAGGTCGTGGTTGCCCATCGCGTAGACGACGCGGGCCCCTCGGGCTGCGGCCCAGGGCTCGACGGTGTCGCGGAGGTAGCGGTACGACTCGGGTGACCCGTCGTCCGAGAGGTCGCCGGTGCAGGCGACGAGGTCGAGGCGGGCGATCGTCGACGCTCGGGCCAGAACGAGGTCGAGCTGCTCGCGTGTATCCACCTGGCCGTAGTGGCGTGTGTCGCCGGCCGCGAGGTGGGTGTCGCTCAGGTGCAGGATGTCGAACGTCACGGCCATGGCTGTCACGCTAGCGCTCGCTGGCGGTCGGCGCCGCGCCAAGGCGCCGCGCCACGGCCAGCGCCGCTCCGGCGACCAGCGCAGCCGCAGCCGCGCCCTACTTCCAGCGCGGCACGCCCGAGTATCGGCCAGGCCGGTGGTTGAGCGCGATCATCAGGTTGATGACGACGGCGCCGACGGCCGACAGCAACACGAGCCAAGCCGGCACGACAGTGAGTGCGGCCAGCACGACGGCGACGTCGAACGCCATCTGCACGTAGCCGGCCCGCCAGCCGAGACGCTCCTGCGCGATCAGGGCGACGATGTTGAAGCCGCCGAGGCTCGCCCCGTGCCGGAACAGCACGATCATGCCGAGGCCCGCCAGCACGTTCCCGACGATCACCGCGTACACCGGCGAGAGGTTCGACACGTCGAGCGCGGCGACGTGCACCGACGACAGCACGGAGACGAGAGCCACCGAGATCGCTGTCTTGAGGGTGAACAGCCACCCCTTTTTCCAGAGGGCCAGCACGAAGAACGGGGCGTTGACGACGAAGAACAGCACCCCGAACGGGATCGGCGCGGCGTAGCTGATGAGCAGCGAGAGCCCGGCGGTGCCGCCCGTGACGACACCGGCCGTCTTGAGCAGAGAGAGGCCGAGCGATGCGGCAAGCGTGCCGGTCGCGATACCCATCACGTCTTCGAGCACGGAGTGCCTCGATTCAGGCGGGGTCGCGGCGAGGGCGGCGGTCGAGGCATCGAGGATCCGGGTCACGGCCTCAATGGTGGGTAGCGGGCCCTGTTCGCGCAACTCACCAGGGCACTGTTGCGCAGAATGGGCTGCAATACAACCGACGCGCTGCAGAATGCCTAGGTGACCATCGATTCTGTTGACGCCCGACTCATCCAGGTCTTGGATTCGGATCCTGACATCTCTGACGTGGCCCTCGCCCGAGCCCTCGGCATCTCGCGCACCACCGTGCACTCCCGGCGACGGCGGCTGGTCGACGACGGAGTGCTCGGCGCTCAGAGCCGACGCCTCGACCCGGCGTCGCTCGGTCGCCCGCTGATGGCGTTCGTGTCGATCGCGATCAGCCAGGCCGACGAGGAGCACGCCGTCGCGGGCCTCCTCGCGCTGCCCGAGGTCGTCGAGGTTCACGCGATCACGGGCGACAGCGACATGCTCGCGCGGGTGGTCGCGTCGTCGACCGACGATCTGCGGCGCGTGACGGGGGCGATCCTCAGGATCCGCGGAATCGTCCGCACCAACACCACGATCGCGCTCTCCGAGGTCGTGCCCCGACGGATGGCGCCGCTGTTGTCCGTCGTTGCGGGCCGGGGCTAGGCCTTTTGCGCCCGGATTTCTCGACGCGCACGGGTCTCTCGACGCCGTTAGGTCAGGGTTGCCTAAGTAAGCCTTACCTAATACGGTGGCACGGCACCCAATCCGAAAGGCACCATCCCTTGTCTCAGAAACTTTTCCGCCGAGGAATCGCCGTCGTGGCCGCAGCAGCCCTGGCGTTCTCCCTCGCGGCCTGCAGCACGTCGTCCGACGCAGGATCCGGCAGCACGTCGGGCGCATCGGCCTCTGACGCCTTCCCGGTCACGATCAAGTCGGCCCTCGGCAGTGCGACCATCGAGTCGAAGCCCAAGCGCGTCGTCACCATCGGCTGGGGTGCTGCCGACACGGTCGTCTCGCTCGGCACCACGCCTGTCGGCATCGAGGAGGTCACCTGGGGTGGCGACTCCGAGAAGAACTACCCCTGGGTCACCTCGGCCATCGAGAAGCGCGGCGACGCTCTGCCTAAGACCTTCGCGGTCTACCCAGACATCGACATGACGGCCCTGGCCGAGCTGAACCCCGACGTGATCATCGCCCCGCAGTCGGGCATCACTGCCAAGCAGTACAAGACCCTCAGTGCTCTCGCGCCGACCGTCGCCTACCCCGGTGAGGCCTGGGGCACCTCGTGGAGCGACGAGATGACGATCATCGGCAAGGTCCTCGGCGAGAGCGACAAGGCCGCCGACCAGATCGCCGGCATCAAGACGACCCTCGCCAAGACGGCCGCCGAGAACCCCGACTTCGCGAAGTACAACTTCACCTACATCTACGCCGCCGAGCCGGGCTCGCTGTCGATCTACCAGAAGGGCGACCCGCGCGTCGACATCATCGCGGGTCTCGGCCTGACGCAGGAGAAGACGGCCGCAGCTCTGCCGAAGACCGCAGGCACCTTCGTCTCGACGATCGGCCTCGAGAAGGCCAACCTGCTCGACAAGACCGACATCGTCTTCACCTGGTTCAACGACGAGGCCAACCAGAAACAGATCGAGAAGCAGCCCCTTTACGCATCGATCCCGGCGGTGAAGCGCGGCTCGTACGTGCCGAACGTCAACCAGCAGCTCGCGATGGCCTCCACCGTCATCACGCCGCTGAGCCTGCCGTACGCGCTCGACAAGTACGTCGCCATGATCAAGACGGCGGCCGCCAAGGTCGACTGACCGGTTCTGCTCGCGCGGCGGGCCGTCGAGTGCCGCCTTATGCGGTGCCTGGCGGCCCGCCGTTGGCATAAGGCGGCACTCGCGAGTCGGGCCGGGCATGGGTGCCGCGGGCTCGTGCACCGAGTGCCGCCATATGCCGCGTGCGGGCCCCCGCCAACGGCATTAGACGGCACTCGGCGACACCGGCGCGCACTCGCGAACGAAGGATCCGAGGACGCACGGCTTCAGGGGCACCGAGTGCCGCCATATGCCGCGTGCGGGCCACCGCCGGCGGCATTAGACGGCACTCGGCACCAGATCGGTCAGCGCAGCGGCTCAGACGCGGGGCGGTGGCGCCGTGCTCGCCCGCACGACCAGGTCGACCGGCACCATCGTCACCGGCGTCGGCGTCGTCCGCTCGATCTGCGCCACGAGCATCGCAACCGACGACCGCCCGACCTCGTCGAAGTGCTGGTGGATGGTCGTGAGCGGCGGCCAGAACGACTCCGACTCCGTCATGTCGTCGAAGCCGACGATGCTCAGGGTCGACGGCACGTCCCTGCCGAGCTCGTGGCAGGCGCGCAGGAGACCGAGGGCCATTCCGTCGTTCGCGACGAAGACGGCGGTGATCTCGGGGCGGCGGGCGATTTCGAGGCCTGCGCGGTAGCCGGATCCTGTGCTCCAGTCACCGGTGAACGGGGGAGGCACCTCGCGACCGTGCGACTCGAGCACCTCGCGCCAGGCGGCTTCACGACGCCTGGCCGCATAGAAGGTCTGCGGCCCGGCGATGTGCCACACGGTCTCGTGGCCCAGGTCGAGCAGGTGCTGGGTGGCCAGCCGGGCGCCGAGGGCTTGGTCGGTGTCGATGAAGGGACGTTCGCTGAGGCGGCTGGAGTCGATGATCACGACCGGCACGTCGGCGGGCAGATCGACGTCGTCTTCGGAGAGCAGGTCGGCCTCGATGACGATGACGACTCCGTCGACGGCCTGCTCGGAGAGCCGCGCGATGGCGCCGGTGACCTCTCCGCGGGTGCGCTGCGAGACGGGAAGGAGGGTGATCGTGTAGCCGACCAGACCCGCAGCCTCGGCGATGGCCTCCAAGAACTTCGTGTTACCGAACGACGAGAGCGTGAACATGATCACGCCGATCGTGTGGAACCGGCCCGATCGGAGGGCGCGGGCCGCACGGTTCGGGCTGTAGCCGAGCTCGACCATCGAGGCGCGCACCCGGTCGCGGGTAGCGGGCTGGACGTTCTCGAGATCGCGGGCGACACGCGAAACGGTCTGCATCGAGACGCCCGCGTGGCGTGCCACGTCTGCGGCGGAGGCCTTCTTCGCGGCAGGTGAAGGTGTCGCTGAGGTCACGATTTCCTCCAGGTCGGTGGCGATGTTGACGTTGCCATGCTAGCGTCGCCTCCGTGATGTTGACGTAAACATCGTGGAGACGAGGAAGTTTCGATGAGTTCTGGAACCCTGACGGGCGCCAAGGCGGCACGGCTCGAGCCGACGCCTCGCAAGCGCCGGCGCACGGGCCGCGGCAAGCAGACGGGCTGGATGTTCGTCGCTCCGTTCATGGTGGTGCTGATCCTCATGTTGATCGTGCCGATCGGCTACGCGATCTACCTGAGCCTGTTCCGCGACCAGCTGATCGGCGGCAACCACTTCGTGGGCCTCGCCAACTACATCCAGCTGCTCCAAGACTCGAAGTTCTGGTCGAGCTTCGGGCGCGTGCTGATCTTCCTGGTGATCCAGGTGCCGGTGATGCTCGTTCTGGCACTGGTCGCGGCTCTCGCCCTCGACAGTGCTCGACTCCACGCCGCGAGCTTCTTCCGTATCGCGATCTTCCTGCCCTACGCGGTGCCGGGTGTCGTCGCAGCCCTCATCTGGGGCTTCATCTACGGCCCGCAGTTCGGCCTCACCGGCTCGTTCAACGACCTGCTCGGCAGCGACCTGCTCAAGCCGTTCACCTCGACCTGGATCCTGACGTCGATCGGCAACATCGTGACCTGGGAGTTCCTGGGCTACAACATGATCATCTTCTTCGCGGCCCTCCGCGTCGTCCCGGCCGAGCTCTACGAGGCGGCGTCGCTCGACGGCGCCGGAAGCCTCCGCACGATCATCTCGATCAAGCTCCCGGCTCTCCGCGGCGCGATCGTGATCGCCTCGATCTTCTCGATCATCGGCAGCTTCCAGCTCTTCAACGAGCCCAACCTGCTCAAGACCCTGGCGCCGAACGTGATCGGCACCTTCTTCACCCCGAACATGTACGCCTACAACCTCTCGTTCGCCGGCCAGCAGTTCAACTACTCCGCCACCGTCGCGATCGTGATGGGCGTCATCACCGCCGTCATCGCCTACATCGTCCAGGTCCGCGGCACGCGACAGGAGAACCGATGAGCACCCTGACCAGCCCCGAGGTCATCCCCGAAGAACAGGGCCGAGGATCCGGCGGTCCGTCGAAACGCTCTCGTCGTGACCGGCCCGGCCCCAGTGGCTACCGCGAGAAGAAGTCGCGCGGCCTCACCGCGATCATGGTGATCTTCCTCGTCTACTCGCTCGTGCCGCTGTTCTACCTCGTCGTCAACTCGACGAAGTCGCAAGACTCCCTCCTGGCGTCGTTCGGCCTCTGGTTCGGCGACGGGTTCCACCTGTTCGACAATATCCAGCAGGTCTTCACCTACAACAACGGCATCTTCGTCACCTGGTTCCGCAACACGCTGCTCTACGTGGTGGTCGGTGCCGGGGGAGCGACGCTGCTCGCGACCCTCGCCGGCTACGGTCTCGCGAAGTTCCGCTTCACCGGTCGACGTGCGGTGTTCGCCATCGTGCTCGGCTCGATCGCCATCCCGGGTACAGCCCTTGCCGTGCCGACGTTCCTGCTCTTCTCGAACATCGGCCTGACGAACACCCCGTGGGCGATCATTCTTCCGTCGCTCATCAGCCCGTTCGGTCTCTACCTGGTCTGGACGTACGCGGTCGACGCGATCCCCGAAGAACTGCTCGAAGCGGCCCGCATCGACGGGGCCGGCGAGATCCGCATCTTCTTCACGATCGCCATCCGGCTGCTGACGCCCGGCATCGTCACGGTGCTGCTGTTCTCGGTCGTCGCGACCTGGAACAACTACTTCCTCCCGCTCATCATGCTCAGCGACCCGAAGTGGTACCCGCTGACCGTCGGCCTCAACCAGTGGTCGCAGCAGGCGAACGGCGTCGCCGCCGACCCGATCTACAACCTGGTCGTCACCGGCTCGCTGATCACCATCGTGCCGATCGTCATCATCTTCCTGCTCCTCCAGCGCTACTGGCAGTCGGGCCTCGGCGCCGGCGGCGTGAAGCAGTAGACCAGCAGCCCCCCCAGCAATCCCTCCCCTCACCAACCCACACAACGAAGTGAAAGGACCCCTCATGCACAAGCGCTTGAGGACGATCGTCGGTGCCGCAGTCACCACGATCGCAGTAACCGCAGCTCTCACCGGCTGCTCGAACAGCGGCGGCGGCTCGTCGAACGACGGCGGAAACGCCGGCCAGGTCGACGCCGCCCTCAAAGCCGGCGGAACCCTGACCTACTGGTCGTGGACCCCGTCCGCGGCAGCCCAGGTCAAGGCCTTCGAGAAGGCCTACCCGAAGGTCACCGTCAAGCTCGTCAACGCCGGTACCGGCACCGACGAGTACACGAAGCTCCAGAACTCCGTCAAGGCAGGATCCGGGGCGCCCGACGTCGCTCAGGTCGAGTACTTCGCGCTGCCCCAGTTCGCTCTCGCCGACTCGCTGACCGACCTCACCCAGTACGGCTTCAACGACCTCAAGAGCAAGTACACCAGCGGGACCTGGGGCTCGGTGTCGCTCGACGGCAAGCTCTACGGTCTGCCTCAGGACTCCGGCCCCATGGCCATGTTCTACAACAAGACGCTCTTCGAGAAGTACTCGATCCAGGTGCCGAAGACGTGGGATGAATACATCGCCGCCGCGAAGAAGCTGCACAAGGCCGACCCCAAGGCCTACATCAACTCCGACACCGGCGACGCCGGGTTCACGACGAGCATGATCTGGCAGGCCGGCGGCCGCCCGTTCGAGGTCGACGGCAGCAAGGTGTCGATCAATCTGCAGGATGCGGGCACCAAGAAGTGGGCCGACACCTGGAACGAGCTCGTCGAGAACAAGCTCCTCGCCCAGACCCCCGGCTTCACCGACGACTGGTACAAGCAGCTCGCCGGCGGCGAGATCGCGACCCAGATCACCGGTGCCTGGTTCCCCGGCGTCATCGAGTCGGGTGCCAAGGCCGGCTCGGGTGACTGGGCTGTCGCTCCGATCCCGACCTACGACGGCAAGACCGCTGTCACGGCCGAGAACGGCGGTGGCGCACAGGTCGTCATGAAGCAGTCGAAGAACCAGGCCCTCGCGGCCGGATTCGTGAAGTGGCTGAACTCGAGCGACGAGAGCGTCAACACGTTCCTCGCCTCGGGCGGATTCCCGTCGACGACCGCCACGCTCGACTCGAGTGAATTCCTCGCCACGAAGCCCGACTACTTCGGTGGACAGGCCATCAACGAGGTGCTCAAGAGCTCGTCCGACTCGGTCGCCTCCGGCTGGAAGTACCTGCCCTTCCAGGTCTACGCGAACAGCATCTACGCCGACACCGTCGGTCAGTCGTACGCCGACTTCTCCGACATCAACACCGGTCTGAAGGCCTGGCAGACGGCGCTCGTGAAGTACGGCAACGAGCAGGGCTTCACCGTCACAGCTAAGTAGCCCCACCAGCACTGCGTTCGACCAGCACCACAGTCACGGAGCGGGTGCGACCACCTCGGTCGCACCCGTTCTCCGTCCTCCGACTCTGAGAGAGACCCCATGACCACGAGCCGCTTCACGATCGGCGACGACGCCTTCCTCCTCGACGGGCGCCCGCATCGGATCCTCTCCGGGGCTCTCCACTACTTCCGCATCCACCCCGAGCACTGGGCCGATCGCATCCACAAGGCCCGGCTCCTCGGCCTCAACACCATCGAGACGTACGTGCCGTGGAACGACCACGCACCGACGCCCGACGAGTGGATCACCGACGGCCGGCTCGATCTCGGCGCCTTCCTCGACCTCGTGCACGAAGCGGGAATGCACGCCATCGTCCGGCCCGGCCCCTACATCTGCGCCGAGTACGACAACGGCGGCCTTCCGGGCTGGCTGTTCCGCGACCCGAGCGTCGGCGTCCGCCGCTCCGAGCCCCTCTTTCTAGCGGCCGTCGAGACCTATCTCCGGCGCGTCTACGAGATCGTCGTGCCGAGGCAGATCGACCACGGTGGGCCGGTCGTGCTCGTCCAGATCGAGAACGAGTACGGCGCGTACGGCTCCGACGCCGCCTACCTCCGCGCCCTCGTCGACCTCACCCGCGACGCCGGCATCGACGTTCCACTCACCACGGTCGACCAGCCCGAGCCCGACATGCTCCACAACGGCTCGCTGCCCGACCTGCTGAAGACCGGCTCGTTCGGCTCCCGCAGCCCTGAACGTCTCGCCACCCTGCGCGCCGCGCAGCCGACGGGGCCGCTGATGAGCTCCGAGTACTGGAACGGCTGGTTCGACCACTGGGGCGGCGTGCACCACACCACGCCCGCCGAGGCGCAGGCGCGTGACCTCGACGAGCTGCTCGCCCTCGGGGCGTCGGTCAACCTCTATATGGTGCACGGCGGCACGAACTTCGGCTTCACGAACGGGGCCAACGACAAGGGCGTCTACGAGCCGACGATCACGAGCTACGACTACGACGCCCCGATCGACGAGGCGGGCCGGCTCACTGAGAAGTACTTCGCCTTCCGCGAGGTCTTCGCGAAGTACACCGACGTGCCCGATCTCGACTTCGACGACCCCAGGAGCATCGAGGATCCGACGGCTCACACCCCGGCACCCGTGCCGGTCGTCGAGATGGCCGGGTCGACGCCTCTGCTCGGCGTTCTTGGTCGACTCGGCCACCTCGCCCCCGCGTCCGCCGCGCCCACCTTCGACGAGCTCGGCGTCTACCGCGGCTACCTCGTGCTCCGTGCGGCGCTGCCCGACGCTGGCTCGCCGACGTCGGGCGAGTCCGGCGGCCACGTGCTCGAGGTCGGCGAGGTGCGCGACCGCGCCATCGTCTTCGTCGATGGAGTTCGCATCGGCGTGCTCGAGCGGGCCCGCGGCGATCGACGCCTGGCCCTGCCCGCGGGCGCCGAGCTCATCGTGCTGCTGGAAGACCAGGGGCGGGTCAACTACGACCAGCGGATCGGCGAGCCCAAGGGGCTGATCGGCGAGGTCACGGTGGACGGACGCACCGCCGAGTGGACCGCACTTCCGCTCGACCTCGATCTGCTGGCAGCGAGCGGGGTCGGGGCGGATCCTTCGGTTTCGTCTTCGCCTCTCGTCGGGCCCGGTATCGCGCGCTTCGAGTTCTCGCTCGGCGCTCCCGCCGATCTGTTCCTCGACAGTGGCGGCCTCGGCAAGGGTGTCGCGTTCGTGAACGGGTTCCCGCTCGGGCGGTATTGGAGCGACGGGCCGCAGCGCACCCTCTACGTACCCGGCCCGGCGACTCGCTCGGGCGCCAACGAGCTCGTGCTGTTCGAGACCGAGGTCGACGCGCCTCGCCCGGCGTTCGCCGCCCTCGCCGACCTCGGCCCCGCGCGGGCGGATGCGTTCGACGTGCAGGGTGCCTGACCGCTCGCCGCTCGCCGTACTACGTCTCGCGGACTAGCCCACCTGCCGCGGCGCGCGGGTGTGACCGCGACACGGTGCGCGGCGAGGTCGCCTAGCCGAGCGGCGTCCCCCGGATCCTGATCTCTTAAGCGACGCGCGGCGTTGACTCGGCGAAGACGACAGCCGTCGCCACGCGGGCACGGCGAGAAGGGATCCACCATGGCAACCGAGATCACCGAGGGCGGCCAGGCCACCATCGACGCGCTGGCGCGGATGCGCGACACCTCGCTCGAGATGGGCGACCGGTTCGACGTCGATTTCGTCGACCACGACCCGGCCGACGGTCAGCCCGCCGGAGGAGGCGGAATCGCCTGGTTCTGGGAGCAGTTCGGCACGTCGTTCAGCGACGTCGAGCGCACCGAGCTCGAAACGATCGTGACGCCGACGAAGTACATCACCATCGCCGACCTCTCGGCCACCCACACCGGCGAGTACCAGGGGCACGCAGCGACCGGCAAGCGCTTCACTGTGCGCAACGTGCAGGTGATCGGTTTCACCGACGGCAAGGCCTCCGACCGGTGGGGCTCGACCGACGAGCAGGGCATCCTGCGGCAGCTCGGCCTCGCCTGAGCGGGGCATCCTCCGGCTAGACCCTCGGAGTCGGCTGCTGAGGTGGACCCAGGGCCACCTCGACTGCTGGCGACGAGGGTCTGTGCCGATCGCGCGGGTGTGGGCCGGTCGCGCGGGTCTGTGCCGGTCGCGCGGGTCGGTGCCGATCATGCGGGTCGGCGCCAGCCTCGCGAGCGTCCCCCGCGCGGGTGCCACCCCAACGTGGAGGCGCGCCGGGTTGCGGGCGGTGCCTAATCTGGCAGAGGAGCGCAGGATCCTGCGGCTCATCACCCGGCAGAAGTGAGCTGCGCATGAACCCCGTCACCGGACTCGTCCGCGGCACCTCCGCCTACATCTGGTCACTCGTCACCGTGGTCGCCGTCGCGTGCGTGGGCCTCGGCGTGCTCAGCCTGGTCGGGGCCGTGCTCACCGTTGCCGCCAGTGGCCGAGCCGACCTCTCGCCAGTCGGGCTGCCGCTCGTGCTGCTGCTCGCCGGTGCGATCGCGCTGCCCCTGAGCCGCCGCGCGCTGCCCCTCGTCACAGCCCGCGAAGCCGCCGCCGGGTACACCACCGTGCCGCTGTTCTCGGGGGAGCTGCCGCTTCGCGATCCCCGCGACGGCCGCGAGCTCATCGCCGCGGGGGCCGACGTGCCGCGGTCGTTCCGCGTCAGCCTGCGTCCTGCCCGGCGTGCTGCGCAGTTCGCGCCCGCCGCCGCCGCCTGACCCGAATTTGAAGGAGATCCGCGCCCGGGCGAACGGACTTATGCCGATCGGCGGGGGTCGGCAGCGCGTTTCTCCTTCAAATTTGCAGGGGGCCCGCGCCTAGGCTTGATGAATGAGCCTCGCCGACGAGTCAGCCCAGTCGCCCGCAGTACCAGCAGCAGCAGCACCCGCACCCGCGCCCGCCTGGTGGACTAAGGCCGTCGTCTACCAGATCTACCCGCGCAGCTTCGCCGACTCCAATGGTGATGGCATCGGCGATCTCGGCGGAATTCGGCAGCACCTCGACCACCTCGTCGACCTGGGTGTCGACGTCGTCTGGCTGTCGCCCATCTACACCTCGCCACAGGCCGATAACGGCTACGACATCAGCGACTACCGCGACATCGACCCGCTCTTCGGCACCCTCGACGAGTTCGACCTGCTGCTGGCCGAGATACACGAGCGCGGCCTCAAACTCGTGATGGACCTCGTCGTCAACCACACGAGTGACGAGCACGCCTGGTTCCGGGAGTCGAAGTCGTCTCGCACGAGCCCGAAGCGCGACTGGTACGTCTGGCGCGACGGCGTCGACCGGAGCCCCCGTGATGGCCGCACCGAGCCGAACCTGTGGCGCAGCGCCTTCAGCGGCCCGGCCTGGACGCAGCTCGCAGCCGCCGACCACCACGCTGACAACCGATCAATCGACGACCACGCCGACAACCGATCGACCGACGGTTCCGCAGACAACCGATCGACCGTCAACCGATCGACCGTCAACCGATCGGTCGACGACCAGTACTACCTCCACCTCTTCGCGCCCAAGCAGCCCGACCTCAACTGGGAGAACCCGGAGGTGCGCGACGCGATCTACTCGATGATGAACTGGTGGCTCGACCGAGGTGTCGACGGCTTCCGCATGGACGTCATCAACCACATCGCCAAGATCCAGAGCGACCTCGTGAGCGACAGCGAGGGGTTCTCGATGGGCCCGCAGATCCACGAGTACCTGCGCGAGATGAACGAGCGCGTGTTCGCCGGCCGCGAGGCCGACCTGATCACAGTCGGCGAGATGCCCGGGGTGACGGTCGACGACGCGAAGCTCTTCACCGGCGCCGATCGGCTCGAGCTCGACATGGTGTTCCAGTTCGAGCACGTCGGGCTCGATCACGGCCCGGCCTCGAAGTTCGACAACGTGCCGCTCGATCTCCGCGACCTGAAGAGCTCGCTCAGCCGATGGCAGGAAGGCCTCGCCGACACCGGCTGGAACAGCCTCTACCTCGCCAATCACGACCAGCCGCGCTCGGTCTCCCGCTTCGGCGACGACGACGAGTTCCGCTTCGAGTCGGCGACTCTGCTCGCGACGATCCTGCACCTGCATCGGGGCACGCCCTACGTCTACCAGGGCGACGAGATCGGCATGACGAACGCCGGATTCGCATCGATCGACGACTACCGCGACATCGAATCGCTCAACTGGTTCGCCGAGCAGCGCGAGGAGGGCCGCGACCCCGAAGAGCTTCTCGAGTCGCTCCGGTTCCGCTCGCGCGACAACGCGCGCACTCCGGTGCAGTGGACCGAAGGATCCGAGGCGGGTTTCACTTCGGGCTCACCCTGGCTGGCGGTGAACCCCAACGCCGCTCTGATCAACGTGCACGCCGACCGACAGTCCGATCGCTCGATCTTTGAGCACTACCGTCGGCTCATCGCGCTGCGGCACTCGTCCGAGGTCGTCGCTCTCGGCTCGTACACGCTCCTCGAGCCCGACCATCCGACGCTCTTCGCGTTCACGCGCACCCTCGCCGACGAGTCGCTCCTCGTCGTGGGCAACTTCTCGTCGGAGGAGCTCGACGCCACGGTGCTCGGGTCGGGTTCGTGGGGGCGCGGATCCTTGGTTCTGGGCAACTACGCCGACCCCGGAGAGGCGACGACTCTGCGCCCGTGGGAGGCCCGCATCATCCGTCGCGGCTAGTCCGGCCCCGAATTTGAAGGAGATCCGCACCGAAAAACCGAAAGTGAGGCGGATCGGGCGGCGTCGTCGCGGGTTTCTCCTTCAAATTCGGAAGGCGAGCGAATCAGGGGATACCCTTGCAGTTGATTTCGAGCGAAGACGACGAACCAGCGCCCTCGCCGGCCTCCTCGTTCGTCAAGAAAGAGGAAAAATGGCCGAGCTGCCGCACATCGTCATCATCGGAGGTGGCTTCGCGGGCATCGCGACGCTGAAGGCACTCAAAGATGCGCCGGTGCGGGTGACCCTGATCGACCGCCACATTTACAACATGTTCCAGCCGCTCATGTACCAGGTGGCGACCGGCGGCCTCAACGCCGGAGACGTCACCTACTTCCTCCGCAGCCTCCGCAGCACCCAGCCGAACGCGAACTTCCAGCACGGGCTGCTCAAAACCATCGATGCCGAGGCGCAGGTCATCGAACTTGCCGACGGCGAGAAGATCTCGTACGACGCACTCGTTCTGGCGAACGGCGTCAACACCAACTACTTCGGCACCCCCGGCGCCAAGGAGTACGCGAAATCGATGTACTCGCGATCACAGGCGCTCAGGATCCGCGACGAGCTCTTCACGCAACTCGAAAAGGCCGCTGTCCGCGAAGATACCTCCGAGGTCCGCGTCGTCATCGTCGGCGGCGGAGCGACCGGCGTCGAGATGGCCGGCGCACTCGCCGAGCTCCGCGACCAGGCGCTCGTGACCGCCTACCCCGAGATCGACCGCAAGAGCATCACGATCACCCTGGTGCACCGGAGCGGCGAACTCCTCAAGCCGTTCGCACCGCGACTGCGCCGCTACTCGGAGGGCGCGCTCCGCAAACGCGGCGTCGAACTCCGCCTCAACACCGGCGTCGCCGAAGTGCGCAAGAACGGCGTCGTCACCGCGTCCGGCGAAGAGATCCCGGCAGAGCTCGTGATCTGGGCCACCGGAGTGACTGCACACGGAGAAGTCGACGGCTGGGGGCTCGAGCAGGGTGCGGGTGGCCGGATCCTCGTCGGTTCCGACCTGCGCGTCAAAGGCCACGACCGCATCTTCGCCGTCGGCGACATCGCGCTCACGCCCAAGCCGCTCGACCAGCTGGCGCAGCCAGCACTGCAGGGAGGCGCGCACGTCGCCGAGCAGATCGCGCGCGTGCTCACCGGCAAGCCGACCCGGGCCTTCAAGTACCACGACCGCGGCACCATGGCGACGATCGGCCGCCACGCCGCCGTCGCCCAACTCCGCGGCGGGATCACTCTCACCGGCGTGCTCGCCTGGTACACCTGGATCGTCATCCACATCTACAGCCTGCTCGGCAACAGCAACCGGGTCACCACTATGGCGCACTTCATCTCGCGCTACGCCTGGTTCGCCTACCGCAAGGCCGTGCCGATCGTCGGCGACGTGCGCCCCGTGCGCAAGAACGGCGACCGGGCAGAAGAGATTCCGGCTACGACCGACGCTCGCGGGTAGGTTCGTCGCCCTCGAACGCTTCTCGCTGGGCGAGAGGCGTTCGGGGGCGGCGAACCTACTGGTGCTTGCTGGCGCCTTCGGCGCGCGCGGCGCGAGGCCTTCGGCCCGCACCGCGGCCGCGGCGCCTTCGGCGTGCGGCGAGGGGGTCCGTGCCGAGATCGCAGTTGGGGTCGGGTGGGGGCGACCACAAGTGCGATCTCGGCGAGCGGCGCGGCGCCGCGCGCGCGAGGTGGCCCGATCTACGTCGTTTGGGGGCGCGTGGCGGTAGTTGCGGCCATCTCGCGGGTCGAGATCGCAGTTGGGGTCGGGTGGGGGCGAGCAGAAGTGCGATCTCGGCAAGCGACGCGGCGCCGCGCGCGCGAGGTGGCCTGGTCTACGCGGACGGGCGCGCGTGGCGGTAGGTTCGGCCATCTCGCGAGGCCGCCTGAGCCGACACAAGCACAGCACCAGAGCCGGCACCAGCACGAGCACCAGCCCCGCGAGCGAGCACCCGAACCCCGACTCACCCGCCGCACAGCCCGGCGAGCGACGTCAGAACAGGGTCGGCGCTGCGGGCACCTCGGAGGGCGCGGGCGACGGGCGCTTGCCGCGAAGCTGGAAGAGCTCGTGGGTGTCGCGATTGGGGATCGGCAGCCCGTGCCGCACGAGAGCATCGCGAAGGCGCCGGTAGACGAGCTTCTGGTAGTCGCCACTCGCCTGGGTGCCGCCGGCGTAGAGGCGACGGTAGCCGGCGACGAGGTCGGGTCGCTCGCGCTGCAACCAGGCGAAGTACAGCTCCTTCACGCCGGGCTGGAGGTAGAGGAGCGTCGGCAGCACGTTGGTGGCGCCGGCATCGGCCAGGGCGCCCACGAGCGAGTCGATCTGCTCGGCGCTGTCGGTGAGCCCGGGCAAGAGCGGCGCCGCGAAGACGGTGCAGTCGAGGCCGGCGTCGCGGATCGCCTTGAGGGTCTCGAGTCGGGCCGTCGCTGACGGGGTGCCGGGCTCGATCGAACGCTGGAGGTCGTCGTCGAGCACGGCGATGGACAGCCCGAGCTGCACGTCGACGTGATCAGCGGCTCGACGCAGACGGCCGATGTCGCGTCGAATCAGCGTGCCCTTGGTGAGGATCGAGAACGGCATTCGTGCGTCGGTCAGGGCATCGATGATGCCGGGCATGAGCGCGTAGCGCCCTTCGGCCCGCTGGTACGGGTCGGTGTTGGTGCCGAGGGCGACCCGGTCGGGCAGAACGCGTTTGCGCGACAGCTCCCGTCGCAAGACCTCTGCGATGTTGGTCTTGACGACGATCTGCGTCTCGAAGTCGTCTCCGAGACCCATGCCGAGGTGCTCGTGGGTGGGTCGGGCGTAGCAGTAGACACAGGCGTGCGAGCAGCCGCGGTAGGGGTTGATCGTGTATTCGCCCGGCATCACGCGGGCTGTCGCCGCCACGTGATTGAGAGCGGATTTGGCGAGCACCTCGTGGAACGTGATGCCCTGGAACTCGGGGGTCTGCACGCTTCGTACGAGGCCGGTGATCTGAGCGAGACCGGGGAGCGCACCGCCGTCGACCGCATCGACCCGTTGACCCTGCCAGCGCATCGCGGGGGCCTCGGTCTTCGTGCCGGTCGGCCGGAAGGGTGTCGGTTCGTTCATGGTGTCAAAACGGTATCGAAGACCACCGACACTGCGGCGCGGTTAAACGGCGAGAACGGCTACGCGGCGCGGGGCAGGCGGATCGAGCCGGTCGAGGTGTACCGAACGGAGACCGAGGCGGAGCGCGGCTGAGCCTTCTCAGCGGCGACGTACGAGCCGACGACGTCCAGGTGCGTGGTGCGTCCGGTGTAGGTCCCGGCGAAGGGGCGCGATTCGAGGCCGCTGATGTAGGAGCCCATGACGCCGTGGCGCGGTGCGGGAGTGGTCACGTAGTGGCCGGTGATGGGTGTGGTGAGGGCCTCGGGGGAGGTGGTGATGGAAGACATGGGGCGGATCCTTCGCTCTGGAGAACGATCGTTCTCTTGGTAGACAAAACGATAAGGGAACGATCGTTCTCGCGCAAGTAGACTGGTCTCATGACGGAAGACGAAATTCGCGATCGGATCGTCGCCACGGCCGACGAGCTCTATTACGCACGCAGCATTCAGGCGGTCGGAATGGATGATCTGCGGCAGGCGGCCGAGGTGTCGTTGAAGCGTCTCTACAGTCTTTTTCCGTCGAAGGAGTCGATCGTCCTCGCGGTGCTGGTGCGCCGGCACGAGCGATGGACCACGGGGCTCGAGGCCGCGGTCGAAGAGGAGAAAGTGCCCGAAGGCCGCGTGCTGGCCGTGTTCGACTACCTGCTCGACTGGTTCGACACCGACTCGTTTCGCGGCTGCGGGTTCATCAACGCGTTCGGCGAGCTCGGAGCCGTGTCGCCGGGCGTCGCGAACGCGGCGCGCGTGCACAAGAGGTTGTTTCAGGAGTACGTCGCGCGGCTCGTTTCCGACGCCGGGGGAGGGCCCGAGCTCGCGGCCCAGCTGGCGATCCTCGCCGAAGGGGCTCAGACGACCGCGGCGATCAGCGGCGAAAACACGGCAGCGGGGCAGGCTCGGCGAGCGGCTGAGACCCTGATCGCTGCTGACCTCCGGTCGATGGCCCACTCGTAATACTCGCGCCGCACCTGTGCGAATCCTCGACGCTCTGGCGCAGACCAGCGCACGAGCGTAATCTCAGCCGTGTTCGGCTCGGACATCGAAGACGCTGCTGACTGCTCCCCTGGGAGGCCTTTCGCAGTAGCGCACTTGCGGTCTGCACGTCGACGGCAGCCCGCGAGGAGTCAACCGCCCTCGCGACAACCGAACCCAGTGGGCACGGAGCCCGCGGAGAGATTCTCATGACGCGTGCAGTCCTCGAGGCATCGATCATCTCCACGCGGCTGAGTCTCCTCGCCCAGCTCGACTCGTCGGCCGGAGTCTCGTTCATGAACCGCGCCGAGCTGCGGCTTCGCATCTTCGGTGTCGTCGACGCGCTCGACCGCGGAGTGATCACGGCCGACAAGGCGCGCGAACTCTTCGCCCGGGTGCAAGACGACATCTCGACCCTGATCGCAGCCGACTAGCGGTAGGTCGAACCGATCAGCTCAGCGTCTACTTCGAGGCGGGCCGACCGGTGTCGTCGATCAGTCGCACCTTGACGTTGATGGCGAGGGGCCCCGCCTCGCCCAGTGTGCTTCGGATGAGCTCACCGACCGCTCGCAGGGTCTCGGTGGCGGGCACGGCCGCGCTGGTCGCGATGTGGGCGCTCACGGTCGTGAAGCCGTCAGCGCGATCGATGTCGACGAGGACGTCGGGTTGCCGGAGGGCGAGCCGCACGGCGACGGCATCGACGGCCGCCTCGATGCTCGGTTGCGCGGGATAGACGCCCGTGACTCCCTCGGTGGAGCGAATCGCGGCGGTGAGCTCGCGGGAGAGCGCGGTGTCGTCCTGCCCGGAGAGCGCGGTGTCGTCGTCTCCGGAGAGCGCGGCATCGTTTCCGCGTGCGAGCTCGATTTCGTCGCTCATGACCGCGGCCCTCCGGTCGTGTAGATGTCGTCGATCGTCACGTCGATCGTGCTCACCACGAGTTCGGTATGGCGGGCGAGGGCGTAGCCGATGCGCTCGCGGAGCTTCGCGGCCGTGTCGGCGAGCGAGAGGCCGAACTCGAGGCTCGCAGTGACATCGACGCGAATCGGCTCGCCCGGGGTGGTCACGTCGCCGTCGAGAGTGCACCGGCCCATGATGAGGCCGCCCATCGTGTCGCCGGCTCGCCGGATCATTCCGCGCACGGCCGCCTCGGTCAGAGCGAGTCGAAGCGCAGGATCCGAGTGGCTCACGGGGATGTCCCGACCCGACGTGATCTCGGCTTTGATCGTGTCGAGGAGCCCGGAGATCCAGGTGTCGTCACGACCCGGCATGGCACGGGATTCGCGGACGAGCACGGTCTGCGAAAGCTCGCGCATGCGTGTCATTCCGCTGAGCGCGAGGCGGCACGAGGCGGAGTTCTCGATTCCGGGGTCGTACGGGGTCCGGCCTCGGTCGAGGTAGTCGCCGAGCTCTTCCATCGTGTAGCCGTCGAGGTCGTCGTCGGCGGAGACGGGCAGGTCGTCGGGGTTGGCTGGGGTGGCAGGAACGGCACCGTCGTCGGGAGCGGCACGGTCGTCGGGTGTCATCGCCATGCCTCCATTTCGTGGAGCACGTATCGGCGTGCCCGGGCCAGGAGGCCGCGGACGGTAGGGATCGGGAGTTCGAGAGCGTCGGCGATCTCTTGGTAGCTGTAACCGGCGGTCTCACGTAACAGCCAACACCGTCGCTGGTCGGCTGGCAACCGGTCGAGTGCCTCCGACACCGCGTCGAGTTGCAGGCGAGTCTCGACGATCCGCTCGGGATTCGTCGCCGCGGGCGCGGGGGGATCCCAATCGTCGATGTCGTCGTGCTCGCGCCTGACTCGAATGCGGTCGATGGCTTTGCGGGTGACGATGCGCATCAGCCAGTTGCGGATGTGCGCCGGGCTGTCGAGCTCGGAGATCTGTCTCCACCCGGTGAGGAACGCCTCTTGGACGACGTCGTCCGATTCGATATCGGAGCCGAGGAGTTTTGCGGAGTACACGCGCATCAGCGGCCCATGACGCCGGGCGAGCACCTCGAACGACTGGATGTCGCCGTCGATCGCTCGTGCCGCGAGCGTGGCATCGGCGGCAGTGGAGAGCTGGGCGTGATCGTCGATGACGCCCTCCCCTGCTCGATCTGTCCGTGTGGCTACGGTCTGCTTCTCCTGAATACCACTTCGTTCACTCGGCCCGCCAGTCAGTGGCCCATTCGCGACGGTGCTCGGAGCTGGCAAGGGGTAACCCGATCGTTCTACCCGTGTAGTGGGGCGCGAACACGAGCCATCCTCGAAACGTCTCCCTCCGAAATACTTCCATGCGAATTCGTGACATCCACGCGTCGGCACACGTCTCCATAGTGGCGGAACCCTCGTGGTCCCCGTCCGAGTCCGATCGCGATGCGATCGACAGAAGGAGAGAAGTGAGCACCATCCTGCCCTCGGCGCCCGATGCCGATGACGACGTCGTTTCGCAGCGCATCGAGGATCCCGCAGCACATCTGCCAGGCACGGCGAATCCCGCGACCGTCGGTGGCGACCCCGATCCGGTTCTCACTGAGGGGGGCGCGCCGTTCGCCCAGCGGGAGATGTCCGGTCGGAGTCGTGAGGAGGCCGCTCGTCTGATGGAGCGCTTCTACGGCGGTGCTCGGGTTCGCAGTGTGCCCTCGTCGCGCCCGTTCCAGTTTCGATTCGCCTCGTCGGGCGATGCTCACATCACCCTCCGCATGGCGAGCGTCACCGGCACGATGATCAGCGAGGTGTCGAAGCTCGACGACTACGTCGTCACCTGGCTCCGCGAGGGCGCGGCCGCCCTCACCGTGGGCGACACCTCGTTCGCGCTGGCGGAGGGGCAACCCGTGCTCCTGCCGACGACGGTCCCTTTCGTCTTCGAGGCTCAGCCCAGTCGGCAGAACGTCGTGCAGATATCCGGCCCCTTCCTCGACGGCGTCGCCTCGGAGCGCCACGGTGGAGGCGTTCAACCGCTCGTCTTCCGATACGGCACGCCGCTGCCCGACGATGCCGTCGCCACGTGGCGACGAGCCGTCACCGCGGCCACCCCCGTGTTGACCGACGCCGCAGCCACGCGCCTGGTGCGGATGGAGACGAATCTGCAGCTGGCTCGTACTCTGCTCGACGTCTTCCCGTGGCACACCCAGCACGTGCCCGACGCGTTCCTCGTGCCTCGCCTCACGAGGGTCCGGGCCGCCGTGGAGTTCCTGCACAACAACGCCCATCTGCCCATCACGCCCGCGGATGCCGCGGCGAATGTGGGCCTCCACACCCGGTCACTGCAGAACGCCTTCCAGCGGCACCTCGAACTGTCACCGACCGAATACCTGCGCAGGATCCGGCTCGACCGTGTGCGGAGAGACCTTCTTGAGCACACCCCGAAGACTGCCACCGTCAACGACCTGGCACGGGCATGGGGGTTCGGAAACCTCGGTCGATTCGCCACCGCGTACCAGCAACGCTTCGGGGAAAAACCGAACGAAACGCTCCGGCGTTAGGGGTACATAGAGCCCCAATCGCTAGCCGGAAAGCGCCACCAACTGAACAAAATCTGATGATTTCCTGGATGAGCATGACGCGAGTCCGGGTGCATGCGTCTGAATGATGTGCCTGATCACTTCGGGCCTCGCTCACCGGGACCCCGGTGAGCACCACCACCAGCTAATGGAGAGAAAAATGACGAACGTCACCCCGACTTCCAGCTCGACCGTCGCCAAGAACTCGGCCGGAGCCCACGCCGCCACCGGCAAGAACACCATCGCCGAGGGCGTCGTCGAGAAGGTCGCCGGCATCGCTGCCCGCGAGGTTCCCGGCGTGCACGACCTCGGTAACGGAGCAGCCCGTGCCATTGGCGCCATCCGCAGCGCCATCAACCAGCAGGACCGCGGCCAGGGCATCAAGGTCGAGGTCGGCGAGAAGCAGGTTGCCGCCGACATCATCGTCGTCGCCGAGTACCCCGTCGAGCTTCAGAAGCTCGCCGACAGCGTCCGCGCCAGTGTGACCGAGGCCATCTCGACTGTCGTCGGCATGGAGGTCACCGAGGTCAACGTCACCGTCTCCGACGTCTACATCCCGTCCGACGACGACGACAACAACGACGAGACCGAGAGCCGCGTCAAGTGACCCCCACCACCAAAGGAATGCTGATCGGTGCCGTCCTGGCACTGGCAGCAGTCGCGTTCGGCTTCTGGGCGATGATCCTGGTGGCTGTCGCCATCGTGATCGGCTGGGGTGTCGGACGGGTCGTCGAGGGCAAGCTCGACGTGAAGTCTCTTTCTGACACGCTCCGCGGGCGGCGGTCCTCGTGACCGCGGCGGTGATGGCCGACGCTGTGCCGGCCACCTCCGGCCTCCACGGTCGTACGAAGATCACGTCGCGCGCTGTGCGTCGGGTCGTGTCGGCCGTCACCGCGGACGCCCTCAGCGTCAGTGCGTCCGACGTCTCGGTGGAACTCACCGACGACAACGGCTCGCTCACCGTGATCGCCAAGACGCCCATCCACATCAGCCCCCTCGGCGTCGTCGGGCGTCGCTCGAACGGAACCCTGCTCGAGCGTCTGACCGCGGCCCAGACCACCATCCGCAACCGATGCCTGGAGCTCACCGGCTCCTCCGTCGGGCGGGTCGACCTCCGAATCACGGGTGTCGAACTCCGAGAACGAAAGAGGGTCTCATGACCAGCCCGGCGATCTACCGGCGAGTTGTTCGCCGTGAGACCCATTCCTCCCGATCGGGCATCGCCATCGCCCTGGCCGTCCTTCTGATCGTGGTGTTCGCCTGGTTCGGCATGGAATCCGTGTTGGCCGCTCTCGGCCAGCCGGCACTCCTCGTCTCGCCCAAAGACGCTGCGGTCGCTGTGCTCGGTGCCGTGAGCGGCCCGGTCGGCCTCCTCACCGCCGGAGGCGCCGTCGTCGCCGTGATCGGGCTCGTTCTCATCGTCGTCTCGCTCGCTCCCGGGCGAAAAGGGCGTCGAGGTTCGGTCTCCGAGCGCACTGCATCGGTGGTCGACGATCGGGTCATCGCGCAGAGCGTGGCCCAGACCGGTGCCTACGCCGGAGACATCGATCCCGACCAGGTGAAGGTCACCGTCGGCAAGCGCACCGTCGACGTCGACGTCACACCGACGTCGGGCCGTACTGCGGACGTCCGCAGCATCGAGGAGGCCGTAAACGACGAGCTGAAGTCGTACGACTACAGCCCGAGCCTCCGCTCTCGGGTTCGCGTCTCCGAGAAAGGAACCTTGAGCTGATGACCAACACGAATCGCTTCCTCAACCGCGCCCTCGTCTTCGTGATCGGGCTCGTCCTCCTCCTCGCCGGCGGCGCAGTCGCCGTCGGTGCCCTCCTACCCGACGTGCAGAAGCCGGTGTCGCAGGGCGCCGACGACGCCACGGGGCCGACGTCCGATGCCCTCTCGGGTGGCCAGCCCTGGATCCTCTGGGTCGTGGCGGCCGCAGCCCTCGTGCTGATCGTGCTGCTTCTCTGGTTCATCTTCCGTCAGGGGCACGGCCGCACGAACACGCTCCTCACCGTCGACAGCGGCGAGGGTCGCGACAAGACGACCGGCGGCAGCCTGAGCGTCGATGCCAAGGTGGCCGAGCAGGTTCTCGAAGAGAGCCTCACCCGCGATCCCGGAATCATCTCGGTCGACGTCACCGCGTTCGAGGTCAACAAGCAGATTGTGCTTCGCGTCACCGTGCAGACCCGCCGCGGCGTCTCGCCCGTCGACATCGGCGCCACCGTCGACAAGGCGGTTGCCGAATGGGATGCCCTCCTCGGCACTCAGACGCCGATCGTCGTGCAGATCGTCGGCGGTCTCCGTGCCCAGATGAGCGGAACCGCTCGCGTCGTCTGATCTCGGGTCTCCGTCGAGAGGGGCTCGGGTACTCCGGGCCCCTTCTCTCTACTCACCACGTCAACAAAGGTTTCTCATGAGCACAGGCAAGCGTCCTGTCAGCCGGTCCACCGCCGAACAGCGCGGTCAGAAGGCGCAGACTTACCCCGCCACCTCCCGGCTTCTCGCCGAGGTCTTCGGCACATTCCTGCTGGTCTTCGGCGGTGTCGGCACGGCTCTGTACGCCTCCGCGTTCCCCACCAGCGCCAACACGCTCGGTGTGGGTTTCGTCGGCGTTGCCCTGGCCTTCGGGCTGACGGTCATGGCCGGCATCTACGCCGTCGGTCACATCTCGGGCGGGCATTTCAACCCCGCCGTCACGGTCGGTCTGGCCATCGCCGGTCGCACCGAGTGGCGTCACGTGCCCGGATACGTCGTCGCCCAGATCGTCGGCGGTGCGGTGGCTTCCAGCGCGCTCGCCGTCATCGCCGCGGGCGGCCCCGGAAACTACTTCGCCGCGGCCCGCGACAGTGGATTCGCGTCGAACGGGTTCGGAGACGCCTCACCCGGAGGCTTCGGGCTCGGAGCGGTCTTCCTCACCGAGGTCATCCTCACGGGCGTCTTCGTGGCATTGATCCTCTCGATCACCGCCAAGCCCGAATACAAGGCTGTCGCTCCGCTCGGAATCGGCCTGACGCTCACCCTGATCCACCTGATCAGCATTCCCATCAGCAACACGTCTGTAAACCCGGCCCGTTCCATCGCCGCCGCACTGTACGGCGGGCCCACCGCGCTCTCGCAGCTCTGGGTCTTCCTCGTCGCTCCGCTCGTCGGCGCCGCGATCGCCGGGATCCTCCACCGCCAGCTGTCGCGAACCCGCGCCCTGGCCCTCACCGACTAGGCCCTCACCCGCCGAGTCCCATCCTGCTATTCCGCTTCACCGAAGGAGAACCGAATGTCCGACACCGTCACGGGAGACGCCACCCGTCCGCAGCCCTCCCCAGTCGACCTCACGGGAATCGACGCCACCCACGGTGCCGACGAGAGCCCGGCCCAGCTGCTCAGCACGACGGTGGCTGAGACCGCCTCCGGAGTGACCGGCGTGCACCACCTCGGAGGCCTCGCCGCCCGAACGCTCGACCGAGCCAGCCGGCAGATCCGCGGCACATCGAGTGCACCGGGCGTGACGGTCTCCGAAGAGGACGGCGTCACCACGGTCGACCTCGACCTCGTCGTCGAGTACCCCCACCCCGTCGACAAGGTCGTCGAGACCACGCGCGATCAGGTGAGCCGGGCGGCGACGCAGCTCGTCTCAGGCAGCGTCGTGATCAACATCACGGTGACCGACATTCACGGGCCGTACGACAAGGATCCCGCGGTTCTGGACGCCATCGACCGTGCCGGTGAGAAGGCGGGCGAGTTGAAAGACAAGGCCGGCGATCTCGCCGAGCAGGCCGGCGACAAGGCGGGTGAGCTGAGAGACAAGGCTGGCGATCTCGCTGAGCAGGCCGGCGACAAGGCGGGCGAGCTGAGAGACAAGGCCGGCGACAAGGCGGGCGAGCTGCAGGCGCAGGCCGGCGATCTCAAGGCCGATGCCGACGCCAAGGTCGACGACCTCCGAGCGCAGGCCGACACGAAGATCGGCGAGCTGCGGAACGGAGCCGCCGACCTCGTCGAGCAGGCCGGCGCGAAAGCTAGCGAGCTCAAGGCGCAGGCCGACCACAAGGTCGCTGACTTCTCCAAAAAGGCCGACGAGCGCGTAGCCGACTTCCAGGCCAAGGCGGAAGCCACGGCCGACGAGGTGGCGGCGGCTGCGGACGACCGCTCCGGTGCTGATGCCGCCTCGACCCCGAGTGCCGTCTCGACCCCGGAGGCCGTCTCAACCCTCGACGAGCTCGAGGCGAAGGCGGACGAGAAGCTCGACGAACTCGACGAGAAAGCCGACGAAAAGCTCGACGAACTCGATGCCAAGGCGGACGAGAAGCTCGCCGAGATCGATGCTCAGGCCGACGCGCCCCGAGTGCAGCTCGACGCGAAGGCGACTTCTGCCAGTGACGAGACGCGGGCGTGAAGACCCGCTCGTTCAGCGCGGGGCAGCGACGCCGGCCCCGCGCGGTCTGGGCAGCGCTGATCACCGGCGTGATCGTGTCTGTGGTGATCGTGGCCGGGATCCTTCTTCCCGTTCTCGGTCTGATCGGCGCGGCTGACGCCACCACCTTCGGAGCCCTGCGCGTTCCCGTCGGGGCGATCACTGCTGCGATCGTCATCAGCTACGTGGTCGGGCTCGGGTTCCTCGTGCTGACATTCGTCGCCCGCATCGGGGCGCTGGCCTGGATCACCGCCGTCGCAGCCATCATCGCGACTCTCGTCGGTTCGCTCTGGCCCCTGGTCGCTACGGCCTTCGCCAGCGTCGACCAGGTGCAGGACGTCATTCCTTTCATCCAGCAGCTCATCGGTCAGTTCACCGGCAACAATTAGCCGATCTCTCTTCAGAAAGCAGGCACTCCGTGCGCAAGATCCTTCTCATCGTCCTTTGCTTCTTCTTCCCGTTCATCGCGGTGCTCCTGGTCGACGGCCCCAGCATCAAAGTGCTCTGGGCGTTCCTGCTGCAGCTTCTCGGTCACGTTCCCGGCGTCATCTACGGCATCTACCGCGTCACTCGTAACTGATCTGGGGGCCTGCGCCTGACGGTCTCGCCGAGATCGCACTTGTGGTCGTCCTGAACCGACCGCAATTGCGATCTCGGCGCGCGCTTTCGCTCTCGGGCGGCGCGAGATGGCCCAATCTCCGGCTGCGAGCCCTGTTCGACGTAGTTCGGGCCATCTCGCCGTGCGCCGCCCAGCGCCACGCCACTCCGGCGCGGGAACAGGCCACGGCCTAGCCGACTACCGTTGTCTCAGAGGTCGGAGGCACCGACCCGCCACAAGGAGGCACCTGTGTTCGAACCGGAGAACCTGCGCGATTGGATCGGCCTGCCGGTCGTCGACCAGAGCGGCGACAAAGTCGGCACGCTCGAGAGCCTGTACTTCGACACCTCCACCGACCAGCCGGCATTCGCCACGGTCGAAACCGGTGTGCTCGGCGGTAAGAAGCTCGTCTTCGTCCCGCTTCAGGGCGCCACCGTTGCGCCGAAGCACCTCAAGGTGGAATACGGCAAGAAGAAGATCAAAGACGCACCGTTCATCGCGACCGACGGCGAGCTCCAGGCAGCCGACGAGCCCGCGATCTACACGTACTACGAGGTGCCGTACCAGACGGGTTCCGGCGGCGAGCGTCGCCTCGGCCGCCGCTAGAACGACGCAGAGCGCAGGATCCGGGCCAACCAAACTCGGATCCTGCGCTGTGTTCGTTTAAGTGCGGGGCGGCCGAAAAAAATCAGCCGGTGTTCTGGAGGCCGGCGGCGATGCCATTGACCGTCAGCAGCAGCAGGCGGTGGTCGGCGTCAGCCGGATCTTTCTCCACCGATCGACGGATGCCGCGCAACGCACGAAGCTGCAACAGCGACAGGGCATCGACGTAGGGGCTGCGGAGGCGGACAGCGCGACTGAGCACAGGTCGACCGCCGAGCACATCCGTCGATCCACTGATCTTGATGACCCAGTCACGGGTCAGTGTCATCTCGTCCATCACGGCGTCCGTGAGGTCGGCGCGGTCGGCGAGAGCCAGATACTGGCGCGCAATCGTCTCGTCGGTCTTCGCGAGCGACATCTCGACGTTCTTGATCATGGCGGCGAACAGCGGCCAGTTGGCGAACGCGTCGCGGAGCACGTCGACGTCGCCGATCGACTCGAGCGCCGACCCGAGGCCGTACCAGCCGGCCAGGTTGATCCGGGCTTGCGACCACGAGAACACCCACGGGATCGCCCGGAGGTCTTCGAGCGATTCGACCGACAGGCCGCGGCGGGCCGGGCGGGAGCCGAGGGCGAGCAGGCCGATCTCTTCCATCGGGGTGACGGCCGCGAACCACTTCGCGAATCCGTCGGCCTTGATGAGGGCGAAGAAGCGTTCGCGCGATGCCGCGTCCATCTGCTCGGCGAGCGACCCGTAGCGGGCGGCCGCGTCGGCGTTGAGCTTCTCGTTCGACGGGCTCGACGCCATCAGCGTCGCGGCCGCCATCTGCTCGATGTGGCGCGCAGCGATCGTCTTGTCGCCGTACTGGGCGAAGATGACCTCGCCCTGCTCGGTGATCTTGAAGCGACCGTCGACCGATCCGGGAGGCTGAGCCATGACGGCCTCGTTCGCCGGCCCGCCGCCTCGGCCCATTGCGCCGCCGCGTCCGTGGAACAGCGTCAGCTCGATGTCGTTCGACTCGGCCCAGTCGGCGATCCGCGCCTGCGCGTCGTACAGGGCGAAGGTCGCCGACACGGGCCCGACGTCTTTCGACGAGTCAGAGTAGCCGAGCATGACCTCGACCTTGCGGCCCGTGGCCTCGAGGCGTGCCTGGTACGGCTCGCTCGCGAGAGCCTCACTCAGGATCCGAGTGCTCGCCGATAGGTCGGCGAACGTCTCGAACAGCGGGATCACGTCGAGCACGGGTGCGGCTTCGCCGGATCCTGAAGCGATCTCCGCCAGCGCGAACACGTTCTCGATGTCGGCGGACGACTGCGTGAACGACACGATGTACCGAGCGGCCGCGCGATGCCCGTAGCGCTTCTGCAGCGAGGCGATCGTGCGGAAGACCTCGAGCACCTCGACGGTCATCGGGCTGAGCTCGCCGCCCGCCCGCACCTCGGCGAGGGCGTTGCGGTGCACCTGCGAGTGCTGGCGCACCTCGAGTTCGGCGAGGTGGAAGCCGAACGTCTCGACCTGCCAGATCAGCCCCTGCAACTCGCCGTAGGCAGCGCGGTGAGCCCCGGCGTCGCGGAGAGACAACTGGATGGTGCGCAGCTCGTCGAGCAGCACGTCGGGGGAGGAGTAGCCGAGGGCGTCACCGCGGCGGGTGGCCTCGATGCGCGCCGAGATGAAGAGGAGCACGCGGCGGTGGGTCTCGTGCGGCGAGCGGAGCCCGATGCGTCCGGCGAGGTCGGGGTCGAGGGCGTACTGCGCGTCGGAGAGAGCCGTGAGCCCTGCGCTGGGCGGGGTGTCGTCCTCGTCGAGCGTGAGAGTGCCGCCGATGCGCGACGCGGCGCGGTAGAGGCCGAGGAGCACATGCTCGGCAGCGATCTCGGCGGCCTGGCGCGTCACATCGGCGGTCACGTGCGGGTTGCCGTCGCGGTCACCGCCGATCCAGCTCGAGAGGCGGAGGAACGCGGGGGCGACGGGCGGCTTGGCCCCGGCGTCAGGCCCCTGCAGACGGTCGTCGAGCAGGCGGTAGACGCGCGGCACGACCTCGAACAGGGTCTGGTCGAAGATGTTCATCGCCGTGCGGACCTCGTCGAGCGGGGTCGGCCGGGTCGTCCGGATCGGCGAGGTGCGCCACAGAGTGTCGATCTCTTCGAGCAGCCGGCGCTCGACGGCAGCGGTCTCGACGTCGTTCTCGCTGCGGTCGCGCGCCTCGAGCAGGTCGCTGATGCGGCGGATGCCCGAAGCGACGGCGCGGCGGCGGGCCTCGGTCGGGTGAGCGGTCAGCACGGGCTGGAAGCGAAGGTTCTGCAGGCGCTCGGCGGCCTGCTCGGCTCCGACCTCGTCGGTCAGCAGGTCGAGGGTCGCGGTGAGCGAGTCGGAGGCCGACCCGGCGGTCGACCCGCGGCGGCGCAGAACGCGCACGCGGTGGTGCTCCTCGGCGAGGTTCGACAGGTGGAAGTAGCAGGTGAACGCGCGAGCGACCTCCTCGGCGCGCTCCTGATCAAGGCTGTCGATGTGCTGCTGCGCGGCCTCGACCGAAGCATCGGCGTCGCCCTCGTAGGCGGCGATCACGGAGCGGCGGACGCGCTCGACGTCGGCGAGCAGATCGGCGCCGCCGGACTCGGTGAGTACACGGCCGAGCAGGTTGCCGAGGTAGCTGACGTCTTCGCGCAGAGACGCGTCGACCGCGCCCCGCACGTCTTCGCGGCTGTGGCCGTCGCCGCGTCGGGCGCCTTCGAATACGGTCATGGCAGATTCCTTCGGAGGCGTCGGGTCGTCACCCCTAATAGTTACCACGAGTCGGCGGGACGTTACGTCGCTCGGCTCCCGGCCCCCTTTGCAAATTGGAAGGAGATCCACGCCGTCGACCCCGCCCGATCCGCATGAGTTCGTCGCCGGCCGCGCGTTTCTCCTTCAAATTCGGAGGCGGCCCGGCGGAGTCAGCGCAGCCGCCCCAGCACGCTGCGCACGAACGCGTCCTTGCCCCGCGTGAACGGCGGGTACGCGATGCGCAGAGTGTCGGGGTGCAGCGGCTTCGACAGCACGGCTTTCTCGTGGCTGAACGTCAGCAGACCGCGCTCGCCGTGATAGGCGCCCATGCCGCTGGTGCCGACGCCGCCGAACGGCAGACCGGCAACCGACAGGTGCGCCGAGGGAGCGCCGAACGAGACGGCTCCTGACGACGTATCTTCCAGGATCCTGCGCCTCGCCTCCTCCGACTCGGTGAACGCGTAGAGAGCGAGCGGCTTCGGACGCGACCGGATGACGAGGATCGCCTCGTCGAGGTCACGTACCTCGACGATCGGCAGGATCGGCCCGAAGATCTCGTTCTGCATGATCTCGTCGTCGAGGCTCACGCCCGAGAGGATGGTCGGCTCGAGGTACCGGGTCGCGCGATGGTGCCGGCCGCCGAGCACCGCACCGCCTGTCGGCTCTCCGTCGGGGCCGCTCTCCGGGAGCAGCGCGACGAGCCTGTCGAATTGGGAGTCCGAGACGATGCGACCGTAGCTGTGGCTGACGGCCGGATCGTCGCCGTAGAAACCGTGGATCGCCTGCGCGACAGCCTCGATGAGCCGGGGCGCGAGCGCGGGAGTGGTCAGGATGTAGTCGGGCGCGACGCAGGTCTGCCCGGCGTTCATGAACTTGCCCCAGGCGATGCGTTTCGCGGCGACGTGGAGGTCGACCGTGTCATCGATCCACACCGGCGACTTGCCCCCGAGTTCGAGCGTGACCGGTGTCAGCTGCTCGGCCGCGGCCCTGGCGACGATCCGCCCGACGCGCTCGCCCCCGGTGAAGAAGATGTGGTCCAACCGCTGTTCGAGCAGCTCCGTCGTCGCGTCGGCACCGCCCTCGATCACGGCAACGGCGTCAGGATCCAAGTGCTTGCCGACAAGACGGGCGAGAGTCGCCGAGGTGGCCGGCGCCAACTCGCTCGGCTTCAGCACGACCGAGTTTCCGGCCGCGAGTGCCCCCACCAGCGGGTCGAGGAGGAGCTGGACCGGGTAGTTCCACGGCGCGATGATCAGGACGACCCCGAGCGGCTCGCGGACGATCCGCGCGGTGGCCGGGGCGATGAGAAGCGGCACCGGGCTGCGCTTCGGCAGCAACCATTCGCGCAGATGCCCCAGTGCATGGTCGATCTCGGCCACGACGATGTCGATCTCGGTGAGGCGCGCCTCGTCGGCGTTCTTGTGCAGGTCGTCGAACAGCGCCTGCTCGAGGTCCGCGGAGTGGTCGACGAGCAACGCGCGCAGCGCCGTCAGCTGAGCCGTGCGCCAGGCGAGCGGCTTGGTGCGGCCCGCGTCGAACGCGTCTCGCAGGCGGGTGACGGTCAGAGCGGCGTCGGTCATGCCTCATCCTCGCGCGTGCGGGTGCGAATTCGGCCGCGGCGCCGCGAATTTGCGAGCGATTCGGTGGGCGGTCCAGGCCGCGGCGCCGAAAAATGGGGCGGGGTACCGGGATCGCTCTCAAATTGCCGCCGGAGCCGCCGGAGCCGCCGGAGCCGCCGCGCCGCCGGGGCCGCGCGCCCGTCAGCGCGCCCGAGCCGTCAGCGCGGCGCGTTCAGCCAGGGCCTCAGCAGCCGCGTCGCCAGCGGCAGCACCCAGTACGCCATGATCGGCGTCAGCGTCAGCGTCGTGATCAGCACCTTCGGCAGGATCGGCAGTGACGTCCAGCCCGGGATGAGCAGCGTGGTCAGGTAGGTGAAGAGCAGGTTGACAGGGAAGAAGCCGACCCAGATGCTCGTCGCCTGCTTCCAGCGTGGCGGCGGCACCGCGGTGGCATCCGAACCCGACCCGGCGCCCCGGGCCCCGTTCTCGTGGGAGTCGAACCACCCCTCGATGCCTGTCCGCTTCTCGACGCGCGACTCGACGACGAGGTCGCGGCCCTCGGCGAGCCAGGCGGTCCGCTCGGGCGAGGATTCCCACCGGTCGAGGAGGTCGGGATCCGCGAAGCGATACAGCATGTGCCACTCGTCGCTGGTGCCGTGCGAACGCACCCACCCCGATCCGAGGAATCCCGGATAGCGATTGGCGAGATTCACCCCGGCCTGCACCCAGCCGGTGGCTTCGGGAATCCGATCCGGCTGGACGATACGGGTGATGGACACGGTGACGGGAGTGGCCGGGGGCGCTTGTGGCGCAGTGGCGGTCCGCGTCTCTTCTGGAGACATGCTGACGATTCTCGCCGACGCGTGTTTCGGTCTCGTTACCTCCCTTGCTGGGCAGCTTCTGGTGTGTGCCGCGGGAGGGAACCTTTACGGGGTCCTCCCGGCCGTGTTACATCCACCCGTGCGCGTAGATCCCCGGTCCGTTTGCCCGGATGAACATAGTCAGAATTCAACATACTAGACAAATCATTCCGTCTGTCGGATTCCGGGGCTATCGTGGGTGCGTGAACCCTCTCGTGCCAACATCCTCAGACATCATTTTCGGAGTCGCGACAATGACCGCGCTGGCCGCGTTTGCCTATGCGGCCTACAAGCTCCTGCTACCGCGCGGTCACCGAAAACAATCGCGCGAGTGAAGGAGGGCGGACTGCTCCGACTTCTCCGCTTACGTGCGGACCCTGTCGAACGGTCCCCGAAGGGAAGCCGTTCGTTGCTGGGCGGCTTCCGAGTAAGCACTGAGTAGTCTCGGAGCCATGTCATCCGAACGCAGTGACGAGGTCGATCTCCTGATCGATGCGTGGGCCGGTCAGCTTCCCGAGACCGACTTCTCGCCCCTCGACGTGATGTCGCGCCTCCGCCGTGTGGCGCTGAACCTCAATACCGTTCGAGCCGCCGCGTTCAAGAGCGCTGGCCTGGCCATCTGGGAGTTCGACGTGCTCGCCGCCCTGCGCCGCGCCGGTGAGCCCTTTCAGCTCAGCCCCGCCCAGCTGGTCCGCATCACGATGGTCACGAGCGGCACGCTGACCAACCGGCTCGACCTGCTCGAAGAGCGTGGGCTCGTCGAACGCCGCAAAAACCCCGACGACGGTCGCGGCGTACTCGTGCACATGACCGATCCCGGTCGCGAAATGGTCGACCAGGCAATGCTGCAGCTCGTCGCCGAAGAAGAGGTGAAGCTCGCGCCACTGACCCGCCAGGATCGCGCCCAGCTCATCGAGTTGCTTCGGCGGCTCGGCACCGACTCGAATCCGGCCGACCCGGCCTAGCTGGGCCCGCTACCGCGACGGGCGCACGGCGACATCGTGCGAATCGGCCTAGCTCGCGCGCCGCGGCGCTGTGACAACGGCCGATTCACGCGACCTCGGCGGCGACACCCCCGCGAGCGCGCACCCTCACACCAGCCGAGCAGCTTCCAGCAGCGTCGCGCGCAGGATCTGCTCCATCTCGTCGAACTCGGCCTGCCCGGCGATGAGGGGCGGCGCGAGCTGGATCACCGGGTTCGCGCGGTCGTCGGGCCGGCAGTAGAGGCCGTTCTCCATCAGCGCGCCGGGTAAGAACTGCTTGATGAGGAGCTCGCGTTCGGCCGCATCGAACGTCGTCTTGGATCCTTTGTCTTTGACCAGTTCGATGGCCCAGAAGTAGCCGTCACCGCGCACGTCGCCGACGATGTCGAGGTCGAGCAGCTTCGACAGCGTGGCCCCGAAGGCACCCTCGTTGTCGAGCACGCGCTGGTTGAGGCCCTCGCGCTCGAAGAGGTCGAGGTTGGCCAGCGAGACGGCCGCCGAGACCGGGTGCCCGCCAAAGGTGTAGCCGTGCGGGAAGAAGTCGGTACCGTGCAAGAAGGGCTCCATCACGCGCTCGTTGGCGATCATCGCGCCGATCGGCCCGTAGCCCGACGACATGCCCTTCGCGCAGGTGATGATGTCGGGCTCGTAGCCGAAGTTCTCGCAGGCGAACATGGTGCCGTGCCGTCCGAACGCGCAGATGACCTCGTCGGAGACCAGCAGAACGTCGTACTTGTCGCAGATCTCGCGGACTCGAGCGAAGTATCCGGGCGGCGGCGTGTAACAGCCCCCCGAGTTCTGCACTGGCTCGAGCACGACGGCCGCCACGGTGTCGGCGCCTTCGAACAGGATCGCCTCCTCGATACGGTTCGCCGCCCAGAGTCCGAAGGCTCGTTCGTCGCCGTTCCACTCGTCGGTGGCGCGATAGAAGTCGGTGTTCGGCACGCGGAATCCGCCCGGTGTCAACGGCTCGAACGCCTGCTTCATCGCGGGGAGGCCGGTGATCGCCAGCGCTCCCTGCGTGGTGCCGTGGTACGCGGCCATCCTCGAGATGACCTTGTGCTTCTGTGGTTTGCCGGTCAGCTTGAAGTACTGCTTCGCGACCTTCCACGCGCTCTCGACGGCTTCGCCGCCGCCCGACGTGAAGAAGACCCGATTCAAGGATCCCGGTGCGTACGTAGCGAGACGCTCCGCCAGTTCGATCACGGGCCGGTTCGCATGGCCCCATACCGGAAAGTAGGCGAGCTTCTTGGCCTGCTCGGCGGCGGCTTCGGCGAGTTCGTGTCGGCCGTGGCCGGCCTGCACGACGAAGAGGCCGGCAAGACCGTCGAGGATCCGCTGGCCGCGATCGTCCCACAGGTACATTCCTTCGGCGTGGTCGATCACCCGCATCGGCTTCGACTGGAACGGCGCCATTCGCGAGAAGTGCATCCACAGGTGATCGCGACCGGCGGCCTCGAGCGGGGTGAAGTTGCTGTCGGTGCGGAGGAGCGCGTCATTCGTCGTCGTCATCGGGCCATGGTGCCGGGCCCCTGCGCCGGCGGAAATCGACGTTCTGTCGCGCGGGGTGCGTCGCTCTGCCGTTCTGGCCGCGAGTGCCGCCTATTGCCGCGCCACGCTCGCGCGCCGCGGCATTTGGCGGCACTCGGTGGCCCGGCCGATCGACGCTCGACCGCGAGTGCCGCCCAATGTATCGGCGAGCCCGTGCCGCGCGGCATTTGGCGGCACTCGGCATGTGGCACTCGGCTCGCGGTGCCTCCCCTCGGCCTCAGAGCAGCGCGCGACCCCGAGTGCCGCGTATTGCCGCACCACGGCCGCGCGCCGCGGCATTTGGCGGCACTCGGTGCCCGGCCTGCCGGTGCGGTGGCGCGTCCGAGTGACGCTCGGCCGCGAGTGCCGCCCAATGCATCGGCGAGCCCGGGCCGCGCGGCATTTGGCGGCACTCGACAACCGGCAATCGGCGGCAATCGGCCCCGCGGCCGCAGGCATGTTAGCGTGAACATCGCCCCCGATCGAAGGAGATCCACCGATGAGCAGCACCCCCGACTACGTCACCGCCATCACGCCCGGCACCGGTCGCCGAGCTGCGGCACGGTCGTGGCTGCACACCGACGCGCTGAGTCTCGATCTGTCGGGCGAGTGGGCATTCCGGCTTCTTCCGCACGCCGCCGGAGACACGGCGTTCGTCGATCCCGACACGAGCGTCGACGACTGGGAGTCGATGGCCGTGCCCTCACACTGGGTGCTCGGGCACGACGGCCGCTACGGTTCGCCGATCTACACGAACGTGCAGTTCCCGTTCCCGGTCGACCCTCCGTTCGTGCCCGACGCGAACCCCACCGGCGACTACCGCCGCGACTTCGAGATCCCCGGCGGACAGCCCGAGGGAGCTGCTGGCGACAGTGCTGACGGCGCCGACGCCTGGACCGCCGCCGCCACGCACCTCCTTCGCTTCGACGGCGTCGAGTCGACCTACAAGGTGTGGCTGAACGGTGTCGAGATCGGCACGGGCGCGGGCAGTCGCCTGGCGCAGGAGTTCGACGTGACCGGCGTGCTGCGCCCGGGTCGGAACACACTCGCCGTGCGGGTGCACCAGTGGTCGGCCGCGAGCTACGTCGAGGATCAGGATCAGTGGTGGCTGCCGGGCATATTCCGCGAGGTCACGGTGGTGGCGCGGCCGGTGGGCGGGCTGGACGACGTGTGGCTGCGCACCGGATGGTCGGAGCGCGACGGCGGGTCGCTGGATCCTGAGATCCGTGCCGACGAGTCGGCGTTCCCGGTGCGGCTCACGATCGCCGAGCTGGGCGTCGACGTGACCTGGGCGAGCCCGGCCGAGGTCGTCCCGCTGAGTGTGGGGGGCGCCGAGCCCTGGTCGGCCGAGTCGCCGCGCCTGTACGAGGCGACCGTGACGAGCGTCGGCGAGACGGTGACCCAGCGCGTCGGCTTCCGCACGGTCCGCATCGACGGCGATCTGCTGCTGGTCAACGACCGTCGCCTCGTGTTCCACGGTATGAACCGGCACGAGTCGCACCCCGACCGTGGGCGCGTGTTCGATGAGCAGCACGCCCGCGACGATTTGGCGCGAATGAAGCGCTTCAACGTCAACGCGATCCGCACGAGCCACTACCCGCCGCACCCGCGCCTGCTCGACCTCTGTGATGAGCTCGGCCTCTGGGTCGTGCTCGAGTGCGATCTCGAGACGCACGGATTCGAGCGCGGAGCGTCGCAGAACGGGCTCGAGGGCTGGTGGGATCGCCCGGCCGACGCCTGGGTCGACAACCCGAGCGACGACCCGCGCTGGCGCGACGTCTACGTCGACCGCATGGAGCGCACCGTCGAGCGCGACAAGAACCACGCGAGCATCGTCATCTGGTCGCTCGGCAATGAGGCGGGCACCGGCACGAACCTCGCCGCCATGAGCGCCTGGGTGCACGATCGCGACCCCGAACGTCCGGTGCACTACGAGGGTGACCGCACCGGCTCGTACACCGACGTCTACTCGCGCATGTACTCGTCGATTCCCGAGACGGAGTTGATCGGCTGCGACACCACCGAGCTCATCCAGGGGGCGACCGCGGCCGAGTCGGCTCGTCTGCGCCAGCGCCCGTTCCTCCTCTGCGAGTACGTGCACGCGATGGGCAACGGGCCCGGAGCGATCGACCAGTACGAAGACCTCGTCGACCGGCACCCGCGCCTGCACGGCGGTTTCGTCTGGGAGTGGCGTGACCACGGCATCCGCACCCGCACGGCCGATGGCACCGATTTCTTCGGCTACGGCGGCGACTTCGGCGAGGTGGTGCACGACGGCAACTTCGTGATGGACGGCATGATCCTCTCCGACGAGACGCCGACCCCGGGTCTCCACGAGTACGCGGCGGTCGTCGCGCCGTTCCGCTTCGCGTTCTCGGGCGAGAGCGAAGGATCCGGCCTCACCATCTCGAACCACCGCCACTCGCGCCCCTCCGACGATGTCCGCTTCGTCTGGCACGCCGAGGTCGACGGGGTCGAGGTCGCTTCAGGCGCCCTCGAGGTGCCGAGCATTGCAGCGGGGTCGTCGGTCGCTTTGCCTCTGCCGACGATCGACGTGGGCGCCGACGGCGAGACCTGGCTCACCGTCGAGGCCGTCACGTCGGCCGAGGCCGCGTGGGCTCCCGCCGGGCACGTCGTCGCGGCCGGGCAGCACGATCTGACGCCGCTTCGGTCGGCAAGGCCGCTCCGGTCGGCGCTCGGCAGCCGTTCCGCTCGCTCCCTCGAGGCTCCTCCCGCGGGCGTGCACCGCCTCGGCCCCGCCGTCTTCGAGGGCGGCCAACTCGTCGAGCTCGCCGGTCGGCCGGTCGCCGATCCGACTCTCGCGCTGTTCCGCGCACCCACCGACAACGACTCTCTTTCGCACGCCGGGCAGTACGACTCTGCCGGGGTGACGCCGAACTTCGGCACCGGCGAGCCCGGGTTCGCACTGGGGCTCCTGTGGGAGGCGGCCGGTCTCGATCGGATGACCCGGCGGATCCTGCGTTCTGAACCGGACGGCACCTCGGTGCGGCAGCTCGCGCGCTACGCCGCGGCGGCGTCGCGCCATTCGGTCAGCGTCGAGACGACGTGGGAGGCCTCCGGAGACGACGTGCTGCTGAGCGTGGCGATCGCGTTCTCGTCGCGGTGGGATCTGATCCTGCCGCGTATCGGCATGCGCCTTGATCTTCCTGGAGCGGTCGACGAAGCGTCGTGGTTCGGCACCGGTCCGGGAGAGTCGTACCCGGACAGCATGCGCGCCGCCCGGGTGGGCCGGTTCGCCGCCGGGATCGACGAGCTGTCGGCCCAGTACGCGCGCCCGCAAGAGACCGGTCACCGCTCGGCGTTCCGGTCGCTCGACCTCGCCGCTGCCGGCTCGCCCTGGCTGAGGGTCGCGGCGCTCGCCAACGGGGCCGGGCGCCGGCCGGGCTTCACGCTCTCACGGCACACGGCTGAGGAGATCGCGGGCGCCGCTCACCCGCACGAGCTCCCGACGTCGACCGGCACGCACCTGTACGTGGATGCGGCGCAGAACGGCCTCGGCTCCCGCGCCTGCGGTGTCGACGTGTGGCCCGAGTTCGCGCTGCGTCCTGAGGCGCGTGCGCTGAGGCTGGTGCTTTCGGCGCTGTAGCTGCGTGCCCGTGCGAATGTGAAGGAGAAACCGCCGCTCGGCGACCACTTCATGCGGATCGGGGGCCGCGCGCGCGTGTTTCTCCTTCAAATTCGGGCGGGCCCCAGTTGCGGTGCGGCGGCGCGACTTCTACTGTGAGCGGCATGCAACGGCCTCCGGGCGAGGCGGGCGGCACACGAGCTGTGCCGCCCTCTCCGGGGCTACCCCGGGGGACGAAGATCGACGAGAACACGACACCGCGAGAGACTCAGCGCGCTTCGCGCGCTCAGCCTCCCGCACCGGCGGATGAGTCGTTCGGAGGCCGTTCGCAATACGACGCCAACGCAGACATCGCGCACGAGCCGCCCGGCGCCACTCTCGCCGAGGTCGCCCGCGCGCTGGCCGATGCATTCCACGCGGCGCCGGAGTGGTCGGCGCCGAGCCTGCTGGCGGCCGGGTCGAGCGTCGTCGGGTCGCGTCGGGCGTTCGTTCGGGTGGCGGTGGGCGGGATCCTCGAGTCCTTGCCTCGCTCGCTGCCCGATTCACCTCGCCTGCTCGCTCGCGTGATCGCCGACCTGCCGGGTTTCGCAGCGTCGTTCCGGCGCGGCACGCGGCGAACGCCGGTCAGGATCCGCAGCCGCGCCATCGCTCCCACCCGCGCGGTGGGGCCGGGCCCGCGCGTCGACACCGTCGTCGACCTCGCGCGTCTGCTCGGCGTGACCGTGGGGCGCCTCGAGTGGTTCGCCGACACCCAGGGCTGGAACCGTCTCGCCGAAGAGGGGCCGCTGCACCACTACCGCTACGAGTGGCGCGTTCGCCCGGGGCGGGTGCCTCGTCTGCTCGAGGTTCCGCTCGACCGTTTACGGACGATGCAGCGGATCATCCTCGACGAGTTGCTCGCGCCGATGCCGCTGCACGACGCGGCGCACGGCTTCGTCGCGGGCCGCAGCGCGATCACCGGAGCAGCCGCGCACACCGGCCGCGACGTCGTGATCGGGCTCGACCTCGTCTCATTCTTCGCGTCGGTCACCGCGAAGCAGATCTACGGACTCTTCCGGCGGGCCGGCCTTCCCGAGACGGTCGCCCACCTGCTCACCGGCGTCTGCACGCACTCGGTTCCGCCGAGGGTGCTGCGCGCCATGCCCGAGGGCGGCTCGGCCTCGGCGCGGTTCGCCCTGCGTCAGGCGCTGTCGACGCCGCACCTGCCGCAGGGTGCGCCCTCGTCGCCGGCCCTCGCCAACCTGAGCCTGCAGCGCCTCGACTCGCGGCTCGCAGGCTGGGCCGACGCCTTCGGCGCCACCTACACGCGCTACGCCGACGACCTCGCGTTCTCGGGCGACGCCTCACTGGCCTCGACGGTGCGGGAGTTCGTCCGCGGGGCCACGGCGATCGTCGTCGACTCGGGTCACACGATCAATGCTCCGAAGACGAGGATCCGACGGGCCGGCACCCGGCAGACCGTCACCGGCATCGTGGTCAACGCCACCACTGCTCCCGGGCGTCGCGAGTACGACCGACTCAGGGCGGTCGTCCACAACTGCGTCACCCACGGGCCGGAGGGGCAGAACCGCGAGGGCCATCCGGCGTTCCGGCAGCAACTGCTCGGCCGGATCGCGTGGGCGTCGCAGCTGCATCCGGAGCGTGGCGCCCGGCTGCGCCGCGAGTTCGAGCTCATCCGCTGGTGACTCGCGCGCCGAGATCGCGCTCGTGGTCGGTGCACCCGACCACTACTGCGATCTCAGCGCCCAACGGCCCGTCCAGCCCAGACGGGGGACTGGCGTAGAACGCCTCGTCCCCTAATCTGGGGGGATGACTTCGCCCGGATCTTCTGCGCCCGCGCTGCCCGATGCCCGCGCGACCATCGACGAGGCGGCGCGCACGATCGCCCTGTCGTCGGGCCTGACAGCGATCACGCTGCGCCGAATGGCGTCCGTCTCGAGCCTGTCGCCCGGGGTCATCGCCGCAGAAGAACCCTCGATGCACGCACTCGCCGCTCGCACCTTCTCCGACCTCGCGCTGAGCGAGCTGGGGCGGGTCCGGGCGGTAGCAGCCGCGGCGTCGACCCCGCTGGAGGCGCTGCGGATCCTCGTGTCCGCCCTGCTCGCCACCGACCACTGCCTGTCGAAGACGATCTGGGCCGATGCCTGGAGCATCGGCCGCCACAACGACTTCGTGGCCGTGGCCGCGCGCGAGTGCATGACCACGTGGCAGGAATTGGCGGTCTCGATCCTCGACGCCGGTAACGCCAGCGGCGACTTCCACGTGACGAATGCGCCTCTTGCCGCTCGTCAGTTCTTCGCTCTCATCGACAGCACGACGGTCTACGGGCTCGTCGGCTACCTGACCGAGGAGGAGCGCAGCCAGCTCGTCACCCGCTCGGTCGAGGTGAGTGTCGGTCTCGTCGAGGGCACTCTCGCCGGAGGTAGCCTCGAGGGCTGACCGTGCCACGGATCGCGGCGCGGGCGATCGAGAGGAGACGAGCACCATGGTCTACACCGCCCCGAGCGACTTCACGACGAGACCCGACCTCAAGGGCACCTTCGGCATGACGTCGTCGACGCACTGGCTTGCCACGGCTTCGGCCCAGGCCGTCCTCGAGCGGGGCGGGAACGCCTTCGATGCCGCCGTCGCGGGTGCGTTCGTGCTTCATGTGGTGGAGCCGCACCTCAACGGGCCGGGTGGCGACCTGGTCGCACTGTTCGCGACTGCAGCCGACCCCTCGACTCCTGTCGTGCTCATGGGTCAGGGCCCCGCGCCCGCCGGTGCGACTGTCGAGCACTACCGATCAGAGGGCCTGGAGCTCGTCCCCGGGTCGGGCGCGCTCGCCGCCACCGTCCCTGCCGCCGTCGACGCCTGGCTGCTGCTGCTGCAGGAGCACGGCACCTGGGAGCTCAGCGACGTGCTCTCGTACGCGATCGGCTATGCCCGCGACGGCCACCCGCTCACCGCCCGCGTCGCCACGACGATCGCCACCGTCGCCGATCTCTTCCGCGAGCACTGGCCGACCTCCGCCGACCGCTGGATGCCCGGGGGTCGCCTCCCGTCGCCGGGTGAACTGATCGTCAACGACGCGTACGCGGCCGTCTTGGAGAACCTCATCAGCGCAGGATCCGAGGGCGTCACCCGGGAGGACCGCATCGCGCTGGCCCGCACCGAGTGGGCCGAGGGTCAGGTGGCACAGGCCATCGACCGCTTCGTGCGGACACCGCACCGCCACTCGACGGGAACAGACCACGCGGGCGTCATCCGCGCGTCCGATCTCGAAGCCTTCCGGGCGTCGTTCGAGGAGGCGGCGACCCTCTCGTTCCGCGGCGTGACGATTGCGAAGACCAAAGCCTGGGGTCAGGGGCCGGCCCTTCTGCAGGTGTTGGCCATGCTCGAGCCGCTCGCCGACGAACTGCTCGATCCGCAGACGGCAGCCGGGGCCCATACGATCATCGAGGCGCTGAAACTAGCCATGGCCGATCGCGAGGCCTACTACGGCGATCACGACGTCCCCCTCGACGCTCTGCTGTCGGAGGAGTACGCGACAGCCAGAAGGCAGCTCATCGGCGAGACGGCATCCCTCGAGGTGCGCCCCGGCCGGGTCGGTGGCGGAGGCTCCGAGATGCCTCCGATCCGCACCGGCTACCAGCCTCCCGCCGTCGCCGACGGTTCGGGATTCGCCGGTGTGAGGTTCGCCGGCGTCGGCGAGCCGACATTCGGCGACCTCGCTACAGCCCCGTCGGGCGACACTCGTGGCGACACCTGCCACATCGACGTCGTCGACCGCTGGGGCAACATGGTCTCGGCGACTCCGTCGGGCGGCTGGTTGCAGTCGTCGCCGACGATTCCTGAGCTCGGCTTCTGTCTCGGCAGCCGCCTGCAGATGACCTGGCTGGAGGAGGGCACCGCATCGACGCTGACGCCGGGCCGCCGTCCGCGCACCACCCTGACGCCGACGCTGGTCTTCCAAGACGGCCAGCCGATCGTCGCGCTCGGCTCACCCGGCGGCGACCAGCAAGACCAGTGGCAGCTGCTCTACCTGCTGCGGACCATCGTCGGCGGCTACTCGCCGCAGCAGGCGACCGACGCGCCGGCCCTCCACACGACGGCCTTCCCCGGCTCGTTCTGGCCGCGCACCTGGGAGCCCGGGGGCGTCGTGGTCGAAGACGCTCTGGGGGACGACGTGATCGACGGGCTCACTGCGCGGGGCCACGTGGTCACCCGGGCCGGCGACTGGAAGCTCGGCCGCCTCTCGAGCGTCAGTCGCGACCCGGAGACCGGCGTCGTCGGGGCTGCCGCGAACCCCCGGGGCGCGCAGGCCTACGCCGCGGGCCGCTGACGCCGACTCGCCAGCCGCCGTGCAACGCTTGGCGCATGGATCTCGAGGTGTCGCCCGCGCTCACGATTCCCGCCGGGGAACTCGTGTGGCGATTCTCGCGATCGTCGGGGCCGGGCGGCCAGCACGTCAATACGTCTGACAGCCGGGTGCAGCTCTCGTGGAGTCCCGCCGAGTCGGCCGTGCTGAGCGAGCAGCAGAAGTCGCTGTTGCGTGCGCGGCTCAGCCGTCGTCTCGTCGGCGGAGTGCTGACCGTCTCGGCGTCCGAGCAGCGGTCGCAGCTGCGCAACCGCGAGAGCGCCCTTCTCAAGCTCGCCGAGCTCGTAGCTGCCGGCCTCGCGCCCGAGGGGCCGAGCCGACGTGCGACGAAGCGCACCCGAGGTTCGGATCGCCGTCGGTTGGCCGCGAAGGGCGCGCGGTCGGAGACGAAGCAGCAGCGTCGGCGGCCGTCGGCCGAGTAGCGAGCGACCGATCGGTCACTGAGCAGTCGGAGGGCTCTCGGCGCCGCGCCGGACCACGCGGAGACTGCCCAGCAGGGCCGCCAACTCGTCACCGCCGAGGTGCGCTCCAAGATGGGATCGGAGGGTCGCCTCGATGACTGCCTCGCCTCGTTCGAGCACGGCGGCCGCCGACTCGCTCAGCGTGATCAGCGACGAGCGCCGGTCGTTCGGGTTCGGGGCGCGAACGCACAGGCCCGTCTCCTCGAGCCGGTCGACGAGCTTGCTCGTGCCGCCCACGGTGACCACGAGTTCACGAGAGATATCGAGGATCCGGCACGGCCCCAGCCTCCGCACGACGAGAAGGGCCTCGAAGCGTCCGAGCGGCACGTCGACCTCCGCCCTCAGCGCCTCGTCGACTCGATCCCACAGGTGGATCTCGACACGGGTCAGGGCGAAGAAGACGTCGTAGAGGCTCATGGTCTCGCCCCGCGATCAGGCGGTGAGTGCCGCGATGACGGTAGAGGTGTCGCTGACCGTTGCAATGTTGGTCAGGGCGAAGCTCGTCGCCGCGTGCTGCCACTCCGCGCCGAGGCTCGACGTGGCGTCCTCGACGAGTGTGACCGCATAACCGTGGTCGGCAGCGTCGCGGACAGTATGTTCCACGGCCATGTTCGTCCAAGCGCCCACGACGATGAGCGTCTCGATGCCGAGGTTGCGGAGCATGATGTCGATGCCGGTGCCGTTAAACACGCTCATGCGGGTGCGGTCGAGAACGACATCGGAGGCGTGTGGCGTGAGCTGATCGACGATTTGGGCTCCCCAGCTGTCGACCCTGAAGGTGTCGGGGGCCAGCATCCGGAAGATGGGGGCGTTGTCGCCGCTGAGACCGGCGACGGGGTAGACGACGATACGGCTGTAGAAGACAGGCGCTCCAGCGCCATGCGCGGCGTCGACGACGGAGCCTACGTTCGCGATCACGTTCTGAGAGTGGGCATGCTCGACGGCCCCCGATGTTGCGTAGGCGCCGTCGGCGTGGACGGTGTCGTTCTGCATGTCGATGACGAGAACTGCGCTGCTGGAGGGGACGAACGATGACATAGGGCGGCTTTCACGAGATAAATGGAGGCAGATTTGCGCTCCGAGGAAGTATGTTCCTTGGAATGTATAACCATACCTGCTCCCCGAACGAAGGATCACGATGACGGCCATGCGCGCGATAGTGCTGGACGGGCCCGGCGGGCCCGAGGCTCTGCGGATTCACACGGTCCCTCGCCCTGAGGCAGCGGTGGGGGAGGTGCTGATCGAGGTGCGCGCCTTCGGGCTGAATCGCTCGGAGCTTCATTTTCGTCAGGGCCTCGGCTCGTTCGGTTCGTTCCCGCGCGTCCCCGGCATCGAGGCCGTCGGGGTCGTCGATAGCGCCCCGGGTGGCGAGTTCGAACCGGGTACGCAGGTGGCAGCACTGATGGGCGGCATGGGACGGGCAATCGACGGCGGCTACGCGGAATACGTGTCTGTGCCGGCGGCCTCGGTCGTTCCGTTCACGAGTTCGCTCGACTGGTCGGTCCTGGGTGCCGTGCCCGAGATGCTGCAGACGGCCCACGGATCCTTGTCCACGGGTGTTGACCTGAGGCGGGGAGACAGCCTGCTCATCCGAGGCGGAACATCGTCGATCGGCCTGGCGCTGGCTGTTCTGGCAAAGCAACAAGGGCTCACGGTCATCTCGACGACCCGAGATGCCGCACGAGCGGGAATCCTCGAGGCGGTGGGTGTCGACCACATTCTGATCGATGATGGCAGCGTTGCGGAAGCGGTTCGCCGCATTATTCCGGTCGGAGTGTCGGGGGCGGTCGAGCTGGTGGGTGCGCCCACGCTCCGCGACACGCTGCGGGCGACGGCTCGGCACGGCACCGTGTGCTTCACCGGGATGCTCAGTGATCAATGGATCGTGCCCGACTTCTACCCCCTTGACTATCTGCCGAACGGGGTGCGACTCACCGCGTACTCGGGGGAGGCCAGCGATCTGCCGGCGGAGGTTTTGCAGGCGTTCCTCGATTCCGTCGAGGCGGGATGGGCGAGCGTGCCGATCGGCCGCGTGTACGCCTTCGACGAGATCGCGGTAGCCCATGCCGATATGGAGTCGGGTGTCGCGACCGGAAAGCTAGTCGTCGTCACTCGGTGATCCATTAGTTGCATCTACAACCATCGTGCAGTACTTTGGTTGTAGCAACAACCATTTGCCTCGTCAGACGGACGGGCTCGACAGAAAGAGCATTCTCATGACCAATGTCACCATCTTTGGTTCCGGCAACATGGGCTCGGCCATCGCGAGCGTCCTCACGGCCGGCGGCGCCTCGGTCGAACACATCGGTTCCAAAGGCGGCACTGTGACCGGTGACGTCGTCGTGCTCGCGGTTCCGTACCCGGCCCTCGACGCCATCGTCGCCAGCCACGGCGACCAGCTCGCGGGCAAGGTCGTCGTCGACATCACCAACCCTCTCGACTTCTCGACATTCGACTCGCTTGTGGTCGCCGACGGTTCGTCTGCCACAGCCGAACTGGCCGATAAACTGCCGTCGTCGTCCGTCCTCAAGGCCTTCAACACGACTTTCGCCGCAACCCTCGCCACGAAGAAGGTCGGCGAAGTGGACACCACGGTGCTGATCGCCGGAGACGACGCGGCCGCCAAAGAGACCCTCGCCGGCCTCATCACCGCGGGTGGTGTCCAGGCCATCGACGCGGGCTCGCTCCAGCGTGCCCACGAGCTCGAGGCCCTCGGCTTCCTGCAGCTCACCCTGGCGGCGGGCGAGAAGATCGGCTGGACCGGCGGCTTCGGCATCGTTCGCTGACAAGCCTGCCGAAACGTCGTTCGAACGGGTCGGGGCCCGCGCGTTAGCCTCGGCGCATGACGACACCGCTCCAGAACTTCATCGACGGCGAGTACGTCGAGGCGACCGGCGAGACCACCTTCGACCTGATCGACCCGGCGACGGAAGAAGTCTACGGGTTGTCGCCCGTCTCGGATCCTGAATCGGTCGATCGCGCCTACCAGGCGGCGGCGCGGGCATTCGAGACCTGGGGCGAGACGACTCCCGCCGAGCGGCAGCTCGCGCTGTTCCGAATCGCCGACGCCATCGAGGCTCGCGCCGACGAGTTCGCCGACCTCGAGTCGCACGACACCGGCAAGCCGCGCGCGACTCTCGTCGACGACGAGATCCTGATGTCGGTCGACCAGATCCGGTTCTTCGCGGGCGAGGCGCGCCACCTGTCGGGCATGAGTGCCGGCGAGTACCTGAAAGACCACACGTCGTTCATCCGCCGCGAGCCGATCGGCGTCGTCGGCCAGGTCACACCTTGGAACTACCCGCTCAACATGGCGGTCTGGAAGTTCGCGCCCGCGCTCGCCGCGGGCAACACCACGGTGCTCAAGCCGAGCGACACCACCCCGCTCTCGACGCTTCTGCTCGCCGAGGTCGCCGCCGAGTTCCTGCCGCCGGGGGTGCTCAACGTCATCACGGGCGACCGGTCGACCGGAGCGGCGATGATCGACCACAGGATCCCGCAGCTCGTCTCCATCACCGGCTCTGTGCGGGCGGGCATGGCCGTTGCCGAAGCAGCGTCCAAGGATCTCAAGCGGGTGCACCTCGAGCTCGGCGGCAAGGCCCCGGTGATCGTGTTCGACGATGCCGACATTCCCGCGGCTGTGGAGGGCATCGTTGCGGCGGGGTTCTTCAATGCCGGCCAGGACTGCACGGCGGCGACGAGAGTGCTCGTTCAGGCGGGCATCCACGACGAGTTCGTGAAGGCGCTGGCCGAGCGCGCGCGTGATCATGCCCGCGTGGGTGCGCCGTCGGATCCTTCGGCTTTCTTCGGCCCGGTCAACAACCGGGCGCAGCTCGAGCAGGTGCAGGGGTTCCTCGAGCGTCTGCCCGAGACGGCCGTCATCGAGACCGGAGGATCCCGCGTCGGCTCGATCGGCTACCTGCACGAGGCGACCGTCGTCTCGGGCCTCACCCAGCGCGATGAAGCCGTGCAGAACGAGATCTTCGGCCCCGTGGTCACCGTGCAGAAGTTCGCCGACGAGGCCGAGGCGCTGCGCTTCGCCAACGACGTGCAGTACGGCCTGGCGTCGAGCGTCTGGACCACCGACCACGCCACCGCCATGCGCTGCGCCAAGCGGCTCGACTTCGGCTGCGTGTGGATCAACACGCACATACCGATCGTCGCCGAGATGCCGCACGGCGGCTTCAAGCACTCCGGCTACGGCAAGGATCTCTCGTCGTACGGCTTCGAGGATTACACCCGTGTGAAGCACGTGATGTCGTACCTCGGCTGACCCGTCGAGCGGCTACCTCTCGAGGACTATTTCCCGACGAATACATGTGCCCTCTTCGCTATCCGGGCGTGAGCCGTTTACCGTTAGGGCGTGACCCGATCATCTGCACCCCGCGTCGTCGGCGCCCTCCTGGGCTTCGTCGGCCTCTCAACCGTGGCCGGACTCCTGGCCGCCCTGCTCGTGGTGCCGTCCATCGCGGTCGCCGGCGAGGGGGTCGTGACCGCGGCCGACACGTTCAACGCGCTGCCGAGCTTCCTCAAGATCACGCAGCCCGCGCAGTCGTCGTCGATCTACGCGAAGAAGAACGGCAAGAACGTCAAGCTCGCGACGTTCTACGTGCAGAACCGCACCGACGTCTCGCTCGCCGAGATGTCGCCGTGGGTCGCCCGATCGGCCATCGCCACTGAAGACCCGCGGTTCTTCGAAGAGGGAGCGATCGACCTCCAGGGCACGATTCGCGGAGCCCTTTCGACCAGCATCGGCCACTCGGTGCAGGGTGGCTCGTCGATCACTCAGCAGTACGTCAAGAACGTCCTCGTGCAGCGATGCGCCCAGGAGAACGACGGCACGTCGAAGAAGGCTGTCGCGGCAGCGACCAAGTGCTACGAGGAGGTCACGGCGACGACGCCGGCCCGCAAGCTCCGCGAGATGCGGTACGCCATCGGTGTGCAGAAGCGGTACTCGAAGCACGACATCCTCCGCAGCTACCTCAACATCGTCGGCTTCGGCGGTACCGTCTACGGCATCCAGGCCGCGGCCGAGTACTACTTCGGCGTTCCGGCGAAGAACCTCAGCCTCGTGCAGGCGGCGACTCTCACCGCGATCATCAACAACCCGTCGAACCTCCGCATCGACCACCCGTCGAACAAAGACAACGGCTCGGCGAACCACTACGCCAAGACCAAAGACCGCCGCGACTACGTGCTCACGCGCATGCAGAAAGAGGGCAAGATCACCGTCGCCCAGCGCGATAAGGCGATCGCCACGGCGGTCAGGCCGAAGATCACCCCGCAGGCCAACGGCTGCGCCACCGCGGTCAAGTACGACGCCGGCTACTTCTGCAAGTACGTCGAGCTGTCGATGATCAACGACAAGGCGTTCGGCAAGACCTCCGCGGAGCGCATCGAGAAGCTCACCGAAGGTGGCCTCAAGGTCTACACGACGCTCAACCTCGACCTGCAGGCGAAGGCGCAGGCCGCGGTCAGCGCGTCGATGCCCGCCAGCGTGCCGGGGCTCAACGTGGGTGCCTCGAACGTCGCGGTGGAGCCCGGAACGGGCCGCATCGTCACCATGGTGCAGAACACCAAGTTCGACGAAACTGCTTCGGCGTCGGCCGGTACGACCAGCGTCAACTACAACACCGACCACAATCGGGGCGGCTCTCAGGGGTTCCAGACCGGTTCGTCGTTCAAAGCCTTCACGCTGGCCGCCTGGCTGGAGGCCGGGCACACGCTCAACGAGTCGGTCAACACGACCGAGCACGCTCTCCCCTTCTCGGAGTTCACGAACTCCTGCTACGGGCTCGGCAACGAAGTCTGGAACGTCGCGAACGCCGAGGCGGCACCCGCCTCGATGACGGTGCTTCTCGCCACCGAGGAGTCGATCAACACCGCCTACGCCGCGATGGGTCGCAAGCTCGACCTCTGCAACATCCAGAAGACCGCCTTCAACATGGGCATCCACGCGGCCGACCCCGACGCCAACCCGTTCACCTCACCGCCGTCGATGATCCTGGGCACCAACTACATCGCCCCGCTGACGATGGCCACGGCCTACGCCGGCATCGCCAACCACGGCGTGGTCTGCACCCCGGTTTCGATCACCCGCATCGAGGGCGCCGACGGCAAGAGGATCGCCCCGACGGCGACGAAGTGCACGCAGGGCATGTCGACAGACGTGGCCGATGGCGTGGCGTACGCGCTGCAGACCGTCCTCAAGCCGGGCGGAACGGCGGCCAGCGCCAACCCGGGCGATGGTGTGCCGATCATCGCCAAGACCGGCACCACCGACGGCGCCGTGCAGAACTGGCTCGTCACGTCGACCTCGAAGATCGCCCAGGCCACCTGGGTGGGCAACATCTCGGGGAGCGCGGGCTTCTACAAGACCTACATCAACGGCCAGTACGGCTACGGGCTCAAGTTCACGATGGACAAGACGATCATCGCCGACCTCAATGCCGCCTATCCCGGTGCGGCGCAGTTCCCCGCGCCTCCCCAGTCGGAGATCGGCGTGGTCGCCAAGCCGAAGCCCGCTGCGACCAACGACTCCAAAGACGGCGCGGCCGGCACTGACAAGAAGACGAACGACACCGGCAACGCCGACAAGGGCAACCCCGGCAAGGGCAACCCGGATAAGGGCAAGGGTAAGAACTAAGTCGCCGCGGCACGCACTTCGACTAGGCGACGAACGCGGGATCGCTCAGGCTGCGGCCCGCGTGGCCTCCTGATCGCACGGCGGTCCAGGCATCGGCGAGGCGGGTGAGACCCTCCGTCAGGGTGGCCTCGTCGGCGGTGATGGGGATCCTGACCCGCCGTTCGAAGGCACCGTCGATGCCGAAGCGCGAGCCCGCGGTGACGGTCACACCGCGTGCCCGACCGGCCTGCACGAGCCCACTGCTGAGCGGTGCCCCGAGGTGCACCCAGAGCGCCAGACCACCGTCGATCGCCGGCACGTGCCACTCGGGCACGAGCGACCGCAGCAGCGCGGTGGCATGGTCTCGGCCGTGCCGGAGCTCGTCGCGACGAGACTCGAGGATCCGAGGAAGGTCGCCAATCGCCTCCTGAGCCACCAGCTGCTCGATGACGGCGTTGCCCATGTCACCCGCCGGGCGCGCGAGCGCGAGCCGCTCGATCAGGTGCCGATCAGCGCGGATCCAGCCGATGCGAAGCCCGCTCCACACGGTCTTGCTGAGCGACCCGACTGTGATCACGGTGGCGCCGTGGTGCGGAACCGCGGCGAACGGGGTTGCGGTGAACGGCCGGTCGATGTCGAGGTCGGCCGTCGTCTCGTCAATGAGCAGCGGGGTGCCGGTCTGGGCTGCTGCGCGCAGGATGCGGAGGCGCTCGTCGTCGTCGAGCGACGCGCCCGTCGGGTTCTGGAAGTCGGGCATGAGGTAAGCGAGCGCGGGTCGTACGCCGCGCAGGGTGTCGACCAGTTGGTCGGTGTCGTAGGTCGAGGCGCCGTTCTCGAGCGACGCTTCGGCTCGGCTGTCGAGCGGGCTCGCGATCAGGCGCGCCCCCGCCGCGAGGAAGGCGTCGAGCGCGTGCGGGTAGCTCGGCGACTCGACGACCACTCGATCGCCGCGGCCGAGGAGGGTGCGGGCGACGAGAGCGATGGCGTGTTGGGCGCCCAGCGTCACGAGGATGTTCTCGGGGGAGGTCGGCGCGCCGCGCTCGGTGTAGCGACGGGCGATCGCGGAACGGAGGTCGGGTAGCCCGAAGAAGTCGATTCCGGCGTGGCTGAGGTGGTGCGGGAGACGCTGCAGCGCTCGCGCCGAGAGGTCGGGCAGCTCATGCCAGGCACGGGGCACGGCTTTGCTGAGGTCGAGGTCGAGAGGCGCCGGGTCACGACGTCGCGGCACCGAGGGGAGCTCGAGCACGCTGCCCGAGCCCTGAACGCTTCGCAGGATGCTCTTCTCTCGGAGCACGCGGTAGGCCGACACGATCGTGGTGCGGCTGACCCCCAACGCCTTCGCCATCTCCCGCTCGGCGGGCAGGCGGGTACCCGACGCGACTCGCCCGTCGAGGAGAAGCACCTCGAGCTTCGCGGCCAGGTCGGCGTGCGCGTGGCCGCCCACTCGCCACTCGCCGAGGAGTCCGGTCAGGGCGGTTGTTCCGATCAGCATGGTGCCACCTTAGCCGTATTGGACCTTGGCGCGGTGGCTCGATCGCGATTGGATCGCATCATGAATCAATTGGACTGCGCGACTCTCGCCATCTTCGTGTTTGCCGGGCTCGGGATCCTTGCCGCCCTTGTTACGATTTTCGCCGCCGCTCGCGACGGGTACGGCAGGGTAGCCGAGCGAATGCCGAGTGATCGCGAGTCGCGCTGGGGGTAGCGACTGCTGGTCTCCGTACCGACCTCGGGTGGTCAGCGCCGAAGCGTCACGGCCGGGTACTCGGCGAACCGCCGCACGTAGGCCGACGAGAAACGGCCGGAGTGCGCGAAGCCCCAGCGCTGCGCGATTGCGCCCACCGTCGCGTCGGTCGGCGAGGCGGCGAGCAGCTCGGCTTGGACGAGATCGAGCCTGACCCCGCGCAGGTAGTCGGTGGGTGTGGTGCCGAGCTGGTTATTGAAGGCGTGCTGGAGCCCGCGCAGGCTGAGGCCCGCCGCCTGGGCGATCAACGAGGTGGTGATGGCCTCGGCGGCGTGGTGATGGATGTATTCGAGTGCCGTGGCCAGGCGCGCGTTACCCGGTGGCAGGGCGACGGCAGCGACCCGTGGCCCCTGGTGCGGGAACGTGTCGAGAAGCGCCGAAGCCGCCAGTCGCTTGGCCTCGGCACGCAGCAGAGGGTCGGGCTCGTTGCCGAGCATGGTCCGCGCCACCGACGAGACGACGTCGTGCCACCGCTTCAGTGCGGTGGGATCGAGCTGGGCCGTGTGGTCGAAATGCAGTTTTTGCTGTTCTCCGCCCGTCCGCTCGGCGGCGAGTCGCTCGAGGTAGCCCGCGTTGAAGTGGATGAGATTCTGTCTGACGTCGCTGAAGTGGAAGGCGTAGCGCTTGCCTGTCGGAAACATCGCCGGCCGTCCGGTCGACATCTGAACCTCGTCGCCGCCGATGTCCATAACCGCTCTGCCGGCGGTGATCCACGAGACCACGTATTCATCTTCGGGTTCGATGGTGCCCCGCATCGAGGCGGTGAACGACGACGAGCGGAGCGTCATCTCGTCGTCGCCCACGACCGTGTAGCGGAACGAGAAGGGCCCGTCTGTCGGTTCGGCGTAGAACCCGGACCCGTTGTATCCGCCCGAATAGAGGTCGATGGCCTCGTCGGGTTCGTGGCCCCCGTAGGCGGCCCGCTGCATCGCGTCGTCGGATCGCGAAGCGGCGTCGTTCTGGCTCATCGTGGTGGATTCTCGCACGTGATCTGATCGCCGGTAAATCCCCTTTCGCGGTTTCTGCGCCAGTGCTCAGACCACGTTTCTCGGCAGCTGTCGGAGAGACTTCAGGGTCTCGGGCCAGAGTGGGTGGTTCACACCCCTGCAAGGAGACCCCGATGACCGACCCCACCCCCACCGGGCCCGCACGAGGCCCCAGCGACGACACTCCCACCGAGCGTCCCGCCGTTCCGCAGTACGGCGAATACGCCGCCCCCGGAACGCAGCCCGTCGTTCCCCCGCAGCAGCCCCAGGCCGAGTCCACCGGATCGGCAGCTGAATCCGCCGGCGGCGTCGGAGCCTTCGTCGGTGGCGCCTATCCGCAGGTGGTCGCCACCTTCACGAAGTACGAAGACGCACAGGGCGCGGTCGACTACCTGAGCGACGAGGGCTTCCCGGTGCAGAACGTCTCGATCGTGGGCCACGACATCCGCACGGTCGAGAACGTCTCCGGTCGCCTGACCAAGGGCAAGGCCGCGAGCCGCGGCGGTCTGAGCGGCCTCTGGTTCGGCCTCTTCCTCGGCCTGCTGTTTGCGGTCTTCGTGCCGGGAGTGCAGATCATTCCGGCGCTCCTGACTGCCATCGTGGTCGGTGCCCTCTGGGGTGCCCTCTTCGGCTTCGTCGGTCACGCCATGACTCGCGGCCAGCGCGACTTCTCGTCGGTGAAGACGATGGAGGCGGGCCGCTACGAGGTGCTCGTCCGCGGCGAGTTCGCGACGAAGGCGCAGCAGATGCTGACCGACAACGTCTACAAGTAGGCGTCCGGTCTCGAGACGATCAGCCCCCGCGACCCTGCGTCGCGGGGGCTCCGTGCATCCCGAGCCGACTACAGTGCAGGGCATGAGTACCGCCCCGACAGCCCTCCCGTCCGTCTTCGTCGTCGGAGAGGCGCTGATCGACATCGTCGTCGACGGCGACTCGACCGCCGAGCACCCGGGCGGTAGCCCGATGAACGTCGCCTTCGGGCTCGCCCGACTCGGTGTGCCGACGTCGTTCCGCACCTCGCTCGGGCGTGACGAGCGCGGAAACGCCCTGCGCCGACACCTCGACTCGGCGGGTGTGCAGCTCGATTCCGCCTCGGTTACCGACGAGCCGACATCGACGGCAAAGGCAAGGATCCAGCCCGACCGCTCGGCGCAGTACGACTTCGATATCTCGTGGAACCCGGGGTCCCTCTCCGTGCCGTCCGGGGTCGCCGTCGTTCACACGGGCTCCATCGCCACCGTGCTCCACCCCGGGGCGGACGCGGTCGCGGAGCTCTTCACCGCGGCGCACGACTCGGTGCTCCTCTCCTTCGACCCGAACGCGCGCCCCAGCGTCACGCCCGACCGAGACGCGGCGGTGCTCGACGTCGACCGTATCGCCGAGGTCTCGCACGTCGTCAAGCTGAGCGACGAAGACGCCGCCTGGCTGCACCCCGGCGCAACGCTCGACGAGGTGCTCGACCGCTATCTCGGCCTCGGTGCCGGGCTTGTCGCGATCACCTGCGGCGGCGAGGGCTGCATCGCGGCCTCGCCGAACGCCCGGATCGCGGTCGCCGCACCGCCCGTCGACGTCGTCGACACGATCGGCGCCGGCGATGCGTTCATGTCGGGCCTGCTGTTCGGCATCCTGTCGAACGACCTGGTCGACACGGTGCGCTCCGGCGGTCTCGCGCAGGAGGGGCTCGAGGCCATCGTCGGCACTGCCCTCGTGAGCGCGCAGATCACGGTGTCGAGGGCGGGCGCGAACCCGCCCACCCCCGACGAGCTGTACGGGCCGTCCGAGGCGTAGACATCAGGGCCTAAACGGCAGGGCCCAGGCGGCAGGGCTCAAGCGGCAGGGCCTGGCCGGCAGGGCCTAAGGGCGCAGGGCGTCGACGGCGGGTTCGGCGGACCTGGGCTCGGAGAGCGGCGCTGCTGCGGGGTCGGCCGGGCCCGGATCCTCGGTTCTGTCGCCTCGACCGAGCGTCAGCAGAACGACAGCGCCGACGAGGGCGAACGCCGCCGCGATCGTGAAGTCGAGACCGTACCCCGACGACGACACCGCGATGCCGCCGAGCACCGATCCGGCAGCGATCGACAGCTGGATCGTCGTGACGAAAAGCGCAAGGCTGCCCTCGGAGCCGCCCGGTGTGGCAGTGGCCATCCAGGTCTGCATGCCGAGCGGCATCGCACCCCAGACGAAGCCCCACAGGGCGAGCAGCACGAAGACGCCCGGCACCGACCAGGCGAGGATCGGCAGCAGCACGATGGCCACGGCGAGAAGCACCTTGCCGACGGTGAGCGTCGCGACCATGTTGCGCGACAGGGTGGCCCCGGCGACGAAGTTGCCCGCGATTCCGGCAACGCCGAACAGGAGCAGGGCGAGCGTGATTGTGCCCGCGGTGACCTTGACGAGATCCTCGAGGTAGGGGGCGACGTAGGTGTAGGCGGCGAACTGGGCGAGGAACACGAAGACCGTCGCGATCAGGCCGATCCGAGCGCGCGGCACCCGCAGCAGACCGCCGAGGGTGGCGAAGCGAACGCGCTGCACCGCTGGAATCGACGGCAGGAGCACGAGTTGGCCGACCAGCGCCAGGGCGGCGAGGGCGGCGCTGATCAGGAATGCGACGCGCCAGCTGGCGAAGCTCGAGACGAACGCGCCGAGCGGGAGGCTGGCGACGGTGGCGACCGAGATGCCGGCCGTGATGATCGAGGTGGCCTTGATCACCGACCGGGCTTCGACGAGTCGGGCGCCCATGCCTGCACCGATGGCCCAGAAGCCGCCGAGGGCGACGCCCAGCAGCATGCGGGCGACGATCAGCAGCCCGAACGTGGGGGCGAAGGCACCGACGAGATTGGCGATCACCAGCAGGACCGTGAGCGACCAGAGAACGGTGCGCCGGTCGACCCGCGAGGTCAGCACGGTCACGACGGGCGAGCTGACCGCCGCCGTCAGCCCGGTCGCCACGACGACGAGGCCCGCGGTGCCGATTCCGATGTGGAGGTCGTCGGCGATCGCGGGCAGAAGCCCGATCGGAAGGAATTCGGAGAGCACCAGCACGAACGACCCGAGCGCTACCGAGAGCACTCCGAGCCAGCCGCGCCGATCAGGCGTCTGAGTCATGCTCACCCCAAGCGGTGCTCCGAGTGATCCATTCCCGCGTACCGTGAGATCGTGCCGCACGAGACGACCGAGCCGAGGATCCCGGTGCTCGGCATTCCGACGCCGGTCACCATCGAGGCTCTGCTCGCGTCACCTCGTCACCGCTACGCCGGTCGGCCCGGCGACGGTGCCCTGCCCCCGACCGAGCTCGGACTCGCTCCGGGGGAAAGCGAGTCGCGCACCTCGGTGACCGTCCGCGGCGGTCTCGGAATCGTCGGCGACCGCTATTTCGGCAAGCCCGCGCATCGGGCGGCCTCGGTGACGCTGTTCGACCTGGACGCCCTCGACGAGTCGGCCCGGGAACTCGGCCTCGACGCGCTCGATCCTCTCGCGACCCGGCGCAACGTGCTGCTGCGCGGCGTCGCTGTCGACCAATTGCGGGGTGCCGTTTTCACCCTCGACTCAGGATCCGGGCCGGTCGCTTTCCGCGCTGGCCGCCCCGCGAATCCGTGCGCGTGGATGGACCACGAGCTCGCACCCGGTGCGTTCGCGGCCCTCCGGGGGAGGGGCGGCATGCGGTGCGAGCCTCTTGCCGATGGCGTGCTGCACATCGGCGCGGCCACCTTCGTGCTGCTTTCTTCTCCCGTGCCTCCGGCGAGGCGCCAGCGCTGATCTTGGGCTGGTCGGGCGCGCCTGGGTTCGACCCGCGGTCGGCGTGGTTTTGCTGACAATTGTTTGATACTTTGGACGCACCCACGGTAAGGATCAGGATCGTGGGGCAGATGGCACTCGTGCCGTCGCGAGGCCGGCCGTTTGGGTCGGCCGGCCTCGCTTTTGGCTTCTCTGTCGTGCCGTCTTCTCTGTGTCTCTTGCCGGTTGCGGTGCTTTGTCGCGGGGCATCCGATGTCGGAGGGCTACGGTGACAGCGTGGATCCCCGAGCCCGTCGTAGTCGTGACCGCCTTTTCGCGGCCGTCCTCGAGCTTGCGGCCTCGGGTCGGGTCGACGATGTCAGCGTCTCGGAGGTCGCGCGGACTGCCGGCGTTACCCGTGACACCTTCTATCGGCATTCCGGCTCGGTCTCGGAGCTGTTGACGATGGCACTTGCGGAACGCCTACTCGACTACCTCGCGGGCCATGTCGGCGAGGAGTATCCGACACCCTCCGAACTGGTCGACGTGTTGGCGAGCGCCGAGCTGGCTCTTCTCCGCCACATCGCCGAACTCGGATCCGTCTATCGGGCAGCCCTCGGCGGATCCAGTGCCGCTCCCGTGCGTCGAGCGCTCACGTCGTTTCTGCAGGAGAACATCGAGGTCGCGCTGCGCCTCTACCCCGAAATCGCCCCCCTTCCCGAGGACGAAATGGACGACCTCTCGCGGGCGATGATCGCCTCCTACGCCGCCTCCGGCACGGTGGGCGCCATCGAGGTGTGGCTCCACTCCGGTGACCTCGACGACCCGGCCGGCGCGAGTCTCATCATCGCCGCTGGAGCACCGACCTGGTGGCGGAAGGCGACGGGAAAGAACGCCTGACTGCTTCTTCGGGGGTCTGGAGAATCCCGGGTGCGGCTCGTAGACTTCTCACTGGAAGCACCGAGGGTTCCGGCCGAGACGCCCTCAGTGCTCGACCCGTACCGCTCTTCCTTCGATCACTCTCTTTTGTGCGACTTTCGCGCACCCTGTTCTGAGCCGGAAGGGCTGTATGCACGACCTCACCATCGAATTCGTCGTCCGCGATCACTCGGGAGCCATCGCCGCCCTCGTGACACCGGACGGCGTCATCGACGCCGAGGCGGCCTCCGATCAGATCGCCCGAGGCGAAGCGCACTACTTCGCAGGCCCCGACTCCTACGCGCGCACCCGGGTTCGATCGATCCCCGCTCTCGGCGGCCCGTACCTTTACGCCAACTGGGACGGCACGCGGCGCAACAACCTCCACGACCTGGCCCGGGGTCTCGCGCGCATCGACCGCCGTACGGCCGCTCGCCTCGTCGCCGCGCGCGGCCCGTGGTTCCGGCGCCTCTTCGGCCACGCCAAGGCCTACCTCGCGGCCTGAGCTCTCGGCCGTCTGACCACCGGGCCGCGGCGGCCCCTCACGCCCTGCGATAAACTCCGACCATGTCGGTCTTCGCAGTCTTCCTCGCCATCGTGGCGGGTCTCATGGCCATCGCCCTCGTCGCGCTCTTCGTGACCCTCGTCGTCCTGGCGGTGCGCGCCCGAGGCAATCGCCGCTCGGTGCAGTACCGCCCCGGCGCCGAGCGTTAGCTATCGAGTCGGTGGGCGGTCGCGACACCGCTCACGTCAGGCTCGTCCGGTTGACGAAGGCAAACGATGGCCCCGATTATCGCCGCGTGCGAGGGGCTGATAGTTCTGGCCGTCTTATTTGTTCGGAGGCACAATCTGTCCGCCGAGGAGGCCGATGAGGAGGCCGACGAGGTTTCCGGTGGCCACGTCCGAGAACCAATGCGCGCCGATGTGCAGGCGCGAATATCCGACCGCTAATGCGAGGGCGGTGATGGCGATTCCACGGGTGGGGTCGGCAACCCACACTCCAGTGGCGAGCGCGGCCGCGGTGGCGGTGTGCCCGGACGGGAACGAGGGGCTCGTCGGAGTGTGGTTGAGGTGCCGGTGCGTGAGGCCGCGCAGTCGGGGTCGGGGAGCGCGAATGGCTGTTTTCGCGACGAGGTTTGCCAGCGTGGTGGACACGACGAGGGTGAGAGCGCCCCGGCGGGCTGCCACTCTGCCGTTTGCTCCAGTGAGGGCGACTCCGAGGATGACCGCAGCCCAGAACGCGGTCTTGTCCGCGCTGCTGGACAAGGCGAAGAGGCCGTTATTTATCCGGGAGGGGACATGGGTGTTGTACACGCGGTGTCCCACGGTCTCGTCGAGGGCGCGGACGAACGACGGAAAAAGAGAACGGCGAGACCGGCGAGACAAGGGAGACATGGGTGCCTTTGTTCGGTGGAGCAGTGAATCGGGGAGACGTCAGGAGTTATGAGCACCGTCGACCGATCGCGGGTCGCGCGAGGAACTGGTGACGAGGTCTACGCGCTCCTTGAGGACGTCCCCTGTTACCCGGACATCGTCCACGAGAGTGTTCACGCGGATCCGGACGCGTTCTACCGGGACGACCTCGGTCGCAATGACGATCTGTTCCTCGTGTAACACGATGTCCAGGTCGCGAGTTTCCGCGGTGCTCCTCGGCAGTTCCTGGTATCCGTTCTCGCCTAGCGGCTCTCGAGTGAAGCGGAGTTCCTCGCGGCGAACGGTCACGGTGACCGTTCTCTCCTCCGTGACGATGACCTTCTTCACCCGCACCCGTTCTCTCGGAACCGAAAAAGTGCTGACGCTGAGGCGTTCCTCGAGGCGGGTGAGATGAACACCCGAGTCGTCATCGACACCCGGCAGATCGGGGACGGACTGTGCGTCGGTCATCGAGTGGCTCTTTCGGTCCTGATCGGCGGGAAGCCGGTCGTGGTCGGGTCGGTGGACGTCGATCGGAAGGGGGAGGGTGGTGCGGGCGGCGGTTAGGGGACGCCGCCCGCACCGGTTTCGAGGCTCGGCCGAGTTACAGGCCGAGACCCACTTTGTCGACCTTGCGGTGGTACCGCATCCCAGTGAGCCCACCGAGGATCGCCCCGACAAGAGCGAGGATCACGACGAGAACCAGGCTGATGATGCCGCCGGCGGTCATGTTTCCGTCGATGCTTCCGGAGGGGATTGTTCCGAGTTTTGACAGGACGTCGAACTGGCTACCGGCGATGAGACCGATGATCGCGAGGATCACGGTGACGATGACCGCCCACAGCCAGACGGCGACGCCCTGACGAATACCGTTGAAGCGAGCCATCCGACCCGCGACGTAGCCGCCGGCGAAGTAGGCGATGAACACGACGACGAGGAGCACGATCGCGCTCACGATCGTCGTGGTCGTCGCGTTGTCTTCGGCGGCGTTCTTGGCGTCGCCGTTGGTCGCGGCGACGCCGACTCCGATGCCGGAGAGGATCCCGAGCAGCAGCACGGCGAGCCCCGTGGCCGTCAACCAGCCGAAGAAAGCACTTCCGAACTTCATTCCGCCGAACTCGGCCTTCTCCCTCGCCACGACCGACTGGCGGTCGTTGGCGAGGGTGTCACTGTTCGCACCGTACTGGCCTCGCTCGGCATCGTGTTGTCCGTCGTCGCCGCGGGTTCGGTTGTCTTCGGCCCCGGGGCCGCCAACGCTGCTGCTCATGTGATTGTCTCCCTCTGTGATCGCGATTAGACGCGGTCGGCGTCGAGGTCACCGGTGGTCGTGCGACCGGCGGTGTGGGTGTCGTCCTCGAACTCGATCTGTTCTTTGCGGACGTCCTCGGTGACTGTCTGCTGCTCGGTGACTTCTTCGGTACCGAGCTTGATTCGCTCGACGGGGACGGCTTCCTTGTCGACGACGACCTTGTCTTCGTGGAGGACGACCTCGTGTTCTTCCTCCGTGAGGTCCCCACCGGAGAGGGCGTCGCCGCGGTTGGCCTCGCTGATGGGCTCGCGGGTGATGGTGACCTCGTCGTGAGAGACGGGGACGGTGCGGGTCTCTTGCTCGGTGACGATGTACTTGCGAAGTCGCGCCTTGCCGGCTTCGGTCTGGCGAGTGCCGACGTGGAGCTGCTCCTCGGAACGCGTCATCGCATCGTCCGTGTTCGCGCCCGACGTGTCGTGACCTTCGGTAGAGCGTCCCGTTTCGGTTTCTGCGTACTCGCCTGTCACAGCGGGTCCGGTGGGGGCGTCCTGATCGTAGACGGGAGGGTTGCCGTAGAGGTCGGCCTGATCAGTGGTGGTGTCCTCGAGGCCGTAGTGGGCGTAGAGGGCGGACTCCTGCTCGAGGGTCAGGTAGCCGTCTTTGTCGTCGGAGTGCGGGGCATCCTTGACCTGGTCCTTGGTGTAGGGGACCTGGACGTCGTTGCCCGTCACGGTCGCCTGGCTGAGGGGGACGAACGATTCGCCGGAGCCGAAGAGGCCGGTGGAGGCGGTGACCCACTCGGGTTCACCGGTGCGGTCGTCGGTGAAGATCTGGCCGATGGAGCCGATCTTCTTGCCGTCCTGGGAGACGACATTGCCGTTACCGGAGAGCAGGGTGTTGATTTCGTCGGTGCTGATCACGATGATCATTCCTTTGCGGATTGTGGACAGAACCTAGGAGTTCCGTCCGGTCGAGGTGGTGTCGGGTGTGATGTGGTGCAGGCATGCCGAGGGGTCTCTTCTAGCGAGACCGTTCGGGCGATGAAGGGCTAGAAAAGACCCCTGTGGCTGGCAATGAAATGGCGTGCTGCCGGCGATGCTCCTCCCGTCGGAGGCAGTTGATGCCGTAGAGCTACTTCCGGAACGTGGACCGGCGTCCATTCCGGGTCTTACCGGTTTGGCCGGTGGCGCCTTTTCGGCTGTTCCGGAGGATGCCCACGATCGAGACAACGACGGGGAGGTACTTCAGGAGGCGGATCATCCGGTTCTCGTCTTCTACTGGAGGCGGGTCTTTTTGGCAGTGCGGGCGCGAAACCCACCCGAAATCTGGATCAGTGCAGGCACTTCGAATCCGAGCAGCTGGTCGAGGGCTTTGAGGTTCGACTGGATGGCGTCTGAGATGACCTTGGGCGAGACGCCTCGGCGAGCCGTCGCACTGATCTTCAGTACGTTCGTGCCTTTGACATCAAAGGAGCTGACGGAGGAAGACACCAGGTCGTCTCGCCGTTTCAGAGCCTCTAGGAGTGCTTCCTTGGCGACGCCGGCTTTGATGATCGTGGACCCGTGTTCGGTGGTGTCGTCGTGGAACAGCTCGGTCGTGTGGCCGTTGCCCTGCCTGACGATGAAACGCACCAGCAGAATCACGAGAATCAGCAGGACTGCAACTACGGCGAGGTCGAGCCAGCTCGACCCGGTCGAGAAAAGGGGCACGGCCGAGAAAGTGGTGGAGACATTCTTCGACACGGCAGGTGCCGTCGACTTCCACGATGAGGCGAAGCTCGGCAGAACACCGAGAAGGATCGCCGTGGCAGCCAGGATCAGAACGACGAGGCCGACGATGAAGAGGAGAAGCCGGTTGGCGCCGCGGTTGGTGGTGTTCATGCGCCGACCTTCCCGGTCTTCCGGATTTCGATCTTTGAGGTGAGCTTCGGGGTGACGTCGTATGTGGCGAGCTGTGCGTCGACGGCGTCCTTGATTCGGCCCTCGTCGACGGTCCGTCCGGTGATCGGGGTCATCTCGACCACAGCACGGTGGTGGGTGACGCTGACCCGAGTGTTGTCCGGGTCCGTGTTCGCCGCATACGACGCATGGCGCGCGAGAGCGGATGCGATGACCTCGTTATCGATCACCGTCACCGCTCGGTCCGTCTGAATCAGGTGTCGCGGTCGCCGTCCGGAGGCGAACGACACGATGATCAGCCACAATCCGACGAGGGCGAGGACGATGCCGGCTGTGACAAGGATCCAGAGGGGAAGCGTGTTTGCCCTGACAAGCGCGTTGGCTGCGTTGCCGGGTGTGACGAGTAGCGGCTTCTGGTCTGAGATTGAGAGGATGATCTCGATCATCGCCGAGACGGCCACGAGGATCAGGATCACGGCCAGGAGGATCGCGAGGACCGCCCGGGGCGAGTGGGTTTCCCGGCGCGCGATGCGCGAATACGTGGATTTCGTACTCATCGGACGCGCCTATTTTCGTGAATAGTGACCCCGGTGATTTTGATGATTACTCGAGCGACCTGGCTACCGGTTAGATCCTGCACACGGGTGCGGATCTGTTCCTGGGCCGTCTTGGCACGGCCGAGGAGCGGCCCGCCCTGCTGGTCGACGACGCCGGGTTCGTCCTCGATCTGAAGGAGCGAAGGGACCCGGATGGGAGTCGACACGGTGAGAGAGAGGCAGCCGTCGTCGTCGTCGAGGTTGACCGATACCTTGTACGATTCGACGCCGAGGGCGTCGGCAGTGACGGCCGAAACGACCCGGTCCAATGCACGGGGTGCGATCTTGGTGCGCCCCGGCGGTTTCGCCCACTCGTTTTGACCGGTGGTGCGGGTCGTTTCGGTCATCGTCATGAGGAAGAGCGCTTTCCCCTGAAGACGTCCAGAAGTGCCGAGAACTCGATGTCTCCGGCCACAATGCGACCGATAATCGCGCCGACGGCCATCGCGAGAACAAGAAGGATGAACGCGCCGAAGCCGAGGGTCATCCAGGTGAGGACGAGAGCGGCGGCGATGGCGATCCCAGTGACGGTGGGGGTCACTTGACGCGGCTGTCGGACTCGTCGTCGTCATCGTCCGAGGGGACAAAGACGTCGGCGATAGTCACGTTGATCTCGGCGACCTCCATGCCGACGATGTTCTCGACCGCGTCGGCGACCGCGTTGCGGACGTTGTCGGCCAGATCCTGGAGGGCGACGGGGTACTCGGCGGTCAGGGTCACATCGACGGCGACCTGCGTCTCGCCGACCTCGACGCTGATGCCCTGGGCGAGGTTGGTCTGTCCAACACGGTCCCGGAGTGCACCAATGGCACGCCCGGCACCGCCGCCGAGTGCGTGGACGCCGCGGACCTCGCGGGCTGCAATGCCAGCGACCTTGGAGACGACGGCGTCGTTGATGTTGGTCGTGCCGGACTCGGTGGTGCTCGACATGGAGACGGCTTTCGACGCGGTCGGGGGAATTACGGCGTTGGGGGTGGGGGTGGTGTTCGACATGACGGTCTCCTGAAGTTTGTGATGTTCGCGACACCGTGTCGGCGTCCTGAAAATGCCACTGCCCCGAGTACGTGGTGGCCCTCGAATGAGGGGCAGCTACTAAGGAAACGAGACGAGATGGCTATTCGTCACACAGTTGCTTCAACATTTTTCTGCGGCCCGGTCGGACTGGGCGTTAGCCAGTGGTGTAGGCGATGGTGACCTTGACGCTCATGTCGTGGCCCGTGAGCGCGAGTTGCCTTCGAATCCGGGCGCAAACGGCTTCGCCGATATCTGACGCCGGCGCAGACATATCGATTCCGATGGACGCAGAGACCGCCTGTCGTGCCTCATCGACAACGACGTGAGCCGCGGGTACGGGAAGGTGGAGGCCGGTGAGAACGCGACGCCCCGTGTCTCTGCCCGGGATGACGCGGGTGGGCAGATACAGGCCGGTGACACCGGGTGTCGATTCCACCAGGGCGGTCAACGTTGCAGCGAGGTCGATCTCGGTCGTGGCCATTATCTGTTGCCCTCGGGGGCAGTATGCACGTCGCTGATCGTCACTGTGATCGCCCGGATGGTCAGGTCGGTGTTTCGTGCCAACGTGTCTTGAATGGCGTCCCGGAGTCGCTCGGCTGCATCGGGGATGCTGTTCCGCCAGATGACGGTCGCGTCGACTTCGACGGTGATCGGCTCGTCGATTACGGTGACGTCGCCCACGAGGGCACTTCGTCCGACGAGAATCCCATGCACCATGTCGCCCGCGGCGCGGATCAGTCCACGGACGGCGCCCTCTGTGATCACGAGTTCTGTCTGGCGAGTGACACTGCGGTAGGGGATTTGCCGCCCAGTGCGAGAGTCCATGGAGATGTTCTGGAGGAGGGCCACAAGCCACGAGTCATTTCGCGGCTCCTCGAGCGCCGCCTCATCCACGAGATAGGTGGCAGTGAGTGATCTAAGACGGATGAGGGCGGCCAGGGCAATTTGGCAGGAGGGCGACGTGTCGATCACCGGGTCCTGGGGGGTCATGCCCGCCTCGAGGTAGTCGGCGAGGTCGTCAATGGTGTATCCGTCGAGATCCTCGGGTTCGAGGGCGAGAACAGCGGAGGCAGGGACATCGCCTTCGAGGAGGTGCTTTACGGGGGCGTCTGGGGCCGGGTCGGGGGTGGTGTTCATCGCCAGGCCTCCATTTCGCGAATCATATTTTTGCGGGCCCGAGAAAGCAGTCCCCGCACCGTGCTCAGAGGCTGACCCATCTCGGTGGCAATGTCGTCGTAACTGTAGCCACCCAGCTCCTTGAGCACCCAGCACTGTCTCTGCTCCGCCGGCAGGGTAGCGAGAGCCACACCGATGGCCTGTTGCCGACTTGCCGCTTCGGCGGAAGATTCCGGGCCGTCCTCCGGGCGGGTCAGCTGGTCATGGTCGTCGATGGATGCATGATCGCGTCTCGCTCGAACCCGATCTATGGCCTTCCGCGACGCGATGGTGAGAAGCCAGCCGCGGATCCGAGACGTTTCTTGCAGGCCCGGCAACTGCTGCCACGCGGTGAGAAACGTTTCTTGGGCGACGTCGTCGACGTCAGTCGAGGATCCGAGAATGCGGCGGGCGTACACCCTGACGACTGGTTCGTGTCGGCGGACGAGCGTTGCGAAGGCGCGCACGTCACCATCGCCGGCCCGGCGGGCGAGGACGGGGTCGTCGACGTCTTCCAGGAGGAAGTGTGTCTCAGTGACGGGCATCTCAGAGATCCTCGACTGTGGTGGCGAACAGACTCCTCGAGGCACGAACACCACAGACGTCTTCTAAGCACTTGCCGGCGATGGCCCTCCAGAGGCCGCCCTTGCAGTACGTCACGGAACTGTTCCTTTCGCTGTGCCGGTCTCCTCGAAGAGGGAGGCCGTCGCGGACTTACGGTGTAAGCCTCCCGCGACCTTACAGTGTAAGTCGAGTTAGTGTTGTGCGGTCGGGTGCGACCGGGGCTCCAGCCCTGTTGTCAGCGAAAATCCGCAGATCTGCTGAGGGAACTAGCCGTGAACAATTCGAAGAAGCCGAACGGGATCGCCGCGGCCTCCGCGAAACTCAGTCGCGACCTGATCGTCGATACCGCACTCGGGCAGGTTGACCGTCTGGGTGTGCAGGGGTTATCGATGCGGTCTCTCGCGCAGGAGCTCGGCGTCGAAGCGATGTCCCTCTACCGGTACGTTCATGGCAAGGAAGATCTGCTTGAAGGGATCGTCGCCTCGCTGATGAGCGACCTCACGTCTCAGCTCGACGAGGCTGAGGGAGATCATTGGCAGGCGTTCCTTCAAACAGTTGCTCACGCGGTGCGTCGCATCGCGACGGAGCATCCCAAGGCGTTCCCACTCGTTGCAACCCGTCACCCAGCGGCACCGTGGCTCCGGCCGCCCCTCCGGAGCGTGAAAGTGGTCAACACGTTTCTCTCGGCCTTGATCGAAAACGGCTTCACCGACGCCCAAGCCGTCGATGCCTATCGGGCGTTCAGCAGCTTTCTCCTCGGCCAGCTCCTTCTGCAGTCTGTAGTCAAAGGAGCTGAGGCTGGGCCCGCGGAAGAGCCCTTGGATGAGGGAGGTGCTGCGATCCCGGAAGGCGACGGGAATGTCTCACTCGACGTCGCACCAGAAGTCCAGCGCCTCCGTGTGCTGTTGAGTCAAGACCGGAGTGACGAAGAATTCGAAGTCTCTCTCGAAGCGCTCCTCGATCGCTTGGATCGCGAGCTTTCTCAGTAAAACCGCCTTATTTGATAACGAACTGGCGGGAAACACGCGTCGCTATCGTGGGTCTGGCTCGTCTCCGCGAGCGCGAGTGCGCAAGTAACCCAGCCACACCCGCCGGGGATACTCGCTCCTTACATTGGCATCCCCTGCACCGCTAAAGCTCGGCGTCGGGTGGCCCTGACAGGAACCAATCCGTCGGGAGCTCGAGGTATGGCAGTGTTGCGTCATGCAGGCGTGGGGGAGCGAGAGCCGGGTCCCGGCATGGGGTGAGCAGTCGGCTTTGTCGACTCGACGCCGCGGCTCTGCATGGGCAGTATCAGGCATCGTCGTCGCCGCGACGGGGCTTACGGCAGCATTGATCGGCGCGGTGCTGGGGGTGGCCGCGCTGCTGGGCAGCGGGCTCATCTATGCCGCCAGCCAGGGGGCGGCCGGTCACGGGCACCTGTTCAGGGAGATCGCCCGGATCGGTGGCTTCTATGTCGTCGTACCGTTGGCCGTGGTTGCAGTGGCGTGCACGGTGACAGCGTGGCGGCGCACGCGTGCGCGGGACCGGTCACGTTCGACGACGATCGTTGCAACCGTGTTGACGTCATGTCTTGTATTTGTGTCGCTGGTCATCGCTCTAATCGCGAGTTGACAGATCGGCTCGAACTCATTCACCGCTTCCTGCGACGCGCGGTGCGGCGCACAAACATCAAAGCGAGCGCATCGGACGGGAAACGACGATTTTGCTCACCGAGCTCTGGTCAATCGCGGTGTGGATACGGAGTAAAAAGTTGTCCGGCAGCCCCTCGCTTATGGGAGGGAGTCACTTGCTGGGTGCCGCTTTGGGGAGGCTCGACGATGCGAAGATTCTTCAGTGATAACCACATTTCTCGTCAACCATGCGTCAGCGGTTCGTGTGCTTTTCTGGGTCGCTCTGGCCCTCCTGTCAGTTGTTGGTTGGCTTGGCCATCGCCTCCAGGCACGGCGGGCTCTCGTGGCGCTTTCGGTAATCAGTCTTGCGGGGGTCTTGGTCCTGACGATGACGCCGTCTGGAGACGGTGGTAACGGGACCTTCTGCACGGTTCAGTTATCGATCCCCTTCCAGGGAATCGATACTCTCGCCAACGTCGCACTCTTATTTCCATCCACTCTTTTCTTAGCAGTCCTGATTAAGCGACCCGCGAGGGTTGTGTTGGCAGCGTCGGCTTTCTCCGCGGTACTAGAGCTGATCCAGTCGCTGCTGCCTAACCTGGGGAGGGCGTGCGACACGAACGACTGGTTCATGAACACGGTGGGAGCCGTCCTGGCCGCTTTAGTCGCTGCTGTAATCGTCTTCGCCGACCGCCGTCGGCGTCGCTTTCGAGGATCCGCTGGAGGTCACGTCACTGCCGTTCCTCTCAAGTAGCCCGCAAGTGCCGGATGCGTTAGGAGCGGACGCCCGTGTCAGCGGACTCGGCACCGGGTTGTCAGGGAGTGTTGGCACGAACTGCGGGCTGCGGGCGCGGCCTTTACGGTGAAGACATGTCTATTGCTCTTACTCGCCTCGATCCGTTCGTCACCGACCGTGAGGCGCTCGTAAATTTCATGACGAGTAATGAGTTCCCCTTTCATGTTCTGTCCCGCTTGACGCGGGAGGCCGTTGAGAAGGCGATCGCTGATGGGAAGTACCGTGACGAGGACAACGACTCGTTCTGGGTCGACCACGCAGAGCTCGGCCGGATTGGATTCCTCCGCCTCGAAGACCTCACCGAGCCCGTTCCGATCTTCGACTTGCGTTTGGACGGGGCCTTCCGCGGTCGAGGCCTTGCGGCTATGACGCTTCGGGCCGCTGCAGATTATGTCTTCTCTACGATGCCGGAGGTGCGCAGGTTTGAGGGTCAAACGCGTGAGGACAATGTTCCAATGCGGAAGACTTTCCTTCGGGAAGGCTGGGTGAAGGAGGCACACTACCGCGAGGGGTGGCCGGTGGAAGGGGCGGAGCCGCTTGCAGCAGTCGCCTACGCGATCATCCGCCGTGATTGGGAGACAGGTCAGACGACCACGTTTGTCTGGGAAGACCTCGTCAAATGACTGGTGCTACCAAAAGACGAACCAGTTGAGTGAGCAGACTCGTCATTGGGCGAAGGATCGGCTATCGCGTGCTAGCTCTGCCCGGCTGTGTGGGCTGTTCCGATCCGTGTGGTCCCGTCGACGGCGTACAGGGGAATGTCCTGTGTCGTTGACGAGGGTGACTGAGCTCCCGCGGATGGCGAGGGGGCGGCTTGCGGTGTGTCTGCGCGACGCGTGTAGCCGGTGATCGCATTACCTTGTGGGTCGGTGCCGGTTGTGGCGATGAGGTCTGGCCTGCCGTGCTCGTTGGGGAGGCCGTAGGTCTTGCCATGGGAGTTCGTCGCCCACGGGACCGTGTTCTCGTCGGTGGCGGCGATCCTGATCTCCCACTGTGTGCCCGGTGTGGCAATCACGTCGAGGTGCGTTCGGTCGGCCGCCATGTTGCCGCCTTCGGTAGCCCCGTGCGTGCGGGCAGCATCAACGAGCGATTGGTCGCAGGTGATGGTCGTCAGCCCTACTACGGTGACTGTGCCTCGGCTGAGGCAACCAATCTCCACCTCCACTGTTGAAGCCCCTCGGGGTAAGGCGTCGAGGGTGACCGTTGCTGACCCCGCATGCGTTTCGATGATCGGTGTGCCGTGCGTCGTGATGACGACACTCCCCGGTGCGCCGAGGACTGCAGCTGTGGCCGCGGATGCCCCGCCGAGAGCTAGAGCGGCAAGGGGAAGTGCGATCGCGAGCTTGCGATGCCGTCGCCACCACGGGCGAGGCGCCCCGCGGGCCGCATCCACTTCGTTGCGGAGGGCAGCTTCCACCGCATCGGCGAAAACTGGGTCGAGCGTGGGAGTCAAGGGGTAGTCCCTTCGATGTTGCTGGCGGCAGCAGCGGTGAGTGTGGGGTTCAGGCTCGGATGGCGTCTGAGGCGGACGCGCGCGCGATGCAGCCGCGTTCGGGCACCGGTCTCAGTGAGCCCGAGCTCTCTTGCTGCCGCGGCCACGGTCAGTCCCTCGTACGTCACGAGTGTGAGCAGCGTGAGGTCCTGGGGAGGCAGGTTGCGCATTTCCGCGAGCAAGGCCGGATCCAGTGAGGCGACGAGGCTGGCGTCTTCGTGCTGACGATCGGCACCCGGCGCTGGTTCAGTTCGCGGGAGCGTGCGAAGGAGCTGGTCATGCCGCGCGGTTTTCCGGGTGACGTTACGAGCGGTGTTCGTCGCCGTCACGAGAAGCCAGGCGAGGACCGACCCATTGACGGTTCGGACCGACTCCCGGCGACGCCAAAGCTCAAGGAACGCCGTCGCGGTGACATCTTCCGCATCTTGAACGGCACTCGTCAATCGGTAGGCGTGGCGGTAGACACGGTCACGATGTTCGATGAACAGCGACCCGAAGGCGTCGCTGTCACCGTTGAGACTCCGCTGCCACAGCGAATCGTCCGTGCTTTTTACTCCCATACCCAGAAGTGTCGCGAACCCCCCGCCGTGTTGCACCTCCGCGTCATGCAATACGGCGCACTAACAATCGGCCTCCAGGACCGTCCAGATTCTGTCCGACAGGCCATCTTTCAGCGGATCAGTCGGACCGTCGTTCCGATCGGGCCGAAGCTCGAGGTAGCACCGTCGGCAGCGAAGCCGTTTCGTCGGTAGAACGAGTGGGCGCGCGGGTTGGCAGCCGCGACCCACAGCGACGCCGGACGTTGACCAAGCACAGCATCCAGTAACGCTTGTCCTGTGCCACTTCCGTGCGCGCACTCGAGCACGTAGAGCATGCTCAGCTCCTCTGGCCGGACGGCATCCGGTTCTTTCATGGTGGTCCGGACCGCGGCGAAGCCGATCACACCGGCTCCTGTCACGGCTACCGCAGTCCTGAGGGTCTGGTCCTCAAGGTTCGAGGACCACATGCTGACGCGCCTGCCGACGTCGAACCACGGGCTGGTATCTGGGTCGTCTACCAACCGCCCATAGGTTTCACGCCAGGAGGTAGCGTGCACGCGGGCAATGCTTGCCGCGTCTTCGATGGTTGCTGACCGGATCACGGCGGTAGCTGAATCACGCACGCCCATGTTCTGACTGTACCGATCCACGCGGCGAGACGGGTCGCATAGCTGATGGCACTCGGCTCGCTGTTTCCGTTGGGATTAGATATCGAGGCGTTGGGAAGGGCCAGTCGTCACAGTACGAATGAGGCACTGCCACGACCTGAACGGCATCGCTATAAATGATCCGGCCAGGGGTCCGCGAGATGAGCTGCACCCAGGGGACGTCGTACCGGTCCAGGAGGTCGAGGTACGGGATGGTCATGGCGAGGGCATCGACGGCATCGACGGAGAACCAAGCCCGTGCCCCGGGGTTGCGGCTCTGGTCGTAGCAGTCAGGGTCAACGCTCGACGGATCGATGTACTCCGTGGTTGCGCGAAGATTCGCTTCCTGGTGCCACTCCGCGTCCTCTGCGGTCAATATGGCGTGGTCACGCAGCCCATTGGCAAGTGCGAACACCCCAGGGTAGCGACCGTGCCGGTTAGGCACGGCGCTTTGGTACCGCACGAAGTTCTCCATGACGCCGAGGGTACGACGAAGCCGAACCATCCCATTTAGCGATCGTCCGGCGGACTCGGTCAAGCGTTCCGGGTGAGCTGGTCGAGACCGGTAGTGAGGATGTCGGTCAAAGTCCTGGCGTAGTCGCCGGCCGGGTCGAGATCGGGGTCGAAGACAGTGATCGAGATCCCGATCGCGTGAGGTGCAAGGTGATGCAAAAGGGCTGTCAATTCTGCCGCGGTGAGGCCGCCGGGATCGGGGCTGTCGACCGCCGGCATCACGCTCGGGTCCAGAATGTCGACATCGACCTGCAGCCAGTAGCGGGTGCCGGCGACTGCGCGGACATCTGAAGCAAGCTGTCCTGGTGTCCTGGCCTGCGCCTCCTTGGCTGAGACCACGAGGCCGAGGAGGCGGGCGGCCTCTGCTGCCTCCTCGTCGTCTTGACGGTGGCCGACGTGCACGGTGTGCTGAGGGTCGAAGTACGGACCGGCGTTGTCGATGTCGGCGATCGCGGACCAGTGCAGTCCGACCGCAGCCGCGAGGTCCTCACCGGCGACGCTGGCGCATTCGTGGCTGTTACCGGGGTGACGGAAGTCGGTGTGACCGTCGAGGTGGACGAGACCGATGCCGTCTCGCGGAGACGTCGCCAGGCCGATGCCGAGAAGGACGCTGCAGTCCCCGCCGAGGACGAGAGGGATGTCGCCTGTGTCGAGCAGGGCGGTGATGCGTCTCGCGAGGCGACGAGAGTGGTCGATCATCGCCTCCTGGTTGCGGACGACGCCGGAGGGTCGGGTCAGGTCGTCGTCGACGTAGCGGCCGGCGAGCACGACGCCGGCGTCTAGCGCGCCTGCCCCTGTCAGCTCCGCCATCAGCCCGGCCTCACGAAGTGCCTCGGGTGCCTTAGAGGCGCCTGGTGTGCTGCCGGGCTCGGGCGGGCGAAGCCCGAGATTGCTTGGGGCGGAAAGGATCGCGATCACATACTCAGCGTGGCAGAGCCCGTAGCATCACGGTTGCCGTCCTGAATGGGGATCGGCCATCGAGACACTGAACTACAAGTGGCGAGTGGTGCCGGTGTTCCCGGTGAGCTGAGGTGCGTCAGAGTCGTTTAGTTGTAGCGGTAGCGGGAAAGCCTTCGAGACCGGTGAGCAGCATTAGGAGGCCCGCCTCAAAGGCTTGTTCGTGTGTTGGGGCAACGGGCTGCTCGACCACTTCTGGTGAGGCCTCGTCCGCGTCAGGGTCCGCCTGTTGCTCAAGGGCGCTGCCAACGGTGAACCTGCTTGCAGCGAGCATCCCCGTGATTGCATCCTGCTCGGCCACGCCAGCCTCGATGAGGAACGCGAACTTCTGTAAAAGCCGTTCCCTGGAAGCGCCATCAGGGACGGAGCCGGCATGGAGGCGTGCCCCGTCGCGATGTGCCAGGAGGGCGCCGCGGAAACTCCGGTAGTTCTCCAGGAACCACGACTTCCAGTCGTCGCCCACCTGCGGCAACGGAAGCTCGTCGTGCCGCTGCAGCGCCGCCGCCGCCATGGCTGCCAGGAGCTCCTGCTTGTTCTTGAAGTGCCAGTACAGGGACGGCTGCTCCACCCCGAGTCGCCGAGCAACGGCACGGGTACTGACCCCATCCAGACCCACTTCATCGAGCAGCTCCAACGCTTCCCAAACCACTGCAGCTCGATCGATCTTCGCCATGCTTGACAATCTATCACCGATAGGCGCACACTCCGAGAACGGTAACTATCACTGATAGAGAAATGGAAGCAGCGTCATGGTCGCGGAAAAGAAGAAGTCGTTGAAGGTACTCATCGCAGGCGGCGGAGTCGCCGGTCCTGCGCTGGCGTTCTGGTTGGCGCGAGCTGGTCACCGGGTCACGGTGGCGGAGCGGTTCCCGGCGCTTCGGGCGACGGGTGCGCAGGTCGACCTGCGAGGGCAGGGCATTGAGTCGATCACCGCCATGGGCCTGCTCGAAGAGGTCAAGGCTCACCTGGTGGCCGAGCCGGGGGTCGCGTTCGTGAGCAGGTCGGGACGACGGCTCGGGGCGATCATGGCGAACACGTCGGGTCAGGGCAAGCAGACGCTCACTTCCGAGTTCGAGATCATGCGCGGCGACCTCGTCCGTATCCTCTACGACGCTACGCGAGAGGACGTCGAGTACCGGTTCGGGCTGACGGTCGACGCGTTCGACCAGAAACAGGACAAAGTCACCGCCCATTTCTCCGATGGCTCCGAGGAGACCTTTGATTTGCTCGTGGGAGCTGACGGTCAAGGATCCAGGATCCGACGGGCCATCCTCCCTGAGGGAGCGGACGTTTATTGGCGGACCGGTCTGCACATGGCGTACTGGTTCGTGCCCCGAGTCGCTTCCGACAGCGACATGAGAGAGACCTACGCCGCGTCGGGTGGCCGGCAGATCATGCGGCGCAGCCACAACGCGGCCGAGACGCAGGCGTATTTCATCGTCCGCGACTCATCGACTGAGGCCTCCGCGATCCACCGCGCGCCGATCGAGGACCAACAGCGGTTCTGGGGCGACCGCTTCCGGAATGCCGGTTGGCAGACGCAGCGGTTCATCGACGGTATGAAAGAGGCGCCATTTTTTTACTCGCAGGAGGTGTTGCAGGTCCGCACCGGCACCTGGTCGAAGGGTCGCGTTGTACTGCTCGGGGATGCTGCGCACTGCGCCTCGCCCTATAGCGGTATGGGCATCTCCGGTGGGCTCGTCGGGGCGTACGTCCTCGCGGGTGAGATTAACGCCACACCCGATGACTTGGAAGCGGCCCTCGGTCGGTACGACTCGACGCTTCGCCCCTTCGTCGACGAGATCCAGGCTGCCGTAAAACCTCGTCTGCTGGCGTTCGGGTTCCCGCGACGGAGAATCGCTGTCGCTGCGCTCCAGGCGGCGTTCTCCGTGGCCTGCGCCCTCCGCATCCCCGAACGCATTGCGGCACGAGCCACGACGGATCGAGGTGGTGCGTGGGCTCTGCCGGGCTATGAGCAAGCATCGGCTGAACCGTCGGCGCAACACAGTCCTGCAGACCTCGCCCGGTAGCCGACCGCCTGGTGAGACGTCGTCAACGGCTTGGCGGAGGAACAGGGCAACCATCGCGATGGTTACCTGCACGACGATCAGAATCCGAATCCCGACTAGGTGAGAGCCGGCGCCACCGGGGTACTGCGCCTAGTTAGCTCCGATCCAGCCCTTGGGTGTCAGGCCACGTGAACTCCGTGAGGACGAGGTTTTGACGGCCATCGATGAGCTCGCGTGCAATGTCGAGGTGGCCGGCATGCGCGGCCGTCTCCGTGATGACGTGCAGTACCGTCGCCAACACGCTCCGCCTGGGGGCCCATGGGTAGGCGGAAAGTGCTTGCGTCGGGGGGAGTGTGTCGAGCGGCGTGGCACGGATGATGTCATCGGAGCGTGCGGCCGCTACTTGGTACTCGTTGACGACGAGTTGTCGGGCGGGCCACGGCGTCGGGTGCCACACATCGTCGTCAGTGGGCAGGTCGAGTGCTTCACCGGCGACGACCCCCTGGAACCAGAATTGTTCGACGTCGATGGTCAGATGACGGATCACACCAAGTGGTGCCCAACCCGAGGGAACCATGGATCCTGTCATTGCTTCGTCGGGTAGTCCATCGAGTGTCTGCAGGACACGACGGCGCTGCTCATCCAGGGTTGACAGCAGGCTGTTAAGCAGATCGGTCATCGCCCCAGACTCTGCGGATTGCTCGTAAATCGCAATCCGCAAACCACCGCTGTTCCAAACAAAATCAGATGGGGCCTAGTGGCGAGCACGCCGGGATGGTGCCGGCGAGCCCGCGCGGAAGCGTGTTTAGCGCCCGGTGGCCGATCCCCGACCGACATTCATTCCGTACTGACCCGACCTACCGAGACGTCTCCACTCGCGCAGCTACGGGGATGGGCTCGACGCACACGATCGTTCGAACCGGACGCAAGTGCGCGACGCGTGCGGGTGGTCATAAGTGGCTTAGGTGGACCGTGCCGTTGATCAAGAACGGGGGGACGATGTGATGTTCGACGAGTTGTATCGCGACGACAGCTTGCACGATTGTGAAGAACCAGACCGCTGCGACGGAGAGCCACGTCCACCCGATCAGACGATCAGTGCTCAGCCGGGCGATGCCAAGGGTGTGATGTCGCGATCGATTCTCATGCCCCTCGCCAGTCGGGCTGGTGCCCCTTTTTTGAGATGTCTGCTGTGTGCCATGCTCTCGGTGACGACGGGGGCAGTGTGCGGCGGGTGCTGGCGTGGGTAGTGGTGGCTGTTGCTGCCGTAGTCACGGGTGCCGTTCTGGTGGCGTCGCGGACCGGGTCCACGGTCCCGTTGCTGTTCGTCATAGCCGCGTTCCCGCAGCTTGCGTTTTTCGGGGTCGCCCTCGTCTCGGCCGCGGTGGTCGTCCTCGTGGCCAGAGCTCACCTCCGGATCGTCACGGCCGCGGGGCTTATCGTGCTGATGGTCAGCGCCGGACTCGGCATCGGTTCGACTGCCGACAGGCAGGCGCCGGCTACAACAGCAGCGAGTGCTTCCACGAAGGCAGGTCAGCTTCGAATCCTGTCGTGGAATACGAACCAGCAAGACGTGACGGCGCAACATCTGGGCGAGCTCATGGACTCGGAGCAGGCTAACGTGGTCGCCCTGCCCGAGTACTTCACCGGCATCGCGGAGGGGACGCTGGCCGAGCTCGCTCAGCGGCACAACATGCAGATCGTCGGGACCGATTCCTCTTCGGCAACGTTGCTGATCTCCAGCCGCTTAGGCAGCTACTCCGTCGTTGATAAGGAAAGGACGCCCGCTTGGGCGGGGTTTGTCGCGACGTCCGATGATCCCGCTGCCCCGGCCATGTTGGTGGCGCATCTGCAGCGACCATCACTGCTCGATTCGAGCGCCTGGCAGGATCACCTTGCTTGGGTGAAACAAGAGTGCACCGACCGGCGCAACATCGTTGCCGTCGGTGACTTCAACGCCACCGTCGCGAATCTAGACGGAGACCGGCTCGGCCACTGTCAGGACGCCGCGTCCTCCCTGGGGATCCAGTCAACGGGAACCTGGCCGGCAGCGCTGCCTGCTTCTCTCGGTGCAGCCATCGACCACACCTTCGTCGGGGCTGACTGGGAGCCCGTCGCCTTTGCGGTGCTCGACAGTCAGGCAGCCAAGGGTTCTGACCACCGGCCCATCGTCGCCGTACTCGATCCCAAGGGCTCGTAAATCGTCTTAATAGCCGATCGGCTACCGAGACAAGGAGGCCGGGTGCGACCTGTCTTGCTCGCAGCGTCGCGGTTTGCCAGCGTTGGCGCATGGGCGACGACGAGATCACGCTGAGTCGAGTGCCCGGGTTCCGCCCGTACTGGTCTGCCGCGACCGTCTCGTCGTTCGGATCGGCGGTGAGCGCGGTGGCCGTGCCGGTTCTCGTGGTGACGGTGCTGCACGCTAGCCCGTTCGAGGTGGGGTTGGTGAACGCTGCCCAGTTCCTGCCGTATGCATTGTTCGGTCTGATCGTCGGCGCCTACGTCGATCGATTCCGACGAAAGCCACTGCTGATTTGGGCGAGTGTCGGTCGTGGCGTGTGTCTGGGCGCGATTCCGGTGCTTTGGTTGACCGGGCTCTTGAACCTTTGGGTGACGGCGGCGGTGTTGTTCGTCTTCGGCATCTTGTCCGTTGTGGGTTTTGCCGCGACGCAGTCCCTCCTTCCTCGGATCGTGCCCCGCTCGCTCCTCCTGGCAGCCAATGCGCGGGTGGATCAGAGTGATGCGGCAGCGCAGACGGTGGGCCCAGCTCTCGGAGGTGTCCTGGTCGGCGTGGTGACTGCTCCAGTGGCTATAGCGTTCGACGCGGTGAGCTACTTCGTTGACGCTGTCCTTCTTGCCCGGGTCCACGTTGTTGAGCAGAAGGCAGCACGTGTGGCGGGTGCGCGGCTGCGGAGCGATATCGCTGATGGTCTGCGGTGGACGTACGGTCATGCGGTGCTCGCACCACTGGCGCTGTCGACACATTTTTGGTTCTTCGCCAATGCCGCCGGAATGACGATCTTCGCGACACTCGCGCTCCGCACTCTCGCGCTCCCAGCGGCCGTGTACGGGGGCATCCTCGCCGTCAGCGGCGTCGCGATGCTCCTCGGCGCCACGGCGGCGCCGCGCCTCGGAGCCCGCTTCGGTGCAGGCCGGACGATCATCGCCGCTCGAGCCGCGTACCCGATCGCGTGGGCGGCCATAACGCTCACGACCGTTACCCTCGGCGTCGCAGCATCGCTGGCGACTGTCGTGGCCTTGTTTGTCGCGTTCGCTGTGCACGGCGCTGCTGCGGGCTGTGAGAACGCGAACGAAATGAGCCTCCGTCAGACCGTCACACCCGATGCGCTTCTCGGCCGGATGAACGGCACGATGCGTAGCGCGAACAGAACTCTTGCGGCTGCGGGAGCAGTGAGTGGCGGCGCTCTGATGACCGTCGCTGGGGATGGCGTCGCGCTGCTCGCGGTGACCCTCGTGTTCGCTGTCGCCGTCGTCGTGGCGATCTGCTCACCCCTCAGGACGAACGCTGTTCTCTAGAGAATTCCCTATCCACCGCCGTTTTTTATCGTTGTTGGTCGGTTGGCCGATGGCTGTATCAGGCCAGCGCGAAGAGGCGGAGGGGCGGCATCGAGAGGCCGCTCCTCCGCATCGGGGTCACTCGGTGTGACGACGCCGGCGACGCAGCACCAGAGTTCCGGTACCGGCAAGGAGGAGCAGTGTCGCGAGCAATGCCGGTCCAAACGGCGACTGCGCTCCGGTCGCGGCCAGCATGCTAGTTGCCGGGGTCGTCGGTGTGCCGGCGCCCTGAGTCGCTGGTGTCACGGTCGGGGTCGGGGATGGCGTCGCGGTCGGTCCTGGCGTGGCTGCAGCAATCAGCGGGCTCTCGGTCATCGCCGTGCCGGTGAGGCAGTGCTTTAGCTCGGTCTCCTTGACCCAGTTCGACCCTGCGGCGACCGCACGGCATCCGGCGGCGAACGCGATCTCTCGCTCGTTGTAGAGCATGCGGACGAGCGGCGTGTAGGCCGCTCCGGTGGCGGGGTCGATGCCCGCTCGCGACACGACGTCCCACTGCACGTTCGCAGCCATCGGCGTCACCTGGGAGCCTCGCCACGGGTTGGTGGCGTACTCGAACACGTCGGTGTCCGATGCCGGAGCAGCGTTGTCGGGCGCGGCAACGGTGGATCCTGGAAGACGCAGCAGCGCAGCGAACGGGATGATCGTCTCGGCGTGCGCGAAGCGGAAGGTCGCGACCACGTCGCCGCCAGCGACGCGGGCGTCGATCGTCGCGAAGAAGTCGTCGAGCAGGGGCTTGGCGACCGAGTACGTCTCGTCATGCCCGGCAAGGCTCGGGCCCTTCTCATAGAAGTCCTCGGCGTCGAGCAAGTAGGCGAACCACTCGGCATCGGCCGGCCGCCCTGCGAAGTACTGCGTGAAGTCGAACTCGTGGGGAGCGACGTTCTCCTCGTGCATGTCGGCCGCGATGATGTCGAGGTTGTACAACGCCATCGCCGCATCGACGGTGCTCTTGATGGACTTCTTCGGATCACCGCAGGCATCGGGATCGGCCTTCGTGTCGGCGCCGGGCGCGCACGTCACCTCGCCGCCCTTGGTACCGTCGGCGGTGTTGTACCAGATGTGTGCCTTGTCCGTGCCGATCGCGGCGATGAACTGGGGCGTGAAGATGCCGGAGAGCAAGTCGTCCGCCGCCTCGACCGATCGCGGCCTTGCCTCGATGTACTGCAAGGCCGCTGCGATCGTGCCGCCGTCGCCGGTCTGATCGGCGATGTAGTCCTCGTACGCCTGGGCGCGCTCGCGCTCGGGTGACCCCTCGGCCTTGTCGGTGCCGTCCGGGTTCTCGACCTCGTGGAAGTAGAGCAGATCAGGGCGCGGTTCGAGCTTGACACCCGCGATCCCGAATCCCTTCAAGAAGTTTTCGCCTGACTCCGTGGCGCGAGGCTCGACCGATGTCTCGGCGACAACACGCCCGCCCGACTTCGCCGCATCTGCGAACAGCGGCGCGTTGCGCTGCGCGGCTCGCGCTCCGATGCCTCGGTGCTGGGCAGCGCCCTGACCGGTGAGCATGCCGTAGCCGTTCGCGACGTTCGCCGCTGTGATGGCATCCAGGTTCGCGGAGAACTTTCTCCCGATCTCCGGCGTCAGGAACCCGTTCTCGGCTTGCGCGGTCACAGCGAGACGGTGCAGCAGCGCGTCGTACTTGTATGCGGAGAGCCCCCGAGATCCGTGTCGGGCGACGGACTCCGTAGCGACGGGTGCGTAGCCTGTCGGTGCAGGCGAGTAGGCGTCGATGTCCGACTGGCTGGGGGCGATGTAGGGCTGCTTGCTGCTGTAGAAGGGGGCCTCGTCGGCGTGTGCCGGTACCGCGAGCATCAGCGAGGCGAGGGCAGTGACGGCAACGCAGGTCAGTACGGTGCGAGTGTTCATGGGTACTCCGATATCGGGACTCTCGGGCGGCGATCCGACAAGCAGAGTTAGCGGCAGCGGGTGAACAGCACTTGACCTGGGGTTGACCGAGCGGTGCTACCGGGCGCGGCAACGAGTCTGAGACACCACGAAAGATGCCGGCCCATGACCACCGCGGCGCGGGGCTCCTCGCCGAAGAGCAGGGCCTCGAACCCAATCACGTGTTAGCCCGCCGTCGACCGCCGCCGCCGGGTCGATGAGTCACCACCAGAGCACCACCACCTCGTCCACGTTGACCGGTAGCCGATCGGCTACCGGGCGCCCCTCACTGCCCGACGGGCTTGCTGAACAGGTTGACGACGTTTCCGTCGGGGTCGCGAACCAGCGCGGAGCGGTTGCCCCACGGCATCGTTGTCGGTTCAAGGACTACGTCCTCGGCCTTGAGCTGGAGGGCGGCGAAGTCGACGTCGACGTCCGCAACTTCGAACTCGATGAACACGGATCGGTTCGTCGCAGGGGTCAGTGCTCCGTCGAGCATCGCGACGGTGGCGGCACCGGCAATCGCGAGGTTCGCAGCCGGGCCGCTGAACTGCGCGAACACTGGTGCGGGACGCTCCGCCCGTTGGCCGGTGACCTGCTCGTAGAAAGCAACGAGGTCGTCGAGGTTGTCGGTGATGATGCGGATGGATGCGAACGGCATAGGTTCCTTCAGAGGTGTTGATGAGGTGAAGGCTTCAGCTTCACCGGTCTTCGCGACACCGTCCTGTCGGTGTTTCCGAACGTCTTGCGCCTCGGATCAGTCGTCCATGACGGGCCGTAGCCGTCCGTAAGCTATCGAAAGGTCCTCGGATCGAAGGGTGCGCCGCGGGGGCCGCTCGTCGGTCACCTCGATCAAGAGCATCCGGTCTCCCCGAAACGCTCGCACGCCCTCGCGAAGTCGGCACCAGGCAATCAAGTACCACTGCCCGTCCTTTTCGATCGCCCCCAACGGTTCAACGCTTCGGGTGGAATCCGCACCGCTGGCGGCCTGGTATCGAAGCTTCACAACACGGTCGCTGCGAAGGGCCGCCGCAAACTCAGCCGGTACAACCGCGTCGTTCTCGCTCTCCAGGAAATGCACCCGTGAAGCGAGTCTTCTGGCACGTGACGCGTCCTCTTTCGGCATGACCGCCAGCATTTTTCGGGCAGCAGTGTGGGCAGCTTGCCGAAACGGACTGTGACCGAGCGTCGCGAGCCCGACCATCACCGCAAGGGCCTCATCCAACGTGAACCCGGCGGGGCCGAGCGTCGCTGACGCGTCGATGACGAACCCACCAGTCCGGCCAGGTTCCGCCCAGATCGGAAGACCCGATTGCTGCAGCGCGGAGAGGTCTCGCTCAATAGTGCGGACCGATACCTCGAACCGTTCCGCAAGGCGACGCGCACTTCGCGGCCGCGGTGAGAACGCCCGCAACTCCTCCACGATGCCGTACAGACGATCAGTCCGATTCATTGACCCATCATCCGACAGATCTCTTTCTCTCCCACGTCGAATGGTTCCGCGCGTAGGCGCGCGGTTCTCTCGATCAGGGGCGCGCGACCCCTTCCGCTTCAGGCTCGGTGGCCGTGACCGTGTTTCTTCGCGTTGGCGTTGACCAGGTGAAGTACCTTGCCGTGGCGTTCCAGCACGGGCTTGTACCCGGCGGGCAGGCCGGTGACGCGGACCGTGCGGAAGCTCGTTCCCTTCGCGATCCGGTCGGCCGCGATCAAGACGATGTCGTTCGCTACGGCCTTGCCCTTGGTCATATGCACCACCAGCTTCCCCCCGAGCGAGGCGGTCCCGGCGACGCGCAGGGCTGGCTTCGGCCCGTCGACGCCCAGCGAGAGTGTGGCGTCCGAGCGCTGCGTGAGGTTGCCGCCGATGTGAATCGTCTTCGTGCTGGCGTCTGCGAGCGTGCCGGAGACGGTCGTCACAGAACCTTTGCCGAGCGAGTCAGCGGCGTCCGCAGCCAAGGTTCCACCGCGGACGGTGGTGCTACCGGTGTAGCGGTTCGTGCCGGCGAGGGCGAGGGTGCCGGTGCCCCGCTTGGTGAGCGACCCGGTTCCGCCGATGTTGTTGCGCCAGGTGTCGGCGGCGTTCAGGCCCTTCTCGGCGGCGTCCATCGAGACCGTTACCGCGCCGTCGAAGGCTCCGTAGCCGGAAGCGGCCGAGAAGAGGTCGAGTCGTCCCCACCCTTCCGCGTCGTCGAGGAGCGGGTAGCCCGACGGCAGTGCGGTCGTTCGGAGCACTTCCCGAATCTGCTTGTCGCTGAGGTACGGCAGGCGGGTGCGCAGCAGCGCCTCGGCGCCCTTCGGCACCGTGGCGGGGATCGTCTTCTTGCCGGACTGCGTGAACCCGTACGTCAAACGCTTGCGGTAGTCCGCCTTGTCCGCTGCGTAGTCGGAGTACTTATCGACCGCGGTCGGAGTGGCGGCGGCGAGCACCTTCTCCGCCTGCTGGTGTGCCTGCTGCTCGAGATCCGTGTTGGCCGGGTCGTTCAGGATCGCCGCAGCCAGCGCGGTCGAAAGGACCCGCCCTCCCATGACGTCCAGCGGCGAGTGCATCCCTGCGACGATACGACTGTTGCCGATCTCCGAGCCGTTGGTAAGGAGCTCGGTGTACTTCTGCGGGTACGCGTACGCGAAGGCCAGCGTCGCCAGGTAGCCGGCGTTGGTGTGCCCGCTGGGGAACCCTCCGTCGGTGGCGGGTGTCGGGGATTCTTCGGGCACGAGCTGGCAGAGGACCTTTACATCGGAGCTCTGCCGATACGGCCGCGGGTACTGGTAGTACTTCTTCGCGTTGCTCGCAGAGGAGTAGTCACCCCGCAGTGTGTTCACCAGCTGCACGACGTCACCGAGCTCCGAGTCGACGTCAGCCCACGAGCCGTTGGCATTGCCCTCGTCGACGTACTGCTTGGTCGTTGCGTCCGCCGGGATATCGTCGGGTATCGTGGTGCCCGCGTTCGTCGCGGTCGTCACGGCGCCAGACAGGTCACCGAAACCGGCGATGGCCGAGTAGCTCTGGTTGCGTCGGTCGATGAGGTACGCCTCGCGCCCCTGCGCATCCGTGCGGGTCTGCGTGATCTTTGCTGCCTGCGCGATGTTCGAGTCAAGGATCCGTTGCCCGGCGGCGTCGACAGCGACCCCGCTGTCCCATGTGGGCCCCGGACGCCACAGGTTCCCGAACGGCGACAGCACCCCGATCGCAGCATTCGTCTCCGGTGTGGTGGCGGCAGGGGTGTTGGTCTTGTAGGTGTCGACGAAGTACCCATAGGCGCCTGGCCGCGGCGCGGTCCGCGGTGTCGCCGCGGAGGCTCCCACGGGAGCGATCAAGGACGCGGTGCACGCCACTGCCAGGACGCCCAGCATCGTTCGGGCTCGACGTCGTGGAACAGCGATCGGGAAGGGGCGCATGGCTTTCTCTCCATTCGAAGCGCGGTCACCCGGTGCGGCGACACGCAGCGAAAGCGTGGCCGAGGCTCGTGAACCGGAAGTGGCACACGCGTGAACCGCTGTCGCCCTGTCCGCTACCGAGACAGCCGCTACGTTGACGTCATGACCGACATCGACTGGAACTCCGGCACCTGGACGAACTCGCCCGCACGCGTCGTCGTCGCGGACGACGGGATGCACGTCACCGCTATCGAAGAGAGCGACGCCTGGCGCATCACTTCGTACGGCTTCGTGCACGACACCGAGCACGCCCTCCTGGAGCCGTTCGCTCCCGGCACCGCAATGGAAGTGTCGTTCCGTCTCGATTTCTCGGCGCAGTTCGACCAGGCAGGCATCTTCGTCAAGGTCGACGACAGCACCTGGATCAAAGCGGGCGTGGAACGAAGCGACGGTGAAGACAACCTCGGCGCCGTGGTCACGCGCGGCGTCTCGGATTGGTCGCTCGCGCCCGTCCCCGGCTGGCACGGTCGCGTCGTCACCATTCGCGCCAGCCGCTCCGGAGACGCAGTGACCATCCGTGCCCGGGTCGACGACGAGCACTGGCGCCTCGTGCGGGTCGCACCCCTCGACCCCGACGCTTTGGTCACGGCAGGTCCGATGTGCTGCGCCCCGTCGCGGGATGACCTCACCGTCCACTTCACGTCTTGGCGGACCGGGCCCGCAGACACGAGCCTGCACCCGGGCGACTGACCGGCGGAAGCTGGCTGGGGGCTGCTCTTTTGGATTGCCGCGGCGGCAATCCAGGCAAGCCCCATCGCGCCATCCGCTAGCCGATCGTCTCCGGCGACGAGGTCAGCGGCTTCGATGGCGATTTCGCTTCTACTCGCGCTTTCCAAGAGTGAATTCGTGCGCAACGGTCCGGGTCGCGTCGTTCGCAGCGTACTCATTCACGATCTCGGAGACGCGCCCAGCCACGGCGCTGTCGGATGCTGCGAGGATCGCACGGTAACTGCGCAGCGACTCCAGTGACCGCGGAGACCCGTCGATCGCAAGCCAGACACACATGATCGGGTAGTGCACACCGCCCTCGGGCCACTGTGGCAGGCGGCCAGGGCGTTCGATGGACAGCTGGATGGCTTCCAAGAGGGCTGCATCGACCACGTGCCTGCTCACAATGTCGGATAACCGCTTGAGAGCACCGGGAACGCTGGTGTAGCGGGCGATGTCGTTGTAGATCGAGCTAGCTTCAACAACGCGGTGACGACGAAGGGCTTCGCGAAGAAAATACGGGGTCCAGGCGAGGTAATTTTCGCGGTCTAACCCGTTTAAGAGCGGCGTGTGCGCGACGGGTAGGTCTTTCTTGCGAAAGATTTCTGGGATCACGAAGGGCCGGTCTCGTGCGACCAGGTGCAGTACCTCGTCAAGGTGATCGCGGCTGAGGCGCGCTCCCGCTTTATGGAGCGCAGAGGCGAGCTCTTTGTCGTAGAAGGCGTCGACCTTGTTGGGCTCAGGGTTCAGACGGAAATGTTCGAGCGTTTCGAGAGGATCCACACGACCATTGTGCGGCGTCGCCAGGTTGAGACAGCGGCTGTCTGACACAATCTGGGCGGTCGCGTGAGCCGACTGTTAGTGCTCCCTTGCGCGAAGCGAAGCTGACGCGTGCCGAAGCGTGATGACGGGGTGGCACGGACCCGAACCGGTGCCACCCCGTCGTGAGTTGCCCGAAAGGGGTACAACCCGCTCCAGGAGGAGTACTCGACCGGAGTGGCGATAAATGTAGACCGGCCCGGGTTTCCTTGCCCGCATGTGTGTTGATTCCGAAGGAATTTCAGATCGAAGAGATGAGCACCGACAGGGACAGAATGCGCAGTCATGCTCCTGAACGCCTTCGAGGAGCAACCATGGGCGTGCTGGTTGGTAACCGGCGAAGGCCACGGCTCGGGAGATTCCACTGATCCGGTTTCTTCTCGGGGATGGCCGCGGGTCTCCTCGCCCGGGCGAGGAGGCCCGCACTCACATCCGCGCCAGCAGAGCTGCGGTGAGCGCGGCAAGTCAAAAAGCGCAGTCTCCCCGGGGTTTTTTGGGCGTTGTCGGAGGGTGGCCCAATAATGCTCACTAGGCGCCAATTCACGGTGGCGCCAGGGCCCTGATTCACGGCAGAGCCCACGAGTAAATGTTCCCTCAGGTGGTGCAGGCCGCCGGAATCGAGATGAACGATGTCATGTCTCCATGCCCTTGGCCACAGGGGGCGCACGCACGCACGAGTTTCATTCGCCGTCTCGACGGTCGGCACCGCCCGCTCATTGAGGGCGGGTATCCGAATCGCGCGGGCTGTCTCGCTATGAGTCTCTATCTCGCTCATCCTGGAGCTACGCCGATTCGAATTGCGGCCTACCCCAAACGTCGCCGCCACTCCCTAGACACGACTGCCCCGGCAAGCCTCGACGCCCCTCTCGGTGCGCATTCTGTCTCGTCGCCTCAAGCGGATTTCACTTATACCGATTTCCTCGCGCTGCCGGCGCGTGAAGTCGGCGTCGCCTGAACGAAGACCGGAGATGAAGAGGGGCACGGGTGCGGATTTCTCCGCTCCCGTGCCCCTCTAGAGATGCCGATGTTGTTGCACAAAGCTTCACGGGCAGGGATGCAAGCAACACCGGCCAATGAAGACGTCGATTAACGCCTTCGACTCGCTGGACGCTACTCGCCCAAGTGGAATCGCGACCGGGCCGCCGTGAACGGTGGCTCGATCGGGATTCCGCGGATCCTTGGTGGTGCTCGGGGTTAGCGGGTGGCCTTGGCCAGGTTGTCGATGAGCTCCTGCTTGGTCTGAGCGATCACGTAGGCGGGCTGGTCGCGCTCGACACGCCAGCTGTCTTTCAGCGGGCCGACGTTGACGGTGTCGAAGCCGATCTCGTCGTAGAGCTTCTCGACCAGGGCGCTCGCGTCGTCGAAGTCGCTCGACGTGGCGAGTGCTCGGCGGTCGGGCGTGCCGGCGGGCTTGCCGTCGGTCGTGATGTCGTCGGCCTTGATGTGGTTGAAGCCCTTGGCGACGCGGCTGGTCGGAAGGTGGCGCTGCAGCATCTCACTGACGGTGTCTTTGCCCTCGTCGAGAGCTGCGATGTGACCGTCGCGCTCGAAGTAGTAGTTGTTCGTGTCGATGACGATTTTTCCGGCCAGCTCCTCGACGGGAACGGCCTCGTAGGCCTTGAGGGGAACGGTGACGACGACGAAGTCGCCAGCTGCACCGGCCTCCTTTGAGGTGGCGGCGGTGGCCTTCGGGCCGAGCTCGGCGACGAGGTCGCTGAGGGTCTCCGGTCCGCGGGAATTGCTGATCACGACGTCATATCCCGCAGTGATCGCCGCTCGCGCGACCTGGCTGCCGATAAAACCTGCTCCGATGATTCCGATTGTTGTCATGCGCAACCTAACCGCCTCCCGGCGTGCTTTAGTCCTTGCGGATGTGGGAATTCGCTGAGACTGTCGACCCAGGGGATTCCCAGCGCCTCGGCTTGCTCCCCGCGACCTTGACGCCTAGGTTGGCTCGAGTCGTCCCGGAGCGGACGACGACTCCGGCCGATTCTCGGCTCGGAGAGCATGCACGGCGCTGCACTACGCCACTCGGGCTGCCCAGCCTGCAGCCGCCGCCACCTGACCTCTATCGGCAGGGATGGGCAGTCGACCCCGATCCATGACGGACGGGGGCTCGGATCCTTCGGGGATCCCTCTTGGCGTTCCCACGGAGCATTCATCGCAATGAGCAAAATCACTCGTCCCCGTACCCTCCTCGGCACCGCTGCGCTGATCGCGCTGACCGCCGGAGGCGTCGGGATCGCCGCAGCACCCGCAAACGCGGCCTCCACCTCGACCTGGGACGCCCTCGCGTCCTGCGAGTCGGGCGGAAACTGGGCTATCAACACCGGTAACGGCTACTCGGGCGGCCTGCAGTTCTCGCAGAGCACCTGGGCTGCCAACGGCGGAACCGGTTCGCCGGCCGCCGCTAGCAAGGCCACGCAGATTCAGGTCGCCGAGCGCATCCTGGCCTCGCAGGGCTGGGGCGCCTGGCCGGCCTGCTCGGCGAAGCTGGGGCTCTCGGGCACCTCTTCCGCTGCGGCTGCACCGGCTCCGGCCGCCACTGCAGCACCCGCGGCTCCTGCCGCCCCTGCAGCGCCGTCGACCCAGGCCGCACCCACCACCACACCGAGCACCAGCGGCTCGAGCTCGAGCACGTCAACCGCTGTCGCCGCACCCGCGACGCCGTCGATCCCGGCGGTCAAGGCCAGCAAGCGCGTCTACACCGTGAAGTCGGGCGACTCACTGGCGAAGATCGCCAAGAAGCTCGACGTCAAGGGCGGCTGGATCAAGCTCGCCGGCGCGAACAAAGCGACCCGGTCGAACCCCGACCTCATCGTGCCCGGGCAGAAGCTGCACACGCCCAAGAAGTAGGTCTCGCCGACCCCGCTTCACGAGATGGCCCGAACAACCGGAACCGCACAAGGATCCGGGCGTTCGGGCCATCTCGCGTTGCAGCGAGACTTTCAGCCCGTGCGGCTAGCGCCTGTGCTTCCAGAGGTACGGCAGGAAGAAGCCGAGATTGGCACTCCCTCCCATCGACGACCGGATTATCACCTCGGTCTCGCGGTCGAAGGTCTCGGCCCCGCTGCCCTCAGCGGTTGTGGGCCCGTCGGGGGTGATGTACGAGCACTGCTCGATCAGCAGTCGTGTCTCGCGCTTCGCTTCGCGGACGAACCGCTTTGTGTCTCGATCCATGGGACTTCGTCGCCTCTCTGCGCCGTGTACCTAGTGGGCCTGAGCCCTAGTGGGCCTGAGCCCTAGTAGGCCTGAGCCCTAGTAGGCCTAGGCCCTCCAGGGGCTCGGCCCCCATCGCCGACTTCACTGTCGGTGATGCTTTTATCGTACGTCTGCCGCGACTGCAGGGGACGGACGCCGCGGTTTCATGTCCCGATGACCTCGAGCCCTCGGGTGCGGGCCTCGTGAGCCAGGGCCGTGTCAAAGGTGGCGAGCGTGGCCTGGTTCGTCAACGCGGTCAAGAGCACAAGGGAGTCGGGGAGCTTGAGACGTGATTTCCAACGGAGTTCCGCGAGTGGGAGAGCTGATTCTTCTCCAACGGAGATGACGCGTACTCCTAAGCCGCGCAAAATTGAGGACGCCTCGTCGGCTCGTCCGCTTTGTGAGGGCCAGACCAGCGTTTCGGCGAGCGTTATCGAGCTGATCGACAGCTCGCCGAAATTCGCAGCATCGAATATTTCAACTGCGTCGGTGTGGTGGATGTCATCAGGATTGAGAAAAGCGATCACGACGCAGGCGTCGAGGACGATCACTCTGGCCACTCCTCCTTGAGGAGCTGGGCGGCGTTTGGAGGGAAGACTCCGGTCATGGAGCCAGCCCCCGCGCGAATGAGTGCCCGCCGCTTCTCGATCGCGTCGACTCGGTGCTTCTGCAGCTCGTCCGAGCCGAACTCGACGATGCGGCGTAGCAATGCCGCCCGGTCGTTCTGGATCTCGGGCCAGGTCGTCGCAGCGATGTCGATGGCCTGGGCGACGGCGGGGGTTTCAGTGATGGTGAACCGGTGCAGTGTCGTCGGCATGGCAGGAGTGTAGCACCGGATCCTTCGGTGTCGCACCGGGTTATGAGCTGTCCCTCAATGTCAGTGGGGGAGAGCATCATGGGGTCATGACTTTCACCGTGTTCTTAGAAATGACCGTCCGCCCCGACGCAGACGACGCCGCCGAGATCGCCCGCGAGGTGCTGGCGCAGACCGGCGCTCGTGAGGGCATCGAGAGCCTCGAGGTTCTCGTCGACGACGCCGATCCGCTGAAGTGGGTCGTCATCGAGAAGTGGGCGAGCGTCGAGGCGCGGAACGCCTATGTGGCTTGGCGTGCGTCTCCCGAGGGGGCTAACCGACTCGGCGACGTTATGGCCACCCCGCCGGTCTTCCGTACCTTCGAGAGCACCGTGCCGCTCGCCTGAAGGGCGGGCGGGCTGGCCCCCGCACTGGGTGGGGCTTAATGCGGACGAGACAATTAGTCTGGTCCGAACCACGCACTCACCATCGACGCGGTCGTCAACGGATCAGGGCGGCACAACCAGACGCGGCGACGGTGAGCCGAACCCACCACTCGGAGTCGCACATGTCTGTCTTTTCTCGACCCCTTCGCATTCAGCGCTACCGAATGCTGAGTTCCTCACCGGCGGTCTGCCGGCCCCGTGACGCCCCGCAGGGCCACGCGCACGGCGCCGATCCCGATCGGATCCTGCTCTTCGGCAACGGAGTCGCGACCGGCCGCGGCGTTGCCAGCCACGAACTGGCGGTTCCGGGCCAGCTCGCCCGCGCGGTCAGCGCCCGCACGGGTCGTGGCGCCGACGTCGACGTGATCGCCGACGATCGACTCGACATCGAATCGGCCGCCGATGCTCTTGCTGGTCGCGACCTCGGGGGCTATGACGCGGTCGTGGTCACCGTCGGATTCAGCGACGCCTTCCGGCTGCTGCCCGCGCGGCGCTGGGAGGCAGGTGTTCGGCGCCTGCTCGAGATCCTCGACCGCGAGCTCTCGGTGGGTACCGGTGTGATCGTGATGGGAATCACGTCGCCCTCGGCGGTTCCGGAGTTCCGGGAGCGCCTCGGCGGTCTCGGCGACCATCGTGCCGCTCGCCTGAACGCGCTGACCGCCGAGATCTGCTCCGAGAAGTCGACCGTGCACTTCGTCGAGGCTCCGGTCATGCGGGAGGGGCTCCTCGAGCACTCTGATCCGTTGACACTCGGGCTCGTTTCGCCGCTAGACGCACAGGCCTCGCAGCATGGCGGGCACGCCCGGCGAACGTCGGCGTGGTTCCACGAATGGGCCGCAGCCCCCGCCGATGTCCTCGCCCCGCTGCTCGATGGGCAAAGTGCCTCCGACAATCCGGCAAGGCGATTTCGCAACCAGCCGCAGGCGGCGGCGCGTCGCCGGGCCGTCCTCTGGGAGATGCGCCTTCTCGACTCTCCGGCCGAGAGTCGATTCGACGACATCGTGCGGCATGCGCAGTCCTTGTTCGGGGCGGCCGGCGCAGCCTTCAGCGTCATCGACGACACTCGGCAGTGGAACAAAGCCGTCGCCGGTGCAGGTGCCCGCGAGGTACCGATCGAGGAATCGTTCTGCCGCGCCACGATCGGATCGTCGACCGCGCTCGTCGTCGCCGATGCCTGGAACGACGAGCGAGTTCCCGGCGCCGACGCCGCCATGCGCTTCTACGCGGGCTACCCGGTTGAGGCAGTAGACGGTACCCGCATCGGCGCGCTGTGCGTCTTCGACGAGCAGCCCCGATCTGCCGACAGCGTTGACGTCGCGCTCCTTCGCGACCTCGCGCTGGCGATCCAGCGCGAGTTGGAGCCCGTGCGCGCCTGAGTCGGGGCGGTGTCGGCTTGGGTGGCCGGGCTGCTCGAGCGCTGAGCTCGTGCCTGCACTGCGCACCTGCGCCGGGCCCGTCGGCGCGGCCCGTCGGCGCGGCCCGCTTGCAAATTCGAAGGAAAAACCCGCGACGACAGTCCCCGATCGGCATGTTTCCGTCAGCGCCGCGAGGTTTCTCCTTCAAATTTGCAAGGGCGGGGCCTCACACGGCGAAGTAGGCGCCCGCGGCGATGTCGTCGAGCAGCGTCGGGCCGGTCGGGGTCCAGTCGAGCAGCTCCTGCGTCAGCGTGCTCGACGACGCCATGTTCATCGCGAAGAACGTGCCGATGAACCCGAAGTGCGCCTGCGCGTCGCCCGGATCGATCGAGGTCACCGGCAGTCCGAGCCCGGCGCCGATGGCTTCGGCGATGGCCTTCGTCGAGACGCTCCCTTCGCCGACGGCGTGCAACAAGGATCCGGCCGGAGCCTTTTCAAGCCCCAGACGAATCATGCGGGCCGCATCCCCGCGATGCACTGCGGCCCACCCGTTGGAGCCGTCGCCGACATAGCCCGACACGCCCTTCTCGCGAGCCGCCGCCACGATGTACGAGATGAAGCCGTGGTCGTCGATGCCGTGCACGGTCGGCGAGAAGCGCAGGCTCATCGACTTCACGCCCTTGTTTATGTAGTCGAGCGCGAGGTTCTCGGTGCCGCCGCGAGGGGCGTCGGGGCCGCTGAAGGGCGACGGGTCGAGCTCGGTGGAGGGGCGGCCCTGGGCCAGGCCCGCGACACCGGAGGCAACGAGGAACGGTGTGCCGGATCCTGCGAGGGCGTCTCCGAGAGTCTCGACCGCGGCGCGCTCGGCCCGGTTCGACTCGGCCGGGTTGGCCCAGTCGTGCTTGTTAGCGAGGTGGAGCACGGCATCGGCGTCGCGTGCTCCGCGGCGGAGCGAGTCGAGGTCGTCGAGGTCGCCGCGGAGGGCGGTCGCGCCCTTGGCACTCAGCGACTCGGCCGAGGCTTCGGAGCGGGCGAGGCCGACGACCTCGTAGTCGTGGGCGAGGAGTTCGTCGACGGCGGCGGAGCCGATCCAGCCGGAGGCGCCGGTGATAAATACGCGCATGGGATGACCTTTCGTGAGAGTTGTGCCGACGACTTGATGTCAGCGACAGACATCACCATACGCCTGATGTCGGTGACTGTCATCACTCTGTCCAATCCCGTATCATCGACCCATGGGCAGATGGGAGCCGGGCGGCAGCAGTCGCCTGCGCGAGGCGGCGTTGGAGCTGTTCCTCGAGCAGGGGTTCGACGAGACGACCGCTGGCGAGATCGCGCAGCGGGTCGGGCTCAGCGAGCGCACGTTCTTCCGGCACTTCGGCGACAAGAAAGAAGTGCTCTTCGGAGGCTCGGAGGAGTTCCAGCGCGAGATGATCGCTGCCGTCGCCGACGCCCCTGTGGGCCCGTCACCCCTCGGCGTCGTCGCGAGCGGCCTTGCCAAGGCGGCGCGGTTCTTTCCCGACGAGGCCCGCGACTACTCGCGGAAGCGCTGGCGCATCCTCGGCGAGAACCCGGCCCTGCAGGAGCGCGAGCTGCTGAAGATGGCGGCCATCGCCTCGGGGATCGGCGCCGTGCTGCGCGACCGCGGTGTTCCCGAGCCGGCCGCGACGCTCGCGGCCGAGTCGGGGATCACGGTGTTCCGGCTGGCGTTCGAGCGCTGGCTGGCGCCGGATGAGCACCGCCCGCTGGCCGAGATCGAGCGCGCCATGTTCGTCGAGCTCGGGGCCGTGGTCGCCGGATCCTGAGTTCCCGGTTCTTTGATCTCAGGTGCTGTGTGTGCCCGCTACCGAATTTGAAGGAGAAACTGCCGCTCGACCCCGCCCGATCGCGATGAATGCGTCGGGCGAGGCGGGTTTTTCCTTCAAATTCGGGGGAGCAGAAGAGGAACAGAGCTAGCTGCTCGACACCTCGGCCTCGACCTCGCCGCGATCCACCGAGATGGTCGGGATCGACGCTGTGACGATCGACCCGTCGGGGCGCAGCATGCCGCGGAGGTCGCTCGTGGTCGGCGGCGGCGTCTCGATGCGCGGCCCCTGGTTCGGCAGCGCGACCGTGACCGGCGACCCGTTCACCACGTCGACTCGCTCGTGATGCACGTGCACCGTCACCTCGGTGCCCTCCTCGATGGTGAAGGTGATGTCGGCCTGGCGCACGTCGACGCGGAGGCGTGAGCCGCGCACCGTCATGCGGAAGGTCAGGTGCTCCCAGTCGGCGGGGAGGCGCGGGTTGAACGTCAGGCGGCCGCTGTGGTCGCGCATGCCGCCGAATCCGAACGCCATGGCACTCCAGATGCCGCCGGCGGACGCCACGTGCACGCCGTCGGAGGTGTTGTGGTGCAGGTCGGCGAGGTCGACGAACAGGGCCGAGAGGAAGTAGCTGTGGGCCAGCTTGTGGTGGCCCACCTCCGCGGCGATGATCGACTGCACGACGGCCGAGAGGGTCGAGTCGCCCGTCGTCAGCGCGTCGTAGTACTCGAAGTTGCGGCGCTTCTCGGCGGGGGTGAACTCGTCGCCCTGCAGGAACAGCGCGAGCACGACGTCGGCCTGCTTGAGCACCTGGAAGCGGTAGATGACCAGGGGGTGGTAGTGCAGCAGCAGGGGGCGCTTCGATGCCGGTGTCGAGTCGAGATCCCAGAGCTCTTTGTCGAGGAACTGCGCGTCTTGCGGGTGGATTCCGCGGTGCGGATCGAAGGGGATCTCCATCGCATCCGCGGCCGCGCGCCAGCCACGGATCTCGTGCTCCTCGAGACCGACGCGGCGCACCATGCGCTCGTAGGCGACGGGGTCGTTCGCCATCAGCTCTTCGCAGATGCGGACGGCCGACCAGAGGTTCGCCCGCGCCATGACGTTCGTGTAGAGGTTGTCGTCGACGACTGTCGTGTATTCGTCGGGACCGGTGACGCCGTCGATGTGGAATTTCTCGTCGCCGTTGGAGCGCCAGAAGCCGAGGTCAGACCACAGGCGGGCCGTCTCGACGAGGATGTCGATGGCGCCGCGGGCGAAGAAGTCGTCGTCGCCGGTGGCCGCGACGTACTGCATGAGCGCATGCACGATGTCGGCGTCGATGTGATACTGCGCGGTGCCGGCGGCATAGTAGGCGCTCGACTCGAGGCCGTTGATGGTGCGCCACGGGAACAGGGCGCCCCGCTGGTTGAGCTCGGTCGCGCGATCCCGGGCGGCGTCGAGCATGCCCTGCCTGAACCGGATCACGTTGCGGGCCACGTTCGGCGCCGTGTACGAGAGGAACGGCATCACGTAGATCTCGGTGTCCCAGAAGTAGTGGCCGCCGTAGCCCGAGCCCGAGACGCCCTTCGCGGCGACGCCCTGGCCGTCGGTGCGGGCGGTCGCCTGGGCCAGCTGGAAGATGTTCCAGCGGATGGCCTGCTGCAGGATCGGGTGGCCCGGCAGCTCGACGTCGCTGCGGATCCAGAAGTCGGTCAGCCAGTCGCGCTGATCGGTGAAGAACTCGTCGACGGGCGTCTCGCGCGCGCGGTCGAGCGTGCGGTCGCAGCGGTCGGCCAGCTCGCGCGGGGGCACGCCGCGCGACGAGTGGTAGACAATGGTCTTGGTCATGCGCACCGGTCGGCCCGCCTTGGCCTTGATGCGGTAGACGTGCTTCGCGATGTCGTCGTCGATCTGCGACGACTGCGACCACTCGTTCTCGGTCTCGAGCGCGTGCTCGGCGCCGACGGCCACCGTCATGCCCGAGTTGGTGGTCTGGTAGCCGAGCACGTAGCGGGTGTCGACGTTGCGCTTCCACTCCGGCTGCAGCACGCGGTCGGCGAAGCTCTCGGCCTTGCGGGGATCGAAGCCGGCTGACGCGCGCATGCCCGTGTGGTACTCGTCACCGAGGTCTTGGCGGTTGAGGATCTGGCTCGACAGCAGCAGCGACGCATCGGCGTCGAGCACCGTGACCTCGTAGTCGATCACGACGAGGTGGCGGTCGGTGAACGACACCAGGCGTCGGCTCGTGACCAGCACGCGCTTGCCCGACGGGGTGCGCCACTCGATCTCGCGCACCAGCACGCCGTCGTGGAAGTCGAGGCGACGGGTGTACTTCAGGATGTCGGATTCGGCGAGCACGAACGGCTCGTCGTCGACGTACAGCCGCACGACCTTGGCGTCGGGCACGTTGACGATCGTCTGGCCGACGCGGGCGAACCCGAACGCCTCTTCGGCGTGCCTGATCGGCCAGGTCTCGTGGAACCCGTTGATGAACGTGCCGTACGAGTGCCCACCACGCCCCTCGTCCATGTTGCCGCGGAGCCCCAGGTAGCCGTTGCCGACGTTGAACATCGTCTCGGCGACACCCTGGTCGTCGGGCGCGAACTCGGTTTCGACGAGAGCCCACTCGTCGACGGGAAAGCGGTTGCGGTCGAGGGGGTCTTCGGTGATCGTCGTCATGCGTCGGTGGCTTTCATGTCGCGCTCCTCCGGAGCGGAGGGAGCGGACGGAGCAGCAGCAGGAGCGGAGGGCGCGGCGGGAGCGCCAGCAGCAGCAGCAGGAGCAGAGACGGCGTCGACGAGCTCGGCCAGATCGCCGACCACGAAGTCGGCACCGTACGCGAGCAGGGCTTCGGCGCCGACACCGCGGTCGACTCCGACGACGAGACCGAAGGATCCGGCCCGACCGGCCTCGACCCCCGACTGTGCATCTTCGACGACGACGCACTGCCCTGCGGTCAGGCCGAGACGCTCGGCGCCGTCGAGGTAGGTGTCGGGCGCGGGCTTGCCGGCGAGCTTGTCGTCAGCGGCGACGAGTCCGTCGACAACGACGTCGAAGCGGTCGCTGAGACCGGCGGCCGCGAGCACGGGGACGGCATTGCGCGAACTCGAGACGACCGCGACCCGATGCCCGGCTGCGATGGCCGCGTCGAGGAACGCCACGGATCCTTCGTAGGGGGTGACGCCGTTCTCGCGCAGCTCGGCTGCGAAGACCGCGTTCTTGCGATTGCCGAGTCCGCAGACGGTGTCGAGGTCGGGGGAATCGTCGGGGGTGCCCTCGGGCAGAGTGATGTTGCGGCTGGCGAGCAGCGATCGCACGCCGTCGTAGCGAGGCTTGCCGTCGACATATTCGAAGTAGTCGCCCTCGGCGTAGGGGGCGACATCGGGTGCGTGCTCGGTGAGGTAGTCGGTGAAGAGAGTCGACCAGGCGCGCATGTGCACTTCGGCCGTGGGCGTCAGCACCCCGTCGAGGTCGAACAGGATGCCGGGGAGGGCGGGCAGACGCGACGCGTCGCGGGCAGGGGAGGAGGACACGGAGCCGGGGGGATCCCTTCGAGCGGTTCGCCGGGCGGCGGAGGAGACGGCGACGGGAACGGCTTCGGTCTTCACCCGGTGCGGGCTCGTCGTGCGACAAGTCTGGCACGGGCGACGGGCTCGGCCTAGTGGCGTCGCCCGTGGATGAGGAGCGCTGTCTAGAGCTCGTGCACCGCGACCCCGTCGACGCCGCCCATGCGCTCGAGAGCTGCCGTCAGCAGTGTGCCGACGGCGTCGGGCAGCACGTGGTGGTTGAGGTAGATGCCCTCGAGCCAGGAGAGCACCTCGTCGGCGGGCATGCCGACGGCCTCCCAGTCGATGCCGGGCAGCGCACGCGTGACGGGCAGCTCGGTGTCGGGATCGAGGCGCGCCTCGGCGATGGCGACCTCGGGTGCCCCCTCGGTGGCATACCACATCAGCGCGATCGGGTGATTGTCGCCGTCGATGTGGTCGTGGTCGACCCGGCCGCTCCCGAGCCACGGCAGCGTGAGCAGCTCGCCCTCGATGTCGACGGTGATGAGGTCGAGCTGGGTCGGCTCTTCGACCTCGCAGATGAAGAGCGTGTAGCCCTCGTCGTTCCAGGCGGCCGCTTCTTCGAGGTCTTCGAGCAGGTCGGGCATGCGCTGGTGGAACTCGGTGAGAAGAACCGACGCCCAGTTGAGGATGGGCCCGCCGAGCGTGTCGGGCCAGGGGCTGCGGTCGATGTCGGAGCCGTTGCCGCGGTGGAAGTGGTAGTCGATGCCACCGTCGACGGTGTCGAGGTGGATCTGCCCGCTGGCGAACTCCACGGCGATGCTCGACTGGCCTGTCTCTTCGTCCCAGTCGCCGAAGATCTCGGGGCGACCGAGAGTGGCGGGCGGCGCGATCGCCGCGGCCGTCTTCGGCCCCAGGTTCAGCACGGCCTGGAACCGCGTGGTGGGAAGTCGAAGACTCATGTCTGTCACGGGTGGTTCCAATCGCTCGGTGTCGAGACTAGCCGACACCGAGCGACCGGAGGCCCGTGCTCCCCAGGGGAGGGGTCAGCTCACGCGAGTGAGCCAGAGATGTGCCAGATCAGGCGATGGCTGACAGCTCGGCGAACTCGTCGTCGGTCAGCTCGATCTCGGCGCCGTGCATGTTGTCGTCGAGGTGCGAGACGGTCGACGTGCCGGGGATCGGCAGCATGACGGGCGAGCGCTTGAGCAGCCAGGCGAGAGCGAGCTGCGACGGCGTCGCGCCCTTCTTCTCGGCGATCTCGTCGAGCACGCCGCCCTTGCCGGCGAGCGAGCCGGTCGCGAGCGGGAACCACGGGATGAACGCGATGTTCTGCTCGGTCGACCAGTCGAGCAGGTCTTCGGCCGAGCGGTCGGTGAGGTTGAACAGGTTCTGCACCGAGACGATCTCGGCGACCTTCTGTGCGGCCTTCACCTGGTCGATGGTGACCTCGCTGAGGCCGATGTGACGGATCTTGCCCTCGTCCTGCAGCTTCTTGAGCTCGCCGACCTGGTCTTCGAGCGGCACCTGGGGGTCGATGCGGTGCAGCTGGTAGAGGTCGATGCGCTCGAGGCCGAGCCAGCGGAGGCTCATCTCGGCCTCCTGGCGCAGGTACTCGGGGCGACCGACGGGCGGCCATTCGTTCGGGCCGGTGCGGGTCAGACCGCCCTTGGTGGCGATGACGAGGTCGTCGGAGTAGGGCTTCAGCGCCTTGGCGATGAGCGGCTCGGCGACGGCGGGGCCGTACGAGTCGGCGGTGTCGATGAAGTTGACGCCGAGTTCGACGGCACGGCGCAGCACGCGCAGGGCCTCGTCTTCGTCTTTCGGCGGGCCCCAGACGCCGGGGCCGGTGAGCTGCATGCTCCCGTAGCCGAGGCGGTTGACGGTGAGGTCTCCGCCGAGGTCGAATGTGCCCGCAGCCTGGGCGGGAAGGTTCTGCGTGGTCATAGAGACTCCTTTCACAAATCGCCCGGGTGGGGCGACGTATCGCCGGTCAGGGCGACAGGGGTAGTAAACGCTCCCGAGGATCCTGCATTCCCAGATGGGGGTACAGGCTCGGGCGCAACCGACCCCTATACAGGCCAGGTCAGCCAGACCGCGATGCCGTTAAAGACGATGTGTGCGACGAGGGCGCCTCCGACACGGCCGGTCGCGGCGGCGAGCCCGCCGGCCAGCAGCCCGAACACGAGGGTGCTGGCGAACGTGACTGCGGCGGCCGTCCCGTCGGTGCTGCCGGCCGCGACGTGCAATAGCGCGAACAACAGTGCGGTGACGACGACCGCCATCACCTGCACGAGCACCCGGTTCACGCGCGTCCCCGGCCGCCCCTGCTCGGCGAGGGTGTGCTGAAGCACGCCGCGAAAGAAAACCTCTTCGAGCAGCGGGGCGACGACGATCGGGGCGACGAGCCCGACGACGAGGATCGCCCGGGTCGGCCCGTCGCCGAGGATCACCGGCGCGTGCAACCCCGTGTCGCGATAGACCGAGAGGTTGATCGAGGCGTCGACGGCGCGTGCGAGACACCCGACGGCGATGCCCCAGAAGACGTCGAAGAGGCCGAACCGCAGACCCCAGCGCCGGAGGAGGCTTGGCGGCCCCGGGCTGCGCCGTGCGAGAACGACGGCGACGAGGATCCCGGCGGCCAGCGGCACCCACACGACGCCGTAGGCGAGCCAGGCCTCGAGCGCGCCACCCGTGAGCCCGAACGGTGTCGCAGACGAGGTGAACGCCCGCCCGGCGAGGGCCGCGACGGCCAGCGCGGCGAGTACCGCGACGAGAATTCGCCGGGAACCGCTCGTGGTCTGCATGACCCCCAAAGTAGACGACGGGTGCGGTCATGCCGTGTCGCCGCTCGGCGGTGTGAGAATATGTCGAAGCACGGTTGAAAGTCAGGGGACCGCTGCGCGCTAGGGGAAGGCGAGCTGTGGAGCTTCGCGATTACATCACGGTGCTGCGCAAGGGATGGATTCTCATCCTCGTGCTGGCACTGGTCGGAGTGGCTTTGGCCGCGACCTACTCGCTCGTCAAGAAGCCGGTGTTCTCGGCGACGGCGCAGGTGTTCGTCTCGACCCAGTCGAGCGGCAGCGTGAGCGACCTCGTACAGGGGAGCACGTTCACGCAGCAGCGGGTGACGACGTACGCCAACCTCGTGACGACGCCGATCGTGCTGCAGCCGGTCGTAGCGTCGCTGAAGCTCGACATGACGGCCGAGGAGCTGGCGCAGATCGTCAGCGCCGACGCGCCTCTCAATACGACGCTGATTCAGATCACGGCGACGTCGACGAGTGGGGTGCAGGCGGCCGAGATCGTGAACGCGACCTCGCAGAGCCTGACGAACGTGGTGCAGAACATCGAGGCGACCGGCAAAGACGACGCGTCGACGGTGAAGCTGACGCGCGTGCAGGAGGCCCAGGTGCCGACCTCGCCGATCAGCCCCAAGGTGCCCCTCAACGTGATTCTTGGCCTGCTGATCGGGCTCGCTGTCGGCGTCGGGCTGTCGGTGCTCCGCGAGACCCTCGACAACCGCATCCGCAACGAGGGCGACGTCGAGAAGATCCACTCCGGGCCGATCATCGGCGGCATCGCCTACGACGCGAAGACGTCGAGTCGCCCCCTCATCGTGCACGCCGACCCCCGCAGCCCGCGCGCCGAATCGTTCCGCACCCTCCGCACCAACCTCCAGTTCTTGGAGCTGGAGGGCAAGGCGCGCACCTTCGTCATGACCTCCTCGGTGCAGAGCGAGGGCAAGAGCACGACGGTTGCCAACCTCGCCATCGCGCTCGAGACTGCCGGCTACCGTGTCGTCCTCATCGACGCCGACCTGCGCCGCCCGAAGATCGCCGACTACATGGGCCTCGAGGGCGCGGTCGGTCTGACCGACGTGCTGATCGGCCGCTTCGATCTGTCGGACGCCGTCCAGCCCTGGGGCTCGGGCAACCTGCACGTGCTGCCGGCCGGCCAGATCCCCCCGAACCCGAGCGAGCTCCTCGGCTCGCGCCGCATGCAGGATCTCCTCTCCACCCTCGAGGCGAGCTACGACTACATCCTGTTCGACGCCCCGCCGTTGCTGCCGGTGACCGATGCCGCGATCCTTGCGAAGCGGGCGAGCGGCGCCATCGTCGCGGTGGCCGCCGGTCAGACGCACAAGAACCAGCTCAGTGGAGCGGTCGCGACCCTCGAGAACGTCGGTGCGCCCATCGCCGGCTTCGTGCTGACGATGATGCCTCTGAAGGGGCCAAACGCCTACGGCTACGGCCGCTACGGGTACGGCAACTACGGCTACGGCACGAGCGATGAGGCGGTCGCTCCTGCTCGCGGCGGCCTGTTCCGTCGCGGCCCGTCTCGGCAGGCGACTCGATGACGACTGCGCTGCCGCTGTCGGTGCTCGTCGTCTGCACGGGCAACATCTGCCGGTCGCCGCTCGCTGAGCAGCTTCTCGCCGCGCGCCTCGACCGGTCGTTCCTCCTGTCGAGCGCCGGCACCTTCGCCGAGACGTCCAGCCCGATGGAGCCCCTGTCGGCCGAGCTGTCGCGCCAGTACGGCGGCGTTCCCGAGCTGCACCGGGCGCGCGACCTCGACGTCGACATGATCCGGGCCGCCGATCTGATCCTCACCGCCACGCGCGAGCATCGGGCGGCAGCGGTGTCGATGCTGCCCCGCGCCTCCCGGTACACGTTCACACTGGCCGAATTCGCGCGACTGGCGGCATACGCGGGGGAGAGCGGCGAACTGGTCGCGTCGGATCCTCGTCTCGTCGTCCAGGCGGCAGCCGCCTCGCGCGGGATCGCCCCGCCGCCCGGCGATCCGGCCGATGACGATATCGAGGATCCCTACGGCCGGAGCCGAGCCACCCACGAGCGGGTCGCGACCCGAATCGACGACCTCGTGTCGAGCATCGTCGGCTCGTTCGCGCTCGCGGGGGGCACCGGTCGATGAAGTCGCGGGTCGCGGGGTCGGGGTTCTTCTCGTCGCTGGCGGGGCGCATCGCCGTCATCGCCGTGATCGTGGCCTTCGTCGTGGTCGACGTGCTGCTGGTCGCTGCGGCTCTTCGCGCGACGGCTCCGGTCGATCCGGGAACCCCGGGGCCGATCCCCACCTACACGAGCTCGCCGCAGCCGACCGCCACCGCGAGTGCCTCCGCCGCAATCGACGAGCCCTCGGGCGAGGTGCGGTTGCTGTCGGCCGTGAGCGCCGCCGAGGCCTGGCGCACGACTCCGGGGCTCTGCGGGGGAGCGGCCCCGAAGGTCGAGCGCTCGACCGACGGCGGTGACACCTGGGCCGTTGTGGACCTGGGGTCGACCGGCGTCGCCGACGCGGTGGCCCTGAACGCAGGATCCGACCGCACGGCTCTCGCAGGTCACCTCATGGGCTCCTGCACCAAGACGAAGGCGATGGCGACCTTCACCGAGGGCAAGTTCTGGGCGGCGTCGACGACCGACGTCGCTGATCTCGCTTTCGTGGTGCGCGGGACGAATCGCGTGCACCTCGCCTCCGGTGTCGTCGCGGGGCCCTGCGCCACACCGCTCGGCGCCGTGCAGTCGGGCAGCGCCGCCGCCGTCTCGTGCGACGATGCCTTCGCGGTGAAGAACGCCGACGCCGCCTGGCAGACGGTCACCGTCGACGGATTGCTCGGTTTCACGGCGACGGGTACGGGCACCGCGACCAGCTACCTGCTCGCCGTCGACTCGTCCTCCGACGACTGCGACGGCGTCGCGATCGAGTCGCTCACGGCTGACCTGACTCCCGACTCGGTTCCGACACCGGTCGGCTGCGCTCCGGTTGCGTCCGCCGCCGGCACGCTCGACCCGTCGACGGTCGCGCTGTCGCGGGTCGGTGCGAACGTCTGGCTCTGGGCCGGCTCTCGGGTCTCGGTTTCGGCCGACGGCGGCGCGTCGTGGTAGCCGATCGGCCGGCCACCCACTCCGACTGGAGCCTCGACTACGCGAGGCGCCTCCGCATCACCGATCTGCTCGTGCTGGTCTGGGTCGTCTTCGGCGTGCAGATCGCCTGGTTCGGCTTCGACAGCCAGAAGCTCTCGGGCAGGGGCAACGTCAACGATCTCGCGATCAACTACACGGCGGTCTCGATCGTCGTGATCGTCGCGTGGATGATCATGCTCGCCGTTTACGCCACCCGCGACTACCGGGTGATCGGCGGCGGCTCGGCGGAGTACCGCCAGATCGTCGACGGCAGCGTCCGACTCTTCGGACTCCTGGCGATCGTCGCCTTCCTCTTCAAGATCGACCTCGCCCGCGGCTACATCCTGATCGCCCTGCCCCTCGGCGTCGTCGTGCTGGTGTTCTCGCGGTGGATGTGGCGGCAGTGGCTGTCGGTCAAGCGCAACCGCGGTGACTACTCGGCGCGCGTGCTGCTCGTCGGCTCGGCCGAGACCGCCCGGCACATCGCCCGCGAGCTCGCTCGACACCCCGAGGAGGGCTACCGCGTCGTCGGAGCCTGCATTCCCGCCGGTGCCCCGGGCACGACCCTGCTCGACACCGGCGTGCCCGTGATCGGCCGCATCACCGACGCGCTGAGCGTGCTCGACGAGATCGGCGCCGACACGGTCGTCATCACAGGATCCGAGGAGCTCGGCCCGCAGAGCATCCGCGAGTTGGGCTGGGGTCTCGAGGCCGGCCAGCAGCACCTGATCGTGGCCCCGAGCCTCACTGACATCGGCGGCCCCCGGATCCACACCCGCCCCGTCGCCGGCCTCCCGCTCATTCACGTCGAGACTCCGCGCTACGTCGGCGGCAAGCAGTTCGCGAAGCGGGCCTTCGACATCGTCGGATCGACGCTGCTCATCGCCCTGTTCTCACCCGTGCTGCTGGTCGTGGCACTTCTCGTCAAGACGTCGAGCCGCGGCCCGGTGCTCTACCAGCAGGAGCGTGTCGGCCTCAACGGCGACCACTTCCACATGCTGAAGTTCCGGTCGATGCGCGTCGGCGCCGACGCCGAGCTGGCTGCGCTCCTCGCCGAGCAGGGCAGCAGCGACCGGCCGCTGTTCAAGGTGCAGGACGACCCGCGCGTCACGCCGATCGGCCGCGTTCTGCGCCGCCACTCGCTCGACGAGTTTCCGCAGCTCTTCAACGTCTTCCTGGGCTCGATGAGTCTCGTCGGCCCTCGCCCGCAGCGCGACGGCGAAGTCGCACTCTACGACGAGGCCGCGCGCCGCCGCCTCCTGCTCAAGCCCGGCATGAGCGGCCTCTGGCAGGTCGGCGGGCGCTCCTCGCTCGACTGGGAGGACGCCATCCGCCTCGACCTCTTCTACGTCGAGAACTGGTCGGTGATGGGCGATGTCGTGATCCTGTGGCGGACGATGCGGGCTGTGTTGGCTCCATCGCAGAGTGAGGCGACTTGATGGTTCGCCCCCAACACCGAGTCGTGATCATGGAGCCGAGTAAGACCGGCCACCGCCTCTTCTACGTTGCACTTCTAGCGGCGGAGGCGGTGGATCAGAACAGTCGAGTCACCGTTGTTCTGGAACGCGGCGTAACGGACTCTCCCGAATTTGATCTCCATCTTCGGGGGCTTCGGGGGCTTATCGACGTCATAGAGGCTGACGATTTCTCCATGAGCGCAGCCGCTGAACTCTCTCGGACGTATTCGTCCGACGTCTTCGTCATCCCCAACGGTGACTCGTATGTCCAAGCTCTCGCATTCAAGCCCTGGACGGGGCACGGAGTTGTTTCAGCCCTTGTGATGCGCGAGCATTCTCAGTCCCTCAAGACATTGAGACGAGTGGTCGAGAACATCGTGAAGTTCTGCACGTTCCTGGTTGCGAGTCGTCGCCGAAACGTCAACGTCGCAGTTCTCAAATCCTCTGGATGGTCAGGGCGAAGCGCTTTCGCAACGGTTCTCGACCCCGTTCGCCTCAGGCTGGATGAGATTTCAACCCCGGATGTGCTCGCGAGATTCGGGCTGACGGAACCGCGGTACACGTTTGCCGTCGTCGGGGCACTAACCGAGCGCAAGAATATCCCGCTCGTCATCAACGGCTTTGTGGCGGCCGACGTCCCCGACAGTCGGCTGGTCGTCGCGGGTGAATTGGAAACAGCAATAGCCGAACGCGTCCTCGCGTTGGCTGACGCCGCCGGTCCACGTGTCCGAATCTTTGATCAGCTGCTCAGCGACAACGAACTGGACACGATCATCGCGTCGGCCGACTGCGTCGTCTTGGCTCACTCGAACAACGGCCCGAGCGGCATCTTCGCGAAGGCTGCTGCGGCAGGGGTCCACGTGCTGGGGGCGGGGGCGGTCTCGCTCCGGGCCGACCTTCGTCGGCTCGGGCGCAACCAGTTTTGGTCACCTTTGGATGCAGACTCGATAGCTCGCACTATGAAGTTCATCGCCAGCCAGAAGGCGCCTATTCCGACTGCAACGGTTTCGGAGGCTTCCACGTTCGCTCAGGTGATACTTCGATGAGTGCGTCTCTTCTGTCGGTAAGTGGTCGACGCAGCGTAGGGAGACAGTCGATCCTCCTCGCCGGTGCCACGGGATTTTCTCAGTTGCTCCTGGCAGTGATGTACGTTTTGGTCGCAAGGGAGATCGGACCAGCTTCTTACGGGTTCATCATCGCGGCCATTGCTCTCGGCATGACGTTCTCAACATTCCTCGATTTCGGCTCGAACATGTTCTGGATCAGGGAGGGTGCAAGCGGCCGTCTCGACGCTGAGCAGCTCGGGGCTCGCGCACTTTCCAAGGTCATTCTGAGCACCTTCATCCTCGGCGCGTGGACGGCCGTTCTCATCGTGGGCCACTTCGGTGCGGCTTTCCTTTGGGTATCTGGGCCGATCGCCCTTGCTTCCCTGGTCGCCCAGACCTCGCAGATGGGGTTGCGGCGCCTAGGCCGGGTCGACCTGGTCGCCGCGACAGTTCTCGTCGATCGCACCGTCGGTATTGCAGTCCTTCTCGTACTCCTGTTTGGGCTCCGCGTGAACGCGACGTGGTCGCTGTGGCTCGCGATCGTCGCCGGATCAGCCGCAGGTGCTATCGCGTGCTGGGTGCTGACTCCTGCAGGCAGCCGCTTACGGCTGGGATCAGGCCTTCTCATCAACCCGTGGCGCGGTTCGGGCTACTACGGCCTCTCCGGTGTCGCCGGATCCATTCAGTCGCTGGAATTACAGGCGATCGCCCTCGTCGGTGGGCCCGCAGCGGCGGGCCTCTTTGGTGCCGTGAACAAATGGACGCAGCCTCTCGGGCTTCTGTCGAGCGCATTCGCGGGAGCGTCCGAACCATTTGTCGCCGCAGCAAGCTCGTGGAAGGTGGCCTGGAGCCAGATTCGCCACGCCTTCTGGCTGCCTTTGGCCGCCATGGCTGGCGGTCTTCTCGGCGCGGTCCTGGCACCTCTGCTGGTGCCTGTTCTCCTAGGCGATGACTACACGGGCTCCGTCGGCGTGCTGCAGCTGCTTGCCCTCGGCACAATCCCTGGAGTCGCGAACCAGATCCTCGCGGTCTTCCTCCAAGCCCGAGGAAGCGACCGGCCAGTCTCATTCATCCTCCTGCTTTCCGCCGTGGCGCAGCTCGTACTCGTGGCTCTCCTGGTCGCTGATCTGGGTGCATTTGGGGGCGCACTGGCTTCCTCCGGCAGCCAGCTCATCGCCTTCATTGGACTGGTGGGTTTGGCCCTCCGGCTTCGGGCCCATGGACGCACGGAATCGAGGGTGACGTGAGAATTCTCCAAGTGCTCCTGAGCCCGCGAGTTGGTGGAGCGGAGACCTTAGTGGCGTCACTTGAAGACGAATTCGCGTCTCGCGGCCATGAAACCCTCACCGTCTACTTGGACGACGACAAACAAGGCCGGTCGAGATTCGGGCGCGTGGTGGGCCGGTGGGTACGTCTTGCTTCAGCCACCCGGCGCTTCAAGCCTGATTTGGTGCTCGCGCATTCTGCTCTTCCGTCGGTCTATGCCCGATTGCAGGCCAACGCTAAGCGACGATGTGTTCCGGTACTGCACAGTGCAGGTGACGACTATGCCGCAGGCCCCCTTCGTCTAATGGAACGACTCCTACAGCGTCGGGCGCCGGCCATGGTTGCCGTAAGTCCGATTCAGGCAGCCGTATACAGAGCACATTTCCCTCGCTCGTCGCGGGTTGTCGTCATTCCGAATGGAGTGCGTGACGATCTTCCCCGGAAAGCGACTTACAGCGTCGCTGCTACGAACGTCGTGGCCATGGCCAGGGTGGCCCATCAGAAAGACCCGAAGACTTGGGTTCGGGCCGCGGAGATCATTCGAACGCACGACGACCGAATCCGGTTTACGTGGTGGGGACCAGCGGCGGATGGCTTCGAGCTGGATGAGATTCAGGGGTCGCTGTCAAGTGACATCCAGTTCGCTGGGTCGTCTAAGTCGCCCGGCGAGGTCCTTGAAGCCGCCGATGTGCTGTTCCACAGCGCAGTCTCTGAAGCGCAGAGCATCGGCCTCTTGGAGGCTGCAAGTATCGGAATCCCTATTGTGTGCTCTCTCCGAGTATCCGAGACCCTGCCGGCGAGTGTCCCCCGGACGACGTTTGCTGGGGGAGATGCCGAGTCTGCGGCCACAGCCCTTCTAGCTGTGCTGGCGCATTACCCAGACAGGTGCGAAGACGCGCGGCTGGCAGCGCCCGTCGTGCGCAAGGACTTCTCAATTAGCCGGACCACGGATGCATACGAGAACTTGCTTAGTGAAGTAACAGGAGCACGCCAGTGACAAACAAATCATGGTCCATGCAGTCGGACTCTACTGTTCAGCTTTCTGATCTCATTTCTGCTTGGGGTGCGTTCGACCCCGAGACGAGCCTGACCAAAAGCATTTTTGCTCACGATGACGCTGCTAGCCCTCCGCCGAAAGTCACGTTTGTCGTGCCGGTTCACAACCAGGAAGGCCGCATCGCCGCGAACCTGACAAGTATTACCAGCAATGCGGCCGAAAGCCATGAACTCGTAGTCATACTTGACGGCTGTCGGGACGGCTCTCAAGACGCAGTGATGGCGTGGGTGATGGTCGAGGCGTCGCGATCGCTTCTCTCGCGAGTGACGGTTCTTGCGTCTCAGTCCGATCTATTCGAGACCATCTGCGACAGCATTGGTGTCGCAATTGCAGCGGGGAGATACATCGTTGAGGTGCAGGCGGACATGCACATCGAGCAGAAGGCCTTTGACAGTGCTCTCGTCGCAGCACTTGAGACGGTGCCAGAGCTTGCCCTAGTTAGCGGCCGGGGCGCACATTCATTTGCGGGGATGGCCCCGCGGGGCGCTGCGGCTCTAATTTCGTTCGCGAAGCGAGTATTTAGACGCGGATACGGCATCATTCACGGGTTGCAGCGCGAGCACTCTGTTCTGCCTGGCGAGTGGCTACTTTCCGATGAGATCGGTCGCGTGGGCAACTTTATCGAGAGCCCCCTGGCGCATAGAGACGAGGGTGTCGTTTACCTCCACGAGACAGTCATGCGTGGGCCGTTGGCCTTCGAGAAGTCTCGTTTCCATGACCTAGGTGGCCTTGACGTCAACAGCTTTTTCCTTGGCGACGATGACCACGACTTGGCGCTGCGGGCATGGGGCGTATTTCGCTGGCGAGCAGGACACCTGCCGATCCAATTTTCATCCCCGCTCGAGGCTGGATCAACACGCGTCGTAAGGACTGAGGAGGACGCCAAACGATTTCGTGCTTTGTCAGACCACTACGGACGCGCTCGACAGTCGAGCTATCTGGAAGTCAATCTGAGCCTCCTCCCGCGCCCTCGGCCGCGGCGCATTCGACTCCGATCCACGTCGACTGGTCGTTCGGAGTGAAAGGGACTGGGCGAGTGCAAGTGCTCGCGGTGCCGATTCTGAGCACCGGACTTAATCCACGAACGCAGACGGCATATCCCAGAGGAACCCGCAATGGATAGCGTCCAGCCAAATCGAGTGGAACCTCGAAGACTGGCACCGTCTCTCGTCGGTGTGACGCTGATCGCGGTCGGGTTGGGCGCAGCTCTCGGAACTGCTTTAGCCGACATTTCTGTGGGCCTTGGGGCAGGTTGTGTGATCCTCCTGGCAGCCTTGTTTCTGCATCAGTCCGGACCTCGAGCAACGCTCGTTTTTCTAGGCTTCCTAGGCATCTCACCCGGCGTTCTCGGTGAAGACAGCTTTCGCGTGTCAGTGGTGTGTGCCGCCGGAATATGCGTTTTGGTCCTGTCCGTCAAACGGGATAGCACCGCGCCCTTCTCGACCCGGCTGGCCCTAGTCGGTCCCGTCTTGCTCGTGGGAGTTGGACTCGCGATCGTTTATCCAAGTCTCATTTACGTCAACGCCCTTTGTCTGCTGCTGGCCGTGACAACTGCAGCTCTCATTGAACGTAGAGGCCTACTTCGGGCAATTCTCAAGGCCTTTGCCATTTTCGTCATTCTCTCCGCGATCTCGTTCGCGGTGTCTTGGCTGCTTCAGTTTCAAGTCCAGCTCTCCCACTGGGAGCTTGGAAACGGTCGCAACGGAAGCATCTATGCACCACTAACCGTCACGGTCGGAGGTACCCAACTCTTTAGCGGAACTTTCCGAATGGTGCTCGCGGTCGGCGAGCCTGGTCTGAACATCTACTTCATCATTCCGGCCCTGGTGTTCTTCCTCACACACACGTCGTCCAGGACGAAGATCCTTGGGCTAATTGGAATCGTGGCTGCCGTCGCGTTCAGCCAGTCAGCCGGTCTAATCATTATTTTCGCTATCGCGCTAGGTTTGAGCGCAGTTGTAGCTCTCTGGAAGGCTGAATCAAGATTCCTTGCCCTAGCCGTCCTGGGTGTAGGTGGTGTTGGCGTCGTGCTTCTGGCGCGTGTTGTCTATTCCTTCCGACTCCTGAACGGCGCGGCCTCGATCACAGACCGGGGGATTGCCGACGTGAGCACAGCAACGTCGGCGGCCGGCGGCGACATCAACTTGATCGTCGCATTGAGAACGGATCTGCTTCTCGGGCTCTTTATCTGTGTTGCACTCGCGCTTCTGGTTCCAGTCGCTGTCAAGACGGCCACAGGACTCTTTTCCTTCGGTACGTTTGCAGCGACTGCCATCATCCTTGAGCCATCTCAGTCGCAGTTCGGGGCATGGGCACTAATTGCACTGGCAATTGCAGCGTCGTTGCCAATTAGCCGCGGCGCAATCGCTTCTCGAAGCAAACCACGCAAGGTTTGGCATGAGTGGGGCACCAGTAAGAGCGAAAAGGTTGTCGCGAAGTGAACCGGAACTTTTGTTCTTTTCGGGAGTGTTCGTGCGCGCCCTAGAGGTTTTGTTAGGTCGATTCCGCATTTCCATACCGCGGACCGTGTTGAGCTACGTGCGCCGGAGGCCGATTCTCGTGGGCCGAGGCTTCCACGTCAGAGGCGCCAGGGGCATAAGCTTCGCCGACTCGGGGTCGCTCTTGGCCCTTGGTATTCGACCGTATGGTTTTGCAGACCCTCGGTCCAGGGGGGCGTTTCGAAATCGAGGCCGAGCGCTCATTGCCGGAAAAGTGGCGATTGGTGTCGGGAGTCGAATCGACATCGGCCCTGAGGCGACTTTGACCATCGGTCGTGGCACGTACTTGTCGCCGAATGTTCGCGTGGTTATCTCAAAGGGGTTGTCCCTCGGCTCCGACTGCGCGATTGGGTGGGACGTCCAGTTCCTAGATGACAACTTCCACGGATTCGGTGCAATCGGCGCGTCCCTGACCCGCACGCCAAAGGAGATAGTCCTGGGGGATCACGTATGGGTGGGCAGCCATGCGTTGATCTACCGCGGCGTCGAGATCGCCCGGGGCTGTGTGGTTGCTGGAGGCGCGGTGGTCACTCGTAGTTTTCTGGAGCCCAACACGCTGATCGCAGGCAACCCTGCCCAGGTTATTCGAAGTGGTGTGAACTGGGACTAACCGGCTCTATCCGTCGCCAACCGAGCCAGTGGCTACGCCGTTTTAGACAAGGCGGAGAAGAACACTCCCGCGAATCGCTCCGGCGTGTAGGCGAGAATCTCTGGATTCGAACGTGGGCCCCGCCACTCAGCCCTTGAATTTGCCATGGCCGTCGCAACGTCCACTTCGTGAGTGGTCGTCATAAAGACGCCCTGCATTGTGCCAACGGATCTGGAAACGCCGCAGTTTTCGGAGACCACGACGTTGAGCCCAGCCGCGAGAGCCTCGTTTACAACTAGTCCCCACACCTCTTCGTGAGATGGCAGAACGAGGGTGTGTTGTCCGGCCAGGAGAGAGGGCATCTCAGAGTTCGGTAGTGACGGTATGAAGTCGACAGCGTCCTGCAGGGATAGCTCCTTCACCTGTCGACGTAGGCCATCGCTGAGAACACCGGTCCCGAGGATGGTGAGCCGATCGGTCTTAGCTCTCATGGCGGCGAATGCGCCGAGAAGCACCCCCACGTTCTTTCGCTCGATGAGCTGGCCGACGTAGATAAACCTGTGCCCCTCGGCAGCTGAATCCTCATGGGAATGGTGCGCCTGAGCTTCGGAATGGAAGAAGTCGACATCTACCGCGTTGAAGCCCTCGAAGATCCTTACACGTGAGACCCCAAAGGACTCGATTGCCTCTCTAGCAGCGGCTCCAGGCACGACGACGGCGTCGAGTGAACGGAAGAAAAGCCGTCGTGCGGCAGCAATGGGGCCGGTCTTATGCCCGTTGGTTTCTAGAGTCGATTCGTAGAAGCCGACTGTGCGGATGCGGAGAAACTTGGCCATTAAAAGCGTTTGCAGGTAAGCCGGCGACTCCCAACCGCCCAGAAGAATCGCATCTGGTCGTTGGCGAAGCAGTCGCAGCCCGCGGACAAGAATGTAGAGAGGGTTTTCGCCGTAGGGCACCTCCGCTGCAGAAACGCTCTCCACGGTGATGAACGAACTCCCTCTCGATTCCCAGTCCTTTCCGCGCCGCCCCTGCCGCGAAAGCATGCGGTTATTTTGCAGGAGGGCGACGCGCAGGTCGGTTTTCGTCGATAGAGCCGCCCAGAGCGGGCGACGATATGGGGAGGCGACATTCGTAAGCCACAGAACGCGTGGAGTTCTCATTGCCGGTGTCCGGCCAGGGAGGGCCGCTGCCTGTCCGTACTCCCGCTCGAGAACTTCGACAATGCGGTCGAGGCCGAAAAGGCCGTCTGCGACCTCCCGGGCCTGTGCTCCCATGAGGTCTCGCTTGTCGGGATTGTCCAAGAGGTAGCGAATAGCGGGAGCCAGAGCATCCGGGGCATCAGATATGACGAGGCCCGCATTGTGGTCTCGCACCGTGCCTGCAAGCCCACACGACTCCGTGACGATGACGGGAACGCCGGCAGACATTGCTTCGAGAGCGGCCATCCCGAAAGGTTCGTTTGTCGACGGGAGAACAAAGATGTCGGCCATTGCCGTTCTTTGCCGGGCCTTGGTCGGTTCGACGGGCCCCTCCAGGGCAACGCGGGCGGCAGGATGCTCTCGGAGGAGCGCCTGGATTGCTTCAGACTCGCCTTCATCGGGACCGACGAGGGTGAAGGTTGCATCGGGGTAGTCCGACGACAACTGCACACCCGCCTTTGCGAATTCCATTGGTCGCTTCCGCCGGTGAAGGCGCGACAAGAACAGGACTTCTTGGCCGGAGGTGTCTCGGGACGGACGTTCAGCCGGATTCGGCGATATTCCGTTTGGAAGATGTGTCAGGTTTCGGAGCCGCGGCGCAACGCTTAGAAGATCGGCCCGCTCGACGTCGTTGAGGTGGAAGACAGCTGATGCCGAAAGCAGGGCGGGCCTGGTCATCAGGGTGTCCATGGGGCGCGCTAGTGGGTGACGAGACGGATCGATCATCCCGTGGGTCTGCACGACGAGGGGAATGGTGAGCAGTCGCGAAAGCGTCGCCGCTGGCAACGTGACCAGGTCACGAGCAAGATGGACGTGGAGCACGTCGATTTCTTTGGCGTGTTTTCGGATCCAGACGAGCAGGCGGGGTGATAACAAGCCGGCAAATCCAAGAGTGGGAATCCTCGTCAGCGGAAATAGAAGAACTGCGACGCCCTCGATACGCAATGAACGGACGGCTCCGTAACCTTCTCCGGGGGCAATGACTGTCACGTCGTGACCCGCGTCCTGCAGGGCTCGGGCTTGTTGAAGGCCCACTGTCGTCGGCCCTCCATAAGATCCGGTGGCCGATACGAGGGGCAGCACGTGAACGATTCGCATGTGCGTCAAGCCCGGCTACCGGGCGGCAGGTTGATCCCGAGCAGGGCCTGCAAACGTCGGCTATAAATCATTTGGCTTCGAACCGTCGTCCGACAACAGCCCAAGGCGAACCCTGAACGATCGTGTTGGGCTTGACTTCGGTGCCGACGACTGTCATCGGCTTAACGAGTGCCGAGCGACCGATGTGAGCACCACCGAGAATGACGCAACGTGACGTGATCCACACGCCAGGTTCGATGTGAATCGGCCGGGTGATGAGCGCCATATCGAGCCGGTGAGCGTGACTTCCCGTTGTCAGGAAGGTCTCCTGCGAGATCACGACGTCGTGCCCGACGTAGATGTGATCTTGATTGTGAAACCACACGCCTTCGCCGATCCAGCTGTCGCGGCCGATGTGTAGTTTCCAGGGAAACCGAATTCGAGTACGGGGCCGGAAGATGACTCCGTCCTCGATGTCAGCTCCGAAAGCGCGAAGGACTGCCACTCTTAGGCGCGAGCTGATCTGCCAGGGGTTTGTCACGAACAGCAGCTCGGCAATCGACCAGGCGTAAACGACCCAGCGGGGGCGATCCCACGCGGCTTGCTCGCCGGGCGCTTTCGCGAGGCTGATGACCCGGAGATCGTCGATGGATGCTGTCTCCGACGTGTGTTCGTCCACTCAGATCTCCCCGCAGATCAGGTTGGCTGGCCGCAGGTACAGTCGCACCATGAACGTTCCGCCTCCGAAAATACTAATCATCGGATTGCACTTCACGCCGGAGGCCACCGGGAACGCGCCGTACACCACGGCCCTCGCCGCGGGACTGGTCGCTCAGGGACGAGCCGTCCAGGTCATCACCGGTCCGCCCCACTATCCGGAATGGCGCATCCGCGAGGGATACGGCGGATGGATGGAGAAGGAGACGATTCGAGGCGTCCCGGTACGGCGGCTGCGTCATTACGTGCCGTCCGCGCCCGGATCAATCAAGCGTCTTCTCTCCGAATTGAGCTTTGGTGTGCGAACTGCCTGCGTTCCCTGGGGGAAACCGGATGTCGTGCTGCTGGTATCTCCTGCGCTCTTCTCCAGCCTCGTTGTGACGCTTCGTATCCGGCTGTCACGGCGTCGAATCCCCGTGGGCGTGTGGGTTCAAGACATCTACAGCCTGGGGGTGACGGAGGCCGGATCGAGTGGCAGGCTCGTCGCCGGGGTTGTGAAAGCGATCGAATCATTCGTTCTGCGTTCGGCTTCGGGTGTGAGCGTCATCCACGAACGCTTCCGAGAGACAGCCATCGAGCGTCTCGGGGTCTCGCGCTCCAAGATCACCGTGATCCGGAACTGGTCTCACATGACGGTGCCGACGACCACCGATCGCGCAGATCGCGCTGTCACGCGTGCCACTCTCGGATGGTCTGACGAGATCGTGGTCTTGCACGCCGGCAACATGGGTGCAAAACAGGGGCTCGAGAATGTCATCGAGGCGGCACGTGAGGCCGACCGGCGCGGCGTGGGCGTTCGGTTCATACTTCTCGGCGACGGCAATCAGCGGGCCCAACTCGAAGCTCTGTCCTCCGGTATCGACAGGGTCCAGTTCATGGCCCCGGTCGCCGATGAGGACTTCTACGCGGCGCTCTGCAGCGCGGACGTTCTCCTTGTGAACGAAAAACCCGGCGTCACGGAGATGTCGGTGCCGAGCAAGCTGACCTCGTACTTCACGACAGGTCGTCCGGTTCTGGCGGCAACGGAGCCGGGGAGCGTCACGGCGAACGAGATCGAGGTCTCGGGTGGTGGCGTCACGGTCGCAGCCGGAGATCCTCGCGCTCTTCTCGATGCGGCGCTCGAACTCGGGCGCGATGTCGATGAGGGAGAACGCCTAGGCCGCAACGGCCTGGCCTTCCGCCGCGAGATGCTCGATGAGAAGAGCGCTGTGACACGGTTCGGTGGATGGCTAGAAAAGATCAGCCGGGCGACAAGTGACGACTAATCTCAACTAAGGGGTGTCGTCTCGACGGCGGTGCCGCTCGGTTTGCCCGGACTCTCGGGCCTAAGTGGGGGAAAACTTGACGAAGCGCGCGTTTATCACTGGTATCACCGGCCAAGACGGCTCCTATCTGGCGGAGCTGCTTTTGCTCAAGGGCTACGAGGTTCACGGGCTAATTCGTCGAGCGTCGACCTTCAACACGTCGCGAATCGACCACCTCTACGTCGACTCGCATGACCCGAACGCAAAGATGTTCTTGCACTACGGCGACCTCAGCGATGGAGCACGCCTCGTCAGCTTGTTAGGTGACCTCAAACCCGACGAGGTCTACAACCTCGCTGCCCAGTCGCATGTGCGTGTCTCGTTCGACGAGCCCGAGCACACCGGTGACACGACCGGCGTTGGCTCGATGCGCATGCTCGAGGCCGTCCGCATGTCGGGCATTCACACGAAGTTCTACCAGGCCTCGTCGTCCGAGATGTTCGGGGCGACTCCGCCGCCGCAGAACGAAGAGACGCCTTTCTACCCGCGGTCGCCCTACGGTGCCGCCAAGCTCTACAGCTACTGGGTCACCAAGAACTATCGCGAGGCCTACGGGATGTTCGCGGTGAACGGCATCCTCTTCAACCACGAGTCTCCCCGACGCGGAGAGACCTTCGTCACGCGCAAGATCACGCGCGCCGTGGCAGCCATCAAGGCTGGTCAGCAAGACGATCTGTATCTCGGCAACCTCGACTCCATTCGCGACTGGGGCTACGCCGCGGAGTACGTCGAAGGCATGTGGCGCATGCTGCAGGTCGACGAGCCTGACGACTACGTCCTAGCGACGGGAGGCAACTTCACTGTTCGCAACTTCCTCGAAACAGCCTTCACCCATGCGGGTCTCAACTGGGAAGACCACGTTCGCTTCGACGAGCGCTATCTGCGGCCCACCGAAGTGGACGCTCTTGTCGGCGACGCGTCGAAGGCCGAACGCGACCTGGGGTGGAAGGCGACCGTCGACACCGAGGAGCTCGCTCGAATCATGGTCGACGCCGATATCGAGGCCCTCGGGTCTGCTGGTCGGCCGTGGATCGACAAGGTGTCGCTTGAGAGCTGGAACACCAAATGACCGACTCAACGTTTGCTCCGGCCCCCCTCGACCGAGATGCCACCTTCTACATCGCCGGCCACAACGGCCTCGTCGGATCGGCACTCTGGCGGTATCTCGAGGGCCAGGGGTTCACTGACCTCGTCGGTCGGCGATCGGCTGAACTCGACCTCAAAGATCGAACAGCGGTGTTCGAGTTCTTCCGCGAGAACAAGCCACGCTATGTGGCGTTGGCTGCGGCAAAGGTGGGCGGGATCCTCGCCAACAACACATATCCCGTCGACTTCTTGACCGACAACCTCCAAATACAGGTGAACGTCATGGACGCCGCGGTGGAGGCGGGCGTCGAAAGGCTTCTCTTTCTCGGCTCGTCGTGCATCTACCCCAAGTTCGCACCGCAACCCATTACCGAAGACAGCCTGCTGACCGGTCATCTCGAACCCACGAACGACGCGTATGCCATCGCAAAAATCGCCGGCATCATGCATGTCCAGGCGGTACGACGTCAGTACGGACTCCCGTGGATCTCGGCCATGCCGACCAACCTCTACGGTCCCGGCGACAACTTCTCTCCCCAGGGATCTCACGTTCTGCCCGCGCTGATTCGCCGCTACGACGAAGCGACCAAAGCCGGTGCTGCTTCGGTCACGAACTGGGGCTCGGGCAGGCCCCGGCGAGAATTCCTGCACGTCGACGATCTGGCGGCGGCCTCGTTGCACCTGCTGGAACACTATGACGGGCCAGAACAGGTGAACGTTGGTACAGGCACGGATGTAACGATTCGCGAGATCGCCGAGACCATCGCGACGGTCGTCGGCTACGAGGGCACGACGGAGTGGGATACGACCAAGCCGGACGGAACACCGCAGAAGCTGCTCGACGTCTCCAAGCTCGGTGAGGCGGGGTGGACGGCCGCGATCGATCTGGAGGCCGGGCTTCGCTCGACGATCGACTGGTATCGAGAGCACGTCGACTCGATTCGGGAGTGATGAAACACACACCGTCGCGTTCGCGAGAACGACACATGTTTGAATGAGCGCATGGCACTCGGGGAAGCCGGCGACGTTCGCGTTCGACCGCAGCGACACATCGTCCGCTGGGTGATCCTGCTGATTGTGGTGCTGTTGGTCGCCTGCGTGGTGTGGGTCGGCGTGCGCGGCGTGCTGGCGAAGAACCACCTCGAGAAGGCCGTTGCGCTCGCAACTCAGGTGCAGAGCGACGTGACGAGAGGTGATGCCAAGGCCGCGCAGGCGAGTGCCGCCGAGCTGGCCGCCGAGACGAGCGACGCGAGACGACTGACCGCCGATCCGATCTGGCGGGGAGCTGAGGTCGTGCCTCTGGTCGGCCCCAACCTGACGGCAGTGAGAGAGGTCTCCGGGATCCTCGCCGATGTCAGCACCGACGCGATCGAACCGATCGCCGGAGTGCTCGGCACGGTCAACGTCGCCCAGTTCAAGCCCGTCGACGGAGCCGTCGACCTCGAACCGCTCGTCAAGGCTCAACCGACGATCGCCTCCGCGACTGCGTCGCTGCAGACGAACCTCGAGCGTGCCCGCTCCGTCGACACCACCGGAACGGTCGGCCAGGTCGACACCGCAGTCGACCAGCTCACGTCGGTGCTCGCCAAGGCGAGCAGCGCGGCTGAGACCGCCGACCAGGCCGTCACCCTGTTGCCCGACATGATGGGGCAGAGCGCGCCCAAGAAGTACCTCCTCCTCTTCCAGAACAACGCCGAGCTGCGGTCGACCGGCGGCGTGCCGAGTGCCGTCGCACTCGTGACGGCGAAGAAGGGCCGCCTCGCGTTGCAGAAGCAGGCGTCGTCGGCAGACTTCCCCGAGCTGGCGAAGCCCGTCATCGACCTGCCGCTCGAGACCGAAGGCATCTACGGCTCGATCACCGGCCGCTTCTTGCAAGACGTCAACCTCACGCCCCGCTTCCCGCTCACCGGCGAGATCGCCCAGCAGCTGTGGAAGAAGCGCTACGGCGCCACCGTCGACGGAGTCATCTCGATCGACCCGGTCGCCCTCGGCTACCTGCTCACGGCGACCGGAGATGTCACGCTGCCGAACGGCGACATTCTCACGAGCAGCAACGTCGTCACCTCGCTGCTCTCGGATTCGTACGCCAAGTACCCGGATCCTGCGGTGCAAGACACCTACTTCAAAGCCGCAGCCGGCGCGATCTTCGCAAAGGTCGCCTCGGGCGACTTCGACCCGAAGCTGATGCTGACGGCTCTGGCGAGGGCGGGCGACGAGGGGCGGATCCTGGTCTGGAGCGACGACAAAGCGCAGCAGAAGACCATCTCGAAGACGGCCCTGTCGGGCGAACTGCCCCGAGGATCCAAGACAAGGCCGGCTTTCGGCATCTACCTCAACGATTCGACGGGCGCGAAGATGGATTATTACCTCTCGACGCAGGTCAGCATCGGGCAGGTCACCTGCCGCAAAGACGGGCGCCCGAACTACGTCGTCGACGTCACGCTGACGAATAACGCTCCGGCCGACGCCGCCACGAGTCTTCCGGAATACGTCACCGGGGGAGGGGACTTCGGCGTAGCACCCGGAAACGTGCAAACGACGGTCTCGATATACGCCCCCAAAACAGGAGTCTTCACCGGTGTTATACAAGACGGAAAGACGCGATCGCTCCATACCGCTGCCGACTCCGGGTACCCCGTGAGCCAGTTCGAGACCCTCGTAAAGCCCGGAAAATCAACGACTTGGCGTCTCCAGTACATCGGGCCGAAGAATGCGACGGTAATTCCGTCCATCACGCAGACACCCGGAGTTAATGTTTTGGAAACAAAACAAATCTTGATTACCTGTAACTCCCTCGTAAGCTGAGGATGCTGCACTTACCAACCGCGCGGCTTCGATCACATCAGGGGATTATTTTGAAAAAGCTTATTGCTGCCGCGCTGCTCGTTGTAGTCGGCGTCTTCGCAGTTCCGGCCGCCGCTAACGCTGCCGGCTACGTGCCCACCAGCAACATCTCGGTCAGCGGCGCCGCCGCTCCGGGTGGAACCGTCGTCACCGGCTTCGCCGCTGGCTCGTTCACGCCGAGCGAGACTGTCTCGTTCTCGGTCACCGGTAGCGGACTCGCCACGCTCAGCGCGGCCACCGCCACCGCCAGCATCACGAAGCAGGCCGACGCCTCGGGCGCCACCGCGCTGAACGTGAAGCTCCCCGCCGGCGCCACCGGCTCCTACTCGGTCACCGCCACCGGCCAGACCTCGGGCAACGTCGCAACCGCCGCCATCACGGTCGCTCCCGTCGATGCTGCCGCTGCCGGCGGATCCACCGTCGCCGACCCGACGGGCGCCCTCGCCTTCACCGGTTCGAACGGCTCAATGCTGATGATCTGGGCCGCCGCCGGAGCAGTCATGCTCGGTATCGCGCTCATGCTCGTCCTCACGCTCGTTCGTCGTCAGCGCGCCAACGCGTAACTCGACAGCAGCTCTTCAAAGGCCCCGGTTTCGACCGGGGCCTTTGTCGTGTCCGCTAGGCGTGTGCCGTGGGTGAATCAGTTGTCGCTACAACCATTGCCTGCTAGAGTCGGTGACATGTCCTCGACCTCTGCTGATCTCCTCGCCCCCGACACCAGCATGGGCGCGGTCACTCTGCGGGTGGCCGACCTCGACGGCATGACCGCCTACTACCGCGACGCCGTGACGCTCAGCGTGCTGGCGCAAGAGCCCGCGACGGCGGGGGCGCCTGCACGCAGCATCCTCGGCCGCGGTGCCACGATCATCGTGATCCTCGAGCACGCACCCGAGCTGAAGCACGCGGGGCCCCGAGACGCCGGGCTGTTCCACACGGCCATCCTCTTCGAGACCGAGGCCGACCTCGCGTCCGCCGTCTACTCGGTCGCCAGCCGCTTCCCGCGCTCGTTCACCGGCAGCGCCGACCACCTCGTCAGCAAGGCGTTCTACTTCACCGACCCCGAGGGCAACGGCATCGAGCTGTATTGGGATCGCGACCGAACGGCCTGGAGCTGGACCCACGGCCAGATCGACATGGCGACCCTCGCCCTCGACCCGAACGCCTTTCTGCAGGAGCACCTCAGCGAGCACGATCTGGCTGCAGCGCCGACCCGGGCCGCGACCGTCGGGCACGTGCACCTCAGCGTCGGTGACGTCGCCAGTGCGCGGCAGTTCTACGTCGACCAGCTCGGCTTCGAGACGACCACCGAGTTCGGCGCGCAGGCCCTCTTCGTCAGCGCCGGCAAGTACCACCACCACATGGCGATGAACACCTGGCAGTCAGCCGGTGCAGGTCGACGGCAGCTGGCACTGGGGTTGGGCCTCGTGCGCATCGAAGTGCCGAGCGACGACGAGATCGGAAGTCTCGGGGAGCGCCTCGCCCACTTCGGTGTGGCAACGGCAGACGACGGGCGGATCCTGAGTTTCGACGACCCGTGGGCCAATCGCATTCAGGTGTCGGCCAAAAGCTGACCAACGGCTCGGCCCGGGTGCGTTTCAGGGGTGCGGCGGCTAGCATGCCGCAATGGGCATCCGGGAGGAACAGCGCGCAGCCACGGTCGCTCGAATTCTCGAGGCCGCGGGCGCCGAGTTCGAAGATCGCGGCTACGAGGCCACGTCGTACGGTTCGATCGCGACCCGGGCTGGAGTAGCGAAGAGCCTCGTCAGCTACCACTTCGCCACCAAGGCCGAGATCGCCGCGAGTGTCGTCGCCGAAGCTTTTCCGCAGGGCACCTTCTTTGGCACCGATCCCTCGCCCGACGGGCCCCTCGCCGACATCGTCCAGTCGACGGCGTACGTCGCCCGGCAGTTCGCGACCAACCCACTGGCCCGAGCCAGCCTCCGCATCGTCAACGAGCACAAGCTCACCGACCCGAACGCCCCGCGCGCCTACGTCGGCTGGGTCGCCCGAATTTCTGACAACCTTCGCCGCGCGGCCGCCCTCGGGCAGATCACGATCGGCGTCGACACGCACCGCGAGGCCACCGTGCTCGTCGGGCTGTTCGTCGGGCTGCGGTACGTGACCGACACCCTCGACGAGCGCGAGCGGTTCACCGACATCGTGATGGCGTCGATCCGGCAGCGGCTCGTGTACCTCGGGGCCGACGAGGGAGCGCTCGCGCGCGTCGCTTAGAGGCGGCTGGCCGGTGGGGCGGTGGGGCGGCTGTGCGCTAGGCCGGCGCGCTGGTCGCCGGGGCCGGCGGCAGTCGATCGGCGTGAGGATCGCGGCCCGACCGGAGCGCCTCGATGTGGTGACGGTCGCGGTCGAGGCGAGCCGTGGGATCCTTGCCGGGCGTGCCGTGGCCCGGGATCACGATCGCGGCTCTCCGGGCGAACGGTTCGAGCGCGGTGAGGCCTGCGGCGTAGTCGGCGAGTGGGTCGGCCGGTGGGCTGGTCGGTGCGTCGGGCTCGAACGGCAGGGGCGGCTCGATGTCGCTGAGCATGTCTCCGACGACGAGGATCCCACGGCTCGGCACCCAGACCGCGGTATGCCCCGGCACGTGGGCGTCGTGTTCGATCAGCTGCACGTCGACGCCTCGCCAGGGCAGGCGGTCGCCCGGTGCTGCCGTCACCGCGCCGACGAGCGGAAGCAGTTCGGTGGGCCACGCCCCGAGCTCGGCCAGGATCGCGGGTCTGTCGTCGCGCGCCCGTCTCGCGGTCTCGGCGGATGCCCAGCGCGGGGCGTCGCCGAACCCCGGGTGCCAGAGGAGGTGGTCGAAGTGCGCGTGGGTCGAGAACCCGGCCGTGACGGTCAGCCCCCGGCTGGTGAGGGCATCGGCGATCGAGGCGAGCTCGTCGACCTCCCAGGCGGGGTCGATGAGGAGGCAATCACGGCCGTTCGACCCGACCACCACGGTGGTGGTGGTCGAGTCGCGGCGGCTGGTGGCGACCAGCACCCCCGCGGCGACCTCGATGAACGGGTCGCCGCGGGGGCCGAATGATGCGGAGGTCAGTGGAACTTCGGCCCTTCCGGCGTGGAACGGGCCGAGAGGTCGTCGAGCTCGTGCTGCAGGGTGGCGTTCTCGCGGCGGGTCTTGGTGCCGAGGGCCCAGAAGACGACGCCCAGCACGATAAAGGCGACCACGGGGAGCAGCTCGGTGAGGAGGTAGAGACCGCCCTCGGAGGGCCCCCAGCCGTCGGGCCTGAAGCCCTCGCCGAACCAGTCGAAACCAAAGCCGGGCGCCATGAGCTGGATGACGGCGAACGCCAGGATCACCATGAGCAGCACCGTCAGCGGCTTGTGGAACGGCATCCGGTAGGGCCGCGGGGTGTCGGGGTGGCTTTTACGGAGCTTCCAGAGCGCCGGGAAGATCAGCAGGTAGCTGATCAGCGTCGTCGAGATGGTCACACCGAGCACAGCGAAGAAGAACTTCGAGGCACTGCCGTCGGCGATCGTGTTGGCGAGCACCAGCACGATGGTCGAGACGATGCCGCTGAAGATGTTGACGCGCACGGGCGTGCCGAGCTTGGCGTTGATCACGCCGAGGAACCGGGGCGCGGCGCCGTCGTAGCCCGAGACGGCGAGGGCCCGGTCGGATCCCATGATCCAGGTCACGCCGGAGGTCAGCACGCAGAGCACCACGAGGGCACCCGCGACGCCGCCGAGAGTCGCACCCATGCCCGACAGCACGACTCCGTCGCTCGTGGTCTGACCGCCGTAGACGGTGAACACCGACTTGATCGCGTCGACGAAACCCTCGAGGCCGCCGACCTGACTGACCGGGAGCACCAGCAAGATTCCGAGGATCGGCACCGCGTAGAGCAAGAAGGAGAACAGCGCCGACCGGGCGATGGCGAACGGCACGTCGCGGGTGGAGTCTTTCATCTCTTCACCGGCGCTGTTCGGCAGCTCGAAACCGACGTAGTTGAACAGCAGCACGCCGACCAGAGCGACGAAGCCGCCGGCCGTGGGCACGAAGCTGCCCGCGCCGAGGCCCTGGACGCCGTTCTGTACGCCGAAGATGATCACCGAGACGACGAACCCGCCGATGAGCACGAAGCGGGCGAACGCGCCGACCGTCGTGATCCACTTGCCGATTCGGAACGACAGCACCGCGGCGAGCACGGCCACCCAGATGAAGGGAATCGTGATCAGGTAGAAGACCGGGGTCGACTGGCCGCCGCCGCCGAGGAAGAACTCCTGAATCGCCAGTGCCGCGACGGCTGCGAGAGTGCCGCCGAGCCACACCGGGTTGGTGGTCCAGTAGAGCACGTTGTTGATGGCCCCCACGAGGTGGCCGAACGCCATTCTCGTCCAGAGGTAGGGGCCGCCCTCCTGCGGAAAGGCGGTGCCGAGTTCGGAGAAGAGCAGCGCCTGCGGCACGAAGAACAGCACCGCCAAGATCACCATCCAGGTGAATGCCTCGCCGCCCGACGCGGCGACGGCCGCGATCGTGTCGACGCCGACGATGGTGCAGATCAAGAAGAACAGGATGTCGAAGCGACCGAAGTGCCGTTTCAGCTTGCTGCTCTCGGTGGCCGCGGGGGCTATCTGGGAGGGGGTGTCGTAGTCGAGTGCCATGGGTGCCGAGCCTCTTTCAAGAGAGTGGATGGAGCAGGGCAGAGATGTACAGCGGCAGAGAATGGTGCGGGAGCGGATATGAAGTTGTGTTCGGGAGGGTGGGGCGGGCTGAAGGGGGTTAGGGGGCGGCGACCACTTCGGCGCCGAGGTCGCTGACGACCTCCGTCGCGAGTCGGTGACCGACCCGGATCGCCCCGTCGACGTGCTGGTAGCCGAGGCCGGCCAGGTCGCTCGATCCGAACCGGATCGGGCCGACGGGGGTGAGCTGATGGGCGCCGTAGCGCGTCAGGCCGCCGAGGTCGAAGCTCGTGGCGTAGGCGCCCTGGGTCCATTCTTCGGCCGCCCAGTCGCTCTCGTAGTAGACGCTCGGGTTGCGGGCTTCGGGGCCGAAGTACGCGGCGAGAGAGTCGAGGATCCGCGCCCGGCGCTCCTCGGGGTCGAGCTCGAGCGCGCGATCCGCCTTTTCATCCGACACGAACCCGACCAGCGTGCCGCGGGTCTCGCCGTGGTTGCTGTTGTCGTAGGCCTCGTGCACCAGCTGGTAAGGGCTGAACGCGGTGCCCGACAGGTCGGCGTCACGCCAGAACGGTGTCTCGTAGGTGGCGTGCACCTTGATGACAAGGCCGAGTGAGAGGTGCTGGTGCATCTGATTGCGGCGACGGGGAAGCGCCGGCACGTAGTCGATGCGACCGTAGAGGTTCGGCGGCACGGCGACCAGTGCCCGCTTGGCCTCGACACGGAGGTCGTCGGTGGTCGCGACGACGCCGGAGTCGCTCCACTCGAGCGTCTGCACCGGCTGATTCAGGTGCACGCGATCGCCGAGCGATGCGGCGAGGGCCACGGGCACACTCTGCAGGCCTCCGACGACGCGCTTGTCGAGGATGAAGTCGGCGTCGACGAGGTTGGAGAAGCTGCCGGCGCTCGCCGCCATGAGCAGGGCTTGCAGGGTGGAGAACGCGTGGGCCGGCTTGGTCAGCATGGCGTCGGCGATGAAGAGCGCGATGTTGTCGCGGGCCTCTTCGTCGGTCGACTGCGCGGCGAGCCACTCCTTGAACGACACCCGGTCGAGCGCTTCGGCGTCGGGGTGAGTCCACGGCGCGTCGGGGTCGGTCTCGGCCACCAGGCGGTCGAGCAGCTCGATCAGTCGGACGATCTCGCTCTCGGTCGACTCCGACCCGGGAAAGATGTCGCCGGTGAAGCGCTTGGCCTCGCCATCGCGGCCGATGTAGACGCTCTCGCCCTCGCGGTAGCGGGAGTACGTCTCGAGGCCGAGCTCGTCGAGGGTGGCGATCAGCGCGGTCTGGTCGGGTGAGACCCATTGCCCGCCGATCTCGTACATCTGGCCTTCGATGCTGTTGGTCCAGAGCCGTCCGCCCACGCGGTCGCGGGCCTCGAGCACGATGACGGAGTGCCCCGCCTTGACGAGGTCGGCCGCTGCGGTGAGGCCGGTTGCGCCGGCGCCGATGACGACGACGTCGGTGGTGATGGTGTTCGGCATTGCGGCCTTTCGGAGGGTGGTGGTGCGGGTGGTGGGCGTCAGTGGGCAGACATGACGTGCTTGAAGCGGGTGTAGTCGTCGACCGAGTAGGCCGAGAGGTCTTTGCCGTAGCCGGACTGCTTAAAGCCGCCGTGCGGCATCTCGGCGGCGAGGGGAATGTGGGTGTTGATCCACACGCAGCCGAAGTCGAGGTCGCGGGCGAACCGCTCGGCGGTTGTGTGATCGGCCGTCCACACGCTGGAGGCCAGGGCGTACCGCACACCGTTCGCCAGTTCGAGCGCCTCGTCGGCAGTGTCGAATGACTGCACCGTGAGCACCGGGCCGAACACTTCGTCTTGCACGATCGCATCCGTCTGCTCGACGTCGGCGATCACCGTCGGGGCGAAGAAGTAGCCGACGTCGCCCACCCGAAAACCTCCCGTGCGAATCGTGGCGTGCTCGGGCAGAGAGTCGATCGCGTTCGACACGGCCGCGAAGTGCCGGGCGTTGTTGAGGGGACCGTAGAAGGCGTCGTCGCCGGCGCCCGTGATCGTGCCCTCAGCGGCCCGCACCAGCGCGTCGCAGAACGCGTCGTGGATGGAGCGGTGCACGATCACCCGGGTCGCGGCCGTGCAGTCTTGACCGGCGTTGAAGAACCCGGCCTGCGCGATCGACTCGGCGGCCGCGTCGATGTCGACGTCGGGGAACACGACGACGGGGGCCTTACCGCCCAGCTCGAGATGGACCCGCTTGAGGCCGGCTGCACCCGACGTGGCCACGGCCCGCCCGGCGCGCACGCTTCCCGTGATCGCGACGAGCCCGGGAACAGGGTGCTCAGTGAGCAGCGCACCCGTCGACGCGTCGCCGAGCACCACGTTGAAGACGCCGTGGGGCAGGATGCCCCGGGTCAGGTCGGCCAGCACCAGGGTTGACTCTGGAGTGGTGTCGCTCGGCTTGAGCACGATCGTGTTGCCGGCGGCGAGGGCCGGGCCGATCTTCCACAGCGCCATCATGAGCGGGTAGTTCCAGGGAGTGACCTGGGCCACGACGCCGATGGGCTCTCGGCGCACCGACGAGGTGAGCCCCTCGAGGTACTCACCCGAGGCGAGCCCGGTGGCGCTTCGGGCGGCACCGGCGAAGTAGCGGAGCTGGTCGGCGCCGACCGCGACCTCCTCGGAGGCGATGGTCGCCTTGGGCTGACCGGTGTTGCGAGCCTGCGCCTCGACGAGGTCGTCTGAGCGCGCCTCCAGAGCGTCGGCGAGAGCCAGGAGCGCCTTCTGGCGAGCGCTCGGCGTGGTGCGCTTCCAGGCCGGAAAGGCCTCGGCCGCCGCAGCCATCGCGGCGTCGACGTCGGCAGCACTCGAGATGGGCGACACTGCGACGACCTCCTCGGTGCGGGGGTCGATCACGTCGAGCGTGTCGGTGCCGACCGCGGGCACGAAGGCACCCGCGATGAAGTTCTGGAGGGTCGTGCTCATGTCGGTCGTCTCTCGTTGGCGGTCAGCTCGTGGGCAGAAGCGTGTAGGTCGTGTCGAGGTACTCCGCGATGCCCTCGGTGCCGCCCTCGCGCCCGAGGCCCGACGACTTGACTCCGCCGAACGGGGCCGCGGCGTTCGAGACGACGCCGGTGTTGAGGCCGAGCATGCCCGACTGGAGCTTGGCGATAAGGCGGTGACCGCGAGCGAGGTCGGTTGTGAAGGCGTACGAGACGAGGCCGAACTCGGTGGCGTTGGCGAGCGCGATGCCCTCGTCTTCGGTGTCGAAGGTGGCGATCGCGGCGACCGGGCCGAAGATCTCCTCTTTGAGCAGGCGGGTGCCGGGGGTGATGCCGGTGAGCACTGTGGGAGCGAAGAAGGATCCCGGCCCCTCGATCTTCGACCCGCCCGTCGCGACCGAGGCACCCCGCGAGGTCGCGTCGTCGACGAGCTCGGCGCTCTTGTTGACGGCGGCGTCGTTGATCAACGGCCCGATCGACACCCCCTTGTCGGTGCCGCGACCGACCTCGAGCGCTTCGACACGAGCGGTGAGCCGTTTCGAGAACTCGTCGGCTACGCCCGACTGCACGAAGAAGCGGTTGGCGGAGGTGCAGGCCTCGCCGATGTTGCGGAACTTCGCCAGCATGGCGCCGTCTACTGCGGCGTCGAGATCGGCGTCGTCGAAGACGAGGAACGGGGCGTTGCCGCCGAGCTCCATCGACGTGCGCAGCACATTGTCGGCGGCTTGCTTGAGCAGCACCTTGCCGACAGGGGTCGACCCGGTGAAGCTCACCTTGCGAAGGCGGTCGTCGGCCATGACGGCCTTCGAGACGCCGGAGGCGTCGGTCGTGGTCACGACGTTGACAACGCCGGCCGGAACGCCGGCCTCGATCAGGAGCTGGACGAAGTAGAGGCTGGTGAGCGGGGTCAGCTCGGCGGGCTTCAGCACGATCGTGCAGCCGGCGGCGAGAGCGGGCGCGATCTTGCGGGTGGCCATGGCGAGAGGGAAGTTCCACGGCGTGATGAGGAAGCAGGGCCCGACCGGCCGGCGCGACACGATCATCGTGCCGGTGCCCTCGGGGTTCGCGCCGTAGCGGCCCGAGATGCGCACGGCCTCCTCCGAGAACCAGCGCAGGAACTCAGCGCCATAGGTGACCTCGCCGCGGGCCTCGGCCAGCGACTTGCCCATCTCCATCGTCATCAGCAGGGCCAGCTCGTCGCGGTGTGCGATGGCGAGGTCGAATGCCCGCCGCAGGATCTCGGAGCGGGTGCGGGGCGGAGTTGCGGCCCAGTCGTCGGCCGCGGCGACAGCAGCGTCGAGGGCGGCGATCGCGTCGGCGGGCGTGCCATCGGCGACGTCGATCAGCGTCTCGCCCGTTGCCGGATCGATCACGCCGAACGTCGCACCGCCCGATGCCTCACGCCAGACTCCGCCGACCAGAAGGCCCGTCGGCACGGTCTCGAGCAGTCGCTGCTCGGTCTCGTTTGCGGCGGCGGTCGTGGTCATGATTCCTCCAGGGCGTGGGCGACGACGTCGAGGCCCTCGTGGAGCAGGGCGTCGTCGATTGAGAGCGGCGGAAGAAAGCGAATCACGTTTCCGTAGGTGCCGCAGGTCAGGATTATCACTCCGGCGGCGTGACTCGCGGCAGCCACGCGACCGGTGAGAGCAGGATCCGGGTCTCCCGTCGCCGGGTCGACCAGCTCGATCGCGATCATCGCTCCGCGCCCGCGTACGTCGCCAATGCGCGGGTCGCCCGCCTGCAGGGCCGTCAGTCGGGTCTTCATGAGCATCTCGATGTCGCGGGCGCGCCCGGCGAGGTCGTCGACCTCGTAGGTCTCGATGGCCGCGAGCGCGGCAGCACAGGCGAGCGGGTTGCCGCCGTAGGTGCCGCCGAGGCCGCCGACGTGCGGGGCGTCCATCATCTCGGCACGACCGGTGACGCCGGCGAGCGGCAGGCCTCCGGCGATGCCCTTCGCCGTGACGACGAGGTCGGGCACGATGCCCTCGTGCTCGGAGGCGAACATGGCGCCCGTCCGCGCGAAGCCGGTCTGCACCTCGTCGGCGATGAACACCACCCCGTTCTCGCGAGCCCAGTCGACGAGGGCCTCAAGGAACCCGGGTGCCGGCACGATGAAGCCGCCCTCGCCCTGGATCGGCTCGATAAGGATCGCCGCGGTGGAGGCGGCGCCGACCTGCTTTTCGATCATCGCGATGGCTCGCTTCGCCGCCTCGGGCCCGGAGAGCCCGTCGCGGTAGGGGTACGACAGCGGCGCCCGGTAGATCTCGGGGGCGAAGGGGCCGAACCCGCTCTTGTAGGGCATCGCCTTGGCGGTCAGTGCCATCGTGAGGTTGGTGCGCCCGTGATAGGCGTGCTCGAAGGCGATGACGGCTTGGCGGCCGGTGTACGAGCGGGCGATCTTGACAGCATTCTCGACGGCTTCGGCCCCGGTGTTGAACAGGGCCGAGCGCTTTTCGTGGTCACCGGGCGTGAGCCGGTTGAGAGCCTCGGCGACGTCGACGTAGGAGTCGTAGCCGGTGATCATGAAGCAGGTGTGGGTGAAGCGTTCGACCTGGCGCTGGACGGCCTCGACGACACGCGGGGCCGCGTTGCCCACGCCGGTCACGGCGATGCCGGTGCCGAGGTCAATGAAGCTGTTGCCGTCGACGTCGACCAGCACACCGCCGCCGGCGACGTCGGTGAAGACCGGCAGCGAGATGCCGACGCCCCGGGCGACCGCGGAGGTCTTGCGGGCAAGAATCTCGCGGGAGCGCGGCCCGGGAACCTCGGTGACGATCTTCCGCTGCTGCGGCAGCGAGGGCCCGCCGACGAGCGGTTCGACGTGAGTGGTCACGGACGGCCTCCGTATGGTGCGTGGCGAATGGGGCGTAGCGAAGGAATGAAGCCAATCTAGGCAGTGGCCCCGACACCACGACTGCCATTTCGGCAATCTGTGGAGAACTGCTGGACCGAGCGGCAGTTGGGGATAACCTCCGAGGGTGAAGACCTCGTCCGCGCCGACCGTGCAACCTCCGACCGTCCGCGGGCTTCTCGCCGAACCGCCGCTCCGCCTCCGGGTCCGCCTCGACGGCGACGGGCGCGACACCGCCATCGACTGGGTGCACAGCTCCGATCTCGTCGATCCCACGCCGTTCCTCACCGGCGACACGATGCTGCTCACCACCGGCACGCAGTTTCCCGCCGACGACGACGCTGCCTTCTACGGCAGCTACGCCGATCGCCTCCTCGATGCCGGCATCGTGGCCCTCGGGTTCGGCCTCGAGGTGATCCGCGAGGGCACCCCGCCCTCCCTCGTCGACGCCTGCGACGCTCGCGGCATCACTCTCGTCGAGGTCCCCTACGAGGTCCCCTTCATCGCGCTGATCCGCTGGGTGGCCGATCGCATCGCCGCCCGCGATCGCGAACGCGACGCCTGGACTCTGGCCGCCCAGCGCGCCGTCTCGCTCTCGGCCCTGACCGCCGGCACGCTGGAGGCCGTCGTGCAGACGCTGGCCGACCAGGTGAGCGGCGCCGTGGTGATCCTCTCGCCCTCGGGCGAGACGGTGGTGGAGGTGCATTCCGCCGCCGTCGATCTCGGGGCACTTGCTGACGAGGGGCGAAGGATCCTGCGCCGCGGCACCCGCGCCTCCGCCGACGTGACGCTGCCCGAGTGGCTCGGCTTCGCCACTGTGCAGACCCTCGGGCCTCGCGGCGCCCTTCGGGGTGCGATCGGCATCGCCGGCGCCGGGCGGCACGACGTCGCCACGCAGGCCGTCGTCACCGGTGCCGTCGCGATCGTCGAGGTGCTGCTCCGCTACGGCGACGCCGAACGTCGACTCGAGCGCCGTCTCGGGGGAGTGCTGGTGCGACTGCTGCTCGATGGCCATCTCGCGGGGGCAGGGGCGGCTGCGGCCGAGTTCGGGTCGAAGATTCCCGACGCCCTCCGGATCGCCGTCGTGCCGCTTCCGGCGGGAGTTGCCGACGCCGAACGCGATCGACTCCTCGACGAGCTGACGCGGGAGGGGCTGGCGTTCGCCGACTCCTCTGCCGAACGAGTGGTAGCGGTGGTGCCGGCAGCAGCGACCGACGCGTTCTCGCGGGCGGTAGCCGGCAGCACCACCCTCGCGGCACTCCCGGTGGGGCTGTCGGCCGTGCTGGCACCCGCCGAAGCCTCGACCGGGTTGGCGCAGGCGGTGCGGGCCCTCGATCAGGATCCTGACGCCGGTGTGCACGTGTTCGGCGACTCGGCGGCCGGGCTCCTCGACGATCTGTGGTCGCCCGCGGCCGAGAACCTCGCGCGGCGTCGCCTCGGAGTGCTGGTCGGCGAGCCGGGCGAGCTCGTCGACTGCGCGCGGCTCTGGCTCGACCACAACGGCCACTGGGAGTCGGCGGCGCGCGAGGCCGGGCTGCACCGGCACACGCTCAAAGCTCGAATCGCGCGGATCGGCACGCTGCTCGAGCTCGACCTCGACTCGTTCGCCGGTCGCGCCGAGCTGTGGGCGCTCTTGCAGGCGTCCCGCGCTTAGCGCCGGGCCGCCGGCCGGGCCGCCGGGCCGCCGCGATACGTATCGCGGTCACACCGACGTGCCGCGGCAGGTCTCGGAGTCCGCACCGCGTATCCCGGCAGAGCGGCGCACTCCCCAAACGCCCCGAGCTACGCCCCAACGAGCCAGAGCGGATCGGCGTTGTAGCGCGCCGCGACCTCGACCGTGCCGGGCTTGTTCTCGTCCCAGAGGTCGGCGGGCAGCGCGTCGGCCCGGTGCGTCGTGGCCCAGCCGAGCATGGTGAGCCGGCGCATCAGCGACAGCGCTCCCGCGAGTTCGAGGTCGTCGCGGCTGAGAGTCGCGACCTGCCGGTAGCCGTCGAGCCAGCGGGCGCCCATCTCGAGCGCCGACGGGCGGTGCTCGTAGAACGTCAGCGCCGACCCGAAGTCGTAGAGGAAGTAGCCGTACCCGCAGTCGTCGAAGTCGATGATCGTCATGGCGCCCTCGTGGGTCATGACGTTCGAGGGGCGGAGGTCGGAGTGGATGAGTCCCCAGTGCTGCGGCGTCCGCGGGATGCCCGACAGGGTGGCCCGGGCTGTCGTCTCGGCACGCTCCAGAACGGCCCGATCACCGGGCGTCAGCGGGGCGTTCCGCCAGTCGCCCCAGCGTGCGAGGCCGCCGGTCATGTCGTCGACGGTCCAGTCGAAGCGCTGGAATCCGGTCGGTCGCGCCCAACCCCGCGAGTGACCGTGCAGCTGGGCCGTCAGTCGGCCGATCTCGACGAAGTGGTCGGCGAAATCGGTCTGATCCTCGAGGATCGTGCCCGTCACGAAGTCGAACCCGACCGCCGTCCAGCTCGCCCCGCCGTCGTCGTTCAAGAACTGCACGAAATCGCCGTCGGCCCCGTGCCGGGGTGACGGTGTCGGCACCCCCGCGTCGCGCTGCAGGGCCTCGACCCAGAGCAGTTCGCTCCGCACATGCTCGACGCTCACCGCGTATCCCGGGCGTCCGAGACGGACGACCAGACTCGGATCCTTGTTCACCGAGACCTTGAAGGTCACGTTCTCCGAGACCGCGATCAGGGTGACCCGAGTCGCTGCGAGCGGCAGTCCCCAGGCGAGGCAGATGCCGTCGTGAACCCAGTGCGGAGCATCGTCGCCGCGGCCCACGTGATCGAAGGCCGACAGCGATCCGGCCGGTGTGCCCGACGGTGCGGGCACGGTCTCGGTCGTCGGGTGCGAGATCGTCATAAGCCTCGAACCTAGAGGCCACAATTCAGGATCCGACTCCTGAGACGCGATCCTTTACCAGCCGTTCACGCGGGTAACACGCCATTCATCCTCAGGGCTGCGCTCGTAACGTCCCGGCAACACGGCGGGCCCCCTCGCCTCCTCGTCGATCGAGAGAATGGACGTGCACCCACCGAACGACGGGAACCCCATGGCGAGCACCGCATCCATCCTCGACGGCAACAGCTTCAAGGCGTCGGACGCCGACGGGCTCGACCCGCGCACCCGGGCGCTCGCCGAGCGGCGCGAGGTGCTCGGCTCCGCCTACCGCCTCTTCTACAAGCATCCGGTCGAGCTCGTGCGCGGCCTCGGAGCCCACGCCTGGGATGCCGAGGGCAACGAATACCTCGACCTCTACAACAACGTGCCGAGCATCGGCCACGCCCACCCGAGGGTGGTCGAGGCGGTACATCGGCAGATGTCGACGCTGAACACGCACACGCGCTACCTGCACGAGGGCGTGCTGAACTACGCCGACGACCTCCTCTCGACCATGCCCGATGCCATCGACCAGGTCATGTTCGTCTGCACCGGCTCCGAGGCGAACGACCTCGCGCTGCGGGTCGGCCGCGAGTACACCGGCGGCACCGCGTGGATCGCGACGAGCGAGGCGTATCACGGCAACACGGCTCTCGTCTCGGCGCACTCGCCGTCGCTGCGCGGCCCCGAGCAGATGGACCCGACGCTCCGCATCATCGACCCGCCCGACACCTATCGGCTGCAGTCCGAGACCGCCGAGGGGGCCGGAGCCTGGTGGCTCGGGCAGCTCGGCGCGGCCATCGCCGAGATCGAGGCGTCTGCAGACGGGTTCGCGGGTCTCATCCTCGACTCGTCGTTCTCGTCCGACGGCATCTTCCTCGGCCAGCCGGGCATGATCCGGGCGGCGCTCGAGCTCGTTCACGCGCACGGCGGCGTCGTCATCGCCGACGAGGTGCAGCCCGGCTTCGGCCGCACCGGCGAGGCGTTCTGGGGCTTCGACCGTCATGACTTCGTGCCCGACATCGTCACCACCGGCAAGCCGATGGGCAACGGAATCCCGATCGCGTCGATGGCCGCGAAGCGCGAGGTGCTCGACGCGTTCGCCGCGAAGCGCCCCTACTTCAACACCTTCGGCGGCAACCCGGTCGCGATCGCAGCGGCGCAGGCCGTGCTCGACGTGATCCGCGACGAAGAGCTGCAGGCGAGGGCGCTCACCGTCGGCGCCGCCCTGCGCGAGAGCCTCCGCGAGCTCGCGGCCGTGCACCCCGGCATCGGCGACATCCGCGGCTCGGGGCAGTACACCGGCGTCGAGATCGTCGCCGATCGCGCAACGCGGGCCCCCGACTCGGGCGTCGCGCTCGCCCTGCTCGAGCAGCTCCGCGACCGGCGCGTGCTCACGAGCGTCTGCGGGCCGAACAACAGCGTGCTCAAGCTGCGGCCGCCACTCGCGTTCACCGCCGCCGACATCCCGCGGCTCGTGGAGGCGCTCGACGGCGGGTTGACCGCGCTCGGGGTGTAGCTGCGGCTCGTGTCGCGTGCGGCCGGGCGAGCTGACGCGGTTCGGCCAATCCGACGCGGCGCGCCGCGTCGCTACGGCCGAAACGCGTCGGGTTGCGAGCGGCCGGGCGTCGCGCGGGCCCGGGCGGCCTCGCGCGGGCCGCACCGGCGTCGCTACGATGAGCCCCAGTCGCCGCCGCAGTCGCCGCCCGCCCCGCCCCAGCCGCCCCGCCCGCCCGTCCGCCCGCGCCTCCAGGAGACCCCGTGCCCCGAGACCCCTCCGAGCTCAGCAGCCGGATCCAGCGCCTCATCGCCCGATCCGAGCTGCGCGTGGGCGACCGGATCGGCTCGGAGCGGGCCATGGCCGAGCAGTTCGGCGTGCCCCGGTCGGCGCTCCGCGAGGCCCTCGAAGAGCTGGAGGCCGCATCGCTGATCCGCCGCACCATGGGTCGCACCGGCGGCGTGTTCGTGGCCGACGGCAAGATCGAGCGCCAGCTCAACACGATCATGGGCGTGCCCGACATGCTCCGCCAGCAGGGATTCGTCTCGACGACCCAGGTGCTCTCGGAGGGCATCGGCCTCGCCACGCCGTCCGAGCAGCGCAGTCTGGCGCTGGCCGACGGCGACAACGTCTTCCGCATGCGTCGGCGTCGTGACGCAGCCGGGACGCCGCTCTCGCTCGACACGATGGTGTTGCCGATGCGCCTGTTACCCGGATTTCAGGATCGTGACCACACCGAGTCGGTGTATCGGATCCTTGCCCGTGACTATCGCATCGAGATGGCGCAGGCCGACGAGACGATCGACGTGACACCGGCGACGGCCGAGCAGGCGGCGATTCTGGGGGTGGCCGAGGGGGCGCCGCTGTTCGAGATCTGGCGCATCACCTTCGACGCGGCCGATACGCCCGTCGAGTTCTCGCACGACTTCTTCCGCACCGATCGCACGCGCATCTCGCTGCGCCGCTACGGCGCGAGATGGAAGCGCGCCGTGCCGCCGACCCGCTGAGTTCGTTCTGCAGGATGACCCCGTAACCGCGCCGGCAGCAGTAGCCTCGACCCACAATCACCCGGGGGGAATCATGCTCAACAAGGCATCCAAGACGACCATCGCTCTCATGATGACCGGAGCGGCCGTGGCGGCGCTCGCCGGGTGCTCGGCGGCGACGACCACTGCAGCCGTGACGACGGGGGCGAATGCCGGTGCGTCGGATCCTTCGGGCGGGACGACGGCGTCGAGCCTCGCCACCCCGACGACGCGTGCAACGACCTCGGCCGCCGTCGCCGTCGGCGCAATCCCGACGAAGTGCAAGTCACTGATGAGCGCGACCACCTACAAAAAAGACGGCTTCGCGAAGACCCCGCTCACGCAGCCGTCTGCGCCGAAGACGCAGCTGAGCGCGGCTGTCAAGTCGGGCGGGGCGTCGATCTTCTGCCTGTGGCGCGATCCGCGGGCCGATATCAGCGGCATCAGCATCCAGGTCGTCACCGTCGACTCGTCGAAGGCCCTCGCCCAGTTGAAGAAGCTCCCGGCTAAGGGATTCACGTGCAAGAAGTCCGCCGACGCGTACACCTGCCAGAAGATCGGCCGCGACTCCCAGTACCCGGTCGAGACGGGCGACACGTACTACACGCGGGGTGATATCGGCATCCGGATCCAGCAGGCGAACGTCCCGACGTCGGGGCTCCTTAAAGAAGTCGTCGCGCGGGTCTTCTAGCGGTCGGCGTGCGCCGGTCGCGATTCAGGAATTCTGGCTCGAGCGGGGCGGAAACACGAGGATCCGCGCCCACCCCGCGCTCGGCTACCTGATTTGCGCGCAGGCGTGTGGGTGAGCGGGGTGCCGCGGATCCTTGATTCGCGAATCAGGAAGTCTGGCGCGAGCGGGGCGCAAACGTGAGGATCCGCGCCCACCCCGCGCTCGGCTACCTGATTTGCGCGCACCGCCGCACCGCCGCACCGCCGCGCAGCCCGGCCCGCCTCACACGAGGTCCGACTCCTTCGTGCGGGCCGGCACATCCGCCAGCGCGTCGCCCGGCACTGGGATCGCGTCGAGCGTGTCGTAGTCCTCGACCTGGGGGTCGCGGTGCAGCCCTCCCGAGATCGCGTACTCCTCTTCGGGAGCGAGCACCAGGTTCTTGCGTCCCACGGTCGCGAAGAGCACGATGCCGACGACGTAGACGATCAGCATGATGACGATCGCCGACCAGAGTGCGCGGTTCAGGATCTCACCGATGAAGATTGCGAAGCCGATTATTCCTGCGATGTACGCACCACCGAGACCCCACGGCGATTTGTAGGGGCGCTTCGCGTTCGGGTACTTGCGGCGCAGGATCACGAACGACACCATCTGCAGCATGTACGAGAGCACGGCTCCCCAGACTGCGATGTTGAGCACGAGCCCGCCACCGCCCGCCGGCACCGCAGCCTCGGCGGCGAAGAGCGCGGCCAAGCCGATCACGGCGGCGACGGCGATGGCCAGCACGGGCGTCTGACGCTTGCCGGTGACGGAGAGTCCGCGCGGGTAGTAGCCGGCCCTCGACAGCGAGTACATGTTGCGGCCGGCGGCGAACATGATGCCCTGCAGGCTGGCGAGCAGACCGACCAGCGCGAACGCCGAGAGGACAGCGGCGACCTTGTCGTTGGGGATGATCGCGCGGAACCCGTCGAGCAGCGGTTCCGCCGAGGTTCCGGCAGCCGCTCCGCCGAGGACGGCCGGGTTGAGGAACAGCACGATCGCACCGCAGGCGATCAGCGTGACGAGGCCCCAGACGCTGGCGCGAGGAATGTCGCGGGTCGGGTTGTGCGCCTCCTCTGCCGACAGCGGCAGCTCCTCGATGCCGAGGAACAGCCACACACCGAACGGCAGGGCGAAGAAGATCGGCAGGATGCCGTGGGGGAGGAACGCACTCTGACCAGGATCCGGCGCGACGTCGAACAGGCTCCCGAAGTCGAGCTTGCCCGAGAACGTCGCCATCAGCGCGAACGTCAGCAGCACGGCAAGCGAGATCAGGGCGACGACCAGCGCGAACTTGAACGACACCGACGAACCGAGCGAGTTGAGGCCGATGAAGGCGGCGTAGAGGATGATCCACCACACCCAGGTCGGTAGGCTCGCGCCCGTGAGATCGGACAGGATCGCGTCGGCGTAGCCCGCGGAGAAGTAAACGACCGCCGCCGTGGTCAAGACGTACTCGATCGTCTCGGCGAGGCCGGTGATGAAACCACCCCAGGGTCCCATGCTCGCGCGGGCGAACGAGTACGCGCCGCCTGTGTGGGGCATCGCGGCGCTCATCTCGCTGATCGAGAAGACCATGCCGAAGAACATGATCACGACGATGCCGACCGCGATCAGGAGTCCGCCCCAGCCGGCCGTTGTGATGCCGGCGTTCCAGCCCGAGAAGTCGCCCGAGATCACGGCGGCGATTCCAATTCCCCAGATGCCCCAGAAGCCGGCGGTCCGGCGGAGTTGGCGTTTCTCGAAGTAGTTCGGGTCGGCTGACGTGTACGTCACGCCGCTGGTGGTGCTGGATCCGGTCGACATTCGGGTCTCCTCTGAGCAGCCTGATGATGGGATCTCCCAGTGGAGCGTGCCGGCGGCGGCCTCGTGTGAAGGCGGCATGAATGGGTTGTAACAAGCGTGTTAACCGACTCGGCAGACGCTTACGGAGTTCCGGCAACTCAGGATCCGGGCCCGGCCACGCTGATGCCCACCGGGCCTGGCCGGATCCTTCGCCGCGTGCCAAGATCAGCGCATGCAGCAGCGCACAGCCGCGATCATGCGGTTGCAGGTGCCCTGAGCGGCGTGCGGTGCGTGGCGGTGCGTGGCGGGCGCACTTTTCAGGCATCTAGTCCCGCGGCGAGCGTGGGAGGTGGGTTCGCGCGGGCTTGCGCGCCTGCATTCCTGTTGTGCGCGCGCGTTGTGGGGCGGTGCCTGGCGGGTGCACTTTTCAGGCATCCAGTCCCGCGGCGAGTGTGGGAGGTGGGATCGCGCGGGCTTTCGCGCCTGCATTCCTGTTTTGCGCACGCGACCGCGCACCCGCCCATGCGCACGCACCCACTACGCCGCAGGCAGGTGCTTCCTGAACGACACCAGCACGAGCGCCAGCGACACGAGCGCGAGCCCGATCACGATGAGCAGAATGAGCGTGACCGGCACGATCGCGGAGAGAGCTGCGATCGCGAGGGGCGCCAGGAATCCGACGTAGGCCACCGCATAGAAGACACCCGTGAGGCCGGCGAGGCCAGCGGATCCTGCGATCCTCTGTACTTCCTGCAGACCGGACACGAGCCCGATGCCCATGCCGAGGCCGATCACGACGTTGGCCGCGAGGCCGATCCAGACCGACTGCAGGGAGATCGCCACGATGACGACGCCGAGCCCTGCGGCGATGAGCCCGACCATCACTGCGAGGCCGCGCGCGCTCGTGGCCGAGTGGATGCGCCGGGCCACGGGTTGCAACGCTGACGAGACGCCGAGGGCAGTGACGGTCGCCGCTGTGGCGAACACCAGACCCCAGGATCCGGTCGCCGCTCGCAGCTGAGTCGGCAGGTAGCCGTAGCCGATCGCCGCCCCCGCGAAGATCCAGGGGCACGAGACGACTACGACCCGCACGAAGCGGCGGTGCGATGCGGTCGGAATCCGCAGCTGCCGCCACCACGGCCCGGAGACGCCGCCGCTCCGGTGCGACTCGGGAGCCCGTAAAACGACCACGACAAACGGGATCGTAACCAGAAGGTGGATGACGAAGGGCAGCACCTCGGGTATTGGCCCCCACTGCGCGATGAGCCCCGCCACGAGTGCGCCCGAACCGGAGCCGAGGGTGAAGGCCAGCGAGGCACGCCGTGCGCCGGCAGCGCGATCGGCTCCCGGATCGAACGGGGCCTGCGACAGCTCCTTGATCCACGAGTTGCCGACTGCCATCGCAACGCCGACGGTCGCTCCTGAGAACAGGCGCCCGACGAGCAGGAACTCCGGGCCGAACGGGCCCAGCGCCAGCAGGCTGCTGCCGACGAGCGCCGCTCCGAGGCCCGCCAGCAACACGGGTTTACGGCCGTGCCGATCCGACAGCGAACCGGCGACGAGCAGCGCGGGCGCCAACCCGAGCACGTACACGCCGAGGAAGGCGTTCACCAGCACCGAGCTGTAGTGCTGCCGGTCTTCGTACATCAGCAGCAGTGGGCTGAACTGGTTGCCGCCCCACGAGCAGACGAACACGGCACCCCAGATAAGGATCCACGGCCCCCGAGCCGCACGCCCGCCCAGCCGCGATCCCGGTGTAGGCCCGGGCCCCGCGCTCGGCACTGCCTGGGTCGCCCCGGTGTCGACGCTCACAGGATGCCCCGCAAGATGTCGACGTGGCGGGCCAGCACTCGGCGATACGCGTCGGCATCACCGGCGTCGATCGCGGCGGCCAGCTCGCGATGGTCGTCGAGCGTCACGGCGAGGTGCTCCGGGCGGACTCGGATCAGCTGGTGTCGGAGTCGTTGAGCGCGGTCGTGCAGGATCCTTGCGAAGTGGCTGGCTATCGGGTTGCGGCTGGCCGCGATCACAGCGGTGTGGAACGCGTCGTCGGCGTCGATGAAGCCGTCGATGTCGCCCCGGGTGACGCAGTCTTCCTGAATCGCGAGCTGATCGGCGAGCTCGCGTGCGAGATCACCCCGGTCGACGCTGATGGCGCGCGCCGCCGCCGCGGCTTCGACGGCCTCGCGCATCTCGACCACGTCGTCGGCCTCGCTTGGTGACATGGGCCGCACGACAGCGCCTTTGCGCGACTCGAGTGTCAGCAGTTCGTCGGCGGCAAGTCGCAGGAACGCCTCGTGCACCGGCGTGCGGCTCAGACCGAGCTCCTGGCAGACGGTGGTTTCGCTCAGCGATGCCCCGCCCGCGAGATCGCCGCGCAGGATCCGCGCCTTCGTCACGAGGTAGGCGCGCTCTGCGGCGCTCGCCTCGATCGATGCGGCAGGGCTGCTCGCGGGGTCGCTCATGCTGCTCACTCTAGGTTGCATGCATCGTTGCATGCAACGCGTAACGGGACGTCGCCGGTCGCGAATCAGGAATGCAGGCGCGGCGCGGCGCGGCAACCCAGGTGGGGCGACGCTGAGGGGACAGGATTCCTGAGGGACGAGCGGCGGGGCCGCGGCAGACCAGGATCCTGCACTCCGCCGCTCACTCCAGAAGTGCCCGGGCGGTGCTCTCGTCGACGATCAGGTCGGTCACGAGGCCGGCCGCGAGAGCGCCGCGGATGCCCGGCACCTTCGAGGTGCCGGCGACCACGCAGACGCGACGCGGCGCCCGCCGGATGGTCGCGAAGTCGGGCCCGGAGGCGCGCTTGTTGAGGGTGATGTCGCTAGATGAGCCGTCTTCGCGGAAGAACACCGTCGCGACGTCACCGACCACCCCGTCACGGCGGAGGCTCGCATGGTCGCTCTCTTCGAGGTAGCCGCCCGAGTAGACGTGGCTCGGCACGAGTGCGTCGGGTGCACCGATGCCGAAGACGACGACGTCCATGGAGTCCTGAAACGCGAGCACGCGTTTGGTGCTCCGCTCGCGCCAGAGCGCCTGCTTCGTGTCGGGGTCGTCGAAGAATGCCGGCACCGGAAACTGCTGGACCTGAGCGCCGAACGCGTCGCCGAATCGGCGCAGGATCTCGCTGGCGTAGACGATGCCGGTCGTGCGGGTGTTCGCGGCGCCGTTGAGTTGGACGATCATCGATCCGTGAGTGGCCTTAGGCACGAGATAGCGGCTGATCGCGCTGACGGTGGAGCCCCAGGCGAGGCCGATCACCATGTTCGAGTCGACGAACGGGGTGAGAATTCGTGCAGCCGAGAGAGCGACCCGGTCAAGGCGATCGACGTCGGTCGTCTGGTCGGGAATGGGTACGACGTGTGCCACCACGTTGAACCGCCGGTGGAGCTGATCGCTGACGAGGGTCGCCTGGTCGAGGGGCGACTTGATCTGGATGTCGACGAGTCCGGTTTCGCGGGCATAGCTCAGGAGTCGGGAGACGGACGAACGAGAAGTGCCCAGCTCGCGGGCGATCGCCTCCATCGTGAGATCTTGCAGGTAGTAGAGGTGGGAGGCGCGCAGGGCGTCCTGCGTCTTGTCCGCTTGGTGCGGTGCGTTCGACATGGTTCGGGCCTCTCTATGCACGTATGTGCACAGGGGTTGACCGCCTGCTCACACGAGTTAAGTATGGAGGAGTCGGCGATCGATGCACCATTCCGATTGATCGCGATCCGACACCACGACGAGTAGCACCGACGCCACGGCGCCGAAGCTCTCATAGCAGCGAAAGTGACAAGCCAGTGACGAAGTCGAAGAAGACAGACGACATCCGCGCCAACGTGTCCCGGATCAAGGAGCGCCCCACGGCGCAGGTCCTGATTATCGGTGGAGGCATCAACGGAATCGCGACGTTCCGCGACTTGGCGCTGCAGGGCGTCGACGTCGTGCTCGTCGAGCGCAACGACTACGGCTCCGGGGCTTCGGCTGCGTCGAGCCACATGATCCACGGTGGTATCCGCTACCTCGAGAACGGTGAGTTCCGTCTCGTGCGTGAGTCGGTCGAGGAGCGCAACGGCCTCCTGAAGATCGCGCCCCATTACGTCAAGCCGCTTCAGACCACGATGCCGATCTTCTCGACGTTCTCCGGCCTGATGAACGCCCCGCTGCGCATGCTCACGCACAAGCAGCGCTCCACCAAGGAGCGCGGCGCCGTGCTGATCAAGGTCGGCATGACCCTGTACGACTCCTTCTCGCGCGACGGTGGCACTGTTCCCCGTCACAAGTTCCTGACGAAGTCGGCCGCGCTCCGCGACATGCCTGCTCTGAACAAGAACCTCAAGTACACCGGCACCTACTACGACGCGTCGGTCCACGAGCCCGAGCGTCTCGCCCTCGACGTCCTGAAAGACGGAATCGCCGCGGGCAACCGCGGTGCCGCCGGCTCCAAGGCCCGCAGCGCGAACTACCTCGAGGCGGTCGGTGCTCAGGATGGCGGCGTGCTCGTTCGCGACGTCGTCACCGGCGACGAGTTCACGATCACCGCACCCGTGGTCATCAACGCCTCCGGCCCCTGGACCGACCTCACCAACAAGGTCTTCGGCGCCGAGTCGCAGTTCATGGGCGGCACCAAGGGCTCGCACATCGTCGTCGACCACCCCGCTCTGCTCAAGGCCACGAATGGTCGCGAGCTGTTCTTCGAGAACAACGACGGCCGCATCGTTCTGATCTACCCGCTCAAGGGCCGCGTCCTGATCGGTACCACCGACCTCGAAGCCGACATGAACGAGCCGGCGATCTGCACCGAGGAGGAGGTCGACTACTTCTTCGACCTCGTCAAGCACGTGTTCCCGACCATCTCGATCACGCGCGACGACATCGTCTACCGCTACTCGGGCGTGCGTCCGCTTCCGAAGCACGACGACCTCGCCGCCGGATTCGTCTCCCGCGACTACCGCATCGTCGAGACCGAGGTCGCGTCGCTTCCCAAGACGAAGGTGCTCTCGCTCGTCGGCGGTAAGTGGACCACCTTCCGTGCCCTCTCCGCGCACCTCTCGACCGAGGCCACCACGCGCCTCGGCGTCGGACGCACGGTCGACACGACCGGCATGGCGATCGGCGGTGGCAAGGGCTTCCCGACGCTGCCCGGCGACCGCGCCCGCTGGATCACCGACCACCAGGGCGGCCTCGACCGCGACCAGGTCGACCGCCTCCTGACGCGCTACGGCACCCGTGCCGAAGACGTCATCGAGACGCTCCTCGACCAGCCGTCCGAGCCGCTCGCCTCCGACAACCAGTTCACGGCTGCCGAGATCGCCTACTTCGCCGAGAACGAAGACGCCGTGCACCTCATCGACGTCGTCCTTCGCCGCACCAACCTCGCCTTCGTCGGCGGTGTCACGATCGAGCTCCTCTCCGAGCTCGCCGGGATCCTGCAGACGTCGCTCGGCTGGTCCGACGATGCTCGCGACGCCGAGATCGAAGACACGCTCGAGATCCTGCGCACCTTCCACGGTGTCGAGGTCGCGTCGCAGCACGTTCCCGCTGGTGCTGGGGCAAGCGCAGGTGCTGGTGCTCCGGCACCCGCTGCCGCGCCCGAGTCCGCTGAGAGCCCGGTCACGTCGGCCGCGTCCGGGTCGCCCCAGGCGTAGCCCGTAACGCACCACTGCCCTGCCGCTCGAGCTTCCTGCTCGGGCGGCGGGGCTTTTGCGTGCGCGGTTTTCAGGCATGTGGGTGCGCCGCGTGCGTGGAGGTGGCGCGGCGCCGCCGCGTGGGGACTGCATGCCTGAGTTGCGTGCATGGGGGTGGGGGAGCGGGGCGTGCAGGATCCTGCGCTGGTCACGCTGGCGACCATGGCCTCGGCCACGTGCACGTTTCAGGCATTCAGGCCCGGCCGTGCGTGGGTGCCGCCTGCTGCCGTGTCGCCGCGCTTCGTTTCCTGTTGTGCGAGCGGGGTCGCGCAGGATCCTGCACGCCTCACCCGCGCCACCATGCTCCTGGCCACGTGCACATTTCAGGCATTCAGGCCCGGCCACGCGTGGGTGCCGCCAGTTGCCGCGTCGCCGCGCCTCGTTTCCTGTTCTGCGCACATCGCACGCTCACGCAGAAGAAGCGCGCACGTTTCAAGTTTTCAGGCCCGGCCGTGCGTGGGTGCCGCCTGCTGCGATGTCGCCGCGCTTCGTTTCCTGTTGTGTGCGCGGGGTACCGCAGGATCCTGCGCTGGTCACGCTGGCGACCAGGGTTCCGGCTGCGAGCACGTTTCAGGTATTCAGGCCCGGCCGTGCTTGGGTGCCGCCTGTTGCCGCGTCGCTGCGCCTCGTTTCCTGTTGTGCGAGCGGGGTATCGCAGGATCCCGCGCTCGTCACCCGCGCGACCAAGGTCCCGGCCGCGTGAATGTTTCAGGTATGCGGGCCTGGCCGTGCGTGGGCGACGCCTGCTGCCGCCTGGCCGCGCCTCGTTTCCTGTTCTGCGCACACCTCACGCACGCTCGCGCCCGCACACCCGCGCCCACCCGCCCGCCCGCCACGCACGCACAACCGCACGCCCCCCACCCGCACGCACAAAAAGGGCCCCCCGTCACCGGCGGAGAGCCCCTTGGGTGCTGGCGCGGAGGCTAGTGCGCCGCCACCGGAACGTCGTCGTGCGACAGAGTGCCCGCGGCCGCGATCTGGGCCTGGCGCACGGAGTGCTTCTGCAGCACGGTGCCGCCGATGATCGCGATGATCACGAACACGCCGGTCGAGACCCAGAACGACAGGTGGTAGCCGGAGAGCACGGCGTTGGCCTGGTCGATTTTCGAGGTGCCGTTGGCGTTGAGGTAACGGGTGACCGCACCAGCGCTGAGCGTGGAGAGCAACGCGGTGCCGATCGAGCCGCCGATCTGCTGCATCGTGTTGACCGTCGCCGAGGCCACGCCGGCGTCTTCGCGGCCGACGCCTGAGGTCGCTGTGTTCATGGCCGACGAGAAGATGAGGCCCATGCCAAGACCCATGACGATCAGACCCGGCAGCACCGTGCTGGCGTAGCTCGTGTCCAGACCGATGCGGCTGAGTAGAGCGAGGCCCGCAGCGCCCAGCAGACCGCCGACGAAGATGAGCAGACGCGGCCCGACTCGCGGCAGCAGGCGGCTGCCGAAGACGGTGGCGCTGAGCATGATCGAGAGCGGCATCGGCAGGAAGGCGACGCCGGTCTTCAGCGACGAGAAGCCGAGGGTGAGCTCGAGGTAGTAGGTCAGGAAGAGGAACACGGCGAACATGCCGATTCCGGCCAGGCCGATGACGAGGTACGAGCCGCCGCGGTCGCGGTTCAGGATGACGCGGAGGGGCAGCAGCGGGTGCTTGACACGCGACTGGATCAGAACGAACGCGGCCAGGAGGACGACGCCGCCGGCGAGGCAGATGATCGTGATCGGGTCGCTCCACGAGTTCGTCTCGGCGTTCGAGAAGCCGTAGACGATTCCGACGAGGCCGAGGGTCACGGTGATGACACCGGGCACGTCGACGTAGTGCTTCTGGTCGGTCGTGCCGCGCTTCTTCAGGAACGCGACGGCGCCCACGAGTGCGACCGCGGCGAAGATGACGTTGACGAAGAGGCAGAACCGCCATGAGGTGTACTCGGTGAGCACGCCGCCGAGGAGCAGACCGACTGCCGCCCCAGAACCGGCGATGGCGCCGAAGATGGCGAACGCCTTGGCGCGCTCCTTCGGGTTGGAGAACGTCGTGGTCATGATGCCGAGGGCCGACGGCGCCAGCAGCGCACCGAAGACGCCCTGCAGCGCCCGGGCTGCGACGAGCCAGCCGAACGACTCGGCTGCGCCACCGAGCACGGAGGCGACGGCGAAGCCGATGAGGCCGATGATGAAGGTCGTCTTGCGGCCGAAGATGTCGGAGAGGCGGCCACCGAGGAGCAGGAGACTGCCAAAGGCCAGCGAGTACGCGGTCACGACCCATTGGCGGTTGTCGTTGGTGAACCCGAGGGCGCTCTGCGCGGAGGGCAGGGCTATGTTCACGATGGTGGCGTCGAGCACCACCATGAGCTGGGCCAGCCCGACGACGGTCAGGATCAGCCACTTATGGTCGCGGACGGCGCCACCCGGAGTGCGCGTCGTGGCGACGGACCCCGTAGGCGTAGATGTGGTGGTGGTCATGGCTGTCCTGACGATCGAGACGGGAGGAGGTGGGCGTTCGTCATTGGACGCGGTGTGCTGAGGTCAGCCTAAAAAGAGCCACCGACACTGGGGATGCAATCGTGCACCCACTGCAATTATTCCCGCCCCAACGACTATTCGCCAGGAATCTCGGATGAATTCTTGCGGGCAGGCCTCGAGCGACGCGACGATGCGAGTTCTGCCAGGTCGACGTCGAGCAGCTCTTTCAGCCGAGCCTCGCGCTGAGCGCCATAGGCGGTATCGGGCACGACGACCGCGTTCACGTGACTCATGATGGCCCCGCCGACGTCGTTCCAGGCGCGGTCGCGAGCCGACATCACGATCTCGGCGATGAGGGCGTCGTCGTGAGAGCGCTCCTCGAGGCGGGCTGCGATGGTCGTGTAGATCGTCTCGCGTGCGGCGAGGGCCGAGTTGTCGTCGGCGCGGTAGTCGAACTGGTGCCGCGAGCGACCCTTCGATTTCAGGGCCTTCGTGCGCGCATCGACCATTCGGGTCGCAAGGTCGCGCTGCTCGGCGGCGAGACGGCGGAGCTCGTCACCCACGGCCTCCGCGGTGTCGTCGCGGTCGAACGACTTCTGCTCGCGAAGCGCCCGAATGATGATCCGGTTGGCGACGCCGATCGTCGCCGCCGACTTTGCGATCAGCAGGCCGTCGCTGACGGCCCCCTCGACCTCTTTGGGGTCGACGGTTTCCGCCGCGAGTGCGGCACGCTTCGACTTGGAAATCACCACCCTTCGAACCTAGTGCCCACCGCCGACGATCGCCGGGTGAAGCGGTGGCACTTGTGGAACGGTGACTGGCAGTCCTCCGTCTTCGCGTGGGATCCTCGGCTCTCTAGCCTGAGGTCATGCCGATCGTTCCCGACACCAAGAACTGGACCTGGGTGCTCGACGAGCCCTGCACCGACTGCGGATTCGATGCCGCGACGGTCGCCTTCGCCGACGTTCCGGGCCTCGTGCGCCGCAATGCTGCAGCGTGGGCCCCGCCGCTGGCCTCACCCGACGCGGCACTCCGACCGGACGGCAGCACCTGGTCGCCCCTCGAATACGCGGCCCACGTGCGCGACGTGTTCCGTATCTTCGACGAACGCCTCGCTCTCATGCTGACCGAAGACGGCCCGACCTTCGCGAACTGGGACCAAGACGCGACGGCCGTCGCCGACGACTACGGAGCGCAGGATCTGACGGTGGTCGCGAGCGAACTGGCTGCGGCCGCAGAGGCGGTCGCCCGGTCGTTCGACACGGTGCCCGCCGGATCGCTCGGCCGCACCGGCTTCCGCTCCGACGGCAGTGCATTCACCGTCGAGAGCCTGGCTACCTACTTCGTGCACGACCCGATCCACCACCTGCACGACGTCGTCGGCTGACGGGGCGTTCAGGAGTCGAAGCGGGCCTCACGCTCACCGCTGAGGGCGGCGTCGACGCGCTCCACCATGTCGGGCGACATCTCAGGAAGGGCGTCGGCCGGGAACCATCGAGCCTCGGTGTTCTCGCCATCGGCAGGAAACGGCTCACCCGACACGTACTCGAAGAGGAACGTGTGGTCGATGTACTGGGCTCGGTCGCCGTTGGCATAGACGATTTCGTCAGTCACGCCGAGCCGAGAGAAGCGCACGGGCACCGCCACGACATCGGCCTCTTCTTTGACTTCGCGTGCGGCGGCGACCGCCGGCTGCTCGCCCGGGTCGATGATGCCGGTTACTGGGGTCCAGGCGCCCGTGTCGGCCCGCCGCACCATGAGCACATCGCGACGCTCTCCTGAATTACGGACGACGACCGCGGTGACGCCCGAGATCCAGAGGGGGACGGTGCCGATCTTCTCGCGGAGGGCAAGGACGAAGTCGGGGATGGCCATTCGTCGAGGCTAGCAATCGCTCCGGGGGAGCCGACCCCGCGAACTGGGGGCGTGAAGCCCCGGAAGGGGGACTGCCCGTGGTCGGCCGAGGCGGGGAACATCGATATGGGCCCGACGGGCGGGCCAGGGGAGTACCACAAGTGACCATCGTCAATCCTGCAGGAGCCGACGCGCTCCGCGAGATCGAGCTGCCGTTCACCCGCATCAAAGCGGGCGACGGCCGCGGGACGCCAATGCGCCGTTATTCCGTGCTCGACTCCACGCTTCTGATCGCGGCCGCGCAGTCCATCGTGATCGCGGCACTCCTGCCTCTCGAGGGAACGGCCAAGATCGCCGCCATCCTCGCCGGTGTCGCCTTCACGGTCATCGCCGCGATCATCAGTCGCCGTCGCAGCATCCACAGCCGCACCGTCCGCGCGGAGCGAGCGGCGATCATCCGCTGGCTCGCCATCTACAGCCCTCTCGATCATCGGAGCAGGCTGGCCCTCGCCTGGTCGGAGCCGCAGGAGATCGGCGATCGGCAGTACGAATTCCGTTCTCTCAACGAGGGTGGCCGTACGCTCTCGCTGATCATCGACCTCGACATTCAGGTCGCATCGCTCGCCACTCTCTGATCGGATCTGTCGCTCCCGGCGCCTGTGGAAGATCGTCCCGAGGAAATTGAGTGCGCGCCTAGAATCGAGGCGTCCCCAGTACCGACGACGGAACGAGACCCGAGCATGACCGGCATCTACGACGACATCACCCAGGCGTTCGGCAACACCCCTCTCGTGCGCATCAACAAGCTGGGCGAAGCGGGCGGCCCCGAGATCCTCGGCAAGCTCGAGTTCTACAACCCCGGCGGCAGCGTCAAGGATCGCCTCGGCGTCGCGATCGTCGACGCGGCCGAAGCCTCCGGCGACCTGAAGCCCGGCGGCACGATCGTCGAGGGGTCGAGCGGCAACACCGGCATCGCGCTCGCTCTCGTCGGGGCCGCGCGCGGTTACCGCGTCGTCGTGACGATGCCCGAGACGATGAGCGTTGAGCGACGAGTGCTCATGCGCGCCTACGGTGCCGAGATCGTGCTGACACCCGGCGGCGAGGGCATGCGCGGTGCTCACGACCGTGCCGAGCAGATCGTGGCCGAGACTCCGGGCGCCATTCTCGCCCACCAGTTCGAAACCGTTGCCAACGCCGAGATCCACCGCACCACGACCGCACAGGAGATCCTGCGCGACACCGACGGCCGGGTCGACGTCTTCATCGCCGGCGTCGGCACGGGCGGCACCATCACGGGTGTCGGTCAGGTGCTGAAAGAAAAGGTGCCGGGCGTCCGCATCGTCGCGGTCGAGCCGGCCGATTCGCCGCTCCTCTCGCAGGGCAAGGCCGGGCCGCACAAGATCGCGGGCATCGGTGCCAACTTCGTTCCCGAGGTGCTCGACACATCCGTGTACGACGAGGTCTTCCCCGTCGAGCTCGACGACGCGCTTCGTGTCGCCCGCGACCTGGCCACCCAGGAAGGCATCCTGAGCGGCATCTCGTCGGGCGCGATCATGCACGCGGCCCTCGAGATCGCCAAGCGCCCCGACATGGCCGGCAAGCGGATCGTCGCCATCGTCTGCGACACCGGCGAGCGGTACCTCTCGACAGTGTTGTTCAGCGACCTCTCGGATTAGGGCGGTGCGTCTGGTCGCGCGGCTGCGCGACGATGTCGCGGCGGTTCGGCGGGGTGATCCCGCCGCCCGCGGCTCGTTCGAGATCGTGCTGCTCTATTCCGGCCTTCATGCGGTCTGGGCCTATCGAGTTACGAGCAGGTTGTGGCGCGTCCGACCCTTCGTCGGCGCGCGGTTTGTCGCGCGCCTGCTGTCGCAGCTGACTCGCTCGCTGACCGGCATCGAGATCCACCCCGGCGCCCGGATCGGCGACCGGCTCTTCATCGACCACGGCATGGGCGTCGTGATCGGCGAGACAGCCGTCGTCGGCCACGACGTGCTGCTCTATCACGGCGTGACCCTCGGGGGCCGGGGCACCGGCACCGCCTCGCGACGGCACCCGACGCTGGGTGACCGGGTGATCGTGGGCGCGGGGGCGGCCGTGCTGGGGGCGATCAGCGTCGGCGCCGACGCCCGCGTGGGTGCGGGTGCCGTGGTCACACACGATGTGGCGGCTGGCGCCACCGTCGTGGGAGTGCCCGCGCGTCCGCTCTAGCGGGGGAGTGCCTGCGCGTCCGCTCTGGCGGGGGAGTGCCCGCTCTAGCGGCACGGTCCGGTCAACAAGAGACACTCAGCAAATCGTTATCAGGCTCTCCATAGGTGAGAAAGAGTTCACTGGCCTGATGGCGACGACGACCCCGATCAAGCCGGTCACCGCTCCAACCCGTCCGGCGAGAGACATTTCGAAGCACGACAAGGCCCCCGCGAAGGGTGGACGAGTGCTGCCCCTGGATGGGCTGCGCGCGCTCGCCATCCTCGGCGTCGTTCTCTACCACCTGCACGTTCCGGGCATGAAGGGCGGCTTTGTCGGCGTCAACGTGTTCTTCGTGCTCTCGGGCTACCTGATCACGTCGCTGCTGCTGGAAGAGCACCGTCGGGAGGCCACGATTCGGTTGGGTCGATTCTGGGTGCGCCGGATCCTTCGGCTCTATCCGTCGCTCGTGGCCGTCGTGGTCGTGGCAGCAGCCCTGTGGTTCCTGGTGGGCGATTACGGCTACTCCGACGTCGGCGCCGGAAGCGGTGCGTTGATCGCTCTCACGTATACCGGTAACTTCATGCGCGCGTTCGCCCACGTGTCGCAGGGCGTCTTCGCGCCCGGCTGGAGCCTGGCGATGGAGGAGCAGTTCTATCTGATCTGGCCCCCGATCCTGCTTCTGCTGCTCTCGAAGGGGCTGCGTCGCAAAGTAATCGCCTGGATCGGCGCCGCTGCCGTCATCGCCTCCTGCGTCTTCTCGGCTGTTCTTTACGACACGCCCTCGGGCATCGCGACTCCCGACATCTACTTCAGCCCGGTGTCGAACGTCGCTCCGCTCATGATGGGCTGCGTTCTCGCCCTCGCCCTGACACACGAACGGGCACGCACGTTCTTCGCGGGCTGGTTCGGAGCCGTGGCCAGCTGGGTCGGATTCCTAGGCGTGGTCACGATCGCCGCGATGATGAACGACGGTTTGCCCGGCGAAGGCTGGCAGCAGACCGCGACGACCTTCGGTTTCACCCTGCCTCTGGTCGGCCTCGCGTCGGCCCTGCTGATTGGCGGAATGGTGTCGCGGCGTTCCCCGCTGTCGATCGCCCTGTCGTGGAAGCCCATGGCCTGGTTCGGCCGGAACGTGTCGTATTCGCTCTACCTCTGGCACATGGTCGTCATCGCCCTGGTCGAGCCCTACGTCCACGGCCTCTGGGGCAAGTTCGCCCTGGTCGTGGCGGCCAGCCTTGTCGCCATCGGCAGCCACTTCGCCGTCGAGAAGCCGTTCTTGAGGATCAAGAAGCGCTTCGAGCCCGCGTCCTGGTCGCAGCCGGTCAAGCGCGAGGCCGTTACGGCCGACGCGTAACCGTCTTGGGCTCGGAACGCTCGAGTTGCCTCGGCTCCCCAGGCGGCGAGTAAGGACGCCCTGGGCGTAACCCTGTGGAGAACGCCTCGACAAATCAGACGAGTGTGGAATCGTTGTTTTCGTGACGACAAGCACCGCATTCGACATCAGCGCGAAACGACTCGATTTTCCCGGCCTCCAGCACGAAGTGAACGGGTTCCCTCTGGCGTACCTCGATACCGGCGCGACCGCTCAGCGGCCGACGTGGGTGCTCGACGCTGAAAGGCGTTTTCTCGAGACGACCAACGCTGCCGTTCACCGCGGCGCGCACACGCTGGCGGGGCTCGCAACCGAGGCCTACGAAGAGGCTCGTGAGACCGTCGCCCGCTTCGTTGGTGCGGCGTCGTCCGACGAGATCGTCTGGACTTCCAATGCCACTGATGCGCTCAACCTGGTCGCGCACGGGTTCGAGGCGGCGACCGACGGGCGGGGAGGATCCCCCGCGAAGCGTTTCGCCCTCTCGCCCGGCGATGAGATCGTGGTGACCGAAGCGGAGCATCACGCCAATCTCGTTCCGTGGCAAGAGCTCGCGGCCCGGACGGGCGCGGTGTTCCGCTATGTGCCCGTGGCCGATGACGGCACGTGGAGTCTCGACGACGCGCGCTCCGTGATCGGGGCTCGCACCCGGATCCTTGCCTTCGCGCACATCTCGAACGTCACCGGCTACGTCGCCCCGGTCGAAGAGCTCGTCGAGCTGGCCCACGGCGTCGGGGCCCTCGTCGTGCTCGACGCGTGCCAATCCGCGCCGCACCGACCTCTCGACCTGGCGCGGTTGGGTGTCGACTTCGCGGCGTTCTCCGCCCACAAGATGCTCGGCCCCACAGGCATTGGCGTGCTCTGGGGCCGAAAAGAGCTGCTCGACGCGTTGCCCCCGTTCCGCACCGGAGGGTCGATGATCTCGACCGTGACGATGGAGTCGACGACGTTCCTACCCGCCCCGCAGCGGTTCGAAGCAGGTACGCAGCCGGTGTCGCAGGCCGTCGCCTTCGCCGAAGCGATTCGCTACCTCGAGGCCGTCGGTCTGGGGGCCATCGAAGCCCACGAGGAGCGCCTCGCGGAGCGTCTCGTCTCCGGCCTCACTGCCCTACCGGGCATTCGCGTCGTCGGCCCGGCGGCCGGGGTACCGCGCTCCGGTCTGGCGAGCTTCGACGTCGCCGGCGTGCACGCGCACGATGTCGGCCAGTACCTCGACGCGCAGGGCATCGCCGTGCGTGTGGGGCACCACTGCGCGCAACCACTCCACCGTCGCCTCGGGCTGACCGCGACGACCCGCGCCTCGACCTACCTCTATACGACCGACGACGAGATCGATCGACTGCTCGCCGGCGTCGCCGAGGTCCGCGGCTACTTCGGGGTGGCCTGATGGCTGACGCACTCGCGGGGCTCTATCAGCAGGTGATCCTCGACCACTCCAAGGCGCGGACGGGCGAAGGCGAACTGCCCGGTGCCGACGCGGAACACTTCGAACGGAACCCGACCTGCGGCGACGAGATCACGGTTCGCGTGGTCATGGAAGCGGGCACCGACACAATCCGCTCACTCGCCTGGGAGGGCGACGGCTGCAGCATCTCTATGGCCTCCGCCTCGGTGCTGGCGGGGATGGCGCCCGGGCTGACCCTGGCCGAGCTCGCCGAACGAACAGAGGCCTTCCGCGGCATGATGCGCTCGAAAGGCGTGGGCGAGCCCGACGAAGATCTTCTGGGCGACGCGGTCGCCCTTCAGGGGGTGTCGAAGTTCGTCATGCGGGTGAAGTGCGCGATGCTCTCGTGGGTCGCGGCGGAGGCGTGTGCGACGCAGCTCGGGGCGCGGGTGGCGCCGAGCTAGCGGGCGCTGAGTCGCCCGGCGTCGAGCTAGTCGCCGCCGAGCTGAGAGACGCCCAGCGGAATCCGCGACGTGCCCCGGCGCGACGGAGAGTCCGCATGACGTCTCGGCGCGCGAGGGTTCGCACGTCCGACGACCCCAGGACGGGGGTGTGTCGCACGTCACAGCAGCACGCACCCGTCGCTTACGCTGAGAATCCGACCCACGTCTCCGTTGGAGTGCCATGGCTCAGATTCAGCACGGGCGGCTCCGCGAGAGCCACCCGGTCGCCTCCGCGTTCCGATTCGTGGGGCTCGCGGTTGCGGTCGCGCTCGTCTCCTCGGCGTGCGTGGCGGCGTACGCCGCACACGATGTCGTCGCGACCGCCGCTCCTCCGGTGCACATCCCCCACCTTCCCGGCCGCACGGCAGAGCCTCTGCCCAAGGCACCCGCCGGTCAGACGGTCGGCGAGGTGAACATGCTCCTGGTCGGAACCGACACGCGCTCGAAGCAGGGGGCCGAGTACTCCGATTCCGCTAACCAGAGCGCCAGCACCGGCTCCGGCAACAACGACGTCAACATCCTCCTTCACATCTCGAAGAACCACGATTCGATCTCCGTCGTGAGTTTTCCGCGAGACCTTGAGATCCCCATCCCGTCCTGCCCCACGGCGTCGGGCGGATCCTCGTATTCCAGTAGCAAGTCCATGCTCAACACGGCGCTCAGCCGCGGGGGAGACGATCGCAACGGCCTCGCCTGCGCCGTCCTGACCGTCGAACAGCTCACCGGCCTCGACATCCCCTACGCGGCCAGCGTCACATTCGACGGTACCAGCGCCATCTCGTCGGCGATCGGCGGGGTGACCGTCTGCCTGGCGACCCCGATCGTCGACTACAACGTCACGCCGCCCCTCGATCTCAAAGCGGGCGAGCGCACGCTCGTCGGCAGCGAAGCGCTTTCGTTCCTGAGAAGCAGGAAAGGCGTGGGCGACGGAAGCGACCTGGGGCGCATCAGCAACCAGCAGGTGTTCATGTCGTCGCTGGCCCGCGAGCTCACCAGCTCGACGACGCTGACCAACCCGTTCAAGCTCTATTCGATCGCGTCGGCGGCGGCCAAGAACATGCTGCTCTCCGACACGTTGAACGTAAAGACCCTCCTCGGCATCGTGCAGGCGGTGCAGAAGGTCGGACTCGACAACATGGTGTTCGTTCAGTACCCAGTGGGTCAAGATCCTGACAACATCAACCGGGTGGTGCCCAACGTCTACGCCGCAGAGCAGCTGAACACGGCGCTGCAGTCCGATCAGCCCATCCGCTTGAGCGGAACCACCGGCGACGCGGCGGAGGTCGACACGAGCCCGTCGGCGACGTCGACACCGAAAGCGACAGCGACAGCGACGCCAGCGCCAACTGCCACGGGCGGTGCCGCACCGACTCCCACCGCCACCAAATCCACGAGACCAGGATCCGCCCCCGCCCCCGCGGTCACCCTCCCACCGTCGGTCTCCGGTCAGACGGCAGCCCAGAAGACCTGCTCCAAGAAGGGGCAGTACTAGTCGGCTGCGGCTCGCAACTCCACCACCTGGTCGATCAGTGCATCGGCTACCTCGCGCTTCGACCCGCTGGCCTCGGCCTTGATCGACCCGTCGGGTGTCAGCATCAGGATGGCGTTGTCGTCGGTGCCGAATCCCGCCGCCCAGCCGACGGCGTTGACCACGAGCAGATCGGCCTTTTTGCGAGCGGCTTTGGTGCGGCCGAGCTCCAGCAGGGACTCCCGGTCGGGGGCGGTCTCGGCCGCGAACCCCACGATCAGCTGCCCGGGCCGTCGGTTCGCCGCGAGCCCCGCCAGGATGTCGGGGTTGCGCACGAGCTGAAGCGTCAGATCGTCGCCGTGGTCGTCTTTCTTGATCTTCGACTCCGAGACGGTGGCCGGGCGGTAGTCGGCCACGGCAGCCGCCATGACGATCAGATCCGAGACCTCCGCGATGCTCTCGACGGCGAGAGCCATCTCGGACGCGGTGGTGACGGCAACCGTGTCGAGGCCGGTGGTATCGACATCAGGATCCAGGTGGGCGGCCACGAGAGTCACCTCGGCGCCGCGATCGGCTGCGGCTCGTGCGAGCGCCACGCCCTGCTTCCCACTCGAGCGGTTGCCCAAGAACCGCACCGGATCGAGGGGCTCCCGAGTGCCCCCGGCGGAGACGACCACCCGCACTCCCTCCAGATCGCGAGCGCGTGGTTCGTCCTGAGGAGTGGCCGCGCTCTCCTGAGGAGTGGCCGTGCTGTCCTGAAAAGCGGCCAGCGCGGTTGCGACGATGGCCTCGGGCTCGCTCATTCGCCCTTCTCCGGCATCGACGCCGGTCAGGGCCCCCGACTCCGGCCCGACGAAGGTCACGCCGCGAGAGCGCAGCGTGGCGACGTTGGCGCGCGTCGCCGCGTTCGACCACATCTCGGTGTGCATGGCCGGAGCCACGACAAGCGGTGCACGCGACGCCAGAATCGTCGTGCCGAGGAGATCGTCGGCCAGGCCGGCGGCCAGCTTGGCGAGCGTGTTGGCGGTCGCCGGAGCGACGATGACGAGATCGGCCTCCTGCCCGAGCGCCACATGCCGCACCGCCGCGACATCGTCGTAGAGCGACACCGTCACGGGGTTGCGGCTCAGCGCCTCGAGCGTGGGGAGGCCGACGAAACGCAGCGCGGCCTCGGTCGGAACGATGTGCACGTCGTGCCCGGCCTTCACGAGCAACCGGGCGACGCCGACCGCCTTGTACGCGGCGATACCGCCGGTGAGCCCTACGACGATGTTCAGGCGGTCGCCCACGATGGTCCTTCCGTTGCTGGCTGGGAGTGCCGGGGCACTCGCCTCTATCCTGGCCGAGTGTGCACCGTCATCATCGGATTCGACCCGACCGCCGACTGGCCGGTCGTGCTTCTCGGCCTCCGCGACGAGGCCGTCAACCGCCCGTGGGACGCCCCGGGAGCATGGTGGCCGGAGCTCGGCGATGGCGTCCGCGGCGTGCACGACCGCGAAGCGGGCGGGGCGTGGTTGGCGACGAACGCCGAGCCAGCGCGGGCGGCCGTGGTGCTCAACCGACACGAGGTGGTCGCCGAGCCGGCAGACGGCTACATCTCGCGCGGCGCGCTGCCGCTCGACTCGGTGACGGGCTCGCTCGGTGAGCCGTCGGATCCTCGGTTCCGGTCGTACAACCTGGTCGAGCTGACGCCCGAAACGGTGCGGTTCACGCGATGGGACGGCCGCGCCGTGACGTCGACGGAGCTGCCCCCGGGCGTGCACATGATCACGCACGAGGGGCCGGACGTCGCCTCGGTTCCGCGCGAGTTGCGCTGGCTGCCGGAGTTCCAGGCGGCGGCGCGACCGACGGGTGTGCTCGATTCAGGATCCTGGCAACCGTGGCTCGGGGTCCTCGCCGACAGCTCCTCCCTCTCGACCAGCGACGACCAGGCGCTCTTCCGCTCCGACGTCATCGACGGTCACCACTACGCCTCCCTCTCCGTCTCGACCCTCGCCCTGCAGCCGAGACGCGTCGACCTGCGCCACGCGCGACTCGATCACCCCGGGCATCTGGAGGGCGGGCTCCACTGGGGCTGAGCCGTCGTCGCGTGGCGTCGCGGCTTCTATCGCTCTTGCGGCGTGCCAGGAGCGTCACAGATCGTCACGTCGTGGCGGCGTTCGCTCGAAACGCGGACCATCAGTACATGCCCATCTCCGCGCGCGGAACCGTCGTCCTCCTCGGTGGAGGCGATCCCGGCGGAGATCTCCACCATCTGGTCGATGTGCTGAAGGTCGCCGAGTTCAACGTCGAGACGATCGCCGACGTCGCTCTCGACACCCGCGCGTCGTTGCAGCGAGCGCGAGACGTCTTCGCCGATGCCTCCCGTGAGCTTCCGCGGATCCTGATCGGCTCCGGCGTCGGGGCCACAGCTGCCGCGTCGCTCGCCGCCGAGCCGTTCGTCACGGTGGAAGCGCTCGTGCTCGCCAACATCGTCACGTCGGCGTCGCGCGGAATAAGCCTTCCCCCGGGAATCGCGCTTCCCGAGGCTCGCTCCATCCGTCAGCCCACGCTCGTCTTCCACGGTGATGCCGACCCGGTGACCGACATCGCCGACGCTGCGAACTGGGCGACGCAGCTGCCACGCGGCGTGGTGCGCGTCGTGCGTGGGGGAGGTCACGGCGTGCTCGGGGGAGACTCGCGGCGATCGGTCGCGGCGTCGATCGTGCTCTTCGCCGAGAGGCAGCGCGCCGGGGAGCCCGTTCTGACCGACGGATTCGCCTGAGGGTGCGTCGCTGCGTGGTGCTGTGCGCCCGTCAGGAAATGGGTCGCGCACGGGCGTGGGCATGGGGATCTCGCGACCTGGAGCGCCCGCATTCCTGACGGATGCGCACGCGCCGCCCCTCCGCACGGGCGTTCGCCCGCTACAGCGCCTACCGTGCACCCCGCCCCCACGAAAGGAACACCATGAGCGACCAGCCCGACACCACCGAACCCCTCGGCGGCGTGACCTCCGGCGAAGCCGACTACGTCGCGGTGAACTCGGCCGGAGTCTCCGCCGAACGCCACGTGCCGAAAGGCGACGAGGAAGTCGGCAAGGGCGAGCAGCTCGACGAGGCCGGACACTTCGACCCCGAGCAGCAGGCGGACGGCAGCGACGGTGGTGACGAGCTGGAGCAGGCGCCTCAGGCGCGACCCGCGAGCGACTGACCTGGCGTCACTGCTCAGTTCTGAGGTGCAGAAGTCAGGAAACGGGGTTCGGGAGGTGCGTGCTTTCGCGCCCCCGTGGGATCCTCGGGGCTCGTCACCTGAGAAGTGAACGAGCGCGTCGACTCATGCCAGCTGCTGAGCGACCGTCTTGCGCGCGATCTTGACGACAGGATCGGCCACGAAGCCGCCCTCTCGCTCGATCTCGAGCAGATCGCGGGCCTGTTCGGCGGTGAGTCCGGCGAAGCAGTCTCCGATCGTGATTCCGTGGGCGGGGCGAGTGCCCACCACGATCTCGTCACCAGCGACCACCGGACCGGCCTTGATCACCCGGAGGTAGGCACCGGGGCGCCCCTCGGCCGTGAAACGCTTGACCCACTGGGGCTCGCGCATACGGCGTGCGAAGGTGGCGCACGGTGTGCGTGGCATCGTCACCTCGACGACCAGGCTTTCGCCGATGTGCCAGCGCTCGCCGAGCACTGCCCCGGTGACATCGAGGCCCGACGTCCGCAGGTTCTCGCCGAAGAGCCCCGGGTCTACGTCGCGACCTAGCAGTGCCCCGAAGTGATTGGCGTCTTCGTCGGCGAAGACATACACCGCCTTGTCGGGGCCGCCGTGATGCACCCGATTGGCCTGAATGTCGCCGTACACGCCCATCTTCTTGACGGCCACGGGCTCGTCAAGAGGCTGCTTGTCGATCGCGGTCACGCCCAGCGACCCCGAATCGGGCTGGAGGCGGGCGACGCGGCAGACGGCAGTGATCGCAGGCATGAGCCCATGGTGCCATCCCGGTCGGCGCGCCGCGAGAGCGAGGATAGCTCGAGGCGCGGGGCTCTAGAGCTCGACGACCTCGAACTCGAGAAGATCGGCGCCGGTCGCGACGGGCTTGGGGGCGGTCGGCTGCTCGGAAGCGGCAGAAGTGTCGGGCGCCGCAGCGGACTGCGCGCTCTGGCCGTGAGCCGCCTTCGCGCCGTTGGCCGACCACTCCTGGAAGCTCTCTTCGGAATCCCACGTCGTCACAACGAAGTAGCGCTCCTCGCCCTTGACCGGACGCAGAAGCTGAAACCCCTCGAACCCCTTGGAGCCGTCGACGGAGTGCTTGCGCGCGGCGAAGCGCTTCTCCAGCTCTGCTCCCTGGCCTTCAGGAACGTGGATGGCATTGATCTTGACGACAGACATCAGGCTCTTTCTCTCGGGCAGCGCTACTCGCACCGCTTTACGAAACTTCGCTGGGGGACGAAGACAGCCTATCCAGGGCGTCTCTGGCGACGCCGGGAGTCTCCACAGGGGCCCCGGGGCGCGCGAATCAGGAACTCAAGAGCGCAGGATCCCACGGGGCGGGGAAGAACGCCCCTCCCGCGCCCAGATGCCTGATTTGTGAGCGGGGGCCGAAGGTATGGAGCGCGTCATATGTCGCCTCAATCGCTCGAACCTGAACGCCCGCTTGACCTCAGGTGCACCCGAGATCCTAGGCTTGAAGAGACTCCGAACACCGGACGGAAACATCGAGAGAAAGCGACCATCGTGGCTGAATACACTCTTCCCGACCTTGCCTACGACTACTCGGCCCTCGCGCCGAGCATCTCGGGCCGCATCATGGAGCTGCACCACTCCAAGCACCACCAGACCTACGTCACCGGCGCGAACACCGCGAACGCCGCCCTCGCCGAAGCACGCGAGACCGGCAACCTCGCGAACGTCAACAAGCTCGAGAAAGACCTCGCGTTCAACCTCGGCGGCCACGTCAACCACTCGATCTTCTGGACCAACATGTCGCCCGACGGCGGCGACAAGCCCACCGGCGACCTCGCCACCGCGATCGACGACCAGTTCGGATCGTTCGACAAGTTCACCGCGCACTTCACCGCGACCGCCCTCGGCGTCCARGGYTCCGGCTGGTCGGTGCTCGCGTACGACATCCTCGGCCAGAAGCTCAGCATCTTCCAGCTGTTCGACCAGCAGGGCAACGTGCCCTTCGGCCTCGTGCCGCTGCTGATGCTCGACGTGTGGGAGCACGCGTACTACCTCGACTACCAGAACGTCCGCGCCGACTACGTCAAAGCGTTCTGGAACATCGTCTCGTGGGAGAACGTCCAGGCCCGCTACACCGCCGCGACCACCAAAACCGACGGCCTCCTCGTCTTCTAAGACCCGCTGTGCTGTGCGCCCATCGCCCTCGTGGCGGTGGGCGCTTCCTTTTTTCTTCGCCGCTACACGACTTACGGCGCGATAGTGAGGACTTTTGATTGACAGTCGGCAGAAGTCCCGGTTAGATCGACTCGAGACCGTTCAACGAATGAAGGATTTCCATGGCTCCCTCCTCTCTGCGCGTCGCCATCGTCGGCACGGGCATGATCGGCGCGGTCCACCGCCGTGCCGCCCGAGATGCCGGTGCCGAAGTGATCGGGGTCCTCGGGTCGAGTGCGGCTCGCTCGGCCGAGTTCGCCGCAGAATGGGGCGTCGCCAGCGGTTACGCCACCTTTGACGAGCTTCTCGCCGACTCACCCGACGTCGTGCAGATCTGCACTCCTAACGGCTCGCACTTCGACTACGCCCTCCAATCCATCGACGCCGGCGTCAATGTCGTCTGCGAGAAGCCGTTGGCGATGACTGCCGAGGAGGCCGCAGTGCTCGCCGAAGCCGCTACTGCCGCGGGGGTTGTCGCCACCGTTCCGTTTGCCTACCGCTATCACCCCATGGTGCGAGAGCTTCGCGCGCGACGAATCGCGGGCGAGCTGGGCGAAGTGCATCTCGTTCACGGCTCCTATCTCCAAGACTGGCTGCTCGATCCTGAATCGTCGTCGTGGCGGGTGGACGCCGCGGTCGGTGGTCGATCTCGTGCATTTGCCGACATCGGATCGCACTGGTGCGATCTCGCCGAGTTCATCTCGGGCGAGCGGTTCGTGGCGGTGTCGGCGACCACGACGGTCGTCTACGCCGAGCGACCTGTTCCGAGCGGCCCCTCCTTCGGCGCCGGGCGGTCGTCGTCGTCCGAGGTCATGCCGGTGACGACCGAAGACGCGGCCATCGTGACTTTCAAGACAGCCTCCGGAGGAGTAGCCAACACGGTCATCTCGCAGGTCTCTGCCGGCCGGAAGAACCGGCTTTGGGTCGAGGTCGACGGATCGAAGGCCTCCGCGGTCTTCGATCAGGAGAACCCCGAGACGGTGTGGTTGGGGACGGAGTCGGGCACCATGCTCCTGCACCGTGCAGAGGGTGTGCCGGATCCTGATCAGGCTCGTCTCAATCGAGTGCCATCGGGTCACCCGCAGGGCTACCCCGACGCGTTCTCGGCGTTCCTTGCCGACACGTACGCGGCTGTTCGGGGCGAGGCTCCCGACGGGCTTCCGACATTCACGGATGGTCTGCGCGCCGCACGCATCATCGACGCCGTCCTCGACAGCGCCGAGTCGTCGTCGTGGACGTCGATCGCTGAGGCATCCCCGGTGCTCACCGAAGGCTGAACCCTCGGGCGCAGGCAGCCTGCAGCTGTCATTGCACCCTGCCACGTCGTCAGCAGCACCCGCCGATCGTGGCAGCCACACCCAGCCGACCCCGGTCGGCACACCTGAATTGGAGAATGCGTGAAACTCGGAATGCTGACCGCCTGCTTGCCGGACTGGTCTCTCGACAAGATCGCCACGTTTGCTAGAGACACCGGATACGAGCGACTCGAGGTCGCAGTCTGGCCCAAGGTCGGAGGTCGCGAATTCGAGGCGTCTCATCTGCCGGTCGCGACTTTCACCGACGACGATGCGGCTCAGACCCGCGAGATCCTTGATCGCACCGGTCTCGAGATCAGTGCCCTTGCGTACTACGAGAACAATCTGCACCAGGATCTCGACACTCGCGACACCGTGCGCACGCACTTGAAGCACTCGATCGACGCCGCTGCCAAACTCAGCGTGCCTTTCGTCGGCACGTTCATCGGCCGCGACAATTCGAAGAGCGTCAAAGAGAACATGGTCGAGGGCTCTCGGGTGTTGCCCGAACTCGTCGACTACGCCGGTGAGCGCGGGGTCAAGCTCATCATCGAGAACTGTGTGATGGAAGGCTGGCACCCCGACGGTTACCCGGGCAACATCGCCTACAGCCCGGAGCTTTGGGACTGGGTGACGGGGCTCGGCTTCGGCCTCAACTGGGATCCTTCGCACCTCACCTGGATCGGGATCGACCCCCTGGAAACGATTCTCCCGTTCGCCGAACACATCGTTCACGCGCAGGCGAAAGACCTGGAGCTGTTTCCGGAGAAGCGCAACCAGTACGGCTTCTTCGGCAAGGTCGACAAGGGCGACAACCCCTGGGAGATGGGCTGGTGGCGCTTCCGGGTGCCCGGTCGCGGCACCGTCGACTGGCCCCACGTGGTCGACCGTCTCTACGAGGCAGGCTTCGACGGAACCCTCTCGGTCGAGCACGAAGACCCGCTGTGGGGTGGCTCGGACGCCAAGATCACCGAGGGGCTCCGCATCGCTCAGAAGACACTTCGCCCTCTCATCGCTCACGAGTGAGACTCGGCACTCGCGAGGTCTGAGGCGGGTGTCCGATTGAGCATGGCGACTGCCTCGCGTTCGCTTGAAGTGAGGCGCCGCTCCGGTGGAGCAAAGTGATCGCTCCTGAGATGGTCTATGCCCAAGCGTCGGCATCTCCATCGCCGGCGGCGTGGTGCGAGGCGAGGTGATGGAGCCCGAGATGTCTGACGCCGAGGGGGCGGCAGACTCGGAATGTGCCGGGCAATGGCCTCGCGAGCGGCTACCGTGACGCGGTGCCAGGCTCGCCGAATGAGTGCGGAGCTCAGCCGCATCGGGACGCGGCCCTCACACGTGATGGCGAGGTCTTTCGAGCGATCCGCTTCGAACGAGTCGGCGTGAAAGGCGTAGCCGTCGATCTCGACACCCAGAACCCCGTCGACGACGAGGTCGATCGAACGGCCGCCCTCCACACCGACCTGCGTCTGCACGTCGTGCCCGTCGGCGACGAAACGAACCCGGCCGACGCTCTCGAGGAAGCTCTGCGACTCTGCATCCGACCAGGTGACGATGCCGCGCGCATCGGACGGCAGGGCGCGCGCGACCTCATGGAGCTCGGCAGGTGTGAAGTGGGGTGAACGGCGTGCCCAATCCCACAGGGCGACCGCCTCTTCGAACTCGGCCTCGACGACGGCTCGCGCTAGGGCGTCTCGCGGGTCTACGGCCCAGGCAGGGCCGCGTGCGACGACCGCGGGGCGGTCGTGAACGACGCGCACTCCTCGTCGCCGATGAAGCCTCGCCGCATTCCGAGCGACGGAGACCACGGGTGGGGGATCGGCCGCCCACATCCAGCCACCGAGAAGCTTGACGGCCGCAGCGCCGGTGAGGCGGCCGCCCACGCTCATTGCGACGAAACGGGGGTCGTCCGGTTCGAAGGTGGAGTACCAGCCGCGCCTCGGGCGCCGCACGATGCCGTCGCGGACAGCGCGGGTGAGTTCGCGGGGGCGGATGCCGTGACGGAGGAGATCTCGGCGGTGAAGGGCGCCGCCGGCTGCTGTGACGAGTTCTTGGATGGAATTCATGCCACCAGCGTGGGGCCGTGTAAATGGGCGCGGAGTCGCCGACGGCGATCTGTGGAGAAGTGGGGCCGGGGTGCGCCCTGTGGAGACGAGGACGTCGGGGTGAAGGGACGCGCACGTCTCAGGAGTTGAGGCTGGGGTGGGACGCGGGGTGCGGGATCCTGCGTTTGGTGGGGCCCGGGTTCCTGACGGACGAACCGGTGCGAGCTCGGCGAGCCTGCCAGGGGCGGCCGGTGAATTGGCAGAGGCGGAACCGCGGCGGAGGAGCTCAGGCTGCGCGTGAGGCCGCGCGCAGGGATCAGGACTAGGAGCGCGCCCGCTGCGAAGAGTCGCGAAAGTCAGCCACCCGCGAGGCCAGATGCCTGAATTGCGCCCCCGAACCGGAGACGACCCCACCGCACGACCCGCGCGCGAGCCCTAGTCGTGCCCGGGGTGCTCGTGCTGCTGGTGCGTCACCGGTTCGAGCTGGAACGTGGAGTGCTCGATCGGAACGCTGAAGTGGTCGAGCACGCAGGTTTGGAGATCGTCGAGAATGCGCGGCGCATGGCCGTCTTCGAAGCAGCCCTGCTCGACCACCACGTGGGCGCTCAGGACCGGCAGCCCGGTCGCGATCTGGGAGGCGTGCAGGTCATGGACTCCCTTCACGTGTGGCAGCTCGAGCATGTGAACGCGCACGGCATCGAGATCAAGGCCCCGTGGCGTCGACTCCAGGAGAACGCTGGTGGTTTCGCGCAGGAGCGAGATGGTGCGCGGAACGATCAAGACAGCGATGAGCATGCCGGCGACGACGTCGGCTCGTGCCCAGCCTGTGAAGGTGATCACGAGCGCGGCGACGATGACCGCGACGGAACCGAGCGCATCGTTCAGGACTTCCAGGAAGGCGGCGCGGAAGTTGAGGTTGGTGCCACGCTCAGAGCTCAGGACGGCCAGCGACGCAGCGTTTCCGACGAGGCCGATGATTCCGAAAACGAGGAGCGATGACGAGGGCACCGACGGCGGCTCGAACAGCCGCTGGACTCCCTCGACAAGCGCGTAGATACCGACCGCGAGCAAGACGGCTGCCTGCCCGAGAGCGGCGAGGACCTCGGCACGACGGTAGCCCCAGGTGAGGCTCGCGGTCGCGGGCCGTGCCATCAGCGAGGCGGCGACGAGTGCCGCGGTGAGCCCGGCGGCATCGGTCAGCATGTGGCCGGCGTCGACGAGCAACGCCAGGCTGTCGGTGACGATGGCTCCCACGACCTCGGCGACGAGAATGGTGAGCGTGATCGCCAGCGCGATGGCCAGGCGGATGCGCGACGAGGGGCCGGATCCTGAAGTGTGACCGTGGTCGTGAGCCATCAGATGCTCTCGTGGTGGTGGCGGATCGTGCCTCCGACGGAGTGCTCCGCCTGGTGGATGGCATCTCGCACGAGCTTCGAGGCGTGGTCGTTCGCGAGGCGGTAGAAGACCCTGTTGCCGTCCTGACGGGTGGACACCATGCGGGCCATCCGGAGCTTGGCGAGGTGTTGCGAAACTGCGGTCGGTGATTTGGAGACGCGTTCAGCGAGGCTGTTCACTGACTGCTCGCCTCCGCCCAGGGCCAGAACGAGTCGCACGCGAGTCGCGTCGGCGAGCATGGAGAAGACTTCGACGGCGAGTTCGACGTAGGTCTCATCGGTGTCGACCGGGTCGACGGGGGCAACCTGCGTATCTTCGAGCATGCGTAGATAGTTGCACGCGAAGGTGGATGGCGCAAGGGAACTGGACGCGAATCAGGAGATGAGGCGCCGCGCGCGCCAGAACATAAGGATCCGACGGGGAGACAGACCAGATCTCCTGAACGGCGCTCGCGAGTCAAAAGACCAGCGACGACCAGCGTCTGCGAGCGCCCGCCAGCGCCCGCCGCGCCCACTAACCCTGAGCCGCGTGCACCGCCACGAGCGCGCGCCGGACGTCGCGCGCGGAGAGCTGCCCCGGCGCGCTCGCGGCGCTCACCGAGCCGAACGTCGCCGAGGATCCGAACACCTCGCCGGCAAGACGGCTCACGACGCCGAGCGGCCCCATCGCCATGGTGATCGCGGGCCGGACGGCCTTCGTCGTCGCGAACTCGGTGGTCGCCTGCATCAGCGTCAGCACGTCGCTCGGCGTCTTCGGCATTACCGCGATCTTCACGACGTCGGCGCCGAGATCCTGCTGGAGTGACAGCCGGGCGAGGATCTGCTCGATCGTCGGGGTGCGCTCGAACTCGTGCGACGACATTACTACCGAGGCGCCGGCCGCGTGGGCGCCGTTCACGATGCGCTCGAGCGAGCCGAGTTCGGTGAACATCTCGACGTCCACTGCTTCCACCAGCCCGGACGCGAGAGACAGGAGGGCCTCGTATGAGCCCGCGTCGATGTCGCGGTGCCCGCCCTCCGGCTTCGAGCGGAAGGTGAAGAGGATGGGCACACCGCGCCGGAGCTCGTCGCGCACGGTCTCGATCGCTCGTTGTACCTCGTCGAGGTCGTCGACGGCGTTGAAGTGGTCGATGCGGAGTTCGACGAGATCGAGGTCGTCGTAGTCGAGTGCGGCGATCTCATCGATCAAGGCCTCGCGGGTCGAGCCGAGAAGGGGCACGATCACGGCCGGCATTCCCGGTCCGAGCACGACGGTGCCGATGTGGGCGGGGCGAATATGGTCGCTCATGCGGAGGCCTCCGCGGGGAGCCCGACAGAGACACGCATGGCCGTCCTGATGTCGTCTTCACTCGGGAGCGGGGAGTCTTGCCGGAGCCCTGAAAAGAGGCGCACCTGGCCGATCGCCTGTTCGACGAGCATGTCGAGGCCGCTGACCGCGATCGCTCCTGCGGCCTGCCAGGAGGTGGCGAGTGGGCTCGGCCACGGGTCGTAGGCCACGTCAAGCAGAACGGATTCGGCGGAGGCCGGCGCGATCCGGGGCTTGTCGACGTCACCGGGGAGCGTGCTGATGACGAAGTCGAGGGTGCGGACGGCGTCGTCGACGGTGAGTGGCTCGACGGTCAGATCGAGGTCGAGTCTCTCGGCGAGTTCGCGCGCGTCGTCGGCCTTCGAGGTGTCGCGAAGGCGGAGGGTGATGCGACTGGCCCCGAGTTCGGCTGCGGCGGCCAGTGCCGAAAGGGCGGTGGCCCCACCGCCGAGGATCGTGCACGACTCGTGCCGCGCCGACGTGGCTCGGCCGACAGCCCGTGTGATGCCGTCGACATCGGTATTGAAGCCAGCGAGAGTCGCGCGGACCTGATCGTGTTTCAGGACGACAGTGTTCGCCACGCCAAGGGCCTGAACCAGCGGGGAAGCGTCGTCCAATAGGGGGATGACCTCACGCTTCAGGGGCATGGTGAGGCTGAGGCCGAGCCAGCTCTCGTCGAGCCCGCCCACGAACGCCTCGAGCTCGCCCGAGGCGACCTCGGCGCGACCGTAGTCCATGTCGAGGCCGAGGCGCGCGAACGCGGTCGACTGCAGAAGGGGGGAGAGGGAATGCTCGATGGGTGACCCGAGCACGGCGAGACGGCGCATTCTGCGATCTTAACGAGGCTCGCGGAGGACCGAGGCCATCTCGTCAAGGGCCGTTCGCGCCTCAGGAACCCAGTGGGCACCCGGAAAGTCGTGGAAGCCGCCGTGGACGACGTGCAGGTCGACGTGCCCACCCGCGCGAGCGATTCTCCGCGCGAGTTCCTCCGCGTCGGCGAACAGAACGTCGTGATCGCCCTGCTGAATGTGGATGGGCGGCAGCGAGGCCAGGTCGCCGAGAAGCGGGCTGACGAGTGGATCGGTCGGCGCCAGCTCGCCAGCCCACATCCGGCCGGCCTCGGCGAGCCCGCGCGGAGCCAGCATGTGGTCGAGGGGCGCTAGGGCATCGACTCCGGGATTCGTCATCGTGGCCTCGACCCAGGGGGAGATCAGCACGATGCTCGCGGGCTGGATGCCGCCTCGGTCTCGGTACTGCTGCGCCTGCGCCAGAGCGAGCCCGCCGCCCGCCGAATCGCCCCCGAGGTGGACGGCCGCGCCGAACTCGGTCGTCGCCTGATCGAAGACTTCCTCGAGAAACGGCAGGGCGTCCGACACGGTGTGCTCAGGCGCCAGACCGTAGAGGGGAACATCGATGCTGACACCGCTCCGTGCGACGAGCCGCGCCAGGATTCCCCACTGGGCCGCGCCGATCGGGAACACGTAGCAGCCGCCGTGCGTGTAGATCAGGTGCGTGCCGTTGGGTGAGCGCCGGGGAGTCAGCCGAATGACCCGCCGCCCGGCGACAGTGCGCTCGGTGACGTGCGCCACGCGTTTTACAAGCGGTGTGGGCTCGGCAGCATCGCCGCGCGATTCGATTGCGTGGCGGAGCGTGACGGCGTCGGTCGTTGTGCGCTTTCGCAGAACGAGGAGCCTGCGGGTGGCGGTGAGCAGCGTCGACATGAGCCGAGGGTAGCGGGATGGAGAGCGAGGGGGTGCCGAGCGGCGTGGGCCGGATCCTTGGTCGGCACTAGGTCAAACTGACCTTAAGGGTTAGAGTCAACTCGACCTTAACCCTGCACACCGACCGGCGAGGCATCCTGATGAGCGAACAAGCACCGCATGACGTCGCAGTCGCGTCGCCCGCGCTGGCCGTCTCGACGGTGATCTTCTCGCTCCTGCCCTCCGAGTCGACCGGGCGCATGGCGCTTCACATTCCTCTTGTCCGCCGCATTCGTGAGCCGTACCGAGGCCTGTGGGCGCTGCCGGGAGGGCCTCTCGGTGCCGACGAAGACCTCTCCGACGCCGCCCGACGGCACCTGCTCGACACCACGGCGCTCTCGCCGACCTATCTGGAGCAGCTCTATGCGTTCGGGGCACGCGGCCGTTCACTCGCCGAACGCGTCGTGTCGATCGTCTACTGGGCGCTCGTAGCCCGGCAGGCCGAAGATCAGAGCTCAGGATCCGGCACGGCCGACCCCGTGCCACTCGTCCAGGGCGACCCGAACGTCTGCTGGTTCGACGCCGACGACCTGCCGTCCCTGGCCTTCGACCACGGCACCATCGTCGACTACGCCCTCTGGCGGCTCCGCACGAAGATGGAGTACAGCCGTATCGCGGGGGCATTCATCGGCGACACGTTCACGCTCGCCCAACTGCGCGAGGTGCACGAGGCCGTGCTCGGGCGCGAACTCGACCCCGCCAACTTCCGCCGGATGATCGAGGCGAGCGATGCGGTCGTTCCGACGGGCGAGTTCTTGACCGGGACGAAACACCGGCCGCCGCGTCTCTACCGCTACAACCACGCGTCCGCTCCGAGCGGCGACAACCCCCTGAGCACTCGAGAAAGCCGAACCGCATGACCAGCGTCGACACCACCATCCGTCGCATCACGAACGGCGAGAGCCCGGGCGAAGTGTGCGCCACCGATCTGCGCGAGGCGCCCTGGGCCTTCGACACGGGCGTGCCCTCGTACGGTCCGGGCTCGTCGATGTTCGACCCGATTCCTGCCCGGTCGCCCCTGCAGGGGGAGATCCCCGTGGAATACCGCAAGGCATCGGCTGACGAACTGCACCGTCGGATCCTTGCCGCGAAAGCGATCCTCGGCGACCGCGTCCTGATGCTCGGACACTTCTACCAGCGCGACGAAGTCGTGCAGTACGCCGACTACGTGGGCGACTCGTTCCAGCTCGCGGTCAAGGCGAAGGCGTCGCCCGAGGCCGAGGCGATCGTGTTCTGCGGGGTGCACTTCATGGCCGAGACGGCCGACCTCCTGTCGACGCCGTCACAGGCCGTGATCCTGCCCAACCTCGCGGCCGGCTGTTCGATGGCCGACATGGCCGATATCGACAGTGTGGAGGCTGCGTGGGAGCAGCTCGAAGGCGTCTACGGCGACCTCACCGCACTCGACGACGAGGGCAAAGTGCCGGTGATCCCCGTCACCTACATGAACTCGGCCGCCGATCTCAAAGGGTTCTGCGGTCGCCACGGCGGCATCGTCTGCACCTCGTCGAACGCCGAGACAGTGCTCGAATGGGCCTTCGCGCGAGGTCAGCGGGTGCTCTTCTTCCCTGACCAGCACCTCGGGCGCAATACCGCGAAGGCGATGGGCGTGCCGCTCGAGGAGATGCCGATGTGGAACCCGCGTCGCCCCCTCGGCGGATCGACGCCCGAGCAGCTCGACGACGCCAAGGTGATTCTCTGGAATGGCTTCTGCTCGGTGCACAAGCGCTTCACCGTCGCGCAGATCGAGGCGGCACGCGCGGAGCACCCCGGTGTTCAGGTGATCGTCCACCCCGAATGCCCGATGCCCGTCGTCGACGCGGCCGACTCCTACGGATCGACCGACTTCATCGTCAAGGCGATCGCCGCGGCGCCCGCAGGATCGACGTTTGCCATCGGCACCGAGATCAACCTCGTGCAGAGACTCGCGCAGGAGTATCCGCAGCACACGATCTTCTGCCTCGACTCCGTCGTCTGCCCGTGCTCGACGATGTACCGCATCCACCCCGGCTATATCGCGTGGGCTCTCGAGGCGCTCATCGGCACGGCCGACCGCCCCGCCGAGGTGCTGAACCGCATCACGGTGCCGACCGACGTCGCCGAACCCGCCCGGGTCGCTCTCGAGCGGATGCTCCAGGCCAAGCCGAATCACACGGTCTCGGTCTGACATGGCGCTCACGAATCAGGAACAACGCGAGGTCGTGGTCGTCGGATCCGGTCTCGCCGGTCTCACCGCGGCCCTCCGCGCCGAGTCGCTCGGGCACAGCGTCACGCTCGTCACAAAGGGGGCTCTCGACGAGAGCAACTCGCGCTGGGCGCAGGGGGGCATAGCCGCCGCTGTCTTCGATGACGACTCGGTCGCCTTGCACGTGACCGACACGCTCGCAGCGGGCGCGGGGCTCTCGATCCGCCGAGCGGTCGAAGTGCTCTGCGCCGACGGGGCGATCCGCATCGACGACCTCGTCCGCTGGGGAGTCGACTTCGATCGAGACGGGGCGGACTGGTCTCGCGGGCTCGAAGCAGCCCACAGTCGGCCGCGGGTGCTGCACGCCGGCGGAGACGCGACCGGTAAGGCCATCGTTCTTGCCCTCATCGAGCGCCTCGGCCACACCACCGTCCGCGTCATCGAGAATGCGTTCGTTCTCGACCTGGTGGTTGCTCGGGTGCAGCCGTCCGGAGCCCGCAGTGCCGCTGGCACGCGCGTCGTCGGCGTCGACCTGCTGGTCGCCGGTTCAGAGCTCAGGATCCGAGGCGACGCCGTGGTGCTCGCGACCGGAGGTGCCGGGCAGCTCTACGAATTCACTACCAATCCGGCCGGAGCCACCGGCGACGGCCTCGCCGCGGCCTGGCGTGCCGGTGCCCGGGTCGACGACCTCGAGTTCTACCAGTTCCACCCCACGGCACTGGCGGTGCCCGGAAGCTTCCTGATTTCTGAAGCGGTCCGCGGTGAGGGGGCGGTTCTGCTGGACGCAGGCGGACGCCGATTCATGGCCGGGATCGACCCTCGCGCCGAACTCGCACCACGCGACATCGTCGCGCGCGGGATAGCCGCACAGATGGCGGCGCAGGCGGGGCTGCCCGTGCATCTCGACGCCACCGCCCTCGGCCGAACCACGCTGGAGCGCCGGTTCCCGACGATCAGCGCCGCCACGCGCGCGGCCGGGCTCGACTGGTCTGTCGACCCGATCCCGGTCACACCCGCGGCCCACTACTTCATGGGCGGAGTGACCACCGATATCGACGGCCGCACGTCCCTTGCGGGTCTCTACGCGGTCGGCGAAGTCGCGTCGACCGGCGTCCACGGAGCGAACCGTCTGGCCTCGAACTCACTGCTCGAAGCCGCTGTATTCGGGTGGCGGGCGATCGAGGCGATCGGTGGCGACGATCTTGGCGACGCGAGCACTCTCGAAGGCGCTCGCCCCGAGCCCGTCGCGCGAGACGGGGCGACCGGGGCGAGCCGTGGGATCCTGCGTTCTGATCTGCAGCGGGTGATGTGGGAGCACGTCGGAGTGACCCGGTCGGAGCGGGGGCTGCGTAAGGCCGAGGAGTGGCTGGCCGAGGCGATCGTCGAGGTGCCACGGGACCGCCTCGGCGTCGGAGACAGCGTCGATCGCACGGACCGCACCGATCGCACCGACCGCACGGACCGCACCGACCGCACCGACCGCACCGACCGCTTCGACCTCGAGACCGCCAACCTGCTCGATGTCGCTCGTCTGGTCGTCGCCGGGGCGCTTGCTCGCGAGGAGTCGCGCGGGGCGCATTTCAGGATCGACTTTCCGCATCCATCCACCGAATTCGCCCACCCGCTGTCGTGGGCACGAGAGGTACCGCAGCATGCTCACCGATGACGCGATCGAGCAGGTCGTCCGACTGGCCCTCCGGGAGGACGCCCCCTGGGGCGACGTGACGAGCGAGGCGCTCATCCCCATCGATGCCACCGCGACCGCCTCCGTCGTGGCCCGCGAGGCCGGGGTGCTGAGCGGGGTCCGAGTGCTGAGAGAGACCGCGCGGCAGGTCGATCCGTTGATCGAGGTCGAGACCCGTGCTGCCGACGGCGATCGGTTCGAGGCCGGAGACACGGTGGCTGTCGTACGTGGATCGGCACGATCCATCCTGAGAGCCGAACGCGTGGCGCTCAACCTGCTGCAGCGGCTGTCGGGCATCGCGACGCTGACTTCGGAGTACGTGGCTCTCACCGCGGGCACGTCCGCTCAGATCGTCGACACGCGCAAGACGACTCCGGGGCTCCGCGCGCTCGAACGCGACGCGGTCGTGGCGGGTGGCGGACGAAACCACCGCTTCTCTCTCTCGGACGCGGTGCTCGTGAAAGACAATCACCTGGCCGTGCTCCTGGCCTCCGGATTGACGGTGACCGAGGCTCTTCTGACCATGAAGGCGAAGCTGTCGCATACGACTCACGTGGAGGTCGAGGTCGATCGCCTCGACCAGATCGAAGACGTTCTGGTCGCCGGAGTCGACACGATCATGCTCGACAACTTCTCACCCGCCGACCTCGTCGCCGGGGTCGCCGCCGTCGCCGGACGAGCTCTCGTGGAGGCGAGCGGAGGCGTCAATCTCGAGACGGTCGCCGCCATCGCCCGATCCGGGGTCGATCTCATCTCGGTGGGCGCTCTCACGCACAGCGTCCGGGCGCTCGACCTGGGTCTCGACATCTCGATCGACTCCCGCGCGGGTTCGTCGGGCCGAGCACCCGCCGGATTCGCCGCCCTGTGATCGGTCGCTGACCGTGCTCTATCTCGACGCCGCAGCCACGTCGCCCGTTCGTCGCGAGGCACTGGAGGCGATGTGGCCGTATCTCACGGGTGATTTCGGCAACCCGTCGAGTCGGCACACCGTCGGTGAGTCGGCCGCGCGTGCACTTGAGGGTGCGCGCTCCGCCGTCGCATCCTGGCTCGGATGCCGCCCGGGCGAGGTCGTCTTCACGGCGGGGGGAACGGAGGCCGACAACCTGGCCATCAAGGGCATAGCCCTCGGCAACCCGCGCGGCCGCCACCTGGTGACCACTGAGATCGAGCACGAAGGGGTGCTCGAGTCGGTGTCGTTTCTCGCCCGATTCCTCGATTTCGAGGTCTCGTTCGTGCCGCTAACTCCGACCGGAATTGTCACGCCCGACGCCCTCAGATCCGTCCTGAGAACTGACACGACGCTCGTCTCGATCGCCCACGCCAACAACGAGATCGGCACCGTCCAAGACATCCCGGCGCTGAGTGCCATCACCAGGGCTGCGGGCATTCCGTTCCACACCGATGCTGTTCAGTCCGCAGGATGGCTCGACACGCGAGTCGACCACCTCGGTGTTCAGGCTCTGACGATATCGGGCCACAAACTCGGCGCCCCTAAAGGGGTCGGCGCCCTCTTCGTGGCCGGCCGTCTACCGATCGAACCGGTTCTGCACGGCGGCGGACAGGAGCGCGGTCGCCGTTCAGGAACAGAGAACGTCGCAGGATCCGTGGCGCTGGCCGTGGCCGCTCAGCTTGCCGAATCCGAGCGTCTCGCGCGAGCGGACTCGGCGCGCACTGCCCGCGACGCCTTCATCACCGATGTCCTGGCGCGCGTTCCCGACGCTCGGCTCACCGGCCCGACAGGTGCTTGGCGCCTGCCGGCGAACGCCTCGTTCGTGTTCCCGGGCACGAGTGGCGAATCGGTGCTGCTCGAACTGGAGCGCCGAGGTGTCGTGTCGTCGAGCGGCTCCGCGTGCGCGGCTGGGAGCGACGAGCCGTCACACGTGCTGATGGCTCTAGGCGTGCCGGCGGACGTGGCGCAGACGTCGGTGCGATTCACGTGGGGCGGCGAGGTGACGGCCGCGGCGCTGACCGACGTGGCCGCGGCGGTGGAGGCGGCGGTGGGTGTGGTGCGCGGGTTGGGCGCGCGGCGCTGAGGTGTGCTTGGGCGCGGCGGTGGTGGCGACGTGCGCGGGTGCGCGTTTCAGGAGTGGGAGCGCGGGTGGGCCGCGCGTGCGGGGCTGGAGCGCCGCATCGCGCCTGGGTGCCTGAGTTGCGCGCCGGGGAGGGCCGCGCGGAGCGCTCGTTTGCGAGGCGCGGGTGCGTGTGAGTTTGGCGGCGTGTGCGGGTGCGCGTTTCAGGATCCTGGGCGCGCACGGGCGGGTTTGCAGGGATGTGGCGCCACGTCGCGCTTAGATGCCTGAGTTGCGCGCGCGAGACACCCCCACCGCACGCACAAGGGCGCCACCCCGCACGAAGCAGGATGGCGCCCAGGAGCAGCAAGCAGCGAGCAGCCGTCAGCCCAGCTACACAGCCACAGGTTCGCGCTGGTCCACGACCGCAGCGGCGGAGGCAGCCTCTTTCTCGTCCGCACCCACGGGGCGGCGGCGCACGAAGCGCTTGAGCGCGACGAGCACGACCGCGGTCACGACGGTGCCGGAGAGGATCGCGACGGTCCACATGAGCAGGTTGCCGATCGCGAAGAACACGAAGAAGCCACCGTGCGGTGCCTGAGATGTGACCCCGGCCGCCATCGAGATGGCACCGGTCACGGCACCACCGACCATGCTGGCGGGGATGACGCGCAGCGGGTCGGCCGCAGCGAACGGGATTGCACCCTCCGAGATGAAGGAGGCGCCGAGCAGCCATGCCGCGCCGCCGTTGGTGCGCTCGACCTGCGAGAAGCCCTTGCGGTAGAGCACGGTCGAGGCGAGCGCCATCGCGAGCGGGGGCACCATTCCGGCACCCATGACGGCGGCCATGATCATCCACGGGGCGGGGTTGTCGACCGAGCCGGCCGAGAGACCCGCGACCGCGAACGCGTAGGCCACCTTGTTGACGGGGCCACCGAGGTCGAAGCACATCATGAGGCCGAGGATGACGCCGAGCAGGATCGCGCCGGAGCCGGAGAGGCCGTTGAGGAAGTCGGTCAGAGCCTTCATCAGGGAGGCGATCGGCCCGCCCAAGAACAGAAGCATCAGGCCGGAGGCGAAGATGGACGCGAAGAGCGGGATGATCACGACGGGCATCAGGCCGCGGACGAAGCGGGGCACGTCGAGCTTGCCGATGTAGTACGCGGCAGCACCGGCGAGCAGACCTCCGACGAGCCCACCGAGGAATCCGGCGTTCATGAACACGGCGATCGCACCGGCGACGAAACCGGGCGCGATACCCGGACGGTCGGCGATCGCGTAGGCGATGTACCCGGCGAGAGCTGCGACCAGGAAGCCCATCGAGGCGCCGCCGATCTGGAATGCGGCGGCACCGAGGTAGTACCACAGACCTTCGGGGGGCAGGTTCGCAAGCGAGTAGTTCTGCAGGGCGTAGACCGCGTTGTTGACGGTGTGGCCGTCGGCGGTGAGCGCGATGCCGAAGCCCGAGAGCAAGAAGCCGAGGGCGATCAGCAGACCTCCGCCGGCGACGAACGGGATCATGTACGAGACGCCGGTGAGCAGCCACGTCTTGAGCGACGACCCGAAGCCGCGACGGCCCTGCGCCATGGCGGGGCCCGAGGCGACACTTCCTGTCACACGAGCGGCACGCGGGTCGGTCGAGGCCGCGATGGCCTCCTCGACCATGGCGGTCGGCTCGTCGACTCCGCGCTTGACGGGGCCCTGCACGAGCGGCTTGCCGGCGAAGCGGCCGCGGTCGCGGACGTCCACGTCGACGGCGAAGATGACGGCGTCAGCGGCCTCGATGACCGCAGGATCCAACGGGGTCACCCGTCCGGAACCTTGCGTCTCGATCTGGAGGTCGGCGCCGAGTCGCTTTGCTGCCGCGACGAGTGCGTCGGCGGCCATGTACGTGTGGGCGATTCCGGTGGGGCAGGCGGTGACGCCGACCAATTTCACGCGGTGACCCGAGTCGGATCCTGAATTCTGACCGGCGGAGCCGGCGGCGGGAGCGATAGTGCCGGTGACTCCGCGAGCGGCGTCGACCTCGCCGCCGACCTCGGCATCGACGAGGGCGACCACGTCGGCGGGTGTGGCCGCAGCGCGCAGGGCAGCCGTGAAGTCGTCGCGGATGAGCGCCCGGGCGAGCGTCGAGAGCACGGTCATGTGGTCGGCGTCGGCGCCTTCGGGCACCGCGATCATGAAGACGATGTCGGCGTCGCCGTCCGGAGCGCCGAACGGCACCTTGCGAGCCAGGCGCGACATCGCGAGTGTCGGCTCAGAGACCGACGACGAGCGGGCATGCGGAATGGCGATACCGCCGGGCACTCCGGTGCCGACCGAGGCCTCGCGCTTGATGGCGTCGTCGGCGAGTGACTCGGCCGATCCGGCGCGACCGTCGGCGGCGACACGCGCCGCGAGGGCACGGATCACGTCGGACGAGGTCTCGCCGAGATTCTCGTCGAGACCGACAAGCTTCGTGTTGATGAGGGTGGACATGGGCTGGAGCTCCTTTGCTGCGGCTGCTGCTGTGGTGCGCTGAGGTGAGATGAAACGGCTAGGGGAGGAGGATCAGGCGCGAGTCGCGGACGCCTGCGAGAGAGACACGACGTCGATCACGTCGGGGAAGGTCTGCGCGAGAGTCGGCACGAGGCTTCCCGGCAGGGAGGCCGCGGCGGCGCCCGAGGCGACGGCCTGGGCGAGTCGGCCCGCGGGGGAGGCCCCCGCCGTCTCGGCGAGCAGGTAGCCCGCGAGGGACGAGTCGCCCGCTCCGACGGTCGACAGAGCCACGATGGTCGGGGCTGCGGCAAACCAGGCCCCGGTGCCGTCGACGAGCACGGCGCCCGCGCTTCCGAGAGTGAGCAAAACAGCGCCGACTCCGCGGGAGAGAAGGATCCGGGCACCCGCGACGGCCGCATCGCGGTCGGTCTCGTAGACGGCCGGGTCTCCTCCGACGATCTCGGCGAGCTCTTCGGCGTTGGGCTTGACGAGGTCGACCCCGACGCCGGACTCGATGAGGGCCCGGAACGGGGTTCCTGAGGAGTCGACGGCGATGCGAGGTGCGTCGGCGCCGAACGCGAGTCGCACCGAATGGACGACCCCCGCGAGGAAGTCGTCGGGCAATCCGGGAGGGAGTGAACCGGCGATAACCAACCATTCGGTGGATGCGGCGTGCTCGACGACCAGGTCGACCAGGGCGACCGCTTGGGTCGAGAGGTCGGGGCCGGGCTCGTTGATCTTGGTGGTCGTGCCATCGGGGTCGGTGATCGTGATGTTCTGGCGAACGTGGCCGTCGATCGGCAGGTTCACTGTCGGAACGCCACGGGCTCGGAGCGCGACCAGCATGGGGTCGTCGAGGGCTCCAGGCAGGATCGCGACGGTGTCGGCGCCCGAAGCGGCCAGGCCGCGCGAGACATTGACTCCCTTGCCGCCGGGCTCGTCGGTCGTGCGGAGCGACCGCTGCACCGCACCGTGCGCGAGAGGCGCAGACAGCTCGATCGTGCGGTCGAGCGAGGGATTGGGTGTGAGAGTGAGGATCATGCGACGAGCACCTCCACGTCGGCGTCGCGTAGGGCTCCGGCCAGGTCGGCCGCGGGCTCCAGGTCGGTGATGACGGTGTCGAGCTCATCGAGCCGGGCGAAGCGGCTGAGTGCCTCGACGCCGTGCTTGGTCGAGTCGACGACGGCGACGGCGCGGCGGGCGGCCCGGATGTACGCCGTCTTGACCGCCCCCTCCAACTCGTCGGGGGTGGAGAGGCCGAATCCGGCGCTGATGCCGTTGGCGCCGACGAACGCGATGTCGGGTCGGAGGCCGGTCAGCTGTTCGACCGTGGCGCTGCCGACGGCGGCGCTCGTCAGGCCGCGGACGCGACCACCGAGCAGACGAAGGTCGATGTGCTCGCTGTGCTGAAGGAGTGCGGCGATCGGCACGGCGTTCGTGATGACGGTGAGGAGAACGCCCGGAGTAGCGGGTGTCCAGCCGGTGAACTCGGCGGCGACGGCAGCGGTGGTCGTGCCGGCGTCGAGAGCGATGGAACCGACGAAGGTCGGGGGCACGAGGTGTGCGGCGAGACGCGCAATCGTCGACTTGGCGGGCGTCTGCTGGTCTTCACGCTCGGCCAGGCTTAACTCGGTGACGCTGGTGTGACCCGCGGCGACGGCTCCACCGTGCACCCTCTGGAGTGCTCCGGCCTGCTCGAGGCTGTCGAGATCGCGGCGGATCGTCTCGGTCGTGACGGCGAAGCGCTCGGCCAGATCAGAGGCGACGACGCGGCCCTCGACGCGGAGGAGCTCGGCGATCGAGTCGTGGCGTTCGACTGCATACATGGGGTGACCTCCTCGTCGCCTGGTTCTGTCTGTGCTTTCGACAGACGATAGGCCCGTTTCGCAGACAAAGCAAGATGATCGCAGAAGAAGCCACATGCCGACCAGTGCAGGCAGAGGTGGCGGGGGCGCGTTCGTCAGGAAACGAGTCGCGCGTTAGGCGCCAGCGCGCGGATCTCCCGGGGGTGCGAGCCTGGAATCCTGAATCGCGATCACGGCACCCGCGCGTAGGCTCCGCCCATGACTCGCACCCGCCCCGACGACCACTTCGTCGGACGCATCGCCGGCGTGGGGACGACCTCCGGCACGCGCATCGTCGTCGGCATGTGGCAGAGCTCGCCACTCGGGCGCCTCGTTGACGTGATGATCGAGACCAAGGCGGGGCGCAGGATCCTGCTGGCCCCTTCTCAGGAAATCGCGGACTACGTAAGCGCGACTTACACGTTCGACGAGGTCCGCGTGCAGACGGTCACCTGGGCGAAGATCGACGGTGGCCTGCGCGTCGACGCCGAGGGAGAGCTGGCGCTGACGCTCGGCGTGGGGCAGATCTCAGGCCTCGGTATGCTGCTTCGCGCCGTGCCGAGGCCGATCGCGACACGGCCCGGGTGGCTGCGGTTGATCGACCCGGTGGCCCGGATCCTCGTGCCCGGATCGGCGACAGCCGGCACTGCCGGAAGCGGCCGGCGTGAGTTCTACGGGGTCACTCTGGCGCGCCACATCACGGCGCTCTCGGGGTCGTTCGAGGGCAATGATCTGGGCACGCTCGCGCCCCTCACCCCGGCCGTGCGGTTCGGGTTCGCCTCATCGCCGGCCACCCCCACACTTGTCGACGTCACCACGACGATTCGGCACGGCTAAAGCGACGCGGTCACCCCTGCACCGGGGCAGCGGCACGGGTAGCGGGCGCGGGCGAACGCGAGTAGACAAGCCGCATGACAGTGCGGTGGGAAAGCGTCGTCGTGGATTGCCGCGACCCGAGAGCGCAGGCGGCGTGGTGGGGCGAGACGCTCGGCTGGCCGGTCGTCTACGACGAGGAAGACGAGGCGGGCATCGCGCCGCCCTTCGCCGCTGAGCACGCGCGCGACACTCCGCCGATCGAGCGCTGGCCGGAGATGACGTTCGTGCCTGTTCCTGATGGCAAGACCATCAAGAATCGCCTCCACATCGACCTCGCGCCCGGCATCGACGACTCTCAGGAGGCGGAGGTCGCAGCGCTCGTGGCCCGGGGCGCCCGCCTGGCCGACGTCGGGCAAGGCGACGACGTGACCTGGGTCGTACTCGAAGACCCGGAGGGCAACGAGTTCTGCGTGCTGTCGCCGCGGGTGTGAGGCGCGCACTTCTCAGGTGTTCAGGCGCGCTCGAGCCGTCTTCGTAGGGCGGCGTCGCGCCCGTGCGCCTCGTTTCCTGATCCGCGAACGCAGGATCCCACGGGGCCGCCTCGCAGGTCTCCGCGCGTCCGCGCTCACCCCCGCGCACGCATCAGGAACCCAGTCGCGCATCCACCGCGGGCACGGGTCGCGCCCGCACCTCCGCGCTCAGCCTCCTGAGAACTGCGCCCCCGGCCGTGGCCCCAACAACGCCCCCGGCCTCGGGCCCACCGTGAAGGCGAACTCCGCGACGCCGTCCACGCCGCCCGTCACGACGTCGCCCGGAAGGAGCGGGCCGACCCCGGCCGGTGTCCCGGTGAAGATCAGGTCGCCCGGTGCCAACTCCCACGCCCGCGAGGCCGCTGCGATCACGTCGGCGACCGGCCAGATCATGTCGGCCAGATCGCCCTCCTGAGCGGTGTGCCCGTTCACGGCGAGCCAGATTCGTCCGCCACCCGGTACCGCGACGTCGACACGGCTCGCCGGGACGATCTCCGACATCGGCGCCGATGCGTCGAAGCCCTTAGCGACGTCCCACGGCCGGCGGGCGTCTTTCGCCTGCTGCTGCAGATCGCGGCGCGTGAGATCCACTCCGACGGCGTACCCGAAGACTTGGTCGAGCGCATCGACCGATCGGATATCGCTTCCTCCACGGCCGAGCGCGACAACCAGCTCCACCTCGAATTCGAGTCGGTCAGTCTGCGTCGGGTAGGGGACCACTCCGTCGGCGGCAACCGCGGCATGCCCGGGCTTGGCGAAGAAGAAGGGAGGTTCGCGTGTCGGGTCGCTCCCCATCTCACGGGCGTGGTCGGCATAGTTGCGACCGACGCAGAGGATGTGACGGACTGGCAGGAGGTCGTCGGATCCTGAAATCCGAACGGACGGCTGGGCGGCCGGATCGAAAACGTAGGTCTGCATGAGGGAGCCTTCGCTACGACAGAGTCCTGATCGGCGAACCCGCCACGAACGCCAGCACGTCGTCGACGGCCTCCGAGTAGAACACCTCGTACACCTCGCGAGTGACATAGCCGAGGTGAGGCAGGAGCAAGACGTTCGACAGCTTGCGGAGCGGGTCTTTGAGGGGGAGCGGTTCGACATCGAACACGTCGAGCGCGGCGCCCTGCAGCGTGTCGACCATGAGCGCCATCATGAGGGCCTCGGCGTCGACGATCGGCCCCCGCGACGTGTTGATCAGGAACGCCGTCTCTTTCATCTCGGCGAGCTGGTCGGCCGAGACGAGGCCCCGGGTCTCGTCGGTGAGGGGAACGTGCACCGAGAGGAAGTCGGAATCGGTGAACAACTTCTCGAAGGTCACCGCGGATGCACCGCCCTCGGAGGCGCGCTCGTTGGTGAGGCTCGGGCTCCAGGCGATGATCGTCATACGGAAGGCGGTGGCGAGTTCGGCCAGCCATCGGGCCTGTTTGCCGAAGCCGAGGAGCCCCAGCGTCTTGCCCTCGAGTCGCGTGCCGATGGTGTGCTGCCATCCGTCGGCGTGCAGCGCGGCGTCTTCGGCGACGATGTTGCGGGCCAGGGCGATCATCATGCCGATGGTGAGTTCGGCGACCTCGCGCCCGGATCCCCCGGTGCCCGAGACGACGATGCCCTGGGCCTTCGCCGCTTCGACGTCGATCGCGGCGTTCGCCATTCCCGTGGTCACCAGAAGGCGCAGTTGTGGCAGTTGCTCGAGGGTCTCGCGCGAGAGGGCGGTGCGCTCTCGCATTGCTACCACGACCGCGCTGGATCGCAGGCGCTCGATGAGCTCGTCACCCTCGAGATGCTCCGTCACCACGTCGATGTCGTAGTGGTCGCGGACCGCGCTCCAGTCGGCCGACTCGAGAGCAACCCCCTGGTAGTCGTCGAGGATCGTCAGGGTCTCGGGCATGACTCCACGATATCGGCTGATCCCTCGTGCGGCCGATGGCGGTAATTACCTGACTTCAGGATCCGCGGGAACGTTCTGCCCCTTCCGCGCGTTGTCTCCCGCATGACTCCTCGCCTTTCCATCCTCGACCTCGCTCCCATCGCCCCGGGTGAAACCGTGGCGGAAAGCTTTGCCAACAGTGTCGCTCTGGCGCAGGCCGCCGAAGCGACCGGCTACGAGCGCGTCTGGTACGCCGAGCACCACAACATGCCCACGATCGCCTCCAGCGCGACGTCGGTGCTTATCGGCCACGTTGCAGGAAAAACCTCGACGATCCGACTCGGCTCGGGCGGCATCATGCTGCCGAACCACGCGCCGTTGAGCATCGCCGAGCAGTTCGGCACCCTCGCGTCGCTCTACCCGGGCCGCATCGACCTGGGTCTCGGTCGCGCGCCGGGCAGCGATCAGGCCACCATGCGTGCCATGCGGCGCGACCCGATGTCGGCGGAGTCCTTTCCGCAGGACGTCCTCGAACTGCAGGCGTACCTGAGTGGCGAGTCGCGTATTGCCGGAGTCTCAGCGACCCCCGGCGCCGGGACGAACGTGCCGCTGTACATCCTCGGATCCTCGCTTTTCGGAGCGCAGCTGGCCGCCGCCTACGGGCTTCCCTACGCCAACGCTTCCCACTTCGCACCCGACTCGCTGCACGAGGCCGTGGCGTTCTACCGCCGCGAGTTCACGCCGTCGGCCCAGCTCGCCGAGCCCTACGTGATCGCCGGGGTCAACGTCGTCGCGGCCGAGTCGCACGACGAGGCGCAGGCGCAGTTCGACTCGACGCGTCGCACCCGCGTGCGCGGAATGATCTCGCGCGGCGCCGCATCGCCGGAGTACACCGACGAGCAGATCGACATCTTCCTGACCACGCCGAACGGTCGGCAGATCGCGAACATGATGAAGTACGCCGCGGTGGGAACGCCCACGGAGGTTGGAGACTACCTGCGCAACTTCGCGGAGGAGGCTCAGGCCGACGAGCTCATCATCGCGCACCAGTCGCCGCAGATCGCCGACCGGCTGGCCTCGGTGGAGCTCACTGCGGGAGCGATGCAGGCGGTCTCCGTCTAAGCGGGGTAGGCGCGCGCACATCAGGAAGATGAGCGCGGCGTGGGCGCGGATCCCTGGGGTCTGGCTTCCGGGCTCGCCTGCATGCCTGAGTTGTGAGCGCCCGCGGCGCCGTGCCTGGCAGGACGCCGGGCAGGGCAGGCGTGCGTTGGTCGCGCGCACATCAGGAAGATGGGCGCGGCGTGAGCGCGGATCCTGGGGTCTGAGTCCCGTGCGTGCCTAGATGCCTGAGTTGCGACCGCCCGCAGCCGGCGGCAGCCGCTCAGGCCAGCGCCCGAGCCTCCGCACCCCAGCCGAGCTCGAGCCCGATGGCCCGCACAGCTTCGAGGAGGCGCGCGTTGAAGTCCACGCCCAACTGGTTGGGCACAGTCACGAGCACCGTATCCGCGGCAGCGACCGCGGCGTCGGAGGCCAGCGAGGCCACGAGATCCTCGGGCTCGCCGATGTACGAGCGACCGAAGCGAGCGAGCGTGGTCGCGTCGAGGTGGCCGACCTGATCCTGCGCATCGACCTGGGCTCGCAGCCCGAAGTAGTGGCGCGACTCGTCGTCGATCAGGGGCACGATGCTCCGTGACACCGATACGCGGGGTTCGCGTTGCCAGCCCGCTGCCGCCCAGGCCGTCCGGTAGAGGGCGATCTGCTCCGCCTGGAGTTCGTCGAAGGGCACTCCGGTGTCTTCGGTGAGCAGCGTCGAACTCTGCAGGTTCACTCCCTGCGCGGCTGCCCATTCGGCGGTTGCACGGGTGCCCGAGCCCCACCAGATGCGGTCGCCCAAGCCGGGAGACTGCGGCAGGATCGGCAGGTATCCCGTCGACCCGGTCATTGCCGGATTCGCCGGTGCGACTCCGGCGCCGTCGATCGCCTCGAGAAAGTCGGAGAGGTGCTCGCGGGCCATATCGGCGTCGGTCTGAGCGTCACCGGGCGTGTGGCCGAACGATTCGTAGCCGGCCAGAGAGGTCTCGGGTGATCCGCGGCTCACGCCGAGCTGCAGACGGCCTCCTGAAATGAGGTCGGTCGTCGCTGCCTCTTCGGCCATGTACAGCGGGTTCTCGTAGCGCATGTCGATCACGCCGGTGCCGAGTTCGATGCGCGAGGTGCGAGCGGCCATGGCGGCGAGCAACGGGAACGGCGCCGCGAGCTGGCGGGCGAAGTGGTGCACGCGAACGGAGGCGTTGTCGATGCCGATCTCTTCGGCGGCGACGGCGAGCTCGATCGTCTGCGTCAACACATCGGACGCGGTGCGCACTCGCGACCCGGGCACGTCCTGATAGTGCCCGAACGACAGGAATCCGATTCGCTTCATACCGCTGCAACTCGCGCTGGCACAGGAGCATTCCCTATGCGTACGTATCGAAGCGAGTGACGGTGGGCGGATCCTGACGAAAGGGCTGGGGGACCGCAGCCTGCAAAGCCAACGAAGGCGCTCCCGCGGGCCCTCGCCCCGCACTGCACGGCCCCTGGCTGCGCGCCGCTCAGGAACCCGGGCGCCGCTAGCACCAGCGCCGCAGCCGCTCGGCGCGAGCCCTGCAGTAGTCCTGACGGGCGAGCGGCCGCGGTGGTGGGGCGGCGCCAGGGCCCGCGCGAGCGCCCGGCCGTGCTCTCGCCCTCGTGGGGCGGATCCTGCGCGTCTATTAGGAATCAAGCCCCGCCACTCGCCAAGTCGCCTGCTCGCTCCTGTGAGCTGGGCCTGCCTGCCTGAAAAGTGCCCCCAGCGCCGCGAACCCGCCGACGGAGCCCCGCCCACGGAGGCGCGCCCCTATCGCGCCTCCACCGCCTCATACGCCTGCCACATCGCCGCGTACCGGCCGCCGGCGGCAATGAGCTCGTCGTGCGAACCCACCTCCGCGAGGCGTCCGCCCGACAGCACCCCGATGCGATCCGCGGCCCGCGCCGTCTGGAGCCGGTGCGCGATCACGATCGTCGTGCGCCCCGACGCCACGCGCTGCATGGCCCGCGTCACGTGCGCCTCCGTGAGCAGATCGAGGTTCGACGTCGCCTCGTCGAGCAGCAGCACCGCCGGGTCGACCAGCTCGGCTCGGGCCAGGGCGATCAGCTGCTTGTGGCCCGCCGCCAGTGATCGTCCACGCTCGGTCAGGCGGTGGTCGTAGCCGCCGGGAAGGTCGCGCACGAACTCGTCCGCTCCGACCGCGGTCGCCGCCGCGATCACTTCGTCGCGCGTGGCGTCGACCCGGCCGAACGCGATGTTGTCGTGCACCGTTCCACTGAACAGGAACGCCTCCTGCGGCACGTAGCCGAGCTGGGTGCGGAAGGCATGCAGGTCGAGGTCGCGCAGATCGTACCCGTCGATCGTCACGGCCCCCTCGTCGGGGTCGTAGAAGCGAGCGAGCAGCTTCATGATCGTCGACTTGCCGGCGCCTGTCTCGCCGACCAGCGCGACGGTTTCACCCGCGGCGATGTCGAGCGTGATGCCGTGGATCGCCTCGGGCGGCTTGACCCGGATCGGCCCGGTCGCCATCAGAGAACGAGGATCCGCGGGCCCCCGCCGCTCGACCACCCGCTCCGCCGCCTGCGGGTACGAGAACCGCACCCCGTCCAGCCGGAGCGCTCCCGTGAGGCGGCCCGGCGTCACGGCGGCCTCGCGCTCCGGGGTCAGCGTGTCGAGCGCCATCAGACCGCCGATGCGCGCGACCGACACACGCGTCTGCTGCCAGGCGTCGAAGACCTGCGACAGCTGCTGGATTGGCGAGAAGAACATCGTGATGTAGAGCAGGAACGCGATGAGGTCGCCGGGGGTCAGCCGACCGTCGGCGATCAGGACGGCCCCCACACCGAGCACGATCACGTCGGCGACGCCCGATAAGAACTGCACGAAGGGGAAGTAGAGGGCGACCAGGCGCTGCGCGGCCATCCTCGACTCCAAGAACCTCCGCCCGAGCGCATGGAAGCGCGTGACCGTGGCGGCCTCGTGCACGAACGCCTGCGACTCACGAATGCCCGACAGGCTCTCCTGGAAGTCGGCGTTGACGATGGCGATGCGCTCGCGGGCCACGTCGTAGAGCTTCGTCGACCGCGAACGGAACACCACCGTCGCGGCGGCCAGCGGAACGACGACGCTGAGGGTGACGAGGCCGAGCTCGGCGTCGATCAGCACGAGCGCGACGCCGACGCCGACGAAGGTGACGATCGAGACCAGGGCGGAGAGCAGTCCGTTCTGAATGAGCCCTTCGAACTGATCGACGTCGGTCGTCATCCGCGTCATCACGCGACCGGCCATCTCGCGTTCGTAGAAGTCGAGAGACAGTCGCTGCAGCTGCGCGAAGATGCGCACGCGCAGGCTGAGCATGATGCGCTGCGCGGCGCGACCACTGACCAGCGTCTGGGCCATCCCGTTGGCGAGATCGGCGAGAGTCACGACGAGGAACGCGCCGGCTGCGACGAACAGTACCGTCTCGGATCCTTGCTGAACCCCCGAGTCGATCCCGGTCTTGACCAGGTACGGCCCGATCAGCCCCGCGATTGCGTCGAGAATGACGAAGACGAGCGCCAGCAGCAGCGGCTTGCGGAACTCCCGCAGCAGCGTGCCGAGCGAGAACGATCGATCTTGGAGGGTCTCGCGTTCGAGGTCGAGGGTCGGCACGTCGCGGAGCGGGCCGAGCGCCTTCACCTTGGCGAGCAACTCCGGTGTGGCCTGGCCGAACGTGTTCAAATCGGCGCCTGCCGCCGCCCGAGACGCCGACTTGGGCACGCTCGCGGCCGGGACGCCGGCGGCCGCAGTAGCGCCAGCACCAACACCACCAGCAGCAGCTGACCCGGCCCCGGCCGCAACGCCAGCGAGCGCGTCGATCTCGTCGTCGTCGTCCCCGAGCCCGCTGATCAGGGCCCGGTACAGCGCGCTCGACTCCTGCAGCTCGTCGTGCGTGCCCTCGGCCGCGACCCGCCCGTGCTCGAGCACGACGATCCGGTCGGCCAGATGCAGCGTCGACTCGCGGTGGGCGATGAGCAGCACCGTTCGCCCGGTGAGCTCGTCGCGCAGCGCGTCGTGGATGGACTGCTCGGTGGTCGCGTCGATCGCGCTGGTCGCGTCGTCGAGAATCAGAATCCGAGGATCCGCCACCACCGCCCTCGCCAACGCGATCCTTTGGCGCTGACCGCCAGAAAGGCTCAGCCCGCGCTCGCCGACGACGGTGTCGTATCCGCGCGGCAACTCGTCGATGAATCCTGCGGCGTGAGCGACCTCCGCCGCATGACGGATCTCGGCGTCGCTCGCCTCCGGCTTCCCGTAGGCGATGTTCGCCCGGATCGTGTCAGAAAACAGGAAGCTCTCTTCGAAGACCATGCCGATCGACGAGCGGAGCGACGCCAGCGAGACGGTGCGGACGTCGTGGCCGTCGACGCTCACGGCGCCGGACTCGGGGTCGTGGAACCGGGCGACGAGCGACGCCACCGTCGACTTGCCGCTGCCACTCGGGCCGACGAGCGCGACGCGTTCGCCGGCACGGAGGTGCAGCGAGAAGTCGTCCAGGGCTGGGCGCCCGGACTGGTACGAGAACGTGACACCGCTGAAGGCGATGTCGCCGGTGACGGGGGTGAGGTCTGTCGGATCCTCGGGATCGGTGATCGTCGGCTCGCGGTCGAGGAGCTGGAAGATGCGCTCGATGCCCACCTGCGCCTGCTGACCGATCGCGAGCACGCCCGCGAGCTGCCTCGCTGGAGCCATGAGGGCGGCGATGTACGAGGTGAAGGCGAGGAACGTGCCAATCGTCAGCTGGCCCTGAAGGGCCAGCCAGCCGCCGAGCGCCAAGATCGCGACCTGGGCGAGCGTCGGAATCGCCTCGAGCACCGGCTGGAACCGGGATTGGATGCGCACCGACCACATCTGGGCCCCGTAGACACCGGTCGCGACGCGCGACATCGTCTCGACCTCGTGCTTCTCGCGACCGAACGCCTTGACGACGCGCACCCCGCCGACCGCCTCGTCGACGATCTGGGCGACTTCGCCCTCGCGCTGCTGGGCGTCCCAGGTGGCGGGGAGCACCTTGGCGCGCATGCGGTAGCCGACGATCACGAGCGCCGGAAGCATCACCAGGCTGATCACGGCCAGCAGCGGCGACAGCGTGAACATCACGACGAGCGACAGCACCATCAGCATGACGTTCCCGCTCATGATCGGAAGCATCATCAGGAGGCTCTGCACGAGGGCGGCATCTCCGTTGGCGCGGCTGACGAGCTGACCCGTCGACATGCGGTCGAGCGACGCCTGGTCGAGGCGCTGCAGGTGATCGTGCATATCGTTGCGCAGGTCATTCTGCACCTCGAGCGCGACCTTGCCACCCCGATAGCGCCGCAGATACGTGAAGAAGAACGTTGCGAGCGCGAGCGCGAGCATCAGCGCGAGCCACGGGCCGAGCGGCGAGGTCTTCTCGACGATGACGCCGTCGACGATCTCGCGGGCGACGAGCGGCACCAGCACCTGACAGAGGCTTCCGAGCACGGCGGCTGCCAGCGAGATGACGAGGCTCCTGCGGTGACGGAGGAGGTAACGCCAGAGGCGGTGGATCCAGTTCTCCGGGGGTTGGGGGGTTGTGGCGGGCGGGGTCGTCGGGGCGCTTGCGTTCGCTGGGGTGCTCATGCGTTCTCTTTCGTGCGGCGCTCTTCGATGGCCAGATCGACGGCATCGCCCAGCGAGGCCAGGGCGGCGATCAGGGCCTCGGGTGCGTCGGCCCGGTCGGCCAGCAGTTCGAGCTGGCGGGCCATCCGCCCCTCCATCCGCTCGAACACCTCGCGGCCGTCGTCGGTCAGCGCCAGCGAGCTCGCGCGGGCGTCGCCCACCACGGCGTCTCTGCGGATCAGGCCCCGCCGGTGCAACGAGTCGACCGTTGCGCTGATCGCGGGTTTGCCGATCTCGAGGCGCTGCGACAGGCGGGACGCGCGCTCCTCCCCGCCGTCGATCGTGGCGAGCACGCGGTAGTCGGCGAAGCTGAGGTCGTCGCTCGCGCGCTCCACGATGCGGGAGGCCCGGGCCAGAGCGCGGACTGCCCGGACGAGATCGGTGGGCCCGGCTGGGGTAGCGGCTGCGGGGGAGGTAGTGGGAGGAAGCACGCGCTCACTCTACGCCGATGGTTCGGGTGGCGAACTATCTCGGTGTGGGTGGGGTGGGGCGCTGTGCGCTCTTCAGGAGATGGGGCGCGGTGCCGCGGCGGATTAGCGTGTGCGCGGCGTGGAGGGGCCTGCATTCCTGTTCTGTGCACGGGTGCGGGCGCGGCGCGGGCGCGGGACCGGCAGGTGCGAGTGCGGTGGGGCAGCGGCCCGGCGGCGCTCGCGAATCAGGCAATGGGGCTCGGTGCCGCGGCGGATTGGCGTGAATGCGGCCTGGGGGGCCCTGCATTCCTGTTCTGTGCACGGGTACGGGCGGCGCGGGTGGGGCGCATGCGTGTGCGGGTGCGTGTGCGGGTGCGTCACGGGCGCGGCGCGCGTGCGGAGGGCTTGCAGCGCTCGCGAATCAGGCGATGGGGCTCGGTGCCGCGGCGGATCGGCGTGTGCGCGGCGTGGAGGGGCCTGCATTCCTGTTCTGTGCGCGGGAGTGGGCGCGGCGCGGGTGCGAGTCCGGCGGGTACGAGTGCGGCAGGTGCGAGTACAGCAGGGTTGGGGCCTGGCGGCGCTCGCGAATCAGGAGATGGGCCGCGGTACCGCGGTGGATCGGCGTAAGTGCGGCGAGGAAGGGCCCGCATTCCTGTCTTGCGAGCGCAGACGAGCGCAGCCACCCCGCACGACACCACCCCTCACGCGACGAGGCGCACCACCGTCTTCACGATCACGACACCCAGCAGCGCGAACCCCGTGAACACCTGAACACCCGTCAGGATCCGCGCCCGAAGCGTCAGCGACCTCGGCTCGGAGGCGGTCACGGCGAATGCCGTCCGCAGCGACAGCACGAGGTAGTCGCCGAAAGAAGGTGCCCACGCCGCGTCGATGTAGCGGCCCGGCCCAATGAAGTCGAAGTCGGCGGTGGCCAGCTGCTCGATCGGGCGATGCCGCCGGGCGTACGGCCCGCCGCGGTCGACCAGCCAGAAGACGAGCGCGAAGGCCAAGATCTGAGCGACACTGACCTGGGCTGCAGCGACCAGGAGACGGACGAGCCCCAAGGATCCCGGCTCACCGAACCCGATCATGACGTCGACGCCGGCTCCGACATTTGCCGACACCAGCAGCGCCGCGATGATCTGGGCCACGATGCCTGACCACCGCGCCGGGCGTTCGATCTGCTTCCAGTGCGCGATCGCGACCGACAGCGTGCCGACCACGAGCAGCCCGGCGATCGGGAAGCGGTGATCCACAGGGAACGTCTCGGGCACGGCCAGGTAGAGGAGCACCGCGACGCCGAGAGCCACCAGGGGCGGAGCCGTCGGCTCCCCAGGGGATCGGCGTCGATTGGGGCTCACGACGAGTCAGTGTAGGTGGCGGACGGCGCCGGGCTCGGGAAGCCGCCCCGCCCGAGCGGTGCCCGTCAGGGGGCGGGAACGAACACGAGGCTGCCGTTGTGTCCGCCGAACCCGAAGCTGTTCGAGAGGACGGGCCCCGGCTGCCAGGGTCGAGCCTTGACGGGGATGTCAAGGTCGATCTCGGGATCCTGGTGCTCGAGATTTGCTGTCGGGGGGATGGTCTTCGTGGCGATCGTCAGCGCGACGGCAACCGCCTCGACGGCGCCCGCGGCTCCGAACGAGTGGCCCGTCACGCCTTTGATGCTCGTGACGACGGGTCGGGTGGTGCCGAAGACGCGACTGACGGCCTCGCTCTCGGCCTTGTCGTTGAGACCGGTCGACGTGCCGTGGGCGTTGATGTGCGCGACCTGCTCGGGCGCGATGCCGGCGTCGTCGAGGGCGAGGCGCATGGTGCGCTCGGCGCCGGTGCCGCCGGGTGCGGGAGCGGTCACGTGATACGCGTCGGCGGTCGATGCGGCACCGTCGATCGTCATGTAGATGCGGGCGCCACGCGCGACGGCGTCGTCGTAGGGCTCGAGGACGAGCATGCCGGCCGCCTCCGACGCGGCAAGCCCGTCGCGATCGCGGTCGAAGGGGCGCGCGATACCGGTCTTCGAGAGGGCGCGCATGTTGGCGAACCCGGCGATGCAGACGGGAGTGAGGCTGGAGTCGGACCCGCCGGCGACGACGAGGTCGGCGGTGCCCTGGGCGATCATTCGCGCCCCGGCCGCGATACCGTCGGTGCCGGCGGCGCAGGCGGTCGTGATCGTCGTGGCGACACCCCGAAGGCCGTAGCGGATGCTGATGGCACCGGCCGGCGCGTTGGGCATGACCATCGGCACGGTGTGCGGCGAGACGAGACGCTCGCCCTTCTTGTCGAGAAGCAGAATCTGCTCGGCCAGCGTCTGAACGCCGCCCATGCCGGTGCCCAGAGAGACGGCGGCCCGATCGTGATCGATGGTGTCGATGAGCTCAGCAGTGTCGGTGGTGGACGGATTCGACGCCTCCAGGTCGACCTTGATGAGGCCGGCATCGCGGAGCGCCTCATCGGCCGCGACGACCGCCATGCGCGTGACGATGTCGGAGTTCTTCGCGTTCTTGTGACTCATGAGACGACGGGCATCGAGCTCCGTCTCGTCGACGCGACGCACGGCCAACGGAGCCACCGGTTCGAACAGGCTCTTCCAGAACGCATCGACGCCGATGCCGCCGGGGGTGACGACACCGATTCCGGTAACGGCGACTCTTCGATTCTGGACCGGCTTCATGCGTGTGGCTCTCCTTGACTGGTGACTGCGATCTCGTCGGGTCGCTCACTATTCAACACGGTCGGCCTCCGTCGCCGAGAGCGGAGTCGTCCAAGATTCGGCGCAGGGATTTGTATCGTCGGCGAGTGGTCAGGCGCCCTCGAAGCGCGATGACAGGCCCTGTGGGTGCAAGATGTTTCCATGCACGTGTCACTCTCCGGTCTGCGAACCCGCTGATGGTCGCCTCGTTCGTCAAAGCGGTCGGCGCCATCGTCGTCGGGGCACCCGTCGCGGTGCTGCTGGGGCTGACGGCCCGATCGGTCGCGAAACAGGAAGACGCCGCCGTGCCGGTGGTCGTCGCCTCCGAATCGCCGATCGTGATCACCGTGTTCAGTAACTGGCTCGACAAGCGCAGCCACGAGCACCTCGCGCCAACCTCCTTTAAACCCGGCTACTCGGCCTACGACCTCCGCGTCGAGAACCGCAGCGGCCAGTCCGTCAGGGGAGTGCACGTCGAGCTCGTCGAGACGGACGGCTCCGTGATCGGAGCCACCAAGATCGGGGAAGTCGCCGCGAAGGGCAGCTCCGTCTTCACCGCCAACAAGCCCTGGAAGCGCGCCCTCGACGCCGATCGCTCGCAGCCCACCCCGACCCTGCGCGCCGTCGTGACCTGGCGCGGGCCGAGTGGCCGCCTCCGTGCCGCCCTGCCTCTTCCCATGCGTCGCGTGCTCGGTGAGAAGCCCGCCGACATCCGCCGCCGCCACCGCGAGAAGGCGATCATTACCGGGCATGTGATGAGCTGATTTCTGCCTCACCGGGCTCGGCATAAGGGTTCCAGCGGGCCTCAGGCGTTGTTTTGCTGCCACGCCCGGCTGCGCCGCCGCTGTCTTCTGCCTCACCGGGCTCGGCACAGCAGTTCCAGGGGGCCTCAGGCGTTGTTTTGCTCCCGCGCCCGGCTGCGCCTCTGCCTCACCGGGCTCGGCACAGCAGTTCCAGCGGGCCCACGGCGTTGTTTTGTTGCCTCGCCCGGCTGCGCCTCTGCCTCACCGGGCTTGGCACGGCAATTCCAGGGGCCCACGGCGTTGTCTAATTGCCACATCCGGCTGCACCGCCGAGGGACGGCTACTTCCGGCGCAGCGAGGCCAACCAGGTCAAGCTCAGAATGAGGATCACAGCGACCCCGACCAGCCACGGCGCCGCAGCACCGGTCAGCAGATCTATGGCCGCGCCCGCCGCCAGGACGGCGGCCGCGACGATGGCGAGAGCGACCGGGACGATAAACGCCGGCCGCCGAGAACGTCTCCGTGAATCTGACACATGCTCATTGTGGCGGGGTCGCAGGGGTGTCGATAGACGGCAGAAGGGAGGACACGCGGCGCGGTCGGGCGGGTGCTAGGGCCGGCTGAGGATCCGAGGTGCGCGGGGTGGGTGGGCGCCGGTTCCTGCGGCGTGGAGGCCCCGCGGGAGCGCGGCGCTGAGGTTCGCACGTCAGGAACCCTGCTTTGAATCGTCCCAAGGGCGGCCAGGTCTCGCGGGGTCGCGAGCACATTTCCTGACTGGTGAGCACAGGCGGCGCCGACGGGTCAAGCCCCACCCGCACGCGTCAGCGCAGGCGCGCCCCGAGAGACCGGATTAGCTCGACGGCCCTGACCCGCACGACGTCGGCAGGCTCGGGCGCACCGTTGTCGACCCACTCGTGGATCGCCGAGCGCACCGCCCCGCCGCAGGTCGTGAGCAGCACTTCCGCCTCAGCCCGCGATACGGCTGCACCCGCACTGCCCATCTCGAGAATGGTCGTGGTCGCATTCACGAGCCCGTCGATCATTCGCGTCATCTGGATCATGTGCCTCGAGAACAGCTGCGGGTACCGCCGCAGCACCTCGAGGCGCTGATCGTGCAAGGCCTGCCCCTGGATCGACGGTCGGATCAGACCGATCAACAGCATCACGGTCGACTCGATCGGGTCGGCTCCGTCGGTGGCGCGGACGTGCTCGGCGATGTCGTCGGGGGTGAGTTCGGCATCGTGGATGCCGAGGATCGCGTCTTCCTTGGTGTCGAAGTAGTTGAAGAACGTGCGCGACGACACGTCGGCCAGGGCGCTGATCTCGTCGACGGTTGCTCGTTCCAGCCCGTTATGGAGCACGAGGTCGACGGCAGCCGTCTCGAGTCGGCGTCGCGTCTCTTCGCGTTTGCGATCGCGCAGGCCCGGTTTCACCGAAATCATGCCCACCATCTTCCCGTGTCTGCATTTTTTCGCAACTGAAAGACTGCAGTCGTGCAGAGGGGCCCGGAACGGCTTCAGGATCCGGCGCCCACCCCGCTCGGAACAACGTCGGGCGCGGTGCCAGCCCTGCGCGCGGCCGGCGCCCACCGGGCAGCCGCCGACCAGCGCCTACCGGGCAGCCGCCAGCCGGCGCCTACCGAGCAGCCGCGGTCGCCGCGAACGCGGCAGCCGACGCGACGTTCAGCTCGCCGAGCCCGGTGACCGCGTCGTAGCCCTTGCGCGTGACGAGGCTCGTGTCTTTGTCGAGGGTGACGGCGTAGGTGGCGTTCCAGCTGGAGTAGGCGAGGGTCGTGGCCCGGCCGCGCGGGGCGATGTCGCGGAACGCCGCGGGCGTCGTCTTCGCAACCGAGTAGAGCGTCGGGTTGGCGAAGCCGATCTGCGCGCCCGTCCGCTGCTGGATGATCGCCATCTGCGCCGCGACGAGGGGAGCTGCCAACGAGGTGCCGCCCGAGACGCTCATTTCGAACGCGCCGGTCGAGAGGGTCCGCTCGTTCGTGATCGAGCGGTAGCCGATCAGGAACCCGGTGAAAGGATCCGCGAGCGCGGCCACGTCGGGCGAGGTGCGCTGGCCGTGCGCCACCGACGACGGGACGCTCGACGCCTGGTAGCTCGGCTGGGTGAACGACGCGATCCGGCTCGGGCCGCCGCCGGCTCCACCGGCGAAGAGCGTGCCGGGCAGCTTCTTCTTGTAGTAGAGGGTGCCGTTCTTCTTCGAGACGGCGTTCAACCGGTTGCCCCAGCCGACGGAGAAGATGCGCGAGCTCGTCTTCGACAGGCCGATGCTGGTGCCGCCCACGGCGGTGACCCAGGGTGAGGAGGCCGGGAAGTCGGGGGCGGTGTAGGTGAGGTTCGCCTTCTCGTCTCCGTCGTCACCCGACGAGAAGTAGAGGCCGATGCCCTGGCCCGCGGCCTGCAGCTGCAGGTTCACCTCGCCGTTGATGTAGGCGGTCGATCCTGCACCGGTGGGCTCGCCGACGTTGCCGTAGCTGTTGCTCACGATGGTCGCGAGGCCGCGGTCGAGCACCTTCGACAGTGCGAGGTCGAGGCCGCCGGCGCAGTTGAAACCGCCCGCGTAGGCGATGTTCGCCTTCGGTGCCAGCGCATGGACCGCCAGGACGTCGAGCGTTTGCTCGCCCTGCCAGCCGCTCGGCAGCCCGCACGCGGTCTTGTCGCTGAACGAGGCCTTCGGAGCCGAGTAGTCGGTGTACTGGCCGGAGGTGAAGGCCGCCTCGCCCGTCTTCTTCGCGTAGCTGGCGACGTCGGTCTTGATGGTCGGCGAGGCGTAGGCGTCGATGATCGCGACCGTCTGGCCCGCGCCGTCGGAGGAGCCGGTGCCGTAGGCCCTGCGGATCTGCTTCGGCGAATAGCCGCAGTTCGCGGTGGCGACGCCGGTCTTGCCGTAGGTCTTCGGGAACTTCACGTAGCGCTGCCCGATGTAGGAGGAGCAGGGGGTCGTGACGGTAACCGCTTTGGGCGTCGCGAGGGTCTCGCGGAGCGACGACAGGGTCTCGGTCGGGGCGATCCCGGTGCCGGTTTCTGTGCCGGCGGCGCCCGTGCGGTTGACGCTCGAGGGTCGGGTGCGCAGGCGCCCCTGGTCGAGGCTGAGCCCGGCGATCCCGCTCGCCTCGGTCGCGCTGAGTGTCGGGGTCGTCGAGGGCGCGAGGAGCTTCTCGCCATCCACCCGGTAGGTCGCGAGAGTCGTGTTGAAGGCCTTGTTGATCGCGGTGACCGATCCGCGGAACACGATGTACTGCCGACTCTTCGGCGACCCCGTGATCGTCAGCTTCTTCGCCTTGAGGGCCTTCACCTTCGCGTCGAAGACGGTCTGCGTGGGCGCGTAGCTGTCGATCCACTGCTGCGGAGTGACGTACCGACGGTACGAAGGGCTCCGAGGATCCGAGACTGCCGCGGCCAGCGCCTTCGCCCCGGCCCGGTCGCGGAGTGCGAGGTAGAGCTGCCCCTCGACGATGGTGGTCTTCGACGCGGTGCCGGCGAGGTTCGCCTTCTTCGCCCAGGTCGGCACGGCCGACGAGAACGGCACGGACGTGGCGGCCGAAGCAGAGCCGGCGAGACCGAGACCGGCGACAGTCGCGACGGCCGCGGTGATGGCGACGGCGGTGCGGAATGCGCGATGACGCGACGAATTGGTGATCACAGACGGGTCCTTCCCCCAGAACAGGCGGAGCGGAGCCCCGAGGTCAATCTAGGTGCAGTCGGGGCGAACCACACGCCCCCCGGTCGGGGAGGAGCGCGTGCTCTCCTCCCCGTGGATGAAAAAGGCGCCGCCGGGCGGTGGGGCATGCCGTGCGGCTCTACCGTCGAACCATGCAGACACCCAGCCGCGTTCTCGGACGCACGACGACTCGGATCCTCGTGGTCGTCCGGCAGCTCGTCGCGCCGCTCGCGGGAACGCTCTTCTTCGTCCTGTGGTTCGTGGCGGAGTACAACCGCCACGGCGACCACCCGTCGCCCGAACTCTTCGCCCTCCTCGCGGTCGTGATCGCGCTGTCGGTGTGGATGCCGGTCGTCGCGATGGGGCTTGCGGTCGTGGTCGGCGTGCTCCAACTGGTCGGCCTCGTCGCCGCGCCGAATGAGAACACCTGGCCCGCCGAGGCTGCCGTCGCCTTCGCGGTCTTCTTCATCGCCGTGTTCCACCGGGGCCTGACGCGCTCGCTGGCGCTGCCGGCTCTCGCCGTTTGCAGCGTTCTGTTTGGAGTTGTCACGGGCGTGCCGACCGATGCGCGACCGTCGGCCTGGGGATCGTGGACGGGCTCGACCGGTCATCCCCGGCAAGACGCCCTGCTGCTCGCGCTCGGTGGTTTCGGGGTCGGGGTGGCGGCCTGGCTGCTCGGGGTGCTGGCGGCGTGGATCCTCAGCATGGTCGGGCGCGACGTCGAGCGCACCGGCGACGAGCTCGATCGCATCGACGTCGAGCTGCGGCTGTCGGAGGATCGGGCCCGCATCTCGCGCGACGTGCACGACGCCCTGGCGCACTCGCTCGCCGTGATCGTGTCTCAGGCGCAGGGTGCGGCCGCCCTCAGTGCCACACGGCCCGCCGTCGCGGGGGAGGCGCTCGCGACCGTCACCGACGTCGCACGGACGGCTCTCGTCGATGTGCGCAGCCTCGTCGAGCAGATCACGGGTGACGACGACACCACCGCACCCCGGGTCTCCCTCGGCGACGTGCCCGCGCTGGTCGAGTCGATGCGTCAGGTGGGCATGGGCATCACCCTCGCGGAGACCGGCGATGCGGCCGCGCCGCTGACCGAAGCGCAGGAGGTGGCGGTCTACCGCATCGTGCAGGAGAGCCTGACGAATGCCCTCAAGCACGCAGGATCCGACGCGGCCGTGCGGGTAGACATGGCGCGCGACGACACCGGGCTCCGCCTCGAGGTCGAGTCGTCGGGTGCCGGCCCCCTCGTGGCGTCCACGGGTCGCGGGATCGGCATCGCCGGAATGACGGAGCGCGCCCGCCTCGCCGGCGGCTGGCTGAGCGCGGTGCGCGAATCAGGAACCGGGTCGTTCTTCGTCACGGCCTTCGTGCCCGCCGCGCGCGGAGGAGAGCAGAATGCCTGAGTTGCGCACAAGCCCCTCGTCCACACGAGTACTCGTCGTCGACGATCAACGTCTCTTCTCGTCGGGAATGGCGATGCTGCTGGAGGCCCAGCCCGACCTGGTCTGCGTGGGCACCGCCGCGGACGGACGCGAAGCCGTCGAGGCCGTCCGGCGTGAGCGGCCCGACGTGGTGCTCATGGACCTGCGGATGCCCGTGCTCGGTGGCATCGATGCGACGCGCCGGATCCTTGAGCAGGCCCCTGTCGACGGCCCGCCCCGGATCATCGCGCTGACCACCATCCGCCGCGACGAGGCCGTCTTCGCCGCGCTCGCCGCGGGGGCCTATGCGTTCCTGACGAAGGACGCCGCGCCGGAGGTCGTCCTCGGCACCATCCGTGCGGCTGCCGTCGGGGCGCCCGCCCCCACCGACGACGAAGCGGTCGAGATCGTGCGGCAGTTCGCTGCGGCGCGTGGCGCCCACGAGTCGTCCTATCCGCTCCGCGAGCTCACCGCCCGCGAGACGGAGATCTTTCACCTCGTCGCACGGGGTCTCAGCAACCTCGAGATCGCGGCGCACCAGTTCGTCAGCGAGGCGACCGTCAAATCGCACGTGCGGTCGGTGCTCGCCAAGCTCGGCCTTCGAGGACGCATTCAGGTCGTCGTCTTCGCCTACGAACACGCCCTCGTGCAGAACGGAATGACCCCGTGAAGAATCCCCTCCGACTGTTTGGCGACCAGTGGATCGCCAAAACTGTCGTGCTCGCGGTCGTCGTGGCCGGCACAGCGGGCATCGCCGTCCGCAATCTGCCCGAGCCAGCAGATCAGACCCTTCCTGCACTCGCTTCGCCCGACGTGGCGAACTGGGCCATGCCGCTCGATCGGTACATCGAGGTCAACGACTTCTCATACAACTATGCCGAGTTGCTGCTCACCTCCGAGTGCATGGCGAAGCGCGGGGTGGACTGGTCGATTCCCTGGCAGGATCCCTCCAGCCTCGCGGCGCAATTCGCCGGACCCGAAGCAGACGTACTCCGGCCCACCGACGCGACTGCTGCCGCATCGCGCGCCTACCGGGCCGTGCGGCCGGATGGCTACTCGGCCTATCTCTGGTCGGAGTTCTTCTCCGGCGCAGGATCCCGCCTCACCGACAGCGAATCGACCGTCGAGAGCGAGTGCCTGTCGAAGATCCGCCGCACAGTGCTGCCCTCCGCCGAGTCCGACGACCGGGCGCAAGCCGCCTCGGACTTGGCCATCAGGCTCGGCACCGAGGCGTACAGGGGCGCGATTCAGGATCCAGAAGTGGTCGCCACCCTGCCCGCCTGGCGGTCGTGCCTCGCTGCCGCCGGTGTGCCGACGAGAACCGTCGAGCGGCTTCCGCCGGCCACCGACGGCGTGATCACCGCCGCCCTCCGCCGGGTGTTCGGCCCCGACGAGACCGGCGCCGTCATCACCACGCGCGAGACGCGAACCGCCACGGTCGACGTCGCCTGCCAGACGTCGTCGGGCTACCGGACTGCGCTCTACGCCGCCGAGACCGCGCGGCAGCGGAAGGTGACGGCGTCGGATCTCGCTGTCCTCCGGGCGGCACCGGTTGATCAGCGAGAGGTGCAGCGCGAGGTCGACCGGATCGTTCGCGAGCACCTGCCGAAGGAGCCGGCGCACTAGGTGACCAAACGGCGCCCACCCCGAGGGGTGAGCGCCGTTCGTATGAAGCTGCGTCGAGCTGCTTATGCGGCGAACGACAGTTCGCGCAGCTGCACGTCGTGCGCCTGCACGATGGTGCGGCTGGGCTCGTCGCGCCAGGCACGGCCGGGAACGACCCAGCCTTCGGCGCCGGTCGCCGACACCTGAGCACCGGGCATGACGTGCATGCCGAGCTCGGTACGGGGAAGACGGACGAGGAACTCGCGGGCGAAGCCGTCGACGACGACGAACTCCACGAGGTTGTCGTGGGTGAGGGAGGGGGCCGTGGTGACGGTCCCGTCGATTCGGATGAGGGTGATGGTGCTGTTCATGATGCGTTCTTTCGATGCTGGGTGGCGACCTGCCCTCGCGTGCCGAGCCGGTGGATCCTGGTGAAGAATCGGGCCCGGGGAGGGTGGTGTCGCACACGCCGAGTGTCGGCGTGCTGGTGACTTCGCGCTTCGACTTGGCAAGAAGACGACTTCATAGGTCGGTGACTTGCTATGCCTGTCGCGAGGACGGTGTGGATTCGGTGGAATGCGTCTCGGGAGAGGCGGTACGAATCGGTGGGTGCGAGCGAGATAGATAGTCTCGACTCAGAACACCGACGGCAACGATACCAGGGGTACACCTGCTAATCAAATCTGGAATGCCACCAAAGCGGGGGGTGTTCGATAGAGGCATGACTGACGAAACAGTTCCCACGATCACCCTGAACAACGGCAACACGATCCCGCAGCTCGGGTTCGGCGTTTACCAGATCGACCCCGCCGAGACGAAAGAGGCCACGCTCAAGGCCCTCGAGGTCGGCTACCGTCACATCGACACGGCCGAGATGTACGGTAACGAGAAAGAGGTCGGTGAGGCAGTCGCCGCGTCGGGCATCGCTCGCGAAGAAATCTTCGTCACCTCCAAGCTGAACAACGGCTTCCACGACCACGACGACGCCCTCAAGGCCTTCGACGGAACTCTGGAGGCGCTCGGCTTCGACTACATCGACCTGTTCCTCATCCACTGGCCGCTGCCCAAGGTGGGCGACTACGTCGAAACCTGGAAGGCGCTCGAAGAGATCTACGCCTCGGGTCGCGCCCGTGCCATCGGTGTCTCGAACTTCCAGGAGCACCACCTGCGCCGCCTCGCGCAGGAGGCCACTGTGACCCCGGCCGTCAACCAGATCGAGGTGCACCCGTTCCTCACGCAGGAGCCCCTGCGAGCCTTCGGCGCCGAGCACGGCATCGCCACCGAGGCCTGGTCGCCCATCGCCCAGGGCAAGGTGCTCGACGACGAGACCATCGTCCGCATCGCCGAGCGCGTGGGCAAGTCGCCCGCGCAGGTGACTCTCCGCTGGCACATCCAGCGCGGCGACATCGTCTTCCCGAAGTCGGTGACCGCCTCGCGCGTCAAGGAGAACTTCGAGCTGTTCGACTTCGAGCTGACCGACGGCGACATGACCGACATCTCCATGCGAAACAGAGACGAGCGCACCGGCCCTAACCCGGACGAGTTCAACTACATCCCTAGCTAGTCACTCCATCTAGCTCGAACGCCCCGTCGACTTCGGTCGGCGGGGCGTTCTCGTGTGTGCGGGGCGTGTTCGTGCGCTCCGACAGAACCAAGGATCCGACGGCTCGCGATCAAGGGAAGTACGAGTACCAGAGCGCCACGACCGCGATCGGCTGCGCTACAAGGCAGACGGCGAGGACGACACGGGGTCGCCACCGTCCGCGAGTCAGAGCGAGGTCGCCGAAGAGCGGCGCCATCGGAAGGAGGAGAAGTCGGATGAGGCTCTGCTGTGGGAGGAACACGGCAAACAGGTATAGGCCGTAGCTCGCTCCGTAGGCGAGGAGGTCGGAGCCGAGGGGTCGAAGAGACCGCCGCGAGATCCACAGCACGAAGAGTGCGGCGAGAACGACCGGCACCGCGAAGCCGACTGCTCCGAGCTTGGAGTGGAAGAACAAGAACCACGGTGTCAGGGGCAGGAAGTCGACGTAATCGATGTACTTCGACCACCACGCCATTTCTGTCTGAAGGTAGGCGTCGGGTACGCCGGTGACCACCCAGGCTATGACGGGCCAGGAGAGGCCTGCCGCTGCTATCAGGAGGCCGACGGTGACGGCTGCACGGAGTTCGTTGCGGGGAAACTTCTGACCGGACCGTAGCCGGAGGACGACGTGAATGCCGAGGGCGAGAGCGAGAGCGAGTGCTCCGGGTCGGGTGAACGCCGCGACGAGCGCGAAAGGCAGCATGATCCAGTAGCGCTGTTGGGAGAGAGCTATCAGCGTCGAAAAGGTCAGGAACGCGAACAGGCCCTCGGCGTAGCCCACCTGCAGCAGAAATCCGAGTGGGCTGAACGTGAAGAAGGCGACTGTCCACAGGGCCGGACGGTGACCGATCCGTGGCTCCACGAGTCGATAGAGCGCGTAACTGGCGGCTCCGCCGGCGAGGCAGGAGAGCATGACCGCCGCGGCACTGTAGCTGAGTCCCGTGACCGTGGCGACGAGTCCGGCGAGAACGCCGAAGACGGGCAGAAATGCCCAGGAGTTGTCGTCGACCCTTCCCTCGTCGGTGGTGGGCAGAGTCGTCGGGTATCCGACCGAGGCGATCTCGCGATAGTGCGTGCCATCCCAGAGAGTCAGGAAATCCAGGAACGAGCCGTTAGTCGACTCGGGGGAGAACGGCGTGAGCCCGAGATCGGTGCCGGCAAAGAAGACGCCCGCCAGCAAGCCGGAACTCCACAGCCGCGAGACGGCGAAAAGAACCGAAACGGAAACGATCGGGCTGAGCCGCACCAGGGAGGAGCGGCCTATTTGGCGGGTTTGACCAAAGCGTTCACGGGTAAGAGTCACTAATCCAAAATATCACTTTCAATCTAAAATACAAAGTGTTTGTCCTGTCGTGGGGTAGTGCCTGCGTGAGTTGGCCGGGGTCAGTGCAGATGAGTGGTCGCGAGGATTTGCTCCTCAGGAAAGAGAGCTCGCGGACGCCGTGGGCACTGGGCGGTGGAGCCCGCTCGCGCCTGGAATCCTGATGCGCGAACCTCTTCTCGCCTCGGGCCTTCAGAATGTCGGCGGCAGGGGGAATACTGACCAAACCACCACGTTCGATCCTTGACGCGTTCAGCGCCACGCGTCTCTCTCCCCCCCCCTCTTCACCGCGCCCGCCACGATCACTGGAATGCTCTTGACGAACGACACTGTCTCCACGCCGGCCGCCTCGCGCGGCACCTCACCTGGCGCCGCCTCGGCCGGCGCCACAGCGCCTGCCAAAGGCACTGCGCCTGCCAAAGGCACTGCGCCCGCCGGAGGCGCCTCTTCCGCCCCTGCCGACGACAGCGCCCGCAACCGCCTCGTCATCGGGCTGCTCATCGTCTCGGCCTTCGTGGTCATCCTCAACGAGACGATCATGAGCGTCGCCCTGCCGACCCTGATCATCGACCTGAAGGTTACGGCCGCGACCGCCCAGTGGCTAACGACCGGCTTCCTTCTCACGATGGCCGTAGTCATCCCGGTGACAGGTTTCCTGCTTCAGAGATTCCACACCAGGCAGGTCTTCCTGCTGGCGATGTCCCTGTTCAGCGTCGGCACCCTCATCGCGGCGATCGCGCCCGGGTTCTCCGTGCTGCTGATCGCCCGCGTCGTCCAGGCGAGTGGCACCGCGATCATGCTGCCGCTGCTCATGACCACGGCCATGACCCTGGTTGCGCCCGCAGCTCGCGGTCGCACCATGGGCAACATCTCGATCGTCATCTCGGTTGCGCCGGCCATCGGCCCGACTATCTCCGGCATCATTCTCAGCGCGCTCAGCTGGCGTTTCATGTTCATCATCGTGCTGCCGATCGCGGTCGTCGCCCTGATCCTCGGCGCAGTCAAGATGAAGAACGTCACCGTTCCTCGCAAGGTGCCCCTCGACGTCCTGTCGGTGATCCTGTCGGCCTTCGCCTTCGCCGGTCTGCTCTACGGTCTCGCGGGCGTCGGCGAAGCGGCTTCCGGGTCGCCGCAGCCGGTTCCTCCGCTCGTGCCCGTCGTGGTCGGCGTCGTGGCTCTCGCTCTGTTCATCCTTCGTCAGACCCGTCTCGCACGCGTGTCGTCGCCCCTACTCGACCTGCGCACGTTCCTGACGCGAAACTTCTCGATTTCCATCGCGATGATCGCCGTCTCGAGCATCGCGCTGTTCGGCACGCTCATCATCCTGCCCATCTACATGCAGTCGGTCCTCGGCCTCACGACGCTCACGACCGGATTGCTGCTGCTGCCGGGTGGGCTCATCATGGGTGTCCTCTCGCCCTTCGTCGGCCGTTTCTACGATCGATTCGGTCCGTCGACCCTGCTCATCGTCGGCTCGATCCTGGTCAGCGGAGCGCTCTGGACGATGGCGATGTTCTTGCACGCGGGCACTCCGGCGTTCATGATCCCGGTCACGCACGTGATCCTGAGCATCGGGCTGGCCATGACGTTCACTCCGCTGTTCTCGTCGTCGCTCGGCTCGCTCAAGCCCGAGCTCTACTCGCACGGGAGCGCGATCCTGAATACCGTTCAGCAGGTGATGGCGGGCGTCGGCACGGCGCTCTTCGTCACCCTGCTCTCGACAGGAGCCGCCTCCAAGATCGCCGCGGGCGCGAGTGATGTCGATGCCACTGCTGCGGGAGTCCAGATGGCGTTCCTCGCCGGGGCGCTGGTGTCGCTGCTGGCCATCGTCGCGAGCTTCTTCGTGCGCAAGCCGCCGGTGATCGAGGGCGCTCCGACGCCGATGGCGCACTGAACCCACTTCTCAGGGGCTAGCGGCACGGGTATGGAAGGCACGTTCGACGCGGTGATCCTCGCGGGCGGTCGCGCCTCCCGTCTCGGTGGCATCGACAAGACGGCACTCGTTGCGAAAGGCGCGACGTTGCTCGAGCGTGCCGTGCAGGCGGCTGCGGGTGCGGAACGAATCGTCGTCGTCAGCGCGCGACCCGGGCAAGTCGTGCCCTCGGCCGTTCTCTCCGCCGGTGAGGAGCCACCCTTTTCCGGCCCTGCGGCAGGCCTCGCCGCCGGGCTAGCTGCGCTGTCGCGTGATCGGCGAGGCTCCTCGTCGCGGTCGTCGACGTGGGTGCTGGTCCTGGCCGCAGACGTTCCGAGGGCCGCAGAGGCCGTGGTCGCACTACGCGAAGGGGTTGTCGACCGGTCCGGGCAAGACGACCCGGAGGGGTACGTTGCGGTCGACGATTCCGGTCGCAGGCAGCCACTGCTCGCGCTGTACCGGGCAGAGAGCCTCCGCGCCGCGGTTCGCGAGCACGAAGCTGCGGGCCAGCTCGCCGGGCTCTCGCTGCGGCGGCTCCTCGGCCCCCTCCGGGTGGTCGAGGTGCCGGTGGCGAGCGCGCTCTGTGCCGACGTGGACTCCCCGGACGACGCGCGGCGACTCGGTGTCAACCCTGTGGAAAACGCCGACGGCGATCTCGGGTGGGCTGATTGACTAGCTCCATGACCGACCACGACGTTCTCACCACCTGGGTCGCGAGGCTCTCTGAGGCCCTCCAGCTCCCCGCCGATTTCGAGCTCGATCTCGATGAGGTTCTCGACCTCGCGCGCGATGCAGCCCACGGCATTGCGCGGCCTGCCGCCCCGGTCACGACGTTCCTCGTGGGGTATGCGGCCGGGCTGCAGGGCGGGGGCGCGGCCGACGTGACCACCGCGGTCGGTGTCGCCACACGGCTCGCGACCGACGACGCTGGTACCGCCTCGCGATGAGCCAGTCGCTTCCCGGCTGGCTCGCCGCCCGGGCACTGGCTCACGAGGCCGGTGCCCGTCAGTCGATGCGCGTCGAAACGATCTCCCTGGCTACTGCCGTCGGCCGCACCTTGGCGGACGATCTCTTTGCTCCGACCGACGTTCCCGCACACGACGGCTCGGCTATGGACGGCTGGGTCGTCTCGGGAGACGGGCCCTGGGCGATAGGAGCACCCATCGTGGCGGGCGACGTGCCAGCCGGGGATCCTTTGGCGCCGGGCGCTGCTCGGCCGGTGACGACGGGAGCACCGGTTCCCGTCGGGGCAACCCGGGTCGTTCGAGCCGAAGACGGAGAGGTCGACAGTGGCGGCCGACTCGTGCTCCGCGCCGCGCTCGGGGGCGATGCACCGCGACGTCGCCATATTCGGCCGGCGGGGGAGGAGGTCCGGGTGGGCGAGCTCCTGTTCACGGCCGGAACAATCCTGACGCCGCCTCGGGCGGCACTCGCCGCCGCCGCCGGGGTCGACAGCGTCGAGGTGGCGGAGGCGCCCGTGGTCGCCGTGCGAGTGCTGGGCGACGAGATCGTGGGGTCGGGGCCACCTCGGGCGGGGCAGGTGCGCGATGTGTTCACCCACGTGTTCCCGGGGATCCTGCGGTCGGTCGGGGCTGATCCTCGAAGCGCCGAACGCGTTCCCGACGACCTCTCGTCGACGGTCGCGGCACTGGATGTCGAGGCGAAGCTCGTCGTGACGACGGGCGGCACTGCGGCGGGCAGCACAGATCACATCCGTGCCGCCCTCAGCGCACTCGGCGCCGAGCTCGTCATCGATCGCACCGCCATGCGGCCGGGGCACCCGGTTCTGCTGGCGAAGCAGGCCGACCGCCTCTACCTCTGTCTTCCCGGTAACCCCATGGCAGCGATGGTCTGCCTCGTGAGTCTCGGGCTCCCTCTCGTCGCGGGCCTCCTCGGGCGGCCGCTGCCGGCAACCGGTCGAGTCGCAACCGGGGTCGACATCGACAATCGCCGCGACGACGACCTCGTTCTCGCCTACGCGATGGGGGAGAGCGGGGCTGTGCCGGCCTCTCAGCAGTCATCCGCCATGCTGCGGGGTCTGACCAAATCCGAGGGGCTGATGATGGCCCCTCCGGGCGGTGCTCGACGTGGAGACATGCTCGACACCGTGCGACTGCCCTGGTGATCCTCTCCTTCGAATGATAGGCCTGCACTTATGAACCGCATCACGTCACGTGCCCCGGTCACTCGGGTGACCGTCGGCAAGGCCCCGACGCTGACCATCGACACTCTCGCCGTCGAAGAGCCGCTCGAGATTCGCGTTGGCGGTACCGCTCTCGCCATCACGATGCGGACTCCCGGCAACGACTTCGATCTGGCGGCCGGATTCCTGGTCTCCGAGGGGGTCATCGCGCGAGGCGACGAGTTCATGCGGGCCATGTACTGCGCCGGCGCGACCGACGAGGGGCTCAACACCTACAACGTGCTCGACGTGCTCCTGGCTCCGGGAGTTGCGCCACCCGATCCGAGTCTCCAGCGAGCCTTCTACACCACCAGCTCCTGCGGGCTCTGCGGCAAAGCCTCTATCGATGCCGTGCGGACGAGCTCCCAGCATGCTGTCGAACACGACGAACTCGTCGTCGATCCTGCCGTTCTCGCGACGTTCCCCGACGCCCTGAGAGAGGCGCAGGCCGTGTTCGAAAAGACCGGTGGGCTGCACGCGGCTGCGCTCTTCGACGGCGCCACCGGCGAGATGCTCGTGATCCGCGAAGACGTCGGGCGGCACAACGCCGTCGACAAGGTGGTCGGCTGGGCAGTGAAAGAAGACCGCCTGCCGCTCACCGGCACGGTTCTCATGGTGTCGGGTCGGGCCAGCTTCGAGCTGACGCAGAAGGCGTCCATGGCGGGGATCCCCGTGATGGCCGCTGTGTCGGCTCCCTCCTCGCTCGCCATCGACCTGGCGACGGAGCTTGGTGTCACGATCGTCGGGTTTCTGCGGGGGCAGAGCATGGTCGTGTACTCGCGTTCGGATCGGATCCTGGGCGCTGCTCCCTCCGCGTCGACCTCCGAGCCCTCGCCTGACGGGCGGGCCACACTGCAACTCACGAACGAACTGACGATCTCCGAGAAGACTGCGAGCGCGCGATGACCGAAAAGCCTCCCGTCCACGATGTGAACGACGACGACCTCACCGTGGGGCCGCCCCGCGAATGGGCGGCCGGGGTGCCGGGCGTCTTGCATTCGATGGAGCCCGCGATCAAGCAGCTCGGCCTCGCCCGCACCGTCAAGCTGATGACCTCGCTCAATCAAAAAGACGGCTTCGACTGCATGAGCTGCGCCTGGCCCGACCCGGATCACCGCAAGGTCGCGGAGTTCTGCGAGAACGGCGCCAAGGCGGTCACCTGGGAGGCCAACCCGGTGCTCGTGCCGCGCACGTTCTGGGCCGAGCACCCGATCAGCGACCTCCTCGACAAGAGCGAGTACTGGCTCGGCATGCAGGGGCGCCTCACCGAACCGGTCTACAAGCGAGAGGGCTCTGAGTTCTACGAGCCGGTCACGTGGGAGCGCGCGTTCGAGATCATCGGGTCGAAGCTCAACTCGCTCGCCTCTCCCGACGAAGCGTCTTTCTACACGTCTGGCCGCACCTCCAACGAGGCGGCGTTCATCTATCAGCTCTTCGTGCGTGCCTTCGGCACGAACAACCTGCCCGACTGCTCGAACATGTGTCACGAATCGACCGGCGTGGCGATGTCCGAGACCGTCGGCATCGGCAAGTCGACGATCGCGTACGACGACTTCGAGAACACCGACCTCATCATCGTGATGGGGCAGAACCCGGGCACGAACCACCCGCGGATGCTGACCGCCCTCGAAGACGCCAAGAAGAACGGCGCCAAGATCGTCGCGGTCAACCCTCTGCCCGAGGCCGGTCTGCGTCGATACAAGAACCCCCAGCGTGTTCGCGGCGTCGTCGGGCACGGCACCGAGATCGCCGACCAGTTTCTGCAGATTCGCCTGGGGGGCGACATGGCGTTGCTCCAGGCCGTGTCGAAAAGGGTGCTCGCTGCCGAAGACGCGGCGCCCGGCACCGTGCTCGACCACGCCTTCCTCGAGGAGCACTGCGCTGGGCTCGAAGAGTTCCGCGCGCACGTCGCCGAGATCGACGACGACGAGGTGCTGCTGGCGACAGGCTTGAGCACGGCCGAGATCGACGAACTCGCCGAGCGTTACATCTCGGCCGATCGGGTCATCATCACCTGGGCGATGGGTATCACCCAGCACCGCAAGGCCGTCGACACGATCAAAGAGATCATCAACCTGCTCCTGCTGCGGGGCAACATGGGCAAGCCCGGAGCGGGTGCGTCGCCGATCCGAGGTCACAGCAACGTGCAGGGTGACCGCACGATGGGCATCTGGGAGCAGATGTCCGACACCTTCCTTGACGCTGTGCAGCAGGAGTTCCACTTCGACCCGCCGCGCAAGCACGGGGTCGACGCACTCAAGGGCATCAAAGCGATGCAGAAGGGCGAGATCAAATTCTGGATGGGCATGGGCGGCAACCTCGTCGCCGCCATCTCCGACACGCAGGCCGCTGAGAAGGCATTCCGCGGCACGGAGATGACCGTGCAGGTCTCGACGAAGCTCAACCGATCGCACGCGGTCGTGGGGGCGGAGGCACTCATCCTGCCCACGATGGGTCGCACGGAGATCGACATTCAGAAGGCCGGTCCGCAGTTCGTCTCGGTCGAAGACACGGTCTGCTCGGTTCACGGCAGCCACGGGCAGGTGCCTCCGGTCGCACCGGGCCTCCTCTCCGAGATCGCCATCGTGGCCCGGCTCGCGAAAGCAACGCTCGGCGACAGCGTTCCCGTCGACTGGACGGCAATGGAAGACGACTACGACGTCATCCGCGATCACATCAGCCGGGTCGTTCCCGGGTTCGACGACTACAGTGCGCGGGCCGGAAGCCGCGAGGGCTTCGTTCTGCCGAACGGGCCGCGCGACTCCCGCACCTTCGACACCGCGACGGGCAAGGCCATGATCACGGTCAACGACCTCGAGCACGTCGAGCGACCCGAGGGGCGACTCCTTCTGCAGACCCTGCGCTCTCACGACCAGTACAACACCACGATCTACAGCCTCAACGACCGCTACCGCGGCATCAAAAAGGGTCGCGAGGTCGTCTTCATCAATCCCGACGACCTCGACGAACTCGGTCTCGTAGACGGGCAGTCGGTCGACGTCTTCACCGACTGGACCGACGACGTCGAGCGCGCCCTGCGGGGTTATCGCGTGGTGTCGTATCCGACGGCGAAGGGATGCGCCGCCGCCTACTTCCCCGAGGCGAATGTGCTCGTGCCCCTCGACAGCGCATCGATCGCCAGCAATACGCCCGTGTCGAAGGCCGTGCTGGTGAGAGTCGTGCCGGCTGCGGTTCCGGCGGTGGTGTGAGCGGCGGTAGTTGTTTCGGCGGTGACGGCGCCGGTGTGGTCGGCGGCAGGTGATGGGTGCGGTGTTGGGCCAATACCCTGAGAGCATGAGCACATCGACCGCCGGCACCATGACGGAGGACTACGTCAAGGTCATCTGGAAAGCCCACGAGTGGTCGGGTGAGGGGCTCACGACAAACGAGCTCGCTGCAACTCTGGGTGTCGTCGCGTCGAGTGTCTCGGGCAACCTGAAAAAGCTCGCCCGCGAGGGGTACCTCGAGTATGAGCCGTACGGTCGCGCGACGCTGAGCCCGACCGGCCGTGCGCTGGCCATTCAGGTGGTCCGGCGTCACCGGCTTATCGAGACCTATCTTGTGGAGCACCACGGTTACGGCTGGGACGAAGTGCACGACGAAGCCGAGATCCTGGAGCACGCCGTCTCGGATCGCCTCCTCGCCAAGATCGACGCCGAGCTCGGGTTTCCTGACCACGACCCCCACGGCGATCCGATTCCCCGCGCTGACGGAACAATCACCCACCCGCGCGGTCGGCGCCTGACCGAACTCGGCGACGGATCGTGCGCGGGTGTCGTACGCGTCAGCGACCACGATCCTGCTCTGCTGCGCTTTCTCGGAGGGCTCGCCATCACGGTCGGGTCGCACGTCCGCCTCGCAGAGCGGCACGCCTTCGCCGGGAGTCTCGGGCTCGAGATCCTCCAGGCGGGCGACCTGACCGTCGTCGGGGCGACCGAGCTCGCGACCGTCGCGGCCGAGGCGATCTGGGTGACGAGCGCGGCCGAGGGGCACGCCCACTAGCAAGCGCTCTCGCGAGGTGGCTTGATCGACGGGTGCGCGGCGGTGGGGGCACAGTTTCGGCCATCTCGCGAGCGGCGCGGAGTGCGCGGCGCCGAGCCTCGTGGCGTCGGGGCCCGCGGGAGCGCTGTGCTCGGGTGCCCACGAGTCAGGAACCCTGATCCGTTCCGTCGTCGACGCACCCGGCTCAGGAAAACCAGGGGGACCTCAGCGCGATCGGCTCAGCGCGGCACTCCCGCGGGCCCTGGCGTCTGCCCCCACGACGCCCTGCCCACCGTGCAGGCATCAGGAAGTCTGCATCCGCGCGGCCGCGTAGCGGGGTGAGCGCTGCCGGGCGCGCCTGCATGCCTGAAATGCGCGCCCGCACCCGCACCCGCACCCCGAGCCCGCACCCCGCACCGCGAGCCCGGCGTCCCGCACCCGAGCCCGCGCTGCTAGCGCTCCGAACCCGCCAGCTCCCGCTCGCCCGGGCCCGCCGCGATGGACGACTGCCGCCGGAACGGCGCCGTGATCGTCGGCAGGATGTCGCGCCGCTGTAGCCACAGCGCCACGAGGGCGACCGCGATGTGCACGGTGCTCAGCACGTAGCGCCCGGTCTCGCCGGTGACGACGAACTGCAGGGCGAACAGGGCGACCAGCGCGATGGCGGCCCACCGGTGGAACCGCAGCGCGACGATGATCGCGACCCCCATCACGGTCTGCGACGCCGTCAGGACGAACTCCTCGACCTGGCGTTCGTCGAGGGGGAGGTCGGTGCCGCCGCCACCCAGGAGGTGGGCGATGGGGAGCGATCCGACGAGGAGGGTCCACTGGTTGATCTTCGAGGCGATCAGCGTTCCGATGGCGGCGGCACCCTCGCCGCGCAGGGCGAACAGCACCGCGACGATGAACTCCGGCGCCTCGGTGGCCAGCGGCGCGAGCCACTGCACGAGGAAGTAGCTGTCGATGCCGAGCGACGACCCCGACTGCACGAGGGCGTCGGCGAAGGGCTCCGCCGACGAGAGGATCACGGCCGCCGCGACGACGAACATGGCCACGAACGTCATCTTGCGAAGGCGTGCGGGCAGGCCCGCGATGTGCGCTGCCGTTCCGACGAACTCCTCGTCGTCGTCATCGTTCGCGGCGTTGCCGGCCCGCCAGAGGTAGGCGGCGAAGATAGCGATCAGTATGATTCCGAACCACAGCGCGATCTGTCCGGTGAGCGGGATCACGAACGCGATGACGGCCACGATCGCGAGCACGCCGACATCGAGACGCGAGGATCCCGGCAGGTCGAGTGCCCGGGGAACCGCGCGGCCGGATGCTCCTCGAGCCGCGGCGGCGCGACGGGCGATGAAGAGCGCGACGAATACGACGAGCGGCCAGCCGAAGCCGAGCAGCAGGCGGTTCGAGCCGGTCATGTTGGCTGCGGCGAACTGCTCGTAAGCCGGATCGGAGCCGGAGCGGAACGCGTAGTACAGGTCGACGGCGTACTCCGGCAAGACGGCGATGAGAGCGAGGATCGCGATGGCGAGCGCCCCCGAGATGTCTTTCTGCGCGGCTTCGGCAGCCCAGGCGAGCAAGAACGACGCCGCGACGACGGCGGCCCCGAACACGACCAGATCGACGACGGGGTTCGGCGCGAAACCGGTGATGCGGAACACCACGGCGGGCACAGCGATGGCGAGGCAGAGCAGGATCCGACGCACCAGTGGCGCAGGAAGAGAACGAGTGATCATGGCGGGCTTTCGGTCGCGGCCGAGCGCTTCCGGGCAGGGAGGAGCTTCGGCCTCAATGGCCGAAGGTCTCGTTCGCCTCGCTCAGCCGCCGGGAGCGGCTGTCACGAGGAGGTACGCCGGGCTGGTCGTCGTGACCGCCAGTATGTCGACGCACCGTTGGAGGAACTACTCCCCTTCGATTCGTCCACCCTGGCATGGGGCTCGGGCACTCCACCAGCTTTTCGGATCGCCGAAATCGACATCACGCGTCGCCTAATTCGTGACCGCGGGAATACGACCGCGGTCGGCCGAATTGAGCGGGTTGTAACTGTTTGCCACCAAAGGAGAAAACATGTCCGATTCCTCGATCCTCGTCCTCGTGGGTAGCCTCCGCGCTGCCAGCACCAACCGCCAGCTCGCCGAGGCGGCCGCCCAGGTCGCCCCCGAGGGCGTCACGCTGACGATTCACGAGGGCCTCGGCCACATCCCCTTCTACAACGAAGACATCGACGTCGAGGGTGCCGTGCCGGAGGGAGCCGCCAAGCTCCGCGCGGCCATCGGTGCGTCCGACGGGATCCTCGTGGTCACACCCGAGCACAACGGCACCATCCCCGCCAGCCTCAAGAACGCCATCGACTGGGCGTCGCGCCCCTACGGCGAGTCGAACCTCGTGGGCAAGCCCACGGCAGTGATCGGCTCCGCGTTCGGTCAGTTCGGCGGAGTGTGGGCGCAGGACGAGACCCGCAAGGCCTTCGGTATCACCGGCGCCAAGGTGCTCGACGACGTCAAGCTCGCGATCCCCGGCTCGGTCGTCCGCTTCGCCGAGACTCACCCGAAGGACGACGCCGAGGTCGTCGGCCAGCTGAGCGACGTCGTCGAGAAGCTCGTCGCCGCCACCTCCGAGGTCGCTGCTGCTTAGAGCTGCGCTTGTAGCGTAGTTCGAACGCTGAACCCTCGCGGGGCGGCGTGCGTGGTGGTTCCCCGGCCACCTGCTCGCCGACCGCGAGGGTTTCGACGTCTCGACGTCTGTGGCGCGCACGATGCATAGCAGGCGTATCGGCGCCTCATAGAAAGCCGAAAGCCGCGCCAGCGATCCTCGAAGTCCGCCAACCCGGAGGACTACCCATGACCGCACACGCCGGACCTCTCACCGGAAGCACCGCGACCAGACCGTCGCCCGGTGCCACCGGAGAACGCCGACTCGCCGCCCGAGTGCTCCTCGGCAGCCGCGCCGACCCCGCCTGGGTCAGGCCGAGCCTTTGGGGGCTTCTCGTCGCCACGGGCCTCCTCTACATCGTCGGGCTGTCGGCCAGCGGCACGGCGAACTCGTTCTACGCCGCTGCCGTGCAGGCGGGGAGTCAGAGCTGGAAGGCTCTCTTCTTCGGATCCTTGGATTCGTCGAACTTCATCACCGTCGACAAGCCGCCGGCGTCGCTGTGGGTGATGGGCATCTCGGCGCGGATCTTCGGCTTCAACTCGTGGAGCCTGCTCGTTCCGCAGGCGTTGATGGGCGTGGGCAGCGTCGCGCTGGTCTTCGCCATCGTGCGTCGCAGCCTCGCCGGGCTCGGCCCGCGTCTCTCGGCCACCGGTGCCCTCGTCGGCGGCCTCGCGCTCGCCTGCACCCCGGCCGCCGCGCTGATGTTCCGCTTCGACAACCCCGATGCGCTCCTCGTCCTGCTCATGACGCTGGCCGCCTACTTCGTGGTGCGCGCTCTGCCCAGGGCGAGCTGGAAGTGGCTGGCCGCAGCCGGGCTCGTGCTGGGCTTCGCGTTCTTGACCAAGATGCTGCAGGGCCTCCTCGTGGCCCCGGCCTTCGTGCTCGTCTACCTGCTCGCGGCCAACACGACGATCTGGAAGCGCCTTCTGCACGTGCTCGGCGCGCTCGTCGGAGTCGTCGTCGGTGCCGGCTGGTGGGTCGCGATCGTCGCCATCTGGCCGGCCGACTCCCGCCCGTACATCGGCGGCTCGACCAACAACTCGGTGCTGGAGCTCGCCTTCGGCTACAACGGGCTCGGCCGCTTCTTCGGCTCGGGGTCCGGCAACGGCGGCGGTGGCGGTGCCGGAGGGGGAACCGCAGGCGGATCCTTCGGCGGTTCGACCGGCCTCACCCGCCTCTTCTCGAGCGAGATGGGACTCGAGATCTCGTGGCTGCTGCCCGCCGCACTGCTGTTGCTCGTGCTGGGTCTGATCGTCGCCGGTCGCCGGTCGCGCCTCGACCCGCTGCGCGCCGGCCTCGTGATGTGGGGCGGCTGGCTGATCGTCACGGCCCTCGTCTTCAGCTTCACCAGCGGCACGATCCACCCGTACTACACGGTCGCTCTGGCACCGGCGATCGCCGGACTCATCGGCATCGGCGGCGCCCTCCTCTGGCGCATGCGCACCACCTGGCTCGGACGCCTCGGCCTGGCAGTCGCCATTGCCGGAACGGGCGCGTGGTCGTTCCACCTCCTCTCCGAGAACGCGACCTGGATGCCCTGGCTCAAGTGGGTCGTGCTGATCGGCTCGGTGCTCGCGGCAATTGGCTTCGTGATCGGTTCGATCGCGGCCTTCCGTCGCGTGACCCTCGCGGCCGTGCTGGTCGGCACCCTGTTCGCCTTCGGGGGATCGGGAGCGTATGCCGTGGCGACGGCGTCGGTCGGGCACTCGGGGTCGATTCCGAGCGTGGGATCGTCGTCGAGCTCGTCCGGTATGGGTGGCGGCGGCATGGGCGGCGGCACGGGTGGCGGCGCGGGTGGCGCTGGCGGTGGCGGTACCCCGCCGTCCGGCACTGGTGGCCCCGGCGGCAGCGAGAGCGGCGAGTCAGGCTCAGAGAGCGAAATGCCCTCCGGTGAGATGCCTTCGGGCGACTCCGCTCCGAGCGGCACCGCGCCGAGCGGCACCGCGCCGGGCGGGACGGACTCGGGCTCCTCGAGCACGTCGGATGACTCGGCGTCGGGCGGATCCTCGTCGTCGTCCTCCTCTGCGGGAATGGGTGGCACGACCTCCTCCACGGCCCTCGATACCCTCCTGAAGAAGAGCACCGCGCGCTGGGCGGCAGCGGTCAACAACGACCAGTCGGCGGCGACGCTCGAACTGTCGAGCGGCACCGCGGTAATGGCCATCGGCGGCTGGAGTGACGACCCGACGCCGACTCTTGCCGAGTTCAAGGCCTACGTGGCCGCGGGCGACATCGGCTACTACGTGTCGAGTGGCTCAGGAGGCGGGATGGGCGGCGGCTCATCGTCGACCTCCTCGGCGATCAAGACCTGGGTGGAGGCGAACTTCACGGCGACGACCGTGGGCGGGAGCACGGTGTACGACCTGTCCGCTGCAAAGTAGTTCACGCGGGTGAGCGGCCGCAGGATGCGAGGGCGTCCTGCGGCCGCTCTGCGCGTGCGGTTCGCTTTTCAGGCAACGAGGTGCATGCGGGGCGATTCGCGCGGGTGTGGGGCCTGGCTGGCCCTGGATGCCTGAGTTGCGGGCGGGGTGGGGTGTGCGGCGATGGGCCGGATCCTGCGTGCGGTCCGCTTTTCAGGTGATGAGCTGCGAGATGGGCGATTTGCGCGGGCATAGGGTTTGGCCGGGTCTGCATGCCTGAGTTGCGGGCGGGGTGGGGGTGTGTGGGGTGGTGCAGGATCCTGCGCGCGTTTCGATTTCAGGCAACTAGGCGCGCGTGGGGCGATTTGCGAGGGCGTAGGGCTTGGCCGGCCCTGCATGCCTGAGTTGCGGGCGGGGTGGGGGTGTGCGGGGTGGTGCAGGATCCTGCGTGCGTTTCGCTTTTCAGGCAACGAGGCGCGCGTGGGGCGATTTGCGCGGGTGCGGAGCCTCGCGGGGCCTCGATGCCTGAGTTGCGCCCAGAGAAGAAGAACCAGGAGTCCCTGACGTGCTCCAGCCGGCCAAGCGCTCCCGCGGGCCCTGGCGTCGGGTGGCTCTGCGGTGCGATCGCTCTGGCGCTGGTCGTACTTTAGGCGTTCTGTCGCTGCCTCGCCCCGCACCCCGCGTGCTCACGCCCACGCGGGACTGGTCTCCTGTTCTGCGAACGCGAACGCGAACGCGACCGCGACCGCAACCGCAACCGCGCACGCGACCGCAACCGCGCACGCAACCGCGCCACCCACCTACGCCGCCACCACCTGCTCCTCTTCGCGCATGACGACGCGCTCGTTCGCAATGCGCGTGCGGCGACGGCTCAGGAGGTGGGTGAGCAGCGTCAGGCCGAGGCCGACGGCGGCCCAGATGCCGAGGCGGAGGATGTCCCACCCGAAGGCCTGGCCGGGGAAGTACTGCATCGTCTGCGCGGCGTCGAGCCAGGCGGCGCCGTTCCAGAAGCCGTTCAGAGCGGCGAAGAACGCGGGCATGAGGTGCACGGCGAAGATTCCGCCCGACGAGGTGAAGTTGAACATGACGAAGAGCATGGTGAGGGCGGCGGTGGTCCAGTGGCGGAGCACCGGGTGCAGGCCGACGCCGATCAGCACAATGGCCAGCGAGTAGAGCCAGCCGGCGAGCCAGGTGCCCCAGACGTGGCCGTCGACCACGTGGTAGACGGGCCCGGCGATGATCAGGGCGATGGCGGCGACGACGCCGGAGAGGACGGCGGCGGTCACGAGCGACCAGCGGATCCCGAGACGTGAGGCGAAGGCGGCGACCGCGGCAGCCGTGGCGTACGAGCCGACGCTGAGCCCGACGAGGAGGAAGAAGAGTCCCTGTCCGGTTGAGTCGTTGGCGGACGACGGCACGACGTCGACGACGGTGAACGGCAGCTTCGACTCGTAGGCGATCGGCAGGAACACCTTCTGGGCGACGTTGGCGCTCGTCTCGGACGCGGCCGACGAGACGAGGAGCGACGCACTGGTGGCGGTGGGCTCGTACGCGGCTGTGATCTCGCGGTCGGTGATGAGCCGGCGAGCGACCGCGTCGGAGGAGACGGTGCGCACGCTGAGCTGGCCGTCGGCCCCGTCGCTGAGCGTCTGCGCGAAGACCTTGACCTCGGCGCTGGTGCCCACGACTGCCACGGGGAGCTCGTGCGGCGTCGGCTGGTGGAAGGCGCCGAGGTAGGCAAGCGTCATTCCGAGGCCCAGGAAGAGCGGCACGAGGATCGCGGTGCCGAACGCCTTGAAGACAGCGACCGGCGTGCCCAGGAACATGCGCGGACCAGCGGGCGTCTCGCGGCCCGACGAGGACGACGGCAGCCGGTGGCTGTGGTCGTCACGACGCGGGGACTGGCGGATCGCGACCTCCTGGAGCGAGTGCGTATTCGTAGACATGCTGCCTTTCAAAGACGAGGGGAGTTACTGTTGCAGTATGCAACACAGAAAGACATTACACCCGATCGTTAAGCTCGACGACGTGACCACGAAACGCGACGACCGAATGCAGGCCGTCTACGCCGAACTGCAGGCCATCTCCCGTCGGGGGGCCGCGAGAAGCCGCCGCACAGCTGAGCCGCTCACCATCGTTCAGCACACGCTCCTCAACTTCATCGCGGTCACCCCCGACTGCCGCGCCGTCGACATCGCGTCGGCCATGCGCTTGAACCGCTCCACCGTCTCGCGCCAGATCGGCGACCTCCAAGAGCTCGGGCTCGTCGAGGTCGGCGTCCAGCCCATCACGAGTCAGGCGCGCGGCCAGCTGCTGCTCCTCTCCGACCGCGGGCGTGAGTTGCTGCAGCGGTCGATCCGGGCCAACCACGCCGAGCTCGAGCGGCGGCTCGCCGACTGGAGCGACGACGACATCGACCGTCTCGCCGACGGGCTCGAGCGATTCAACGCCGTCGACGAGTAAGGGCTCGTCGCCATCGACTGGAGGCCCCGCGTCGAAACGGCCGGCCGTGACCAGGTGACCCCGTCGGATCCTTCGCTCGGGGCTCTCCCTGCCGCTCTCGGTACCCTCGGTCGGATGCAGACGCCGTGGACCTTCCGTGTCTCCGGCCTCCTGCGCCTCGCCGCGGCCGGCGTGGCCATCGCCGCGCTCGTCGCCAACTTCGAATACGTCCTCGGGTTCTCGACCTTCGCGACCGCGAACTACTTCAGCTACTTCACGCAGCAGAGCAACATGGCGAACGTTGCCGTGCTGGTGGTCTCGGGCATCTTCACCTTCCGGGGCCGGAGTGACCCACCGTGGTTCGCCGCGGTGCACGCCATCGTCACCACCTACGTGATCGTCTCGGGAGTCGTCTTCGCCGTGCTCGTCACGCAGTCTGCCTCGCACCACTACGCGCTGGCGTTCCCCACCTCGAGCCAGGTGCTCCACTTCTGGATCTCCGCCTACGTGCTCCTCGACTGGATCATCGCTCCGGGTCGCACGCCCGTCCGCTGGCGCACCCTCGCTCTGGTGCTGATCTTTCCGCTGATCTGGGGTCTTTACACGCTCGAGCGCGGCCGCGAGGTGCGCTGGTACCCCTACTTCTTCCTCGACCCGACGCAGGTGAGCCCCGAGCAGTTCCGGCTCTACAACGCCCTCGTGCTCGCGATCTTCGTCGGCGTGCTGACGGCGCTCATCGGCCTGAGCCATGTTCGGCCCGGGCACCTGGCGAGGCGGCGCCGTGTGCTCGCCTCGGGTGACGACACGAACGCAGGATCCGACGGCTCACCCGAGCGCGGGACCGCACCTCACGAGCTCGGGGTCGGCGACGGGGTGGGCGACGCGTCGTCTGCCACCCGGTCGAGGTAGGGCGCGAGATCGGCCACCGCCGCAGCGACCGCTTCGGCGTCGCTCAGCTTTTCCGCCGCCACTGCGGACTCGCCGCCGATGAGCGCCACCAGGATCGGGTAGCCCGTCGCCGGCTCGAGGTTGACCCACAGTCGGTAGGTCGCGTCGTCGTCGAGGATCGCCCAGACGGTGTCGTCGGTCGACCAGATGCGCTCGTCGAAGCGCAGCCAGAGGACGTCCTGCACGCCCATGCCGAGACGGTCGATGGCGCTGCGACGCACCGCCGACTGCTCCGGGACGAAGACGATCCGCTGCTTCTTGAATACGCCCAGCGGGATCGTCGACACGACCCGGTCGGCCGAGAGCGACTCGCCCGTCACCAGACGGAGGCCGACACCCTCGTTGGCGTAGGTGATCTGAGTGACGTTGCTGCCCCGCAGCACGTCGAGATCGGTCAGCAGCCCGGCGACGTAGGCGGCGAATCCCTTCGTGACGAGCTGGGCGTCGACCGGAGCGGCACCGACGGAGAGCGCGCGAGACGACAGCGCGTCGGCGTCGGCGCCGAAACGCGCGGGGAGCGCCTCGGCGAGAACCCAGGCCAGACGGTCGGCATCGGAGACGCCCGACGCGTCGGGGGCACTCGACAGCTTCGACCGAACACCGGAACCGTCGAGTGCGCCATCGACGCTGACCTCGGCGCTCGGACGGTCGGCCCAGGCGCGGGCCGAAGCGAGAGTGGCGGCGACGGTGGCGGTGGTCGGAAATCGGGTACGCGCGGATCCTTCACGTGCTGTCGTCTCGGCCTCGAACGGCACCGTCACAACGCCGGCGCTCGTGAGCAGACTCTCCAGGTCGGCGGCTCCGTCGCCGAACAGCATCGAGACGCCGGTCTGTACCTCGATCGGCCAGTCGTCGCCCTGGGAGGAGGCGATCCGGCCGCCGACCCGCTGCCGAGCCTCGATCACGACCACGTCGAAACCCTGATCGGCGAGCGTGCGAGCGGCCGTCGCACCGGCGATGCCCGCGCCGATCACGGCGATGCGCTCGCCCGGAGCCGCTACGGCGGCGACCTCGGCGGCCACGGCGACACCCGACAGGCGAGCACCCGTGACGGTGCCGGGCCACGTCTCGGCGACGGCCTCGCCTGCGAAGAACACCTTGTCGTCGAGCGATGCCCGCAGGGTCTCGCGGTCGGCGGAGGTGGATTCGGTCGTCAGGACGCTGTTCGAGCCGTACGCGTAGGGGTCGTCGCCCCAGGAACTGCGCCGGAACGCGGCCGGCGTCACACCGGAAGCGGTGGTCGCGGTGGGCGTCGGCGTACCGGTCGGCGCCGGACTGCTCGTCGTCGGAGCCGGAGACGGACTCGAGCAGGCCGACAGCGCCAGCACCCCGGCTCCCGTAAGGGATCCGGTCACGAAGACGCGGCGGCTGATCGGCATGGTCGTGCCATTGTCGCAGGATCCGGCCCACGTAACCGGGGAGGGCGTCCCGGTCGGTCTAGAGCCGCGGATCATACAACGGATTTATCGGGTAGAATGGTAAGACTGCCGAGACGACACGCAAAGAGAACAGAGGCACGACTAGATGATTTTCGAAGTAGGGGAGACCGTCGTGTATCCCCACCACGGCGCCGCCACCATCACCGCGGTCAAGACCCGCACCATCAAGGGCGCTGAGAAGAAATACATCACCCTGAACGTCCACGCCAGCGATCTCATGATCGAGTTGCCGGTCGACAACGTCGACCTGGTCGGTGTCCGCGACGTCATCGACGCCAAGGGTGTTGAGGCGGTGTTCGACGTTCTCCGCAGCGATCACGTCGAAGAGCCCGGCAACTGGTCGCGTCGCTTCAAGGCGAACACCGAGAAGATGGGCAGCGGAAGCGTCTACAGCGTCAGCGAGGTCGTCCGCGACCTCTGGCGCCGCGACCAAGACAGCGGCGTGTCCGCCGGCGAGAAGCGCATGCTCCTCAAGGCGCGTCAGGTGCTGATCAGCGAGCTCGCTCTCGCCCAGAAATCCACCGACGAGGAGGCCTCGGCCGTCCTCGACGAGGTGCTCGCGACCGTCACGGTCTAGCGACTCCTCCTCCTTTTCGCAGTCGCTGCAGGCAGGCCTTCGGGTCTGCCTGCGGTGGTTAACGGGTGTGTGTGCGTGGGTGTTTATGAGCGCGTTTCAGGAATGCAGGCGCGGGGGAGTGCGGGCGCGGGGATGGCGGGGCGCGCCTGGATACCTGAGGCGTGAGCGGTGGTGCGCAGGATCCTGGTCTCCCGCGGCACGCGAACGCCACCGGACGCGCTCGCGGGTGCGCGTTTCAGGAATGTAGGCGCCGGGGAGTGCGCGCGCGGGGTTTGCAGGGCGGAGTGCGCCCGGATGCCTGAAGTGTGAGCGGGGGTGCGCAGGATCCTGGTCTGCCGTGGCATGCGAACGCCACCGGTCGCGCTCGCGGGTGCGCGTTTCAGGAAAGAAGGCACGCGGAGGCCACAGGCATGGGGATCGCGAGGTGGAACGCGACCGGATGCCTGACGTGTGAGCGGGGGCGTGCGGCGCTTGGTAATGCATTCAGGAATGCCAGCGCCACGGGAGTGCGGGCGCGGGGTTCGCGGGGCGGAACGCGCCCGGATGCCTGAAGTGTGAGCGGGGTTGCGCAGGATCCTGGTCTGCCGCAGCGAGGATGTGCAACGCAGCACGCTGTTGGTGCATGCGTCAGGAATGCAAGCGCCACGGTAGCGCAGGCGTGGGGATCGCGGGGCGGAGCGCGCCCGGATGCCTGATGCGTGAGCGGGGGCGTGCGGCGCTAGGTAATGGATTCAGGAATGTAAGCGCCGCGGGAGCGCAGGCGTGGGGGTCGCGGGGCGGAACGCGCTCAGATGCCTGATGTGTGAGCGGGGGTGCGCAGGATCCTGGTCTGCCACGGTGTGAAGACGCCCATCGGACGCCCACGCGGGTGCGCTCATCAGGAATCCAGCCGCGCACAAGCGCAGGCCAGCGGGTGCGCGAGCGGGGACGCGCCCAACCGCCTGAGAAGTGACCAGCGCAGCCCCCTTGACGCGCAAGTACAACGTTGTACAAACTTGGCGTTACAACGATGTACTGAAGGAGATCCCATGCCCAACGCCCGCCTCGCCCTCGACCCGTCCTTTGTGGTGGCTCCCGTCTCGCGCCGCACCTTCGGCACCTTCGTCGAACATCTCGGCCGCTGCGTGTACGGCGGCATCCACGACCCGGGGCACCCCACCGCCGACGCCGACGGGTTCCGCGGCGACGTGATCGACTTCGTGCGGGAGCTCGGCATCTCGACCGTGCGCTACCCGGGCGGCAACTTCGTCTCGGGCTACCGCTGGGAAGACGGCATCGGCCCGGTCGCCGATCGCCCCGTGCGCAAAGACCTGGCCTGGCACTCCACCGAGCCGAACCTGGTCGGCGTCGACGAGTTCATGCGCTGGGCGAAGAAGGCCGGCGTCGAGCCCATGATGGCGGTGAACCTCGGCACGCGCGGCGTTCAGGAGGCCATCGATCTGCTCGACTACACGAACGGTGCCGGCGGGTCGTTCCACTCCGACCTGCGCAAGAAGAACGGCTCGGCCGACCCCTACGACATCAAGATGTGGTGCCTCGGCAACGAGATGGACGGCCCGTGGCAGATCGGCCACAAGACCGCCCGCGAGTACGGGCGCCTCGCCTCCGAAACGGCCCGCGCCATGCGCCTCATCGACAACGACCTCACGCTGGTCGCCTGCGGAAGCTCGGGCGCCGACATGCCCACGTTCGGCACCTGGGAGCGCGAGGTGCTCGAAGAGACCTATGACGAGGTCGACCTGATCTCGATGCACGCCTATTACTGGGAGAAAGACGGCGACCTCGCCAGCTTCCTCGCGGCGGGTGTCGAGATGGACCACTTCATCGACGACGTCGTCGCCAGCGTCGACCACGTGCGCGCAGCCCAGAAGAAGACCAAGCGCATCAACATCTCGTTCGACGAGTGGAACGTCTGGTACCTCGACGGCGAAGCATCGAAGAACCCGACTGACTGGCCGGTCGCCCCGGTACTGCTCGAAGACCAGTACAACGTCGCCGACGCCGTCGTGGTGGGCGGCCTGCTCATCTCGCTGCTGAAGCACTCCGACCGCGTGGCCAGTGCGAGCCTGGCGCAGCTCGTCAACGTGATCGCTCCGATCATGACCGAGACCGGTGGGCGCAGCTGGAAGCAGACCACGTTCCACCCGTTCGCGCAGGCGTCGAGCTTCGCTCGCGGCGACGTGCTGCGCGTCGAAATGCAGTCGCCGGTTCACGAGACGGCGAAGTACGGGGCTGTTCCTGCCCTCGACGCCGTCGCCACCCACGACCCGGAGACCGGCGACGTGAGCGTGTTCGCGATCAACCGATCGCTCACCGAAGAGCTCACGGTCGATGTCGACACCCGGGCCTTCGGCGGAGTGCGTCTCGTTCAGGCCACGACGCTGCACGACGCCGACCCCTACAAGACCGTCACGGTCGACACCGCCGACAGCGTCGCTCCGGTGGCGAACGACAAGACGAGCTGGGACGGCTCGGTGCTCAGCGTCGTGCTGCCGCCGCTGAGCTGGAACGTAGTGCGCCTGGCCAAGCAGTAGAAGTAGCGCACCGCCGCGGCGACCGCACCGACGAGGAGGAGTCACACCCATGCCCGCGACCATGAACGACGTGGCCCGCCTCGCCGGCGTCTCGCTCAAGACCGTGTCGAACTACTTCAACGACTACCCCTCGATGCGCCCCGAGACCCGGGCGCGCATCGGGGCGGCCGTCGACGAGCTCGGCTATCGGGTCAACCTGTCGGCGAGACGACTGCGCACCAGGCGGACGGGCATGATCTCGCTCATCGTTCCCGAGCTCGATCAGGCCTTCTTCGCCGAGCTCGCTCAGGAGGTGATCGCGGTGGCTCGCGAGCACGACCTGACGGTGCTCGTCGAGACGACGGGCGGCGATCGCGACCGTGAACTTCAGGCGATCAGCGGGGAGCGCCGCCAGCTGATCGACGGGGCCATCATCGACCCGCTGGCCATCGGCCCGAGCGATGCGCCGCAACTCGCCGGAGAACCACTCGTGATCATTGGGGAGCGCCAGTTCGAGGGGCTCGCCGATCACGTGCTGATCGCGGATGAGGGGGTGGCGAAGCGCGCCACGGAGCATCTGCTCGAGATCGGCAGGCGCAGGATCCTGGTGCTCGGCCCCGGGGGAGCGGTCGCGACCCACACGTCCGCTCTGCGCCTGCGGGGGTTCCAGGCCGCGATGGCCGAGGCCGGCCTCCCGCTGGTCGACGCACTCCTGGCGCCGACGGACGCGTGGAGTCGCGACGCGGGAGCCGCCGCGGCGGTGGCAGCGCTCGAGGCCGGGGCGAGGGATCCTGCGGTGCGCTTCGACGCCGTTCTCGGCTTCAACGACGCGCTCGCGCTCGGGGCGCAGTGGGCGCTGCTGCAACGCGGTGTCGACGTGCCCGGCGACGTGGCCGTGATCGGCATCGACGATACCCGCGACGCCCGATTCGCCCACCCGACCCTCACGACGATGTCGCCGGGAAGCTCGCAGATCGCCCGGCGTGCGGTCGAGCTGCTGGTGGCGAGGATCAAGGATCCGTCACCCGCGCTCGGATTCGCCTCGATCGTGGCCGACTACGAGCTCGTGGTCCGCCAGTCGACCGGCGTCGCTCGGCCGCCGCGACCTCTACCCTGAAGACCGAACCCTGACGAAAGACGACATTCGATGACGAATTCCCCGCTCTCCGGCGAGCAGACCACCATCACCCACGGCCCCTACAGCGCAACGATCGCCGCGGTCGGAGCGGCACTGCGCGTGCTCACGCACGACGGACGCGACCTGGTCGTGCCGTTCGAGGCGGACGAGATCCGGCCGGTGTTCCGCGGGGCGATCCTGTTGCCGTGGCCGAACCGCGTGGTCGACGGCACCTACACGTTCGATGGCGTCGATTACCAGCTGCCGCTGACCGAGCCGGCCCGCGGGCATGCGCTGCACGGCTTCCTGGCGTGGGCGCGCTACACGGTGATCGACCGGAGCGATTCGTCGGTCACGCTGACCGCCGACGTGGTGGCGAACGACGGCTACCCCTGGCCGCTCACGATCGAGGTCACCTACGCGCTCGGCGACGATGGCCTGACGACGACGGTCGCCGCGACGAACACCGGTTCGTCCGACGCCCCGTATGGCACGGCGCCGCACCCGTACCTCCGCGCGGGCGAGGGGCACGTCGACGACTGGACGCTCGAGCTGCCCGCCTCGCAAGTCGTCACGGTGACGGAAGAGCGCCTGCTGCCGGTCGCGGTCGAGCCGGTCGACGGCCCCGGGGCCGGTTCGCCACTGGGCGTCTTCGACTTCAGGGCCCCCCGGGTGATCGGCGAGACGTTCATCGACCACGCGTTCACCGGGTTGACGCGAGACGACTCGGGTGTCGCGCGAGTGGTGCTGCGGGCTGCGGGGGATTCCGGCGTCTCGATGACCTGGGGCACCGAGTTGCCGTGGGTGCAGGTGCATACGGCCGACCGCCCGGAGGCCGCGCTCGATCGCGTGGGCCTCGCCGTCGAGCCGATGACGTGCCCGCCCGACGCCTTCTCGACCGGCGACGACGTGGTGCGCCTCGCTCCGGGTGCGACGCACCGGGCCGCCTGGACGATCGCGGCGCTGTAGGGGCTTGCTCGCGGCGCTGACGCGCGCGGTTCAGGATGCGGAGCGGCGGGTGGGCGCGGATCCTCGTGTTTTGGGGTCTTGCGGGATCGTGTTCCTGAGTCGTGCGCACCGACCGGAGCGCTCCCGCGGGCCCCGGCGCCGCGCGTGCCCCGCGCCACGCCTCCGCGCGTTCCGGCGCCGCGAGTGCCCCGCGCCGCGCTGCCGCTCGTCCGTCAGGAATGCAGGCGCGCTCCGGCCTGCCCACGCGCGAGAACGCGCTCATCACGCCCACTTGCCTGAGTTGCGCGCTCGTAGCACGGCCCACGCGCGCCGCAACGCCAGACGCCGCCCGGGTTGTGCCCGAGCGGCGTCTGGTGTTCGTGGTGCGGGGTCTAGTCGTCGAAGACGCCGAGGCCCCTCGTGCCGGACTTCACTCCGATCGCCGCCGCAACATCGTCGGGAATGCCCACCGCGACACCCAGGGCCGACTTGATCGCCGCGATCATGCTGGCGATCGGCAGGACCGCCGTGGTCTCGACGTTGTTCCAGCGCGATCCCTTGGCCTTGGCGAGAGCCTGGACCGAGTCGTACCGGGTCACCGTGCGGTTGTCGCCGCCACCCCAGCCGACCAGGGTCGACTGGGCGCCCGTCAGGCGCTGGTTGAAGAGATTGCCGGTGATGACGAGGTTCATGTTGTCGACCGGGATGTTCGTCACGCCGTCCAGGGCGTAGATCTGGAAGAGTCCGCCGGATCCGAACACGTTGTTCGAGACCGTGACGTTCTTCGTGATCCAGGTGAGAGTCGGGTCGGGAACAGGGCGCCTCCGGTCATGGCCGGTGAGAGCCGTGTTCGCCTGACGACGTTCGTCTTGAGCGAGCTTCACGCCGAACAGTCGGTTGCCACCGATATCGTTGTTATAGATCTGCACGTTGGCCGTGTTGTAGACGATCACACCGATCTTGTTGCCGTTCAACTCGTTGTTCGCGACGATCACGTGGTCCGAGAGCTCGACGAGGATCCCGTCGACCGTGTTGTCGGTGGAACGACTGTTGACGACTGTGGCGTCGTACACCGACTCGTCGAGCCAGATGCCGTTTCCGACGTTGTCGCTCGCGTCGACGTTCGAGATGTCGACGCCGCGCGACCGGGTCACCTTGATTCCGCCGGCCACGGGCTGAGCGTTGAACTCCTGGTCGTTATTGTCGAGAACCAGGGAGTTCTGAACCTTGAGCCCGTACGCCGAGTTCGCACCGATGCCGAGAAGACCACTGCCGGTCACCGTGAGGTGATCGAGGGTCGTGTTGTCGCTCTCTACGTTGATGCCGATCATCGCGTTGTCTTCGACGGTGAGGTTGCGTGCCGTAATGCCGGTGTTGCTGAGTCGGACAGCACCGCGCTGAAGGTACGAAGTTCCATACCGGCGGACTCCAAAGCCCTGCAACACCGTGTTCGGCGACTGAACGACGAGCGCCTGCTGCTGGTTGCTGATGCGCACCGAGTGGCCGGCCGGGTTGGAGCCCAGGACGATCTGACCGGAACCGGCGTCGGGATAGAAGGTTCCGGCCGTCACAGCGGAGGCCGAGCCGACCTGCGTGAGCTCGGTGCCGTCGAGGAAGACCTGGTCCGGTCGCGCCGCGAGAGGCTTAGCGGAATTAACGAACCACGGGTTGTCGGAGATGCCGTCGATCTGCGACGACGGGAAGTAGCTCCACGGCGTCGTCCAGCGGGAGCCCGAGGAGTTCCAGTCGGTGACCTGCTTCGAGCCGTCGAGCCAGACGGTCTCGCCGGGGTACGACTGGATGGTCAGGGTCTTCGACCGGGGCACCGTGACGGACTCGTTATAGACGCCCGCGCGGAGGACGATCGTCGCTCCGTTGCTGGCCTTCGCGACGGCAGCGGCCAGGGTGCGAACGGGGGCGTTCGAGTTGCCGTTGGCCGAGTCGTTGCCGGAGGGCGACACCAGGATGGCGCCGGCTGGAACGGCATAACGGGTGCTGCCGACGGTCGCCGAACCTCGATCGCCGGAGGTCACCGGGGTGGAGACCGGCGGCGTGACCGGCTGCGCGGGGGTGGCCGGGGGTGTCGTGGGTGACGGGGTCGGCGCTGGCACTGGCGCGGGCGCCGGGGTGTTCGCGTTCGTTGCGGGGTTCTGTGTCAGCGACAGGTTGTCGAGGGTGGTGCTGGCCGCGTTGGTGTTGCTGCCGCTGGCGTACTCCCAGAAGGCAAGGCTCCCGGCGCCCGAGATGCGCGACGACGACGAATCCGTCAGAGACAGCTGCCACCCGGGCGCAACGGCTCCTGAGGGGTAGGCGCGGGCCCGGATCGAGACCTTGGCTGAGCCCGTCACCTGGAATTCGGCCGCGATGTCAGCACCAGGGGCGTATGTGCCGGGAAGTGTGAAGCGGCCCAGATTGACCTCGATCGTCTTGTTGAGTCGTGAGACAGCGAGAACGGCTAAGCCAGTCTTGCTGATCTCGACCCGGCCGCGATACGTGGAGTCGTCGCTCTGGCGCCGGATCTCAAAGGCGGTGTAGACCGTCGCTGACGCGGCGGGAAGACCGATGGTGGCCCGCACTCCGGTGTCGAGAGAGTTCGCCTGTTTCAGAGCGAGACGAGCGGAAGCGCCCGGTTTGAGCCCGGTGATCCGGCCCTCACCCGAGGCGACCGCTGCGCTGGCGCCGGCGCCGAGACTGGCTGTCCAGGAACCGCCCTTGGCGGCGGAGCCCCAGCCGCTCGAGACGGTTCGTGCGAACGAGTCAGAGACGACGGTCGCTGGGGCCGCTGTCGCGAACTGGGCGGGAAGAGTGGCGGCGAGAAGCACACCGGCGGAGAGGCCGGCGACGGCGGGGAGAGAGAATCGCCGCCGTCTCACAGCGTGGCGAGGCGCAGAGGAAGTCACCCTTGGGTGGTCCTTTCGTCAGAGGAGCGTCAGCGGGTGTCCCCAGAATGGGGGCCACAAGGGAACAATGCGTGTAACCCTATCCGTGCTGAAAGCTTCCTGGAACAGGCAATTTGCCAAAAGCCCCCGACAGAGTGTGGACGCTTTGGGGGACAGACCACACGTTTGCTCACGTTCGGGACTCGCTTAGAGTTGCGAAATGACTTCTCTCTCCGGCACCGTGGCGCGCAAATGGGCCACGACCGACGAGAGACCGACGACGGCCGATGAGAGCCTGGACGAGGCTCCGACGCAATCACCACCCCTGTATTCGAGGGGGATCGCGGCCGTCGCACTCATCCTGCTGGCGATGCGAATCACCCTGCCGCAGGGTGTCGAGGTCGGCTTCGTTGTCGCGGCCCTTCTCACTCCCCTCTGGCTGCGGACAGTGCGCTACTACCGCTTCATGCCGCTGCTGCTAATTGTCGGAACGCTCGCCGCGGGTGCCGGAATCTGGCTGCAGATCGCGAACAGGGGCGACCACGCGGTGGATAGCGGCATCGCGACGAGCACCACGGTGCTCCTGATCGGTGCCCTGCTGTCGATCGGCCTCGTCCTGTGGGCCCGCACCGTCTTGTCGTTGCCGATGGTGGCGCTCTTCTTCGGAGTGGGGCTCCTGCTCGGAGTGGACCCCTCTGCGGCGCAGTTCGCGACGAACCCTTACAAGTTCGGCTTTGCTTTGCCCTTGGCGGTCATCGGACTTGCCGTCGCGAAACTCTCGCGCCGCTGGTGGGTGGAGCTTCTCGTCGTCCTGGTCTTGACCGGTCTGGCAGCGACCAATGACGCTCGATCGATTTTCGGGCTGCTGCTTTTGGCCGTCGTGCTTCTCGTCGCCCAGATTCCGTTCTTCCGAGCGGGCCACGGTGGTTCGGCCTTCCTGGTGTCGCTCGGTGTCGTCGTGGTCGGTGTCGTCGTCTACATCGCCGGTCAGGCGCTTGTGCTCTCCGGAGTCCTCGGTGAGTCGACGACGCGGAGGTCTCTCGCGCAGTACGACGCGTCCGGCTCCGTTCTGCTCGGAGGACGGCCCGAGCTCGGAGCGACCCTGGCGCTGATGACGCATTCGCCCTGGGGCTTCGGGGCTGGAATCGCCCCGAACCCATCAGATATTCGGGTGGCGCAGCAGGGAATGAGCGCGATCGGCTACGACCCGAACAACGGTTACGTGACCCGGTTCATGTTCGGCGGCCACATCGAGTTGCACTCGGTGTTCGGCGATCTGTGGGCGCAGACAGGTGTTTTGGGACTAGCCCTGGTAGCCATAGCGGCGCTGGTGCTGGTGTACGGAATCACCAGGAACATCGCCGACGGGACGGCCGCGGCCGTCTTGCTCTATGTGGTCGCGAACTCCCTCTTCGACCTCTTCTTCAGCCCCTTCTACAGCGCCCAGCAGCTCTTCATGCTTGCGCTCGGGCTTGTCGCTGTCCCTGTGGCACGGGGAGCCTTCCGAACGGACCGCGGTCAGCGGGCGTATTCGAGAACGTCGTCCATGGGGCCCTCGAAGCGTGCCTTCGCGCGGAAGCCCGCCTTCTCCAGGGCCGCGTCGTCGAAGGCGGCGGACTCTCGGGCGTAGTCGCTCGGCCGGACGACCCAGACGCGCTTCACGTCGCTCAGCCGCTTCGAGCTGGCGTCGACTCGTGCCGAGACGCCGCGCAGGCTTGCGTCCGTCGTCGGGGCGACGATGAGCGTGAGGTCACGCAGCCCGACGAAGTCGTCGGGGTAGGCCACAGCGATGTTCCGAGTCGTCCGCTCGACTGTGGCCGCCGTCGTCGTGTCGAGCGGCGCGAAGTACACGCCGTCGCCGGGCTGCGCGTGGGAGCCGATCCAGGCCGCTGTCGCTGACCAGTCCGTGCCGCTCTTGCCGGTTTCCTGGCGCTGCGAGAGGTAGATCGGAAGGGCCAGGACGACGACGAGCGCAACCGCGCTGAGCCGCAACCAGCGCCGGCCGAGAGAGGTGATGCCGATCCCGATGAGGAGGGCTGCCGCGGGCGCGCAGAAGGTGAAGTACCGCGGGTTGTAGAGCGGCGAAGCGGCCAGGGAGTAGACGGCGACGATCGCGGTGGGAAGCAGCAGCCAGGTCAGCGCGACGACCACGGCGAGGCGGTCGCGACGCCGGGCCAGCGCCACGACGGCGACCACGATGAGTGCCCAGCCGACCACTGCGAGCGCGAGCGCCGCAAGCGACCACAGCGACTCACCGTCGCTGGACGCCCCCACGCGCGTGGGTGTCTCGCCGAGGAACCACTGATTGACGATCGCACGGCGGACGAGAGCCGGGGCCGAGACCGCATTGTCGCCGAGCTGCCCGCGCTGGCCGAGAGAGGCCACCACGACGGGGGAGGCGATCGCGACCCCGAGCACAGCGCTGACCAACCACGCGGCGGCACGACGCACGCTGGCCGCCCGGGCGGCGAGGAGGGCTGCCACGGTGACGGCGTGTGCGACGACGAGCAGTGCGACGTAGATATTCAGTGCGCAGCCGGCGGCGACGAGGATCCCGTACCCGGCCCAGGCACGTGCCTTCCGTTCGCCTCGCAGTGCGACGACCAGGGCGATCGTCGCCCAGACCGCGATGGCGGCGCTGAGCCCGAACGACCGAGCCTCGATGCCCATCCAGGTGATGCGGGGCAGGACGATGGCGACGACCGCTGCCGTCAAGGCGGCATCCGAGCGCCCGAGGCGTCGTGCCAGCGTCCACACGCCGACGACGGTGGCCCCCGCGGCCAGGGCGCTCGGCAGCCGCAGCGCGAAGGCGCTCCACCCGAATGCCCCGCCCCAGAAGTGGATGATGAAGTAGTAGACGGCATGCACCGCGTCGATGTTGTGGACCAGCTGCCACAGCTCTCCGGTGCTGCGTCTCGCGGCGGAGATCGTGGCTGCCTCGTCGGTCCAGAGCGACACGTTCCACGAACCCAGGAGCGCGACCACGGTCGCCACGACGAAGAGCGCGACGGCGATGCCGGCGGGAGACAAGCGGAAGCGGCCGGTCGCGGTCGCCGAGTCGGCTCTTCGGGAAGCGACGCGCTGTGATGACGTGGTCAAGGTCCGGCGATAATAGCAGTCGGTCGCCGTAGCGCCCTTCGACTTGAGAGGACCAGGCATGAGCGTCTCCCGTCGCGCCGTCATCACCACAGCCAGCATCGTCGTGGGGGTCGCCCTCGTGGTCGTCCTCCTCGTCGTCGTGCTCACGAATGCCGGTAACGATCCAGCTGCCCAGCCCACGAACAGTGGGACTGCGACGTATTCCGACGCCCCGACCTCGAGAGCCAGCGCGACACCGGGCGCCGGCTCGGCGACGATCGAGCCGACGGAGAAGCCGGCCGCTGGCACTCAGAGCGTCCCAGGGTCGACCCCATCGGCCACGGCCGAGCCTGGTACCTCCTCTGGTCTCGCGCAGGAGCCAGTCGATCTCGGCACGCCGGCGAAGCTGACCTCGCAGGTGGGTGTGTCACTCGACGGTGTTGCATCCGTCTCGGGCAAGGGAGATGGAGTCGGGGAGGTCTCCGGCCCGTCCGTCCGCTTCAACGTCAGCATCGACAACAGCTCGTCGAAGACGCTCGATCTGACATCCACTGTCGTGAACGTCACCTACGGTTCTGACGACACCCCCTCGAACGAGCTCGTATCGCAGCGAAAGGGGTTCCCGAACTCGATCGCCGCTGGCAAGACGGCGACTGCGACGTACACGTTCCCGGTGCCGACCAAGGAGCAGGGTGACGTGCGGATCACCGTCGATTACGGGACGTCCGTTCCGGCCGTGGTGTTCCAGGGTGAGGCCGCCAAATAGGCTCGTCCGAGCCTGGAGCGGAGCCGTCGGATCCTCGTCTTCCATTCTGCGAACCGTTCCACCCCTATTTGGGGGTATGTAACCCGAGCGGGGGTCACCTATAGTCGGTTTACTGCTGTGAACCCGAAACTCGCGGCAGTCGTGAACCCGAAACTCACGCAGATCACACGTGGGAAACCCGACCCCACGGCTTACCCGAAGTGTTAGAGGCCTCCATGGAGCAATCCGTGTCGCCGCGCCTGCGCGTTGCCAGCATCGCCGCCGCCGCCGTCATCGTCCTGAGCAGTTTCGCCTTGGCAGCCCCCGCACACGCGGACACGGCGCCCACGAACCCGGCGGATCCGAAGACTCCGACCACCGTGACCGCGGACTCTCTGCCGACGCCGCAGATCAACGGCGTCGTGTGGTCGCAGACCATCGTCGGCAACACCGTCTACGCGGGCGGCAACTTCACGACGGCACAGCCGGCGGGGTCCGCGTCAGGGGCGAACACGGTCTCGCGCCCGTATCTGCTCTCGTACAACCTGACCACCGGTGTGCTGAACTCCGCTTTCGCTCCCGTGCTCAACGGCCAGGTCCGAGCGGTAACGGCCTCGCCGGACGGCTCTCGCCTCTACGTCGGCGGTTCGTTCACCACCGTCAACGGGGCGAACGCCTACCGGGTCGTCGCACTCGACCCCACGAGCGGCGCAGTTCTGCCGGGCTTTGCGCCGACGATCAACTCGACCGTCAACGCCATCGCGGTGAACGGCTCGTCCGTCTACATCGGCGGCGTCTTCTCGAGTGTCAACAAGGAGACCCACAACAAGGTCGCGGCCCTGACCACGGCCGGCAAGAACATCCCCTTCACGGCCTCGGCCGACGGCGGCGACGTCAACGCCCTGGCAGTGTCGCCGGACGGGCAGAAGATCGTGGTCGGCGGGGCCTTCACGACGCTGAACGGCTCGTCCAACCCCGGGTTCGGCCTCGGCGCTGTCGACACCACCGGTGCCCTTCAGCCGTTCGCCGCGAACAACATCGTCCGAAACGCCGGAACGCAGGCCGCCATCACTTCTCTCGCCAGCGATGCGAGCGGCGTCTACGGCTCCGGGTACACCTTCGGGCCGGGCACTCTCGAGGGGTCCTTCCGCGCCGACTGGGCGACAGGCAACCTGAACTGGGTCGAAGACTGCCACGGCGACACCTACAGCGTTGCCGTGAGCGAGAACGCCGAGTACATCGCGGGCCACCCGCACTACTGCGGCAACATCGGCGGGTTCCCGCAGACCGACCCCGACTGGACCTTCCACCGCGCCATCGCGTTCTCGAAGGAAGCCACCCAGACGGCCACCGCCGACCCCTACGGCTACTACAACTGGGCCGGTAACCCGGCCCCGTCGCTGCTGAACTGGTATCCCGAGTTCAACACCGGAACCTTCACCGGCAAGACGCAGGGCCCCTGGAGCGTCGCGGCGAACTCGAAGTACGTCGTCTACGGCGGGGAGTTCACGACGGTCAATGGCGTGCGTCAGCAGGGCCTCGCCCGCTTCGCAGTGCCCTCGGTCGCGCCGAAGAAGATGGGCCCGCAGGCGAGCGGCGCGAAATTCGTGCCGAGCGGCGTCTCGCTCGCCTCCGGCTCCGTCCGTTTGAGTTGGCCCGCCAACTCCGACCCCGACAACTCGACCCTGTCGTACGAGCTCTACCGCGACAACAACCAGACCACTCCCATCTACAAGGTCAAAGCCGACTCGTCGGTCTGGAACAAGCCCGCCATGGGCTTCACCGACACCGGGCTCACCCCGGGGGCCACGTACAGCTACCGCCTCCGCGCCACCGATCCGGACGGCAACACCGTTCTCGGTGACGGCGTCTCCGTGACGGTCTCGTCAAAGCAGCCCTCGACCTACACGAACACCGTCCTCGCGCAGGGTGCGTCGTCGTTCTGGCGCTTCGACGAGGCCAGCGGCAGCACGGTCTTCGATGCCGCCGGCTACAACGACATGACGGCAGGATCCGGAGTGTCTCGCGGCGCAGCGGGCGCAACCGTCGACGGTGACACCGCGTCGTCCTTCGATGGCACGGGCAACGGTCTCGCCGCGACCCGGACGGCCGTCGCAGGGCCCCAGACGTTCTCGGTCGAGGCGTGGGTCAAGACCACGTCGACCGACGGCGGCAAGATCGTCGGCTTCGGCAACTCGCCCACCGGCACATCGTCGTCGTACGACCGCCACCTCTACATGGACCAGTCCGGCAAGGTGAACTTCGGCGTCTACAACGGCAACACGCAGACCCTCACGAGCCCCTCGGCCCTGAATGACGGCGCGTGGCACCAGCTGGTCGGCACGCTCAGCAGCTCGGGAATGCAGCTCTTCGTCGACGGCAAGCGCGTCGGCACCCGCAGCGACGTGACGAACGCCCAGGACTACAGCGGCTACTGGAGAGTCGGCGGCGACTCGTCGTGGTCCGGAGCGAACTTCCTCAATGGCTCGATCGACGACGTGTCGGTCTACCCGACGGCTCTGACGCAGACGCAGGCGAACAACCAGTACGTCGCGGCCGGCTACGCCTCGCAGCTCAACTCGGCTCCGAGCGACAACTACGGCAGCCGGGTCTTCACCGACGACCCGTACCTCTACTACCGCCTCGGTGACGCCGCAGGCGCCTCCACGGCCAAGGACTCGAGCCTCTCGGGTGCATCTGGCAGCTATGCCGGTGGCGTGACGCAGGGCACGAAGGGCGCTCTCTCGGGAGTCTCCGACACGGCGGCGACGTTCGACGGCTCGAGCGGTCAGGTCAACAGCTCGCAGTCGTTCAACGACCCCGAGGTCTACACGATCGAATCGTGGTTCAAGACGACCACGACGTCGGGCGGCAAGATCGTCGGCTTCGGCTCCAGCCAGACGGGACAGTCGGGTTCGTACGACCGGCACATCTACATGCAGGACAACGGTCAGCTCGTCTTCGGCACTTACACGGGTCAGACGAACACGATCACGACCCCGGGCTCCTACAACGACGGCACCTGGCACCAGGTCGTCGCCTCGCAGTCGTCGGACGGCCTCAAGCTGTACGTCGACGGCGTGCTCCAGGGCACGAACCCGACCCCGAACGCCCAGGCCTACACGGGGTACTGGAAGATCGGCGGCGACACCACGTGGGGCTCCTCGAGCGCCTACTTCTCCGGATCCATCGACGAGGTGTCCATCTACAGTCGGGCTCTCTCGGCCGCCACGGTGAGCGACCACTACGCACTGGGTGCCGGCGCCGTCAACGTCGCGCCGACGTCGTCGTTCACCTCCTCGGTGAAAGACCTCTCGGCCTCGTTCGACGCCTCGGCCTCGGCTGACACCGACGGAACCGTGGCGGGCTACGCCTGGGACTTCGGCGACAACGGCTCGGGCACCGGCAAGACACCTGCGCACACCTACGACAAGGCCGGCACGTACACGGTCACCCTCACGGTGACCGACGACAAGGGAGCGGTCGGAACGTCGACCGGTCAGGTGACGGTGACGGCACCGCGGGTCAACGTCGCGCCCACGGCCTCGTTCACCTCGACGACCACCGACCTCTCGGCGGCGTTCGACGCGTCGGCGTCCTCCGACTCCGATGGGTCCGTCGCCTCCTCTGCCTGGGACTTCGGTGACGGGCAGACGGGCACGGGAAAGACCGTGACCCACGCCTACACCCAGGCGGGCACCTACTCGGTCAAGCTGACCGTGACCGACAACGAGGGCCTGTCGTCGACGTCGACCTCCTCGGTCACCGTCACGGCTCCGCGCGTCAACGCCCCGCCGACGGCCGCATTCACGGCGACCACAACGAACCTCGGCGTGAGCGTGAGCGGTGCCGCGTCCACCGACTCGGATGGCAGCATCTCGTCGTATGCCTGGGACTTCGGCGACGGATCGTCGGCGACGACGGCGACTGCTAGCCACACGTACATCGCGGCGGGCACCTACACCGTCACCCTGACGGTGAAAGACAACGAGGGCGCCAGCGGAACGACCAGCAAGACCGTAACGGTCGCTCCGCCCGCCAACGTGCCGCCGACCGCTGCGTTCTCCACGAGCTCGAACGCTCTCGTCCTCTCGGCCGATGCCGCGACGTCGAGTGACTCCGACGGCACCGTGGCCTCCTACGCCTGGGACTTCGGCGACACCAAGACCGCCACGGGCAAGACGGTGACGCACACCTACCAGTCGGCCGGCACCTACACGGTGACGCTGACGGTGACCGACAATCAGGGCGCCACCGGCGTCTCGACGAAGACTGTGACTGTGGACAAGGCGCCGAATGTCGCGCCGACAGCCTCGTTCACGTCGTCGGCCTCGGGTCTCGGTCTCAGCGTCGATGGGTCCACGTCGAGCGATCCCGACGGCACGGTCGTCTCGTACGGCTGGAGCTTTGGAGATGGCACGGCGACGTCGACCACCACGACGCCGAGGACGAGTCACACGTACACGGCGTCCGGCACGTACGCGGTCAAGCTGACCGTGACGGACGACTCCGGAGCCACTGCCGTGCAGACGCAGAACGTGACGATCACGGCCCCGGCAGTCAACCAGCCGCCGGTCGCGGCCTTCACCTCGACGGTGACCGACCTCAAGGTCGCGCTCGACGGCAGCGGGTCGACCGACGCCGACGGCAGCATCGCCTCGTACGCCTGGAACTTCGGTGACGGCGCGACGGACACCGGGAAGACGACGAGTCACACCTACTCGACGGCCGGTACCTACACGGTCTCGCTCAACGTGACGGACGACAAGGGCGCCACCACCACGAAGACCGCCACGGTCACGGTGACTGCTCCCGCGGCAGTTCCGTTCGCTCTCGATGCCTTCGGCCGCACGGTCAGCAACGGCTTCGGCACCGCCGACGTGGGTGGCGCATGGACCCGGATCGGGTCGGCTTCGGCTCTCTCGGTCTCGGGTGGCGCCGGCAAGGTGTCGCTCAGCGGACCCGGTGCGCAGGCCGGTGCCGAGCTCGCCTCCGTCAAGCAGACCGCCACGGACTACCGACTCCAGTTCAGTCTCGACAAGGCGGCGACCGGCGGCGGAACCTACATCTCGGCCATCGGGCGCAAGATCGCGACGAACAACGAGTACCGGGCGGCAGTGCGACTGCTGAGCAACGGCACGGCGACGGTCGGCCTGAGCGCCTTCCCGAACTCGGCCACGGCGATCGCCCTCACGAAGGACACGCTCGTCCCGGTGACGGTCTCGGCGGGGAGCTCGCTGAGCATGCGGGTGCAGGTCACCGGAACCAGTCCGACCCTGGTCCGCGCCAAAGTGTGGGCCACGGGCACCGCGGAGCCGACCGCCTGGACGGTCAGCGCCACCGACTCGTCGGCGACTCTGCAGACCGCCGGTGACGTCGGGGTCCTCGCCTACGAATCAGGGAGCGCCACGAACGGTGCTCAGGTGGTGAGCTTCCAGCAGTTGAGCGGCTTCAAGCCGTGAGTTCGACCGTCTCCAGTCGCCGTGGCCGGGGGGAGGGCAGCGCGTTCATCGTGCAGCAGTCCTTTCCCCGGCCTCGGCCGACGACGAACCCGTACCTGGTGATGCTCGGTGACGCGGTCTCGGCGCAGCCCGGTGTGACCCTCCGCACCTTCTCCTGGAAGTCGGCCCTGCTGACTCGCAGCGACGTCTTCCACGTGCACTGGCCCGAGATTCTCGTCTCGGGCCAGAGCCCGGTGAAGAAGCTCGTCCGACAGGTGCTCACGGTTGCGCTGGTGGCCAAGCTCGCCGTGACGCGCACCCCCATCGTCCGCACGCTGCACAATCTCGAGCGCCCGTCGGGCATCTCGCGCCGCGAGGCCGCGCTGCTGGCGTTGATCGAGCGGCGGACGACTCTCTGGATCCGCTTGAACGACGAGACTCCGACCCCCTCGGGGCAGGCGTCCGAGCTCATCCCGCACGGCCACTACCGCGATTGGTTCGAGCGGTTCGACAAACCGGACGCCCTGCCCGGCCGCATCGGCTTCGTCGGGCTCATCCGCCGCTATAAGGGCGTGGAGCGACTCGTCGAAGTGTTCCGCTCGGTGCCCGGTTCGGCCAGCCTTCACGTGGCTGGCAAGCCCAGCACCGATGAGCTGGCCGAGCACCTGCGGGGTCTCGCGGACGACGACGCGCGCGTCAGTCTCGATCTGCGGTTCCTCGACGAGGCCGCTCTGGTCGAGAGCGTGCGCCGCTCCGAGCTCGTCGTCCTGCCCTATCGCGAGATGCACAACTCCGGGGGCGTCCTGACGGCTCTGTCGCTGGACCGCCCCGTCCTCGTGCCGCAGAACGCGGTGACCGAGCGTCTCGCCGCCGAGGTCGGCCCCGGCTGGGTCCACCGCTACGAGGGCGACCTGTCGACGGACGACATCGTCACGGCACTTCAGGATCCGCGCCCGGCCGACTCCCACCCCGATCTCGCCGCGCGGGATTGGCGCGATGCAGGCGAGCGGCACGTCGCGGCGTACCGCCGTGCGGTGGCGGTTCTCCGTCCCGGTCGTCGTTCGGGCATCGAACAGTGACCAAGACCGACACCCCGGTCCGTTCCGGCGGAATGCGCCAGGTCGGCTCCACCGCGATGATCAAGATCTTCGTGATGGGCCTCTCTGGCGTTCTCGGTATTCTCACGAGCCGGGTCATCCTGCAGTCGTTCGGCACGGAGGCGTACGCCCAGTACGGGCTGCTGTCGAGCTTCCCGACTTTGCTCCCCTTCGCCGACCTGGGGATCGCGGCCGTCGTCATCAACGAGGTGGCCGGCTCGAGATCGCCTCGAACGGACGACGTGGTCCGGCGGACGATCGTGACTGCGCTCCGGATCCTGATGGTCTCGGGCGGCATCATGATCGTCGTCGCGACCGTCATCACCGTCTTCGGCTGGTGGCCGACCCTGCTCGGCTCGGGCCTGATGCCCGGCGGCAATCTGACGGCCGGCCTCTGTCTCGTGATCTTCGGGATCGCGGTGCCGCTCACGGTCGGTCAGCGGATCCTGGTCGGGTTGAAGAAGACCAACGTGCAGGTGGCGAGCCAGGCGATCGTCGCCCCGTTCATGCTGCTCGTCATCGGCGCCCTCGCCCTGCTGATGATCCCGGCCGGCACGTTTCTATCGGTCGTCTCCTACATCGGCAACGCCCTCCTCTCGGTCCTGTGCCTCTGGATCGCCGCTCGAGCGCTGTCGCCCCAGATCGGGCAGGCGTTCCGTCTGATCTTCCGCGTCCGCGCCTATCGCGGCGTCGCGGTCCTCGGCCTCGCGTGGCCCATGCTCGTGCAGACGCTCGCGCAGCCGATCGCGTTCCAGACCGACCGCATCCTGCTGAGCCACGTCGGCACGTCGCAGGATCTCGCCGAGTACAACCTCTCGTCGCAGCTGTTCGGCCTGGTGCTCCAGACCATCGCCGCGGCCGGCGTCGCGCTGTGGCCGATCTATGCGGGCCACCGCGCGGCGGGCCGGATCGCGTCGCCGACGAAGCCGACGTTCTGGTTCCTGGGAGGTGGGCTCGTCGTCGGGGGAGCGCTGGCGCTTCTCTCGCCGTGGCTCGTTCACTTCATCGCGGGCGGCAGGATCCAGCTCTCGCCGATCCTGCTGGTGTCGTTCGTCGCCTACGTCGCCCTGCAGGCCGCGAAGTATCCGATCGGCATGTACATGACCGACAAGGCGGGCCTCAAGTTCCAGGTCGTGCCGAGCCTCGCGATGATCCCGCTCAACCTCGGTGTGTCGTGGCTGCTGATCGCTCCGTTCGGCGCTGCCGGGCCCATCATCGGCTCGGCCCTGACCGTGCTGCTGCTGCAGATCATCCCGAACCTCTGGTACGTCTCGAAGGATCTCGCCCGGCGTCGAGTCGAGCAGCGCGCCGCTCCCGCCGACGAGACGTCAGAGGCCGCGACGCGCTAGTTCGGCGTCGACGAGCCGGAGCCCGGCGCGATGCGCCCGCCATCCGACGACGAGAGTCTGCGGCGAGGTAAGGAACTGGCGCCTGCCGCCCTGAAGCAGGATCTCCCAGGCGACCTTCCGCGAGACGGCCTGCCACGCCCGCAGGTCGGCGTCGGAGAGGTGCTTCGTCGCGTAGAGCAGCCGGTTGCGGATGTTGTGGAAGTAGTAGGTGGCGCTCTTGGCTTCGCCCGACTCGACGTGGCCTCCGCCCTTCTGCGTTCCTCCCTCGGCGTGGACGACGGTGACGTCGTCGAGCACGGCGAGGCGACCGCCCGCGTCGATGACGCGCTGCGACACATCGACGTCTTCCCAGTAGAGGAAGTAGTCCTCGTCGAAGCCGCCGGCTCGTCGCCAGAGGTCGTCGGAGACCACGAGGCAGGCGCCGCTCAGCCAGGGGCGCAGTCGTGCCTGCGGGTCGGTGCGTCGACGGGACGACCGGATCCTGCCGTCATCGAGATAGAGGTCGGAGCCCCCGAACCACAGGGACCCGTCGGGGCGCAGGATACGCGGAGCCGCCATAGTCTCGGGGTCGTCCCGCACCGCAGCGTGCAGCGCCCCGAGTGCGCGCTCGTCGACGACCGCGTCGGGGTTGACGAGCAGATGAAAGCGCGCGCCGAGCTCCGCCGCCCGTGCCACGCCCCGGTTCATCCCTCCGCCGAAGCCGTGGTTGCTCGCGGGTGTCAGGAGGTCCCAGCCCTCCTCCTTGGCGAGTTCGGTCATCACGTCGCGTTCGGCGGACGTCGAGAAGTTGTCGACCACGACGACCCTCACCCCGTCGACCGCGCGACTGAGCGGAGCGAGGTTGACCCGAAGCAGGTCGCTCGAACCGTAGTTGACGACCACGATGGACAGATCCTCGAACGAGCTCATGGGGTTCCTCCGCTGGTGCGGCCGAGACCGCGATAATGGGCAGTGTGACGACCGTTTCCAGCACGCCCTCTTCGAGCACGACCACTCCGACGCTCACGATCGCGGTGCTGACGTTCCGGCGCCCGGACGACCTGGGCGCGATCCTGCCGGCTCTCGTCGAGCAGGCCGCTTCGGTATCGGGGCAGGCGACGGCTCGCGTGCTCGTGGTCGACAACGATCCGGCCGCTTCCGCTCGCGATGCCGTCACGGTGGCTGGGGCCGCTGCCGATCAGCGGGGCGTGCGCATCGACTACGTCTCCGAGACCGAGCCCGGTATCGCCGTCGCCCGCAACCGTGCTCTCGCCGAATCGAGTGAGTTCGACCTGCTGGTGTTCATCGACGACGACGAGCGTCCGTCGGCGACCTGGCTCGCCGATCTCCTCGCGCTTCAGCGAGAACGGGATGCCGCCGCCGTCGTCGGCCCGGTGGTGTCGGCCTTCGCCCACGAGCCCGATCCGTGGATCACAGCCGGCGAGTTCTTCGTTCGGCGTCGCCTCCCGACCGGGACCGCAGTCGACGTCGCGGCGACGAACAACCTGCTCCTCGATCTCGCGTTCATTCGTCGCGAAGGACTTCGGTTCGATGCCGAGCTGGCGGTCCACGGCGGCGAAGACACGCTCTTCACGCGACAGATCGTCGCGCGAGGCGGTCTCATGCTCTGGTGCGCGGAGGCGCTCGTCACCGACGTCGTACCGCCGGCGCGGCTCACCCGGCGCTGGGTGGTACTGCGCGCCTTCTCGAGTGGAAACGGGTGGAGCCTGACGTCGGTGATGTTGGCGCCGGGGGCCCTGGCACGAGGTTGGGTGCGAGCTCGACTGACGGCGCGCGGGCTCGTCCGGGTTCTCGGCGGGGTCGCCAGGATCCTTCGCGGTACTCTTCTCGGTTCCATCGCCCAGCGGGCCAAGGGCGTCCGCACTCTGGCTCGCGGCGCGGGGATGCTCGGCGGCGCCTGGGGCTACCGGTACCAGGAGTACCGCCGGGCGAAGTAGCGGGGTCGTCGTCACTCGGCCACCGGCCTGGTCAGCGACCCACGCTCGGTGCGGAGGCGGCCGACGTCGCGGGCGTCAGCGAACGGGAGCCGGAAGTCGAGTTACGGCGTCCGTCGAGTCTTGCCTCGGTGAGCACGATGCCGATCACGCTCGCCTTGACTCCGTCGAGAGCGGCCAAGCCCTCGTGGAGTTGTCGACGGTTGGTCGTCTGGCTCCGCACGGTCACGAGGGTGCCGTCCGTGAGGTGGGAGAGCGTGAGGGCGTCCGCGAAGTCGAGCACCGAGGCGGCCTGCACGATGACGAAGTCATAGGCCGCGGTCGCCGTCTGGACGAGTTGAGCCATTGCCGTCGAACCGAGTGCGAAGTGCGGGTTGGAATGGCCGCTCCCTGCGACCAGCAGATCGACGCCGTCCGCCCACGGGCGAGTGGCGTCGACCAACGAGGCAGCCCCATCGAGGACGTCGGTGAGGCCGAATCCGGCACCTTCGGCGGTGAGGTGGTCCAGCGACGGTGCTCGGAGGTCGGCGTCGATCACGAGCACTCGGAGAGATCGTTCGGACGTCGCCAGGGCGAGATCGAGAGCGACTTCGGGGCCCTGCTCGCCGTGCGACGCCGCGGTCAGCGTGACCGAGCGGACTGCGCGCCCATTGCCCGCGAAACGCAGGGTGGCGCCGATACGGCGGAAGTCTTCGGCCTGGGCGCCCTCTGGGTCGTCCCGAAGCGCGATGCGCCCGTGAGAACCTCGGCGCACAGCACCGACGACCGGGACTTCCGAGATCGACTCGATGTCGTCAGCCGTGCGGAGGCGGGTATCGAAGAGGAGCCGACCGATCGAGTAGAGGATGCCGAGCGCGAAACCGATCGCGGCCGCGGTGATCGTGATCAAGTGGCGGTTCGGGCCGGCTGGGCTCTGCGGCACGAGTGCGGGAGCGACGATGGAGATCGCGATGGGCGACCGTCCGGTCGTCGACGTCGGAGCGAGGTCGATCGCGACCGTGCGGAGCGAGCGGGCCACGGCGTTGGCGATGTTCGTCGCGTTCTGGGCCGAGCCGTCGGTGACCGAGATGTTGACGAAGACGGTGTTGAGCGGCGTCTGCGCGGTGATCTGCCGAGCGAGGCGGGTCGGTGTCGTGTTGAGGTTCAGGTCGGCGATGACCGGCGTCAGTACGGCCGACGTCGTGGCGAGACCCGCGTACGACTGCACGACGTTCTGAGCGAACGTGGAGCCCTGTGAGAGGTCGCTGCCGTTCGAATTCGTGCTCGACGCCACGAAGAGGCTCGTCTCGGCCCGGTACGAGTCGGCGAGAGTGGCGGTATAGCCGATTCCGAGGAGCCCGCCGACGATCGTCAGCGCGACGATGACGATCCAGCTCTTGCGGAGTGCTTTCCAGTAGTCGTTCGGGTCCATCGACAGAGATTCCGTTCCTGATCAGGGTGGGCCGACATCAATGGGCGGAAGATTCGGGCTTCCGGGCCTTCGGCGACCGCGGCGAGTGCGGGCAACAGCACGGACCGCGACGGTTCCGCTCAGCCTACGGGGTGGCGGGGAGTACCCGCGAGCTCGAGGCGAGCTCCGTGGTGCCCCCAGTCTGCGGGGCTGGTGACCACGCAGCCTCCTCGTCGGGCAGCCGACCTGATGCCGGCAGTAGAGCCCGGACGCGTGCGCCGCTAGTCTGAGCCGTGGATCACGGCACCCGAATTCCGAGATCATCCTCATCGGCCCGAATCTGGTGACTCATGCCCGCTGCACCCCGAACGACTCCCCGTGAGACGTGGATCGACATCGCCAAGGGCGTGGCGATCATCCTCGTCGCGCTCTTCCACTCCATCATCTTCCCCGCCGAGATCCACCTCGCCGGCCCGTGGGAGACCCCGGCAACCCTCCTCGATACCTTCCGGATGCCGCTCTTCTTCTTCACCGCGGGGATGTTCGCCCAGAAGGCGATCTCGCGCGACTTCCCGACGCTGTTCTGGTCTCGGATCGCCCGGCTCGTCTGGCTGTTCCTGCTCTGGTGCACGATCTGGTTCGTCGCCTTCCAGTTCATCCCCCTCGTCGGCGAGGGCCAATCCGCTTCGTCGGTCTCGTCGCTCCTGCTGTCGCTGGTCTGGCCGAACGAGAGCACCTGGTTCATCTACGGCCTGGCGATCTACTTCGCCCTGGCCTGGCTGATCAAGCCGCTGCCGCTCGTCGCCCAGCTCGCCATCGCACTCGTGATCGTCGAGCTCTTCGGAACGAAGCTGATCGACTCCCCGAACGGCGCACTCGACAAGATGGGCATGTACTTCCTGTACTTCCTCCTGGCCACGAAGGTGTCGGGGCGAGTTCGAGCGTGGGCTCCACGCGTCACCTGGAAGTTCACCCTCCTGGCTTTCGCGCTCTACGGTCTCACCGCGGTCACGAGTGCCAAGTTCGATTTCCTGACCTTTCCGATCGTGCGAGTCGTCGTCAGCATCCTGGCCATCGCGGCAGGCTGCTCGCTCGCGGTGCTCCTCTCGCGGCTACCGGCTTTCGACTGGCTGCGGCGGCTGGGACAGAACACCCTGCAGGTCTACCTCGTGCACTTCTACCCGATCCTGATCGGGGTTGCTGTGCTGGCGCCGTTCTCGCGGATCCTCAGCCCTCTGGCCCCGATCGTGCCGCTTGTCTTCACCGCGGCGGCGATCCTGGTCTCGCTCGGAGTTCATCGTCTGACCCGGCGTATCACCTGGCTCTGGGGGCTGCCGACGCCGCTGGCACGAGTCGCCGACCGCGTCCGTTCGACGCCGACCGTCGTTCCAGCAGCCCCAACCGCCCAGCCCTAGCCCTCTTCGATGGAGACGCCGGCAACTGCGGTGGCGTCCAGAGAATCGTCACGAAGGATCCGCGGCACCAGACCCGCCCTCTCGAACAGAGCGCACGTGGCGTCGGCCTGCCGAACGCTCGTCTCGACCACGAGGGTTCCGCCCGGCGCGAGCCACCGGGTAGCGCCCTCGGCCACCCGCGCCTGCAGTGCCGTGCCATCGGGTCCGCCGTCGAGGGCGATGGCCGCCTCGTGCAGCCGCGCTTCCTGCGGCATGAACGCGATCTCGCCGGTCGGCACGTACGGGGCATTGGCGACGATCACGTCGAAGCGGCCCGCGTGCTCGGGCGGCACCGCGTCGTAAAGGTCTCCGACGAAGGCTCGGCCCGGGTCGCCGAGGTTGAGCCTCGCGCACTCCACGGCGCGCGGGTCGAGGTCGCTCGCCAGCACGATCGCGTCGGGGCGCGCTCTCTCGAGAGCGGTGGCGAGGGCTGCCGACCCGCAACAAAGCTCGAGGATCCGCGGAGCCGCGATCGATGCCACCGCCTCGAGAGCGGTCTGGAGCAGCAGCTTTGTCCGCAGCCGAGGCACGAACACGCCGTCGGTCACGCGCACGCGGATTCCGGCGAATTCGGCCCAGCCGAGCACGTACTCGAGCGGGCGCCCGGCGACGCGCTCGGCGACGAGGAGCCGCAGCTCGGCTTGGTCTGCGGCCGCCTCGACGAGCAGTGCTGCCTCGTCTTCGGCGAAGACGCAGCCCGCCAGACGGAGTTCGTCGACGATGGTCGTCATGGCGACCTCCTTCGTCACGGCAAGACTGCCACTCCCCGGGCCGGTGGCGCGAGGCCCGGTTACGATTCGAGCATGGCTGACGACGACCGGGGCGCTCTCGACGCGAGGGCCTATGGCCGAGCGGCGTCGGGCGACGAGCGCACTGCGGCCCAGCGCGAGTGGCTCGAGCGGCGCGCGGCCCGGCGGGAGGCAGCGGAGCGGACGGCTGCTCTGAGCGGGAGTGTCGCGGATCCTTCGGTCTCGGAGGCGCAGGATCCCACGGGGCCGAGCGAACGCGCCGACGCCCCCTCCGATCTCGACTCGGCGCCTATCGAGGTGTCGCGTCGCCGCTTCTCGCGCGGCGTGGTCGCGGGCGTCGCCGCCCTCGCGCTGCTCGTCGGGGCGGGTGTCGGGGCGGGTGCCGTGCTGACGTTCGGAAGTGATTTAGCTGCAACCAACGACGACTCGGCCACAGAATCGGGCTCGACGTCCGACCTGCTGCCGGCGACCGGCGATCCGGCCGAGACCTCGCGTCTCGCCGCCGGAGATGCGGCTGTCGGCTCCGACAGTCTGCAGACGAATCTGGAGGCCGCCGATGCGCTGCTCGCGCGTCGCGCTACCGCGGCCGACAAATACCCGCTGTCATTCGACGCCAACGACGTCTTCGAGACGAAGTCGACTCGTCTGGTCACGGCGGCGGGAACGAGTGCCGACGTCTTCGTGGCCCGCGCCGCACAACCCGACGGAGGGTTCTGCCTCCTCATCTCCGGGAGAGTCCGCTCCGCGCAAGACAGCTCCGCCTCGGCAAGCTGCGCCACCCGGAGCGACTTCGCCCAGGGCGGTCTGACCTACATGACCGATGACTACACGATCTCATGGTTCGGTGGACAGGTCAGCGTGACGGTCGGCTCGAAGTAGGCGGGCTAGTCGAATTCGGGCCGGGCGAGGATCCGCGCCCACCATGTTCCCGGTGCGACCGCGGGGGCGTCCCTCTCGTCGAGCGCCCGGCGCAGACGACGCACGCGCTCCTCGCGGGGGATCGGCTCGGGAGTGGCCGGCGGCGTGAGAGTCTCACCGCGCTGGAGGGCCGCCAGTCGCGCGCGGGCCTCGTCGCGCGTCATCGGAGGAGCCACGGGCGGCCGATCGCCGAGGTAGAAGACGCGAAAGGCCTCCAGGAACGCCTCCGTGTCGGCCAGGGAGCGGTTGAGCCCGGTGGCGTTGCGTCCGCTCGGGTCGATGATGAGCACGCGGCCGTCGCGAGTCTCGACGATGCGCTCAGCGTCGGGGCTCCACACGTGGCCGACGATCAAGACGGACGCGCCGTCGACGGTCTGCCGGTCTGTTGGATCCTCGTAGAGTTCGATCCCGAACCGTGCGTCGCTCACCATCTGCGGAGCGTAGCGCGCTCGTGCCCGGCTGCGCTGGGCCGTACTCCGCTCGCCGCTCGCCGCACGCCGCACGCCGCTCGCGACTCGCGAGCTCGCCTGATCGCCGGGCGCGGGGCGAGATCGCGGTAGATCGCGCCATCTCGCGGTGGTCGGTGGCGGTGGGCGCGGATCCTGCGCTAGTCGATACGGACGAACCTCGGCCCGTCGTAGCCGTCGCGGTTGACCCGTGCAGTGAAGTCGGCGAGCGAGCGCACCCAGTGGCCGCGCTCGCCGTAGAGCGCCTGGTAGACGACGACCGGTTCTTCGGTCTCGGTGTCACGGGCCACGAGGACCACCTCGTAGTCGTTGCCCTTGAAGTGGCGGTAGCGGCCGGGGTGCACGTCGGTCATCTCACTGAGGGTAGCCGTGTGCCGAGTGCCGCCAAATGCCCTGCGTAGCCGGGTCGAGAGCGCATTCGGCGCCACTCGGCGAGCCAGGCGCTCTGCCAGACGGCGGATTACACGACAGCTGACGGATCCTCCCCTCTAGACTCGGGCGCTGTGGCGAACATCTTCGACGTGGCGACCGAGGCGGGTGTCTCGCACCAAACGGTCTCGCGGGTCGTCAACGGCGATCCGACCGTGCGACCGGCGACGAAAGCCCGCGTCGACGCGGCTGTATCGAAACTGAACTATCGGCCGAGCGCCGCTGCCCGAGCGCTGGCGAGCCGCAAGACGCGCACGCTTGGGCTCATCTCGACCGGCGGCCCTCTCTTCGGCCCGTCGAGCATCATGCAGGGCTTCGACGGCGCTGCCCGGCAAGCCGGCTACCAGGTGTCGATAGCCAGCCTGCCCACCGACGACTCCACCACGTTCGCGGCCGGGATGCGGAGCGCCGTCGATGCGCTCCTCGGCCAGAACGTCGAGGCGATCGTGCTCATCGCTCCCGACACCGCGGGAATCGACGCCATCCGGGCCGTCGACGTCGGCCGGCCGCTGGTCGCCGCCGACTCGACCGCGAGTGAGGGCCTGGTCTCCGTCTCGCTTGACCAGTACGCCGGAGCCGTTCTCGCCACCCGCCACCTCGTCGAGCTCGGCCACCGTCGCATCGTGCACGTCGGCGGGCTCTCGACCTGGACCGACGCCCGCGAGCGCGAGCGCGGCTGGCGCGATGTCGTCACCGCGGCCGGAGTCGAACCGCTCCCGGTCGTTCGCGGCGACTGGTCGCCCGAGAGCGGCTATCGCATCGGCCTCGATCTCGCCGACCGTGCCGACCGCGGCGAGATCACCGCTGTCTTCTGCGCCAACGACCAGATGGCGCTCGGCATTCTGCACGCTTTGTCGGAGCGCAGGATCCGAGTGCCCGACCAGGTCAGCATCGTCGGCTTCGACGACGTGCCCGAGGCCGCGCACTACATCCCGCCGCTCACCACGGTGCGGCAGGACTTCGCGGCGCTCGGCCGGCAGATCATGTCGACGGTCGAGGCGCTGCTCGTGCCCCAGGGTGCGCCGCCGGTGGTGCAGGCCGCTCCGGCTCCCGCGCCGGCGCTCGTCGTCCGCGAGTCGACCGGCCCCGCTCCGGCTTAGCGTCGTTCCGCCGTCGCCAGCCCGTCGCGCGCGCCCGTCGCGCGCCTGTCGTGCGCGCGCGTCGCGAGTGCCGCCAATTGCCGCCGGGCGCGACGCCCGGCCGGCATTTGGCGGCACTCGCGTTTCGGCCTCCCCAAGTGAGCGCTCACATGGCAGAATGGCTGTGCCCCTTTGACGAAGACAAGGATGTCTCCATGACCTCTCCCGCCCCGACCGACTCCGCTCGACTGATCAGCGACGGCCGCGCGACCCTCGGTATCGAGTTCGGCTCGACCCGCATCAAGGCCTGCCTGATCGGCGGCGACTTCGCCACGATCGCCTCGGGCAGCTTCGAATGGGAGAACGAGTTCGTCGACGGTCGCTGGAGCTACTCGATCGAGGCCGTCCGTGCCGGCCTGCAGGCCTCTTACGCCGCCCTCGTCGCCGACGTGCAGGCGAAGTTCGATGTGGTCCCGACGACGTTCGCGGCCATCGGCATCTCGGCCATGATGCACGGCTACATCGCGCTCGACGCGGGCGGCGAGCTGCTGGTGCCCTTCCGCACCTGGCGCAACTCGTCGACCGGCCCCGCCGCGGCCGAGCTCAGCGATGCGCTCGGGTTCAACATCCCGTTGCGCTGGTCGATCGCGCACCTCTATCAGGCGGTGCTCGACGACGAGCCCCACGTCTCCGAGATCGCCTCGCTCACTACTCTCGCCGGATACGTGCACCACGCGCTGACCGGCCGCAACGCGCTCGGCGTCGGCGACGCGTCCGGCATGTTTCCGATCGACCCCGCGACGTCGAGCTACGACGCCTCCATGCGCCAGATCGCCCAGGAGCGTCTCGACGCACACACCTCCGGCCTCGACCTCGCCGCGCTGCTTCCCGAGGTCCTGCCCGCCGGAGCCGACGCCGGCACCCTCACCGACGCGGGCGCCGCCCTGCTCGACCCCACCGGCACGCTTCGGTCGGGCATCCCGTTCTGCCCGCCCGAGGGTGACGCCGGCACCGGCATGGTCGCGACCAACTCGGTCGCGAAGCGCACCGGCAACGTCAGCGTCGGCACGAGCATCTTCGCGATGGTCGTGCTCGACGAGCCGCTCCGGGCCGTGCACGCCGAGCTCGACGTGGTCACGACGCCGGTCGGCGATGCGGTCGCCATGGTCCACTGCAATAACGGTGCGAGCGAGTTGGCGTCGTGGGCGCGGGTGTTCGGGCGATTCAGCGAGGCGTCGGGTGCGGCCACGCCCATGGACGACGTCTACACGACCCTCTTCGCCGAGGCCCTCGAGGGCGACGCCGACGCCGGTGGCCTGCTGTCGTTCAACTACCTCGCCGGTGAGCCCGTGACCGACGTCGAAGACGGCCGACCCCTGTTCGTCCGAACCCCGGGCAGCAGCTTCACTCTCGCCAACCTCATCCGCTCCGAGGTGTTCGGCGCTTTTGCGACGCTCAGCATCGGCATGGAGATCCTCGCTGACGAAGACGTGCGGGTCGATCGCCTCCTCGCGCACGGTGGCCTGTTCCGCACCCCCGGTGCCTCGCAGCAGCTGCTGGCCGCGGCCCTCGGCGTGCCGATCACCGTCGAGACCACCGCGAGCGAGGGCGGCGCGTGGGGCATCGCCGTGCTCGCCGCCTACCTCGAGCGCGCGTCCGAGACCACGCTCGCCGAGTTCCTCGACGGCGAGGTCTTCGGCGGCAGCGAGGCCGTGACCGTCGAGCCGACGTCGGCCGACGAGGCGGGCTTCGCCGCCTACCTCGAGCGCTACCGCACCGCGCTTCCGCTGCAGCGAGCAGCAGCGGCCGCCACCCCCACTCGTTCGAACCCGACCACCCCGAAAGAAGGCGCCGCCTCATGACCGAACCCCAAGGATCCTTCTCTCCCGCCGTCGAGCAGGCGATCCAGACGACACGAGAGCAGGTCGCGACGCTGCACTCCGAGCTGACGAAGTACGGCCTCGTCATCTGGACCGGCGGTAACGTCTCGGGCCGGGTGCCGGGCGCCGACCTCTTCGTGATCAAGCCGAGCGGCGTCGACTACGACGACCTCGCCCCCGAGAACCAGATTCTGTGCGACCTCGACGGCAACGTCATCGCCGGAAGCCCCGGCAGCGAGAAGTCGCCGTCGTCCGACACCGCCGCCCACGCCTACGTCTACCGACACATGCCCGAGGTCGGGGGAGTGGTGCACACGCACTCGACCTACGCCACCGCCTGGGCCGCCCGGGGCGAAGAGATCCCCTGCGTGATCACCGCCATGGCCGACGAGTTCGGCGGGCCCATCCCGGTCGGGCCGTTCGCGATCATCGGCGACGAGTCGATCGGCGAGGGCATCGTCGCCACGCTGACCGGCCACCGGTCGCGCGCCGTGCTCATGCAGAACCACGGGGTCTTCACCATCGGCAAAGACGCCCGCGACGCCGTCAAGGCCGCGGTCATGGCCGAAGACGTGGCCCGCACCGTTCATCTCTCCCGTCAGCTCGGCGACCTCATTCCCATCCCGCAGGAGAGCATCGACGCTCTCTTCGACCGCTACCAGAACGTCTACGGCCAAGCGCCTGAAGGAGCCACGAAATGACCCTGAACACCTCTCTCGACCAGTACGAGGTCTGGTTCCTCACCGGGTCGCAGGGCCTCTACGGCGAAGAGACGCTCCGCCAGGTCGCCGACCAGTCGCGCGAGATCGCTGATGCCCTCGGCGCGGCCGCCGGGGTTCCGGTCAAGGTCGTCTGGAAGCCCGTGCTCACCGACTCCGACGCGATCCGCAAGCTCGCCCTCGAGGTCAACGCCCGCGACGAGGTCATCGGCGTCACCGCCTGGATGCACACGTTCAGCCCCGCCAAGATGTGGATCGCCGGCCTCGACGCGCTCCGCAAGCCGCTGCTGCACTTCCACACGCAGGCGAACGTCGAGCTGCCCTGGGCCGAGATCGACTTCGACTTCATGAACCTCAACCAGGCCGCGCACGGCGACCGGGAGTTCGGCTACATCCAGTCGCGTCTCGGCGTCGCGCGCAAGACCGTCGTCGGCCATGTCTCGGATCCTCGTGTCGTCTCTCAGATCTCGACTTGGATGCGTGCCGCCGCCGGCTGGGCCGCGACCCGCTCGATGAAGCTCGCGCGCTTCGGCGACAACATGCGCAACGTCGCCGTCACCGAGGGCGACAAGACCGAGGCCGAGCACGTGTTCGGCGTCTCGGTGAACACGTGGGGCGTCAACGAGCTCGCCGCTGCGGTCGACGCCGCCACCGACGCCGACGTCGACGCGCTCGTGCAGGTCTACGTCGACTCGTACGACGTGGTGCCGGCGCTGCTCCCGGGCGGAGAGCGTCATCAGTCTCTCCGCGACGGCGCCGCCATCGAGCTCGGCCTTCGGTCGTTCCTCGAGGCCGGCGACTTCTCGGCCTTCACCACCAACTTCGAAGACCTCGGCTCGCTGAAGCAGCTGCCGGGTCTCGCCGTGCAGCGCCTCATGGCCGAGGGCTACGGCTTCGGCGCCGAGGGGGACTGGAAGACGGCCGTGCTGGTACGCGCCGCCAACGTGATGGGTGCCGGCCTCCCCGGCGGTGCCTCGCTGATGGAGGACTACACCTACAACCTGGTGCCCGGCGCCGAGAAGATCCTCGGGGCGCACATGCTCGAGGTCTCGCCGTCGCTCACCTCGTCGAAGCCGTCGCTCGAGATCCATGCCCTCGGCATCGGCGGCAAAGACGACCCGGTGCGCCTGGTCTTCACCGCCGACTCCGGCCCGGCCGTCGTGGTGGCGCTCAGCGACATGCGCGACCGCTTCCGCCTCACCGCGAACGTCGTCGACGTCGTCGCCCCCGATGCCGACCTGCCGAACCTCCCGGTCGGACGCGCCGTCTGGGAGCCCCGCCCTTCGTTCGCCGTCTCGGCCGAGGCCTGGCTCACCGCCGGTGCCGCGCACCACACGGTCATGTCGAACGCCGTCGGGCTCGAGGCTTTCGAAGACTTCGCGCTCATGGCCGGCACCGAGCTGCTGATCATCGACGAGTCGACGACGCTTCGGGAGTTCCGCCGCGAGGTGCAGTGGAACGCGGCGTACTTCCGCCTGGCTCGCGGCCTGTAGCGCGCCTCTGCGCCTGACGCCACCTTTCGGGCACGGCGCCGTCTTTCGGCGGTGTCGTGCCCGTTTTCTGGTGTCGGGGCCGACTGGCGGTTTCGCGGCTGCAGTCGGCCTGCGGCGGCCGCGACGCCGACGCCGAGCCCAGCAAGACAGGTCCAGGGCAGCCCGCCCCGAACCCGACCGTAGCCGCAAGCACCTACACTCGAATGGTGCTTCTCGCCCGCGCCTCCCGATCGCCCCTGCTGATCTGGATCGTCTTCGCGGCGGTGCATATCGCCGTGTTCGTCGGCACGCTGCCGTTCACATTCCGGGGCACGGCCGGCGGCGACGTGTCGGTGTACCAGGGCTGGATGCACCACGCGATCTTCACGGGCGACTGGCCCGTCTTCGACCACGACTGGGTGTACCCGGCCGGAGCGCTGGTGCCCATGCTGATCCCGGCTGTGCTCGGATTCGGGCTGTACCAGGTCGTGTGGCTCGTGCTCATGGCGGTCGTCAACGGTGTCGCACTGTGGCTGCTGCTCGACAAGTCGAAGCGGCGTCACGACCTCACCGCTCCGTGGTTCTGGGTCGCGACGATCGCGATCCTGGCACCGGTCGCCCTGATGCGGCTGGAGGGGCTCGTCGGGCCGGCTGTCGTGGTGGCACTGCTCGTCGTCACAGCTCGGCCTCGCGTGGCAGGCTTTCTGCTCGCTGCCGCCACCTGGATCAAGGTCTGGCCGGCCGCCGTCGTGCTCGCGATGGTCATCGCCTCGTCGAAACGGTGGATCGCTCTCGTCACCGGGATCCTGACCAGCGCCGTCGTCGTCGGTGTGGTCCTCGCCGCGGGAGGAGCCCGCTACCTCACGAGCTTCGTCGGCGAGCAGGGCTCACGCGGCTTGCAGATCGAGGCGCCGTTCGCGGCCCCGTGGCTGTGGATGACGGTTGCCGGCGTTCCCGGCGCGCACATCTATCACGACCACAAGCTGGTCACCGAGGAGGTCACCGGGCCGGGCGACTCCTGGCTCATCTCGAACGGCACGCTCATCATGGTCGTGGTCATGGTGGCCCTGCTCGTCCTGCTCGCGCTTGCCACGCGTCGGCTCTCGGCCTTCGCGAAGCCGCTGGGCCGGGAGCTCGATCTCGTTCTGCTCGGTGCTCTCGGTCTCGCCGCGGCCTTCATCGTCTTCAACAAGGTCGGATCGCCGCAGTACGTCCTGTGGCTCACCCCGATCGTCGCCGTCGGGCTGATGACGAAGCGGTCGGAGTGGCGTTTTCCCGGTGCGGTCCTGGTCATCGTCTGCGTGCTGACGACGCTGGTCTACCCGGTGCTGTACGACGATCTGCTCGCCGGGGGTGTCGGCACGGCGCTGCTGCTCACCGTCCGCAACCTGCTGCTGATCGTGATCTTCGTTTGGGCAACATACCGCCTCGCGCGCGCCGCGTTCGTGCCCGTCACCCTGCCGCTGTCGACGCGGCCGTTCGGGTCCGAGGTACGGACCAGGAGCTACTAGACGCTGAGCCTCAGGCGGCGTCAGCCGCCGGATCCTGCTCGTCGTCGACCTGCGAAGCCTCGCCCTGCGGGCCTTGGCCCTGCGAGCCCTCGCCCTGCGAAGCCTCGCCCTGCGAGCCCTGACCCTGAAAAGCCTGACCCTGCGAAGCCTCGCCCTGCCCCGCGACGACCACGCGGACGGCCTCGAGGGCCCGCTCCAGTTCGCGTCGCAGGTCGCGCACGCTCTCGAGCCCGACCGACAGCCGGATGGTGCCCGGCGTGATGCCACGGCCGAGGCGCTCTTCTTCGGTCAGGTGCCCGTGGATCGTCGACCCGGTATGAATCGCGAGCGTCCGCACGTCGCCGAGGTGCGTCATCTTGCTGATGAGCTCGAGCGAATCGATGAACGCCTTCGATCCCTCGATGCCCCCTACGAGATCGAACGTCACCACGGCACCCTGGCCCTGCGGAAGATACCGCTGGGCCCTGGCGTAGTACGGGCTGCCGACGAGACCCGGGTAGTCGACGTTCGTGACGAGGTCGTGGTGCTCGAGCCACTGTGCGAGCGCCAGCGAGTTCGCCACGTGGCGGTCCATGCGGAGCGACAGCGTCTCGATGCCCTGCAGCAGCATGAATGCGCTGGTGGCGGGCAGCGTGGGGCCGTAGTCGAGCGCCGTGACGCTGCGGAGGTAGGTCAAGAAGGCCAAGGATCCGAAGCGGTCGACAAACGAGGCGACCCCCCGGGCACTCGGGCTTGCGATCTGCGGAAAGCGCGACGCCTGCGACACCCAGTCGAACGTGCCCGAGTCGACGACGACGCCGCCGAGAACGGCCCCGTGGCCGGACAGCCACTTCGAGGTGGAGTGGATCACGAGGTCGGCACCGTGTTCGATCGGACGGTTGAGGTAGGGCGTCGCGACGGTGTTATCGACGATGAGGGGGAAGCCGCCCTCGTGCGCAATGCGCGAGAGACGTTCCAGGTCGACGACGTCGTTCTTCGGGTTGGGGATCGTCTCGGTGAACAGCGCCTTGGTGGTCGGCCGGATCGCGTTCTGCCAGACCTCGTCGGGAGCGTCGGCGTCGATTAACTCGATCTCGATGCCCTGGCGGGCGAAGCTGTTCGAGAACAGTGTGCGTGTGCCTTCATAGAGGCTGGCGGTCGCGAGCACGTGGTCGCCCGAGACGGCGAGTGCGTTGAGCGTGAGGGCGATCGCCGCGGTGCCGCTCGCGGTCAGGAGGGCGCCGGCGCCGCCCTCGAGGTCGGCCAGGCGCCTCGCCACAGCCGCGTTGGTGGGGTTGTCGGTGCGGGCATAGGCCGCCGCGCGCACCGACCCGTCGAAGCGTCCGCGCCCGTCGTCGAACGAGTCGAAGACGAACCCGGCCGACTGGTACATCGGGGGAAGCCGAGCGCCGAAGTCGCTGTCGAGTGCGGTGCCCGCGTGGATCTGGCGGGTCTCGAAGTCGAAGGTCGGGCTGGTCATGGGCTACTCGGCTCTCTGGCGTGGGTCGGCGTGCTGGTGGGCTTGTCGCGTCTTGGCAGGCTAGCCGAAGCGCCTCGGGAGCTCACGGGAGGCGTCACACGCGTACACAATCGGCCTCGCGCGGGCCCCGGCTGCAAATTGGAAGGAAAAACCCGCGGCCGGGAGCCGGTTCATGCCGATCGGCGGGGGTCTGCCCTGCGTTTCTCCTTCAAATTCGAAGGAGAGGCGTCAGGCGCCAGCGAACTCGGGGAGCTCGCGGATCCGCCGGTGGAAGTCGCCGAGCGCCTCCTCGAGGAAGAGGTGCACCCCCAGGGTGGCGGCTTCGGGGTCACGGGCGGCGGCACCCTCGACGGCGCGACGGAAGGCGGTGTCGATCGTCTCGGCCGGGAGGAACTCGGAGAACAGTCCGAACATGCGCTCGAGGTGCGGGCGGAGTCGCGCCAGCGTCCGGTCGAGAGGACCGTTGTCTAGCGTGTCGAGGAACACCCGGAAGAATCCCTCGAACACGGCGCCGGTGAAGATCGTCTCGCGGTCGATGACCCGGGGGTCGGTGCGGGTGCTGCCGAGTTGCGCGACCCAGGTCTGGAGCCGGTGGATGCTCTCGTCCGAGAGGATGGGCGTGGCAAAGCGGACGGCGAAGAGGTAGAGGGCCGACGCGGTGTCTTGCGTGTCGAGATACCGGCGGAGGTCGAGGGGCGTGACCCGCGTGTAGAGGTTCGGCACCGCCTCGACGAGGCCGACGTGCTTCAGGCGCAGGAGGGCTGTTCGGACGGTCGCGCGCGAGAGGCCGAGCCGGGCCGCGAGCTCCTGATCGTGCAGGCGCTGGCCGGGTTCGAGCCGGCCCCGCACGATGTCGTCGCGGAGGCGCTCGAAGACGTCATTGGTCAGGAGGCGACGCGGGGACGGCGCGGCGGGGTCAGCGGAGGGTACCGGCATTGCGGTCTTTCTCGTACTCGTCGGCGTCGTCGTACCCGGAGACCCGGGCCATGAAGCTCGTCATCGGCCCGTCGAGGAACACGCGCATGTCTGCCTCGAAGCCCTCGACGTCGTGGTCGCGGCATCGACGGATCAGCCCGACGAAGAAGGCGTGGATGGGGGCGGCGTCCATCGAATCCTTGAAGCGGTTGACCCCGAGTGCGAGCAGGGGGTCGTGAGCGCGGATGCTCTCGAGGAGCACCTGGTTGTCGCAGTGCTTCAGTACTGCGGCGACGAAGCGATCGACCGGGGTCGGGCCGGGCGGGAACTCGGCCGGTACAGCGTGGGCGAGCTCGGCATTGATCGCCTCGACTTCGGGCAGGTGGTCTGCGGGAAATCGGAGAATGCCCCAGTACATTCCGCGCGTGACCATGGCTGACCAGACGGCCGCACTCTCGGCGTACAGGCGCGGCGAAATCACGGCGACCTTCGTGAACCGGTTGGGCGCCATCTCGACCAGGCCGATGTCGGCCAGTTGATCGAGGGCCTCCCGAATGGGTGCGCGGCTGGTGCCGAGCCAGGCGGTCAACTCGTCGTCGCGGAGGCGCTCACCGGGCAGCAGGGTTCCGTCGAGAATGGCGGTACTGATCGTGACGAGGACCTGCTCGCGCAACAGAGTCCGCGAGATCTTGTCGTCGGCCATGGCGTCCTTCAGTCGAATGCCCTCAGAGCCGACGTCGTCGGGCGGGATGGACGTGGGCGTTCCAGACAGTACACGCGGCGCCGATCGGCGTGTTCTCGCGGCGCCCGACGGTGCAGACGCGACGGCTTACCGGTGCAAAGAGAAAGGCGGGAGTCTCTTACCCGAATAAAAGAGCTCCCGCCACCGCCGGATCAGTGGCGTCCTCCGATGGTAATCAGATTACCGGACCACTGCAACATACCTGGCTAAACATTCCGCTCGGTATGTGAGCGTTCACACCTTTTCTGCGACGGTCGCGAGCAGCAGGATCGGCCGGTGATCCGACTTGCCCTGGGGCAGAGAGAGCACGCCGGCGATCTGCATCCCCATCGTCGTGGCAAAGTCGAAGTGGCCGCTGAAGCCCGACCGCGCGTAGGTCGGTTCGTCGGTGATCGAGAGCTCGTACCCGGTCTTCTGGAGATGCTTCCGCAGCCCCTTGCGGAACCAGGGGTAGTTGAAGTCGCCGACCATCACAGTCGGCACGCCGTCGGCGAGCTCTTTGAGCTTCTCGTGAGCCAGGCCGATCTGCTTGCGGCGCAGGCCATTCGACGCGGTGAGCGGCGCGGCATGGAAGTCGGCCACCACGATCTCTTCACCGGTGTGCAGATCGCGCAGTCGTGCGGCAAGAAGGCGCTCGTGGGCCGGCGCCATGACGCGGTCGTGCATCGACTTCATCAGGGCGAAGAGACTCGTGCCGAGCAGTTCGAAGCGGCTCTCGCGGTAGTAGAGGGCAAGCCCCAGGCGGTTCGTCTTCGTCGACGCGGCAAGTTTCAGGCCGAGGATCTCGTCGGGGATGTCGGTGCTGTCGCACTCCTGCAAGCAGAGCACATCCATCGAGTGAGCCTCGACGAGTGCTGTCAGCTCACCGATCGCGAGGTGCTCGCGGAGGTTGTAGCTGACGATTCTCAAATCGGGTTCCATTCCGACATTCTTGCCTCTCGCGAGGGGTGTGGCGTTCAGGAACCCGCCGCGTTCACAGGAACGTCATCCGGTGTGCCTCAGCGTGCCGTGCCCGGACCGGCCATTTCGAGCACGACCCCGCATTTGTCCGCGAAGGCGACCTGCATGAGTTCGTCGGCATCCGGATCCTGCCCGAACGCCGCCGGCAGCTCGATGCCGAGCAGCACGCTGAAGAGCATTCCCTGCGAGAGGAACACCTCGACCTCCGCCGGGGTGAACTTCGCCTCGTCGCGCAGGAAGCGGTAGATGTCGACGAAGCCCCGTCGTGCGGCGGCGCCGATCACGGGATCGTTGCCCGATACGAACGCGTGCAGCAGTGTGCGGTGGACCCCGCGCGTTCCGAGGAGGTCGACGTAGCCGCTGCCGAGTCGTGCCTGCATCGGGCGATCGTCGTCGCCCGCGGGGGACTCCAGGATCCGGCGGAACGTCTGCAGCAGCAGCCCCAGGGCGCGGTCGAGCACCTCGAGGAACAGCTTCTCTTTCGTGCCGAACATGCGCACGACGTAGGGCTGGCTGATCCCCGCGGCCTGCGCTACTTGGTCGGTGGTCGTGCCATGGAAGCCGCGATCGCCGAAGAGCCCGGTTGCGACGTCGAGGATCTGCTCGCGGCGATCCGCAGCTGACATGCGCGTCTCGGTCGTGGGGGCTGCCGACGTCGAATTCATACTTGACAGGTTATCAGTCGATTACTTAGTGTCTAGGCATCAGCCGATTAGTAATCATCCGATTACAACCTCCCGGCCCGTAGCTCCCCAGGAGAACATCGTGACCACACTGTCCGGCACCCGCCGCATTCCCCTTTGGCTCGCGCTCGTCGCCGCCTCCCTGCCGATGTTCATGGCGACCCTCGACAACCTCGTGGTGACCAGCGCCCTGCCCGTCATTCACGAGAAGCTCGGCTCCTCGGTCGAGAGCCTGCAGTGGATCACGAATGCCTACACGCTCTCGTTCGCCGCTCTCATGCTCCTGGCCGTCAGCCTCGGCGACCGGTTCGGTCGACGGCACCTCTTCGTCGGCGGCATCGTCGTCTTCACCGTGGCGTCGGCGCTCGCCGCTCTCAGCACCTCCTCCGAGATGCTCATCGCCTGGCGCGCCCTCGAAGGGGCCGGAGCCGCCGCCGTCATGCCGCTCTCGCTCACCCTCCTCGTCGGTTCCGTGTCCGACAAGGCGCGGCCCGTGGCCATCGGAATCTGGAGTGGCGTCTCGGGCCTCGGCGTCGCCCTCGGCCCGTTGATCGGCGGTGCCGTGGTCGAGAGCTGGAGCTGGGAGTCGATCTTCTGGCTGAACGTACCGATCGGCATCATCGCCGTGCCACTCGCCCTCTACGCGCTGCCGAACACGGTGGGGGAGCGGGTTCGAGCCGACGTCGTGGGTGTGCTGCTCGCGGGTGCCGGGATCCTCGGGGTCGTCTACGGGGTCGTCCGCGGCAACGACGCGGGCTGGTCGAGCACCGAGGTGCTGGCAGCCCTCATCGCCGGCGCCGCATTGCTCATCGCCTTCGTGGTGTGGGAGTCAAGGGTCGAGGCTCCGCTGCTTCCGCTCCGCCTCTTCCGCGACCGCAGCTTCACCCTTGCGAACCTCGTGGCCATGACCTTCAGCTTCGGGGCCTTCGGCGCGGTCTTCATTTTGATCCAGTTCTTGCAGGTGGTGCAGGGAGAGTCGCCGCTCGAGGCCGGAATCGCGACGATGCCCTGGACACTGGCGCCGATGGTGGTCGCCCCGCTCACAGGGATCATCGCGCCGCGCGTCGGCACGCGGCTCTTGATCGTGGTTGGGCTGCTGTTCCTCTCGGCTGGCCTCTTCGAGATCGGTCTCACGATGAACGCCGACGTCGCCTACCTCACGCTGCTGCCCGGATTCGTGCTCGCCGGAATCGGCATGGGCCTCGTCTTCGCGCCGATCTCGACGGCCGTGCTCATCAACATGGCCCCGGCCGATCACGCCAAGGCCACCGGAACGAACTCCACACTGCGCGAGATTGGCGTGGCGCTCGGCATCGCGGTGCTCACCGCGGTGTTCGTCGGGGCGGGCGGCGAGCTCACCCCGACCGGCTACGTGTCGGCGGCTGTGCCGGCCGTGCTGGTCGGAGCGAGCGTGCTGCTCGGATCGGCGCTGCTCGCGGCGCTGCTGCCCTCGGGCATCATGCGTCGGGAGCAGGCGTCGGTCGAGGTCGGGGTGGCCGCGGATCCTGAGTTGGTCTCTGTCCGCTAGGGCCTAGCGACCCCGAACGGACTACCAGGCCTGCCGCGGCGGGTCGGGTAGTCCGTTCGGCGTCTGCGTGCGGTGAGTACCTCGACCGGACGCGGCAGAATAGTCGGGTGAGTACTGCCGCACAGAACCCCGCCCCCACCGCCTCCGGCTCGTCGCTTCGGGTCGAGCACGTCGAGTGGAACGATCCCCGCGCCGAACGCCTCCGCGCCGACATGGACGCCGAGATGAGCATCCGGTACGCCGGCCGCGACGCCGGGAAAACTCCCGAGCAGGAGGCCGCGCTGCACCGGGCGCTGTCGGTCGATCCGGCTGGCGTCTTCGTCACCATCCTGATCAGCGACGCCGACGGTGTTCCGGTCGGGCACGCTGCACTCCGCGACCTGCGCGGCGACTGGGAGATGAAGCGAGTCATCGTCGACTCGTCACGCCGCGGCTCGGGCATTGGCGCGCGCCTCATGGCCGAACTCGAGGCGGCCGCGCGGGCCGGTGGGGCGTCGCGCATCATCCTGCAGACCGGCGACATGCAGCCCGACGCCGTGCGGCTGTACGAGCGCTCCGGGTACACCCCGATCCCCACCTACGACCCGTACATCACGACGATCCCGTTCAGCATCTGCTTCGAGAAGGTGCTGTAGATGCGCCCTTTCTTGCTTCGGTTTGCAAATTTGAAGGAGGTCCGCGTTCGCAACCCCGCCGGATCCTTGATTCTGCGTCTCTGCGCGCCTGTTTTTCCTTCGAATTTGCAGCCGCAGCCGCAGCAGGGGCTCAGGATCCGCGCCCGGCGTTCGCGCATCAGGAGATCAGTCGCGGGTGCTCCACACTTTCGCCCGGCGCGCTCGCCCTCCGCCTGCATGCCTGATGTGCGAGCGGCGTTCGCGCGTCAGGAGTGTGAGCGCGTGCGCCACCTACTTCCGCGTGAGCGCGCTCGCCTGCGCCTGCATGCCTGATGTGCGAGCGGCGTTCGCGGGTCAGGAGTGTGGGCGCGTGCGCCTCGTACTTCCGCGTGAGGGTGCGGGCTCAACGCCTGCATGCCTGAAAACCGGGCAGGCCACGTGGATCCGCGCCCGACGTTTGCGCAGCAGGAGTTCAGTCGCGGGTGCTCCACACTCTCGCCCCGGCGCGCTCGCCTTCGCCTGCATGCCTGATGTGTGCGCGGCGTTCGCGCATCAGGAGTCCGGGCGCGTGCGCCACGTACTTCCACATGAGCGTGCGGGCTGAACGCCTGCATGCCTGATGTGTGCGCGGCGTTCGCGCATCAGGAGTCTGGGCGCGTGCGCCTCGTACTTCCACATGAGCGTGCGTGCCGGCGCCTGCATGCCTGAGGTGTGCGCGGCGTCCGCGAGTCAGGAGTGTAGGCCCGTGCGCCTCGTACTTCCGCGTGAGCGTGCGGGCCCGCGCCTGCATGCCTGAGGTGTGCGCGGCGTTCGCGCGTCAGGAGTGCGGGCGCGTGCGCCACGTACTTCCGCGTGAGGGTGCGGGCGCTGCGCCTGCATGCCTGATGTGTGCGCGGCGTTCGCGCGTCAGGAGTGTGGGCGCGTGCGCCTCGTACTTCTGCGTGAGGGTGCGGGCGCTGCGCCTGCATGCCTGAAAACCGGGCAGGCCACGAGGATCCGCGCCCGGCGTTCGCGCATCAGTAGTGTGGGCGCGCGCCCCACGGAGTCCCGCACCGCCACGCACGCCCGCGTCTGCATGCCTGAAAACCGCGCATGCAACCGCACACGCACCTGCACCCGCACGTGCACCCGCACGCGCACCCGCACCCGCACGCACACACGCACCCGCACCCGCACACCCCTAGCCCAGCGCCGGCAACGCCTCCCGCGCCAACCACGCGTCGAACAGCCCCGCGAGCGGCTCGCCCGCCGTAGCCGACGCCAGCGCCACGAAGTCGCTCGTGGTCGCGGTGCCGTGGCGGTGGGTGTCCGTCCAGGCTCGCAGGATCGCGAAGAAACGAGAGTCGCCGACGACCCCGCGCAGAGCGGCGAGCGTCAGGGCACCACGCTTGTAGACACGGTCGTCGAACATGAGCGCGGGGCCGGGGTCGCCCACCACGATGTCCTGGGGCAGGCGCGACAGGCGCGCGTGAGTGGAGGCCGCGAGCGACGCCGCCGTCGCGCGCCCCGACTCCTCCGACCAGAGCCACTCGGCGTAGCAGGCGAAGCCCTCGTTGAGCCAGATCTCGCCCCAGGAGGCGACACCGACACTGTTGCCGAACCACTGGTGGGCGAGCTCGTGCGCGATGAGGCGGTCGGAGCCGGAGCGGCCGTCGGCGTGGTTCGCGCCGAAGATGGCGAGGCCCTGGGCTTCGAGCGGGATCTCGAGCTCGTCGTCGGTGACCACGACCGTGTAGGAGGGGAACGGGTAGGGCCCGAAGCGCGAGGCGAAGAGCGTCATCATGTCGCCGACGGGGCCGAAGTCGTGGCCGATCCTCGAGCGGAGGGCGGGCGGCCCGGCGAGTACACCCGGGACTCCGCCCCACGCCACCGGCACGAGCTCGTAGCGACCGATCTGCACGGTCGCGAGGTAGGTGGAGGTGGGCTCGTCTTGCCGGTACTCCCACGTGGTCTTGCCGGAGCGCGTCGTGCGCCCCTGCAGTTCGCCGTTGCAGACGGCGATGTACGACTGCTCGGTGGCGATCCGGATCCTGAAGCTGGCTTTGTCGGCGGGGTCGTCGTTGCAGGGGAACCAGGTGGGCGCGCCGCTCGGCTGCGACGCCACGATGACGCCGTCGGTGAGCTCCTCCCAGCCCACGGTGCCCCAGGTGCTCGAGCGGGGCGCGGGAGCTCCGGCGTAGTCGACGGCGACCACGAACTCTTCCCCCGCGGCAATCGGCGAGGCGGGCACGACGGCGAGCTTCGCGGTGGTCTGCGAGTGGCGAGCCCGAGAGCCGTCGATCTTGACCTTGGAGGCGCGCAGGCGCACGAAGTCGAAGGTGACGCGACGCAGGTCGGCCAGGGCCACGGCGCGAATGGTAGCTGTTGCCTCGAGCCGGTTCGTGGCGACCCTGTACGACAGGTCGAGGTCGTACGAGATCGTCCGATACCCCGGGTTTCCGCTGTCAGGAAGGTAGGTGTGCGAAAGGCTCACTGGGTGACGGCGTGGTAGTCGGCGAAGCGGACCTCGCGCCACGGGCCGATCGGGTTGCCCGACCAGCGGCTGCCCACGGGCACACCCTCGCCGCGCATCACGAGGGAGGCCGGGCCGACGGTGGCGTCGGCTCCGATGCGGGCGGCGGGGAGCACGACGCTGTGCGGCCCGAGGGTCGCTCCGGCGTCGAGGGTGACGGTGTCCATGCTCATGATTCGATCATGAAAGAGGTGCGTCTGCACAACGCAGCCGCGATTCACGGTGCTTCCGTCGCCGAGGCGCACGAGGTCGGCCTCGGGAAGCCAGTAGCTGTCGGTCCAGACGCCCTTGCCGATCGACGCTCCGAGCGACCGCAGCCACCAGACGAGAGCAGGTGTGCCTGCGGCGGGCTGGGCGAACCAGGGGGCAGCGCACAGCTCGACGAACACGTCGGCCACCTCGCTCCGCCACACGAAACTCGACCAGAGCGGCTTCTCCGAGACGCGGATGCGGCCGACAAGAGCCCATTTAGCCGCGGTCGCGATCAGAGCGGCGACGGCCCCGGTCGCGAGCATGACGGCACCCGAGAGCGCGACGGTCCAGCCGACCCCGAGGGCGTCGACCAGGCCGAGGAGCGCGAACAGGAGTGCCAGGCCGACGAGGCAGGTGACGATGACGGGAACCACGCGCCCGAGCTCCCACAGCACGCGCGCGGCCCGGATGCGAGCGGGCGGCCGGAACGTGCGCGCCTCGTCGACGACGGCGACGGTGCGGCGGAGGCGGACGGCGGGTGAGCCGAGCCACGACGATCCGGCCTTCGACTTGCGGGGCGCCGCCGAGAGCACGGCGACCAGGCCGTCTTTCGGTACCCGGTGCCCTGGGCCGGTCATGCCCGAGTTGCCGAGGAACGCCCGCTCGCCGATCTCGGCGCGGGCGACCCGCAGGTAGCCGCCGCCGAGTTCGTACGAGGCGACGAGGGTGTCGTCGGCCAAGAAGGCCCCGTCGCGGATCGTCGTCATCGCGGGCAGCAGCAGCACGGTCGAAGCTTCGACGTCGCGGCCGACCCGGGCACCGAGCAGGCGCAGCCAGACGGGCGTGAACAGGCTCGAATAGAGCGGGAAGAGGAACGTGCGGGCGAGGTCGAGCAGCCGCTCGGTGCTCCAGACCTGCCAGCCGACGCGCGAGCGCACTGGGAACGACCCCTCCGAGATGCCGAGACCGAGCAGCCGCACGAGCCCGACGACGAGCGCCGCGGCCGTGAAGCCGGCGAGCAGCGTGGCTGGCACGAGCCAGGCGAGAGCGCGCCAGAAGGCATCGGAGAGAGACGAGGATCCGGCGACACCGACTGCCAGCACAGCCCCGCCGGCCGCGAGCGACGCCACCGGCAACATCGACAGCACGAGTGATGACAGCCCGTACGCGGCGAACCAGCGCTTGGGCGCGGACGGCCGGTCGGCGGGCCACCAGGCACGGTTCTTGCCGACCCTGGCTGCGGGGGAGCCGGCCCATTCCTGGCCGGAGGGCACGCGGCCGAAGACGGCGGAACCGGGCGCCACCGAGGCGTTCTTGCCGATCCGAGTGCCGGGAAGCAGGGTGGAGCGCATTCCGACGGTCGACCCGGCGCCGATCCTGATGGCGCCGATCCGCACGACGTCGCCGTCGATCCAGTAGCCCGAGAGGTCGACCTCGGGTTCGATGGAGGCGCCCCGGCCGACCCGCAACAGGCCGGTGACGGGTGGCAGGGCGTGCAGGTCGACGTCGGGCGCGATCCTCGCGCCGAGGGCTCTCGCGTAGTAGCTGATCCACGGCGCTCCGGCGAGGCCGACGGCGCCGATCTGATGCGCGACCTGCTCGGCCAGCCACAGCCGCAGGTGCACGCCGCCGCCGCGCGGGTGATCGCCCGCCTGGACTCCGCGCAGCAGCAGACGCGCTGCGACGACTGAGATCGCCATTCGGCCGAGCGGGGTGACGAACACGAGCAGCAGCACCGCGACGACGATCCAGCTCACGCCTGGCAGCCAGGCGAATCCAGCGGGGTCGGCCGAGCGCAGCACGGTCGACGCAGTCAACGCATACGTGAGCCAGCGGATGCCGCTCAGAATGTGCAGCGGAAGACCGAGCACCGTCTGCACCCACTGCATGCGCAGGGGAGTCGGCGCGGGCCGGTGGTAGTCGTCGTTCACGGCCGCGCTTCCGCCGCGCTGAGCGAGTTCGTCGCTTCCGCCGCGCTGAGCGAGTTCGTCGGCCATCGCGCCGAACCGGGGCAGCGCGTAGATCTCGGCGACGGTGAACTCCGGGTCGCGCTCGCGAATTCGGGCGACGAGCTGCGCGGCAGCCAAGGATCCGCCCCCGAGGTCGAAGAAGTTGACGTCGCGGTCGGTCACGGCGAGCCCCAGCACCGCCTGCCAGTCGGCGGCCAGCAGCTGCTCGTCGGGCGTCATCCCGTCACTCGCCCCGTCGGCCGCTCCGGCCGTGCCCGTTGCCGTCGGGCCTGTCGCGGGGAGCGGCCACGGCAGTGCGTCGCGGTCGATCTTGCCGGACGTCTTGGTCGGGAGGTCGCCCTCGACCAGGGCGAGCAGCGGCACGAGGGCTGCGGGCAGCTCGTCGCGCAGGCGGTCGAGAGCTGCGCTGCGGTCGAACCCCGTGGGATCCTGAACTGCGAGATACCCGACCAGGATCCGGTTGCCGGCGTCGGTGGTGCGCACGGCCGCGGCCGCTCCGCCCACTCCCGCGAGGGCGAGCAGCGCGGCTTCGATCTCGCCGAGCTCGATGCGGCGACCGCCGACCTTGACCTGATCGTCGGCGCGGCCCTGGAACACCAGACCCGCTCGCTCGAAGCGGACGAGGTCGCCGGAGCGGTAGGCGCGCTCCCAGCCGAGCGCCTCGTGGCGGGCGTACTTCTCGGCGTCTTTTGCCGGGTCGAGGTAACGAGCGAGCCCGACCCCGCCGATGATCAGCTCGCCGACCTCGCCCTCCGCGACGGGCCTGCCGTCGCTGTCGACGACCGCGGCGTCCCAGCCGTCCAGGGGCAGGCCGATGCGCACGACCTCGCCCGGCAGCACGAGCGAGCCGGTCGTGACGACGGTGGCCTCGGTGGGACCGTAGGTGTTCCAGACCTCGCGACCGTCGCCGGCGACCCGGTCCACGATGTCGGGCGGCAACGCCTCGCCGCCGAAGATCAGCAGCCGCACGCTCTCGAGCGCCTCGGCGGGCCAGAGCCCGGCGAGCGTCGGCACGGTCGAGACGACGGTGATTCCGTGCAGCACGAGCCAGGGCCCGAGGTCGGCTCCGGTGCGGACGAGCGAGCGCGGTGCGGGCACGAGGCAGGCGCCGCTCCGCCAGGCCAGCCACATCTCTTCGCACGAGGCGTCGAAGGCGACGCTCAATCCGGCGAGCACACGGTCGCCCGGTCCGAGCGGGTCGACGCCGTCGCCCGCGAGGAACATGCGGGCCTCGGCGTCCGCGAACGCGGCGGCCGACCGGTGGCTCGCCGCGACACCCTTGGGGGTTCCGGTCGAGCCCGAGGTGAAGATGATCCAGGCGTCATCGTCGGGCGTCGGGGCCTGCGCGGCCAGCGCCGGATCGGTCACGTCGGCCGTGCTGCGGTGCGGGGCGTCCTGCGCGAAGATCGCCGCGGGGCGAGCTCGTCCCGGTGTCTCCGTGCCCTGACCGGTCGGTTCGAACCGGCCCCCGGCGCCGATCACTCCGACCACGCCGGCCTCGCCGAAGACGAGAGTCGCGCGTTCCTCCGGGTCGTCGGCGTCGACCGGCACGTAGGCGGCACCGGCCGTCAGCACCGCGAGGATCGCGATGTACAGGAAGCGGTCGCCCGACGGCATGCGTACGCCGACTCGGTCGCCTCGCACGACTCCGGCCGCCGTCAGAACGCCGGCCGCGGCCCGCACCTGGGCCGCGAGCTCGCGGTAGCTCAGAGCGCCGCGGTCGTCTTCGAGCGCCGACGCCTCGGGAAAAGCGGCGACGGTCTGCCGCAGCACGGCGATCAGGGTGCGGGTCGGTGGGGTGCGCGCGGTGCCCAGCAGAAGACCCGGGCCGCCTTCGAAGGTGTTCATCGGTGTCGCACCCTAGTGGTCGCGGGTGTCTCGCTCGTGAACCAGACCGCGCCCACCAGCCCGTGCGGCAACACGAGGTCGACCACACGGGGGTCGACCGAGAACGACGCCATCGACCGTGTGAGACCGTCTCCGGACGCCTTGAGCTGCGCTTCCTTCCGCACCCAGATGCGGAGCAGGTCGTCGGGGGTGCCGCTCGTCGTCTCACCCGGCGCAAGGACGTCGGCCCGGATTGCGTCGAGGCGCCCCGGATCCTGCGGTTCTTCGACATCGACGCCGACCGGCTCGTCGGCGATCGCGATCAGTGCCCACCGACCCGATCGCGACAGGTTGAAGTAGGGGCCGCCGTCGACGAACGGCTTGCCGTGGTCCTGTTCGAGGCAGACGACGCAGGGCGCGCGCAGGATCCGAACGCTCGCCGGGTCGCACCCTTGCGTCTCGCCGAGAACCTCCCGCAGAGCGATGTGCGCCGCGATGTACCGCCGCCGGTCGCGCTCGTCGCGGAATCGCCCCGCTCGTTCTCGTTCTGCCGCGTCGAGCGGGGTCGACGCACCCTCCGGTGGCGCGCTCGCGGCGTCGAGGTCGATCAGGTACACGTCCGCCATGGCTCGACGCTACCCAGTCGCCGCAGCCGCCCACCCGCGGCGCGCCACCCACGCGCCGTTCACCCGCAGGGGGCATCCTGGTCGGCATGCCACTGATCGACAACGGCGTGTACGTCGCCGGGAAACGTACCCAGACCCCCGCGAGCCTCGAAGAGACCTACCGGCTCATGCACGAGGGCGGCGGCATGGGCTGGATCGGCCTCTATCGGCCGAGTCCGCAGGAGATTCGCTCGGTTGCGGCCGAGTTCGACCTGCACCCGTTGGCCGTCGAGGACGCCCTGCTCGGCCATCAGCGCGCAAAGCTCGAGCGGTACGACGACATCCTCTTCGCCGTGCTCCGCCCCGCCCGCTACATCGACAGCGAAGAGACCGTCGAGTTCGGCGAGCTGCACATCTTCCTCGGCCCGGAGTTCGTGGTCACGATCCGTCACGCCGAGTCGCCCGACCTGATGAAGGTGCGCCACCGCATGGAGGCATCGCCCGATCTGCTGGCGCTCGGCCCCGAAGCGGTCCTCTACGCGATCCTCGACCAGGTGGTCGACGAGTACGAACCCGTCATCGCGGGCCTCGAGAACGACATCGACGAGATCGAGAACGACCTCTTCAACGAGGAGAGCACCGGCCTCTCGGAGCGCATCTACAACCTGTCGCGCGAGGTCATCAACTTTCAGCGCGCCGTCGTTCCGCTCGTGAAGATGCTCGACGGGCTGCAGCGCGGCAGCGAGAAGTACGGCGTCGACGTCGAGCTGCAGCGCTCGCTCCGCGACGTGCAAGACCACACGCTGCTCATCGTCGAGCGGGTCTCGTCGTTCCGGGCGATCCTCGACAACGCGCTGACCGTGCACGCGACCATCGTCACGCGTCGGCAGACCGATCAGAGCATCCAGCAGAACGAGGAGGTCAAGAAGATCTCGTCGTGGGCGGCCATCCTGTTCACGCCGACGCTGATCGCCTCGATCTACGGCATGAACTTCACGCACATGCCCGAGCTGAGCTGGCGCTTCGGCTATCCGTTCGCGCTCTTGCTGATGGTCGCCGCCGGGTTCGGCCTCTTCTGGGTGTTCCGGTCGCGGCGCTGGCTCTGAGGCTGGGCCCGGGCGACCTCGTCCGAATTTGAAGGAAAAACCGCGGCCTGCTGACGAGAACATGCGGATCGGCGGCCCTCGCCAGCAGGTTTCTCCTTCAAATTCGGCAGCAGCGTCGCGCCGTGCCACCTGCAGCATCAGCAGATCGTGGACGCCCACCCGCCTAGAGTGGTCGGATGCCCACACGCCGCGACGCCGCCCTCCGCCTCGACATCCCCCTCGAGATGGCGACGCGCCACGGCATCCCGGCTCGCCTCAGCGAGACCGAGCTGGCAGCTATCGAGCAGGATCCGCCGGCGTGGCTCGTGCAGTCCCGTGCCAACCGCACGGGCAAGAAGCCCGTCTGGGCCCACCTCGAGTGCGTCGTCTGCGGCTTCTCCGAAGACGTGCGCCCCAAGAAGTGGTGGCCGGAGTGGACGTACCTCTCGTGCGATTTCCATGGGGCGGACGAGGTCCCTGCGCCGGCCGAGGGGTACTCGCGCACCGAGGTCGACGACATCGGCAGCCGCTTCGTCGCAATGGTCGACTGGACGCTGTAGCGCAGCCGCCGCAGCCGCAGCCGCAGCCGACTAGGCGCTACTCGCGATCGGCGGCTTTCGACTCAACGGTGTCGGACTTCTTCTCCGATTTCTTCTGCGCGTCGTCTTCGGCCGCCTTGTGCGCGACGATGAGCTCGCGCTCTTTCGACAGCGAGTCGATCGTCGCCGGGTCGAGGAAGTCGATGAACGGGTTCGTCTGGCCGGTCTTGGCCTCGACGATGTTCGCGTAGGCGGCTGCCGCGCTGCGCAGTTCGGCGGCGGCTCGGCCGGCCTTCTTGCGCGGGACGGGCTTGAGGCCGACGATCTGCGCGTGCTTCTCGAGGGCCTTGGTCAGATCTTTCAGGGCTGTGTCGATCTTCTTGGTCACGAGCACATTGTGGCCTACGAAGGTGAACACGCAACTCCGGGCTGTCGGCGGCACCTGTTGTGCTTCCGACAGCCCGCAACCCTTAGAAGGCGGCCACTCCGTCGCGGTCGATGAAGGTGCCGCTCGGCGCGCCAGCACCCCGGGTGGCGAGCTCGACGATGGCGTCGGTGCCCTCGGTGACGGTCTGGTGCCCCGAGTTGCCGTTGAGGTCGGTCGCCGTATAGCCGGGGTCGGCTGCGTTCACCGCGATCCCGGGCAGCGCCTTCGCGTACTGCACCGTCAGCATCGTGACGGCCGACTTCGAGGCCGTGTAGAGCGGCGCGATGACCGTCGATTCGATGCGGTCGGGGTCGTGCACCGAAGCGAAGGATCCGAGACCGCTGGTCACGTTCACGATGGTCGGCGCCGCGGAGGCCGTCAGCAGCGGGAGGAAGGCGTGCGTCAGCCGCACGATCCCGACGACATTCGTTCCGAAGACGAGAGCGGCGTCATCGCCGGCGATGTCGGCAGCGTCTTTCTGCGGTCCGGTGATGCCGGCGTTGTTGATGAGTACGTCGAGGCCGCCGGCGGCCTTCACCGTCGCGACGGCCGCATCGACTGAGGCGTCGGAGGTGACGTCGAGCTGAACGAAGTGGGCGCCGAGAGCATCGGCGGCGGCCTGTCCTCGGGCGGTGTCGCGGGCGCCGATCCAGACGGTGTGGCCGGCCTCGATGAGGCGGCGGGCGGTCTCGTAGCCGAGACCCTTGTTGGCTCCTGAGATGAGTGTGGTTGTCATGGTTCGAGTCTGCGCCCCGCACCGAGCGTCGCCCAGGCTCCGGTCAGGGGACGGACCCGCGGTACCACCCTGTCGACGCCGGGCGGGGAGACAATGGTGACCATGTCGGATCCTCACGGCGATCTCGCCGGCCTGCTCAAGTCGTGGCGCGATCGACTCTCACCGGCCGACGTCGGGCTGCCAGCGGGCCCCAACCGCCGGGCCGCCGGTCTGCGCCGCGAGGAGCTCGCCGCCCTCGCCGGGCTGAGCGTCGACTACGTCGTGCGGCTGGAGCAGGGGCGGTCTCGCAACCCGTCCGATCAGGTCGTCGCATCGATCGCCCGTGTCCTGCAGCTGACCAGCGAGGAGCGCGACCACCTCTTCGTCGTCGCCGGCCTGCTGCCGCCGTCGCGGGGCGAGTTGCCGCGACACATCCCGCCCGGGGTGCAGCGCCTCGTCGCCCGCCTCGGAGCCACCCCCGTGGCAGTCTTCACCGCATCGTGGGAGCTACTCACCTGGAGTCCGCTCTGGGCGGCCCTGCTCGGTAACCCCTCCACCCTGGCGGCGGGCGAGCGCAACCTGCTGCGCGCGTCGTTCGGCGGCACTCTCCTGGCCGGGCCGGAGGGGCATCCCGTGCGGTCGGCGAGCGGCGACCCCGAGCATCTGCAACGCTCGCTGGTGGCCGACCTGCGCGGGGTGCACGGGCGGTACCCGAACGACCAGTCAGTGCGACGACTGGTCGACGACCTGCTCGTCTCGAGCCCCCGCTTCGCCGCTATGTGGGCGACCGCCGCCGTCTCCGAGCACCAGTCGGAGCGCAAGACGATCCTGCACCCGCTCGTCGGCGACATCGAGCTCGACTGCGACGTGTTCAGCGCCGCCGGGTCGGACCTCCGGATCGTGGCGTACACGGCCGCGGTGGGTTCGTCCGCGGCCGACAAGCTCGACTTCCTGCGCGTGTCGGCGGTGGCAGCGGTGTCGGCGCTCGAGGCGCAGCCCTCTGCATCGGCCGGGTCGGGGTCGGTGTAGCGGATCCTGCGCCCTCATCGCGGCTTCGCTTCGCTGGAGTCAGGCGGGGAGGTTCGCCTTGACCAGAGCAACGAACTCGTCGGCCGCGGGGCTCTCTTGCGGGCGAACACGGGCGACGACCCGGCCGCCGGGGGCGACGAGGTACTTCTCGAAGTTCCAGGCCACGTCGCCGGCCTCGCCCGTCGCGTCTGCGACCTGCGTCAGCTCGCCGTAGACCGGGTGCTGATCGGCGCCGTTGACGTCGACCTTCGCGAAGACCGGAAAATCGACGCCGTAGGTCGCGACACAGAACTCCTGGATCTCGGCGTTCGTGCCGGGCTCCTGGCCATTGAACTGGTTGCTCGGAAATCCGACCACCTGCAGGCCGCGCTCGCGATACTTCTCCTGGAGCTGCTGGAGGTCTCCGTATTGCGGGGTCAGCCCGCAGCGGCTGGCGACGTTGACGACCAGCAGCAGTTTGTCGTCGTAGGCGCCGAGCGTCGTGGTGTCGCCGGTCGCGGTGTCGACGGGGATGTCGTAGAGACTCATGCGTCCAGCCTACGACCGACACCTGTCGCGCCCACCGCGTGCCTCAACGCCGAGATCGCACTTGTCGTCGGGTGTCCCCGACCACAAGTGCGATCTCGATACTCAGCCGTGAGGCGTAGGCGCTAGGCGTCGCGGCGCTTCACCAGGATCACGGCGAGGATGCCCGTGAGAATCACCCAGCCGACCATCACCAGGAACCCGAAGAACTGATCGAGTGTGACGATCCCGTCGACGACCTTCGCCTCGCCGGCGCTGTAGCCGAACATGAGTCCGCCCGCATTCGACGGCAGGAACGATGCGATGTTCGCCGCCCACTTCGCGCTCGTCAGACCGGTGAAGATCTGGAGCACGATCGGCATGACAAACAGAAGGCCGATGCCCGCCGCGATACCACCGGCGCTCGCCCGGATGATCGCGCCGAGGAACAGCGAGATCAGCCCTGCGAGAGCCAAGAACCCGGCCCCGCCGACGAGGGCGAGCCAGAAGCTGCCGTCAGACCAATCGATCGAGATGTTGCTCTCCGAGTCGAGCAGGGGAGTGGCGACGAGTGTCGCGATGACGAGCGACACGAGGCCGACGACGAAGGTCACGACGCCGAACACGATCGCCTTGCCGAACAGCGCGCCGGTGCGGCGGGGGTCGGCGGCGAACGTCGACTTGATCATGCCGGTGCCGTATTCGCCGGTGATCATCAGCGCGCCGAGCACGGCGGCGATGAGCACAGTGAAGTTGATTCCGAGAGTGACCGCGACCGTAGCGTTGGCCATGCCGGATCCTGCCGCCGCGGATGTCGTCGAGCCGTCACCCGGCCCGCCGCCGCTTCCGACACCGACCGACGCCACCAGCGCGGCGAAGCCGATGTTCAGCACCAGGATCAGCAGGTAGCACCAGAAGGTGGAGCGCAGCGAGCGGAGCTTGATCCATTCGCAGCGGAGGATCCCGCCGAACGTCAATCGAGACAGCGTCAAGTGCGTCGACGAGCGGCTGGGTGCAGGAGCGGTAGCGGTGCTCATCGCACGACCTCCGGGTTCTTGGTGGCGGTCGAGGGGGCGGCCGCGGTGTCGCGGTACTCCACCTCGTCGGCGGTGAGCGCCATGTAGGCGTCTTCGAGGGAGCCGGCGAGCGGCGTGAGTTCGTGCAGCACGAGGCCCTGCGAGGCGGCGATCTCGCCGATGCGCGACGACGGGAGGCCGTGCACCTCGAGGAGGTCTGCGGCGGTTCCCGTCACGGTGACCCCTGCCGTGTTGAGGAGGGGAGTGAGTTCCGCGACCTGGGGCGTGCGGACGCGGACGCCGTCGCCCTTGGCACGGGCGAGCACCTTGTCGACCGACTCGTCGGCGATGACGCGGCCGCGACCGAGCACGATGATGTGGTCGGCGGTCTGAGCCATCTCGCTCATGAGGTGCGACGACAGGAACACCGTGCGACCCTCGCGAGCGAGGTGCTTGGCGAGGTTACGCACCCAGACGACGCCCTCGGGGTCGAGACCGTTGACCGGTTCGTCGAGGATCAGCGTCGCCGGATCGCCGAGCAGTGCTGCCGCGATGCCGAGGCGCTGCCCCATGCCGAGCGAGAACCCGCCGACACGCTTCTTGGCGACCGACTCGAGGCCGGTCAGCGCGATGACCTCGTCGACGCGCTTCTTGCCGATGCCGTGGGTGGCACCCATTGCGAGAAGGTGGTCGAAGGCGCTGCGTCCGCGGTGGACGGCCTTCGCGTCGAGCAGGACGCCGACCTCGCGAAGAGGGGCGCGGTGCTCGGAGTAGTGCTTGCCGTTGACGGTCACGTCTCCTTCGGAGGCGCGGTCGAGGCCGACGATGAGGCGCATCGTGGTCGACTTGCCGGCGCCGTTCGGCCCGAGGAACCCGGTGACCATACCGGGCTTCACGTCGAACGACACGTGGTCGAGTGCGACCCGGTCGCCGTAGCGCTTGGTGAGATTCTGTGCGTGGATCATGCTGTTTGCTCCATGGCTCTGACGCTATTGGCGATCGGTCGCGGCCACATCGTCCTGCGGTACCACGCCCTGTGGCACCTTGCGTGAGACCTCAAAAATGACCACGAGGATCCACGGATCCTGGTCGATTTTGAGGTGTGAGGCGGCTTAGCGCTTGATACATTAAAGATCAATTTCAGCGTCACGTCGAATTAAAGGAGATTAATCTTGGACTTTTCGTCACCGACAGCGACCGGAATAGGCGTGGTCGCGGGTCTCGTCTTGCTCGGCTACGCGGCCTTTACAGTCGTGGCCTTCGCAGAGGTATGGAGATCGCGCACAGTCGGTGAGTGGGCTCGTATCGCTTGGTTTGGGGCGATCATCTGCGTGCCGCTGATCGGATCACTCGCCTGGTACCTCGTTGGGTCGCAGACGTCGCGAGCGGAACGCGCGATCGCCGCCGTACGCCGGTAGTCCGGCCTTGGTGAGCGGCGGGTGCGCCGCCGAAGCGTGACGCACCCCCGGATGGCCAAAGGACCCCCGGTTGCCAGCCCGGAATTGGCCAGACGGGGTGCGTCAGCGGCTTTGCGGCGCGGCGCGGGGGCTCGCGGGCGCGGCGCCAGGGGGAGGAAGCGCGAGCTAGCCGGCCTGGGTGGGGAGCTCGTCGGTGCCGGGCTCGGACTCGAGCTCGAGGAAGTCCTCATACGAGGGGCCCTGATCGGCCGACGGCCTCACGGGCGGGAGCTCTTCTGCAGCCTGCGGAGAAGGCCTGCGGCGCTTGCCGAGATGCTCGACGTGCACCGGCGGCACACGCGGATCACTCGAGTAGCTACTCGTCATGGCCGCGACCGCTCCAGCTCACCGTGAACCGCCCCACAGGCTCCCGTATAGCATCATGCAAACGAATATGACAGATGGTCGAGTCGGCATCAAGTGGAGCGCGGAGGCTTGACGCGTGTGCGTTCGTGCGAGTAGTAAAGACGACGCCTATGCAAACCTCCGCACGTGCGGGAGGCCTACTCAGTCGCGGCCGCGGAAGAACGCGCCGGCCGCAGCAGCCAGCGACACGAGATCCTCGACCCCCGCGAGTTCGCGGGCGGAGTGCATCGACAGCAGGGGCACGCCGACGTCGATGGTGCGGATGCCGAGGCGCGTCGCGGTCAGCGGTCCGATCGTCGACCCGCAGGGAACGGCGTTGTTCGACACGAACGGCTGGAACGGCACCCCGGCGCGCTCGCACGCGGCGGCGAACTCCGCGCTGCCCGGGCCGTCGGTGGCGTACCGCTGCTTCGCGTTGATCTTGAGCAACGGGCCGCCGTTCGCAACGGGTCGGTTGCCGGCGTCGTGGCGTTCCGGGTAGTTCGGGTGCACGGCATGGCCGGCGTCCGACGAAAGACACCAGGATCCGGCGAGAGCGCGAATCCGGTCGGCCTCGTCGGCGCCGAGCCTCGCCGATACCCGAGCCACCACGTTCGCGAGGAACGGCCCGCTGGCACCCGAGGTGCTCTCCGAGCCGACCTCCTCGTGGTCGAACGCCGCGAAGACGGCGATCGAATCGGAGTCGGCGAGGGCGTCGGCGTCGCGCAGCAGCGCGGTGAGCCCGGCGTGGACGCTGGTCAGATTGTCCATGCGGCCCGCAGCCAGGAGCTCGCCGCCGAATCCGAGGCGGGCGGGAGCCGCGGTGTCCGCGACGAGCACGTCGTGCCCGCGAACGTCGGAGGCCGAGATACCGGCGAGAGCTGCGAGTTCGGCGAGGATGTCGGATCCTCGTCCCGTGCCACCGGCCACGCCGACGATCGGGTGCAGGTGCCGCTGGGGGTCAAGGGTCAGTACGTCGTTCACCCCGCGGTCGAGGTGGATCGCGAGTTGGGGGATCCTGAGCACCGGACCGGAACGCACGAGGTGCACCGAACCGTCACGGGTGACGAGACGACCGGCGAACTCGAGATCGCGGTCGAGCCACGAGTTGTACAGAGGACCGCCGTAGACCTCGACGCCCGCCTGCAACCAGCCGTGGCTGCCCGTGTCGGGGTTCGGCTTGAGCTTGAACGAGGGGGAGTCAGTGTGCGCGCCGACGATGCGGAACGGGGTGGTCGGCGTCGCGTTGGTCGGCTGGATCCACGCGATGACGGCGCCGTCGCGCACGACGAAGCGGCGGCCGGGGCTTGCCGGCCAGGCGTCGCGCTCTTCGAGCCTGTCGAAGCCGGCCTCGGTCAGACGCCGGGCGGCCTCGGCTGCAGCGTGGTACGACGACGGCGAGGCCTGGATGAACGAGGCGAAGTCGGCGACGTGGGTATCGAGGGCGTGGGTGTCGTGCGAGGTGTTGCCGTGATTGGAGGTGTCGGGCGCGGTAGTCACGCCGTCAAGACTGCCTCAGATGCGCCCCGCCGCCGAATTTGAAGGAGAAACACCTTCGGCTGAACGCAGTCATGCCGATCGGCGGGGGTCGCCCGGCGGTTTCTCCTTCAAATTTGCACGCACGCACGCACGCACGCACGCACGGGCTACGCGGCGCCCTGCAGCTCGACGTAGGTGCGGATCAGGTCGCACACTTCGTCGACGGGCAGCAGCGACGAACTGTGATCCTGGCCGATCAGCTCGAAGAAGCTGGCGGTCGCCATGCGCTTGGCGGCCTCGCGCGACTGCCGGAAGCGGTCGGGGTCGTCGGTGCCGGCCAGCAGCAGGGTCGGCACGGTGATCGCCGCAGCCCCGTCGAGGCCGAGCGGCTCGGCGGCCTCGATGCCGTCGAAGTACGCGCGCAACGCCACAGGGTCGTTCTGCCGAAAGGCGAGAGCTGTCGAAGCGTCGATCGCCTGGCCCCGGTGGGCGCCCCACGCCTCGACGAAGGCGTCCATGCCCCCGGTGTCGAGCGCCTCACGCCAGGTCGGAAAGAAGGTCAGCGCGATTTTGTCGGTCATCGCCTCGAACGATCCGCCGATCGTCGTGAGGGTACGGAGGCGCTCAGGGTTCGCGGCGGCGATCCGGAGGCCGATGCGGGCACCGATCGAATAGCCGACGAAGTGCACCGGGCCGAGGCCGGTGGCGTCGAGTACCGCGAACACGTCGGCGATAAATGCCTCCGGCTGGTACGACGCCGCGTCGTGCGGCTTGCCACTGCGCCCGTGGCCGCGGAGGTCGACGGCGATGACCGTGAAATCACGTTCGAGGTCGCGGAGGTAGCCGAGGCCGCGCCAGGTTCCCTTCGACAGGCCCGAGCCGTGCACGAGGAGCAGAGGGTCGCCGGATCCTGAGACTTCGTAGGCGATTTCGGTGCCGTCGGTCGGGTTTCGGGTGGTCGCACGCATCAGACCATTCTGGCGTGCGGCGGAGCGCTGTAGCGACCGCGGTGCCAGCATGGCGGGATGACTTTTGGATACTCGTCCGACCAGATCCGCGCCGCCGAGAAACCTCTGCTCGACCGCGGTGAGCCGCTGATGGGGCGCGCCGCAGCTGGACTTGCGGCCGAGATCGAACGGGTGCTCGCCACGCGAGGAACGACACCGGGCGTGGTGCTGGTGATCGCAGGATCCGGCGACAACGGCGGAGACGCGCTCTACGCCGGGGCCGCGCTCGCCGAAGCGGGGCACGACGTGCGGATTCTCACCACCGGCTCGCGCGTCCACGACGCTGGGCTCGCCGCCGCGGTTGCTGCGGGCGCGTCGGCTTCCGCGCGCGACGCCTCGGTCGGTTCGGACGCCTTCGCGGCCGTGCTGAGCGGCGTGGATGTGGTGGTGGACGGGATCCTCGGGATCGGCGCCGCCCCGGATCCTTCGCTTCGTGGTCGCGCCCGCGACGTCGTCGAGGCCGTTCGCCCGCGGGTGCTGATGCGAATGGCCGGTGCGCCCGTTGTGGTGGCGGTCGACGTGCCCTCGGGTGTGGGGCCGGACGACGGCAGCGTGCCCGATCGGCTGGTGCTGCCGGCGCTCGTGACCGTGACGTTCGGCGCCGTCAAGGCCGGGCTGCTGCTGCCGCCGGCCTCCGGCCTCGCTGGTCGGGTGCATCTCGTCGAGATCGGGCTCGACCTGTCTGGCGTGGAGCCCGTCGTCGTGGCGTAGCCGCCCGACACCCGCAGCCGCCCAACACCACAAGGCGGCCCGACACCACAAATCGGGCATGACTCCGCCCATCGACGGTGTCATGCCCGAAATGTGGTGCCAGGCGCCCCGGCCCTAGGGCTTCACGACGCTCAGCGGCTGCGTGATCGACTCGAGGCCCTTGCGCTCGGCGTCGACGCCGAAGATCGCGGCGACCACGGCTCCGACGATCATGATGCCCGCGCCGAGGAAGTAGCCGATGGTCAGCGGGCCGCGGTCGGTACCCTCGCCCACGAGCGCGCCGTAGACGACGGGTGCGATAGCCCCGAAGATCTGCGCGATCGCGAAGAAGTACGAGATGGCCTGGCTGCGGATCTCGAGCGGGAAGATCTCCGACACGGTGAGATAGGCGCTCGACGCACCGGCCGAGGCGAAGAAGAACGCGACGCACCAGAAGATCGTCTGCGTGGTGGCGGTCAGCAGGTCGGCACTGAACAGCGCGGCCGAGACCGCGAGCACGGCACCCGAGATGAAGTAGGTGCTGAAGATCATCTTGCGACGGCCGATCGTGTCGAACAGCGGTCCGAGCACAAGCGGCCCAACCAGGTTGCCGATGGCAAAGGGGAAGAAGTACAGCTGCGCGTTGCTGTCGCTCAGACCGTAGAAGTTCGTGAGCACGAGCGCGTACGTGAAGAAGATCGCATTATAGAGGAACGACTGCGTGATCATCATCGTGGCACCCACGAGGGTCCGCTTCGGGTACACCTTGAACAGCACGTGCATGATCGTTTTGAACGGGATGCTGTCGGTCGATTTGACTTCCATGGCGAGCTTGTCGTCGACCGGCTCGAGGTGGCCGCCCTCGCGCGTCACCCGTGCCTCGATGTCGTCGACGGTGGCCTCGGCCTCCTTCTCGTAGCCGTGCGTCATGAGCCACCGCGGGCTTTCCGGGATGTTGCGGCGCAGGAAGATGATCAGGATCCCGAGCACCGGCCCGATGAAGAACGCCAGCCGCCAACCGACATTGACGTCGAAGATCGCGCGGTTCAGGAAGAAGTAGTTGGTGGCCGCACCGAGGGCAGCGCCGCCCCAGTAGGTGCCGTTGATGGCGATGTCGACCCGGCCGCGGTATTTCGCGGGGATCAGTTCGTCGATGGCCGAGTTGATCGCGGCGTACTCGCCGCCGATGCCGAGACCCGCGACGAACCGCATCGCGAACAGGAACCAGACTGCGGGGGAGAGGCCGGCGAGACCGGAGCCGACGAGGTAGATCACGAGCGTGAGGATGAAGAGCTTCTTGCGGCCGAGCTTGTCGGAGAGGCGGCCGAAGACGATTGCGCCGACCACCTGGCCGAGGAGGTAGGTCGTGCCAAGGGCACCGATCTGCCCGGACGTCATGTTGAACTCGTCGGAGAACCCGTTCGAGGCGACGATCTGGATCTCGAGCCCGTCGAGCACCCATGAGATACCGAGGCCCACGATGATCGACCAGTGGAATCGCGTCCAGGGCAGGCGGTCCATCCGGGCCGGAACGAGGCTCCTCACCGGCCCTCCGGTGTTCGTCGCAGTCGACATCCGTCTCTCCCTCTCGCGGTGGGCGCACCGCCGATGGGTGGTGCAACTCGAGGTGACGATAGTCGCGGGGCAAGCCGCTGTCCGGAAAATCCTGCGGGGTGTGCAAAAGCCTGTGGAGCGACGAAAACCCTCGCGGGCAGCCGTCGAGGTGGTCGTGGGACCACCTCGCAGGCCTTCCCGCGAGGGTTTAGGCGCGGTTGACGAGCTCAGCCCGCCAGGGCTCAGTCGGCGAGGATCGTGTAGAGCGCGCGACGCAGCTCGTCGATCTTCTCCTTGCCGGCGGTGCGCTGCTCCGGCGTGGCATCGAAGGCGAACTGCTTGATGACTCCGGCGAGCTTGACGGCAGAACCGATGAACTCGTCGTGGTGGGCGTCGGTCTCGGTCGCGTCGCCCCAGGCCTTGGCGATCTCGTCGCCGTGCTGGCCGACATAGACATGGCCCTCGTCGGTGAGCTCGTAGACCGACTGGCGGCCCTCGCCCGAGACCGTGATGAGGCCCTCGTCGACGAGCTGCTGCAGGGTCGGGTAGACCGAGCCGGGGCTCGGGCGCCACGCGCCGTCGGTGCGCTCGCCGATGGCCTTCATGAGGCCGTAGCCGTTGGCCGGAGCGTCGGCGAGCAGCGACAGGATCGCGAGACGCACGTCACCCTTGCGGGCACGACCGCGGCCACCGCGACCGGGGCCGCCGAAGCCGAAGCCGGGGCCGCCGGGGCCGAAGCCGAAGCCGGGGCCCATGCCCATGCCCATCGCGCCGCCGCCGAAGCCGCGGCCACGGCCGCGGAAGGGCCCGAAATCGCTGCGCCCGGTGGGGCGGTCGTCGTGGTGGCGGCGCTGGGGACCGTCGTGGCTGTCGTTGTGATTGCTGTGGTTTTCGTAGTGGGTACCCATGGGGTACTCCTTTCGTGAAGAGTAAAAAAGTGGGGGGCGGGGCGAATGATCGGGCCGCTCGCGCCGGTTCCTTCCGGCGATAGCTCAAAGATATATCGCGATAGTTCGTTAAGTCAACACCAACGGACGAGAAAAGCCAGGATCCGACGGCTCGCCGCACCGCCCTGCCAGACTGGGCCGATGGCTCACCGCAATTCCACCGACGTCACCGTGTCTCGCGTCGAGGCGACGCTGAACGGCGGCGACGAGGTCTACGTCCGGGTGTCGACGATCGGCGACTCCGGCACCAGGCCCTTCGTGCTCGTGCCGGGAATCGGCGTCGCCAGCAACTACTTCGAACGCCTCGCCCCGAACCTCAACCAGTTCGGCCCCGTGCACGCGCTCGACCTGCCCGGCTTCGCCGGTGTGCCGCACCCCGACAGCGCCCTCACCATCCGCCAGTACGCCGACCTGGTCGGTCGCGTCATCGACGAGATGCAGCTCGACGACCCGGTCGTCGTCGGCCACTCGATGGGAACGCAGGTCGTCACCGACCTCGTCGCCCGCCGACCCGATCTCTCGACCGTCGTGCTGATCGGCCCGGTCATCAACCCGAACGAGCGACGCCTCCTGACGCAGGCGATCCGGTTCGTGCAGGCGGCCTTGCACGAGCCCGGCCGAGTGAAAGCGCTGGCTTTCTCTGCCTACCTCTTCTGCGGGGTGAAGTGGTTCTCGCGGATCCTGCCCAAGATGATGACCTTCCCCCTCGAGCGAGCGCTGCCCCACGTCAAGGCCGACACCCTCGTGATTCGGGGCGAGTTCGACGCCGTCGCCCCAAGTGCCTGGGTCAAGCGGGTCGGTGAGCTGCTGCCGTCGTCGCGGCTCTGGGAGATCCCGGGGGCGGCGCACTCGGTGATGCACGCCAACGCCGAGGAGGTGGCTCGGCTCTGCGTCGAGCACGCTCAGCAGCCGATCGAATACGACGAGGGCGGCACCCTGCGCGTGTTCGACCACAAGGCCGCCGGAATCCAGCGGCCGTCGATCGACGAATCCCCGGCGACGTTCGTGAAAGGGGTGCGCGGGCGGATCCTTGAGGCCCTCGGGATGCTCAAGCGCGACGATGCGCTGATCGCCGAGGGCAAGACGGAGCACGCCGAGGCGATGCACGAGGCGCACGAGCGCGCCGAAGAGTAGAGGCTCGGGTGTCGCGGCCCGGGGCGAGTCGCGGCTCGGGGCGAGTCGCGGCTCGGGGCGCGACTAGCGGTAGTTGCCGGGCCAGTCGAACGCCGGCGTAGGGCGGGCCGTCGTGCCGGCGGGAGCCACCACGAGATCGATGCTGTCGAGATTGTGCAGCACGATCGACGCCGGGTTGCCGGCGCGACGCTGACCGTCGACGAAGACCGTGAGCACCTCGCCGATGTCGCCGCCGCGGGCGCCGACGTGGCGCGCGTCGAGCCGCACGTTCCACTCCGTGAAGAACTGCCCGAGCGTGAAGTCGCGCCGGTCGGGCGACTCGACGTGGATGATGCCGGAGGTGTCGTGCGTGTGCAGCGCCGTCGCGTAGCGGTTGTCTTCGTCGAGTCCGATCTGCCCGGGCACCGTCGCGGCGACCCCGTCGATCGTGATCGACAGGTGCGTGTGGATGTGTTGCCGGAGCTTCACGCCGTAGACGTTCGGCAGGTCGGCGACTGCCGCGCGCTCGCGTCGCTCGCCGACCGGGGGAGCGGGCCAGGGCGGCTGGGCCGATTCGCCGTGAGCGAGGCTCGTCGATGTTGCTCGGTCGTGCGCGACGCCGATGCCGGCGATCAGGCCGACGACCGCGAGGGCAGCGATCAGAGCGAGAGACGGCGAAAGGATCCGACGGCGGGTCGCCATGGAGTCACTCCCCGGCCATGATCAGGGGTGCGAGCAACCCGACGATCCAGACGCCCAGGAGCGCCCCGGACAGGAGGAACACGACGACCGTGCGCTTCCGCGCGGGATTGCCCGGCGCCGAGCCCCACATCGAGCTGCGCTGGACGACCACGTGCGCTTCGCGGACGATCCGCTCGACGCTCTCGTCGGAGCGGTCGAGCGCGCCGTCGTGCGCGAGGGCGACGATACGCTCCGCCTCGGGCAGCGTCATGCGCGTCACGCTGCGGCGGGGGTGACCAGGCATGAGCCCAGCGTGCCACGTCGGGCTGTGACGCGCTCGGCGGTGCTTCCCGGTGTGGCCCCGGGGCGCCGCGGTCGAGGCGGCACCCCGTTTGGGCGCGGTTAGTTCGGGAGCACGCCGAACGCGCGAGCGAGACGATCGATCTTCTGTGCCCGGCCGAGACGCGGCAAATCGCTCCCGTCGCGGATCTCGCGGCCCCGGCTCTCGAAGTCGGCGAGGAAGTCGCGCGCCCACGCCGTGTCGGACGACGTCGGGCTGATGACCTCGTTGATCACCGGTAGCTGGTCGACGTCGAGGCAGAGCTTGCCGGTCAGGCCGAGGGCCACAGCGATCGACGACTGCTCGCGGAGCACGGGGTGGCTCGATCCGACCGTGGGGCCGTCGATCGGGCCGGGCAGCTCGCCGATCCGCGACGCGACGACCAGCCGGGAGCGCGGGTAGGCCATCGCCATGTCGTCCGCGCTGGTGCCGGTGTCGCGGCGGTAGTCGCCCGAGCCGAACGCCAGGCGGAACGCGCCGCGCGCGCTCGCGATCGACGGAGAGAGCTCGATACCGACCGCCGACTCGACCAGGGCCAGCACCCGCTTAACGCCGTGCAGGCGGTCGAAGGTCTCGGTGACGTGCTCGGCGGCCTCGGTCTTCGCGAGCATGACCCCGAGAAGCCCGGGGAGGCCGACCAGGGCGTCGACGTCGTCCGACCAGAAGTTACTGGAGCGGTCGTTGATGCGCACCCACGCCTCGCCGCCGCCTTCGAGCCAGGCGACCACGTCGTCGCGGGCCGCGGGCTTGCGCTTCGGGTCGACGGCGTCTTCGATGTCGAGCACGATCTGATCGGCTCGCGACTTTGCTGCCGAGTCGAAGCACTCCGGCTTGGTGCCCGGAACGAGCAGCCACGATCGGGCGATCTCGGCATCGGGTCGCTGGCGGGCCGGCGCGGGGCTGGCGGAAGTCTCGTTCATGGCACCTCGTGATGTTCGTCGTCGATACGTCGATAACACGCTACCGGGCCGCGGCAGAGGCTCGCCTGGACGCGCCGGTTCCGCCGGGAGCGGCGGGGGAGCCGCTTCGAGAGCTCCACTCGGGGTACTGTCCGCGTGACTACCGATCACGAGGAGCAATCATGACGGATCCGAACACGCCCGCCCCGAAGGGTGAGCACGACGGCGACGAGCCCGTGACAGCACAGTCCGAAGCCGTTCCGAACCACCAGACCGAGACCGGCCAGACCACCGAGCACGACGCGCCGCTGGAGCCCGCGGTGGCCCCGGAAGACCGCGTGCCCGAGCCCGAGGTGCACGAGACGGCAGCTCAGGAAACAGCGCAGGATCCGGCAGCCGCCGCTGACTCCAACGCAGCCACGCCCGCGGAGCCCGCTGGTGCCGAGCCCGCCTCCGAGCACTCCGCAGTAGCTGAGCACTCCGCAGTCGCTGCGCAGTCCGAGCCAGCCGAGCCCGCCGTCGCACCCGAAGACCGCCCGGTACCGCCGCTGAGCGAGCCGACCAGCCAGGTGTCGACGGGTGCCCCCGCGACGGGAGTCCTCCACGACGACAGTGCTCTGCGTGCAGCGGAGGCCGCTCGCTCGGACGAGCCGTCGGATCCTTCGCCTTCTGCCCCCGTCGCGCCGGGCTCCGCTCCGGCTCCCGAGTCGGACGACCTCGGCGACACGCGCCTGACCGCCGCCGGTGCCGGCGCGGGCGCGGGTGCCGCAGCGACCAGCTCGACCGCCGCGTGGACCCCGCCCCCCGCCCCGGCGTCGCCGAGCGAGTACGCGGCCCCGACATCGGTCATCACGCCGACTCCGTACGCGCCTCCGACGCAGGCGATGCCCGCGCAGACGAGCACGACGCCCATCTCGAACCTCGGCACCTCGCCCGCCGAGAGCCTCGGATTCACCGACGGCATCGCCGGCGACAACGGATTCTCGCCCGAGGAGATCGCGCAGCGTCGGCAGTTCCGCGACGAGTTGGCGTTCCAGCAGAAGCAGGAATTCGGTGGTATCAACTTCGGCGCCGGCTTCTTCGGCTGGCTCGCCGCAGTGGGCCTCGCCGGTCTGCTCTATGTCATCGTCGGTGGCATCGCCGGCGTCTCGGGCTTCGCGCAGCCCTCTCTGCTGACGGGGGAGCAGGCGACGGTCAAGTCGTTCGGCTCCGAGCTCAGCGCACAGACGCTGCAGATCACCGCGCTGGTGATCGTGCTCGTCGTGCTGTTCCTGTCGTACTTCGTCGGCGGGTTCGTCGCCGGGCGGATGGCACGGTTCTCCGGGGTCAAGCAGGGTCTCGCCGTCTGGCTATGGGGCGTCTTCATGACGGTCATCGCCGCGGTCGTGCTGATCGTCGTCGCCAGCCAGAGCACCACGGTCTCGACGCTGCAAGACCAGATGGATCCCGTCACGCTGCAGACCTTCACCTCGGTCGAGGCCCTCATCGCCGAAGGGCTGATCGTCGTCCTGTCGATCGGCGGTGCCCTGCTCGGTGGTCTCGCGGGCATGAGATTCCACAAGAAGGTCGATCGCTTCGCCGTCGAAGAGGCCTAGCTAGACCTGACGCTGCCGCCCCCGCCCGCGCCAAGAGTGCAGAAATCGCCCTCTGCTCGGCCGGTAGGCGGCAGTTTCTGCACTCTCGCCGCGAGCGTCAGCTGAAGTAGACGACGTCGGCCGGCGCCTCGAGCCCGGCCAGCAGGTGCACGCACACCTGCCACACGTCGTCGAACAGCACTTCTCGCACGATGTGCTCGTCGTACCAGTCGGCGAGGTCGTCTCTCGTGACGCCGTCGGCCAGCGGCTCGAACGCCGACTCGGCATCGTCGTGGGCGGTGAATCGGCGCCCCAGCTCGGTGCCGGTCGCTCGGTCGACGAACCGGAGTTCACGAACCGAAGGATCCGACGGCGCACCGACAGGGCCCGTCACATCGACGATCGGGTACCGCGCGCCGGGCGTCGGGCCCGCGGCCCTGGTGCCGACGTGCGCCGACACCACGTGCCCAGTCGCGTCGCCGGCTCCGACCGTGCTCGGTTCGCTTCGGTCGAGGCCGCTCGACGCATCGCGGACGGCTCGCTCGGCCGTCGCGCGAACCCGATCGCGGTGAGCGTGGCAGACCGAGGCGACGTCACGCATCCACGTCTCGAGGCGGGCGATCTCGGCGGTGGTGAACGTATCGGCTGGCCACGACGTCGCCGAGAAGATGCCGATCTCAGGCAGGGTCTCCCATTCGAGCACCAGGCGCGAGAACGTGCCGAGTCTCGGCATCAGCACGAGCCGGCTGGTGGGGGCACCGGTGGCGAAGTGCAGATCAGGTTCGCTCAGCAGGTCGTCGACGTCGACGGCGGCGCCGAATGCGGCTGGGGGCAGCTCAATCGCGACGGTGAGGTCGCGCCACCGGGACGCTGAGCCCCCCGGAGACACTGAGCCCCCCGGAGACACTGGAATCTCGGGCGACGCGCTCACTTCTTGAGCACGAGGGGCAGCACGAACACGGCGAACAGGAAGAAGGCGGTAGCGAGGCCGAAGACGATCCAGGTGCTGCGCGGCAGGGTGGTCTGGCCCGCTTCTTCGCGCCGAACGAGGCGGCGGTGGCGGGAGACGCCCTGCACGACGAGCAGCAGTACGAGGGCTGCCCCGAGCACGGACACGATCAGGATGGTCACGCTATCCACTATCGCAGGTGAGACCGGGTGGTCGCTCTCGACGTCGAGCGAGTACGCCGGTCTGACTATACGTGTTGCGCAACGGGCTCCCTCTTGCCGGAGGGATTCGCTACTGTATACGAGCGAGCCGGCTGGTTACCGGTCGCCCGTGTCGATGACGACAAGCTCCCGTTCTTCTCCTGATCCGAGTTGCGGGTGGCTTGGCGTTCCTCTCGACACCCGCATGCCCTCGGCTTCGGCCGGGGGCATGTCGCGTGTCAGCCTGTTTGCACTGTGTGCAATTTCGGCAGGATGATCGTCCTGCTAACAGGGTACTGCTAACGTGAGAGTGTCTCGCGTAGTCGGATCAGGTATGCGAGCCAGACGAGCGGGTCACCTGCTGGGGGTGAGCCGCTTTGTCATGTCGGCCTCCTCGTGCCGGGCGGCCGTGATCGCTGCCAGGCGGTGTCGATCGTTACTGCCACGAGGGCACCCACCGCGTAGCCCAGCAGGTCGGTCGCGACGATCGTGCTGCCGAGCACCCACCGAGACAGGGGTGCCACTCGCGCGACGGCGTCGGGCAGGCCGGTGAGCTGCAGCACCTCGACAATCGTCGATACGACGAACGCGAAAACTGCGAGGCCGACGCCGGGTGATCGCGGCAGCACGATTGCCGCCAACACGAAGAGGAGGGCGGTGTAACAGGCCGACCCGAGCAGATCTCCGGGCAGCCCCGGCACGATCAGCTTCGCGAAAACCCCGACAATCACGTCGAGGATCCCTGCCGCCACCACTCCCAGCCGCGATCGAGATGTCATACCCCGATCGTCCCGTCCCGCCGCGCCGGTTCGCGTCGTGCGCCCGGTTGATAGATGACCGCCGTCAGTATCGTTCGGCGATCGCTGCGATCGGCACCACGGCAGGTTTGCCCGCGGGGTTGAAAACGATACCGGCTTGACCGTCCTCCCGAGCAGACCGGGCGATGTTTGCAAAACCGGTCGGTTGAGCGTCGAGGTCGGGCGCCCAAGCCCAGACCTCCGCGGGGGATGTGAACGCCGGATGGTACATGCTGCCGTCAGGCCCCTTCAGGGCCGGGACCATGATGCTCTCGACCTCTCCCTTGTCATCTCTGCGTGCGGAGAGACCGACGAAGACCACCGGGGCGGCTTCAGCGCGGTCGATGATCTCTTCGACCGGGCTGCCCGCCACAATGGCGGTCTTCAAGATCTCGTTGACGCCGGCCTCATCGGTGAGTCCGCGGCGGATCTCGTCGGCATACGCGATGAAGACCGTTTCGGGCGAACCTGGGTCGATTGCGATCCCGTCGTAAGTGGTCGCAGCCATCTGGAGTGTTGCGGAGGCAGATTGCCCAAGCGAGATCGGAGGGGTGGTCGCTCCTCCGTTCTGTCGGTACACCGCCAAGCGGTCGTTGTCCGTGAAAGCCACGAGGAGACGCTTGCCCGCGTTGTCGACCTGCGTTCCGATGGCGAGGGTGTCGCCTTTCGCGAACGGGGCTGCCTTATCGGCGATCTCCGACCCCGAGGCGTCGAGGAGTAGATCGCCAGTGGCGCACTGACGCAGTACGGCGTACATCGTCTGCGCATTTTGGCTGGAACTCCACGGCCGGAGTGCGTCTTGCACCAAGCGGTTGACGACCAAGCTGCTTCCCCCGGAAGTCACGCTCGGCTGCGTGCTGTCCGCCGCCCCCGCGTCGTTCGTTGTTACGTCGTCCTTCTTGCTTTTTCTCGAAAAGATCCCCATATTTCGACGCTACCAGCGGGTGTTCACTCTGACGCTCGACGTGCGTCTGTTTCGTGTGCCTGACCTGTGGCCCTAGACCGGGCGAACGCAGCGGCGCGGCTGAATGCTCATTCCACGGCCGGTCGTCCGTGCCGAAACGCCGATCACTGACGTTGATGGATAGACAGGCTCCACGTGGCGATCAGATCAATCGCGGACGCGAAGGCGTCGAGGTGCGGTCGATTGAGAAACGCGTGGTGCGTGCCCGGAAGTACGTGGTGCTCGACGTCGACTCTGGTGCTGCTGAGTTCGCGAGCAAAGAGGTCGCCTGATGCGCGCATGTTGTCGTGTTCCGCGTTGATCACGAGAGTTGGCGGAAAGCCGGTCAGGTCATGGCCACCCGCGAAAGCCAGTCGGTTCGCCAGCGCATCCCTCGAGCCGGCGTAGTTGCGGTTCATGAGGTCCAACGCCCACGGCGCATGCGTGATCCGGCGGTGCCCCTGGGATCGTGCCCGGTCATCTTGTGGGCGCTGATGGGTGGCGTGGAAGAAACCGTAGGCGAAGACGGCGCCTGCCGGACGAAACCCCTCATCGAGGGTCTGGAGGGTTGCAGCCGCCGCGAGGCAGGCACCCGCGCTGGCTCCACCGAGGATCACCCCCAACGGCGACGCAGAAGCCACTGCGCGGTAGGCGGCGACGACATCGTTGAGAGCGTCGGGGAATCGGCCGCATGCCCGCCCGGCACCCGAACTCGCCCTCGCCGTTCCGGGAGGCGGAGAGAGGCGGTACCCCGTGGTGGCGACAGTCAGCCCGTGTCTCGCGAGCGAGTCCGCGACGTCGTGGGCCTCCGGTTGCGCGGGGCTTCCTCGAAAGAATCCGCCGCCATGCAGCCAGAGCAAGGTGGGTCCAGCTGAAGCCTCGCCGTCCGGCGGCGTGTACCAGCGGAGCGAGGTGGCGTCAGGTCGCTTGGTCACACTTGACCGTGATGCATGGGGGCAGCGCCGCGCGTCCATCTAGAGGGTGAACCGAAAGGTGGTTCACGCGGTCATCCGGTCGGGGCTCGCTCCCGCCACCCCCCCCTAGAAGTTCAGACCCGTGTTCGCTCCGCGACCGCGCGCGACGTCTGCGGACTCCTCCGCCTTGGCCGATTCATCCCCGGCGCGGCGCCCACGCCCGGGGTCTGCTGCGAGGTCGACCTGCGCCTGCCGGCGTCGGCGCACGCCGAGGAAAAGAACCATGACGATGGCTGCGGCGAGGATCACGAGGACAGCCAGAACGATGAGTGCCGAGAGCATTCTCTGACAGTAGAACCGACCCGGTAGTTGCGAAAGATAGTGAGTGTCCGGTTTGTCAGAAATTCACCCACGTCGCCACAAACTAGCTCAGAGGGCGTGGGCGACCGCCGGTCGCCACATCGCCATCGGCCGACCCGAGGGGAGCCCTTGAATGGTGCCGAATTCGACAAAGCCGAACCGGCGGTAGAGAGCACGGTTCCTCTCCGTCGAAGACTCGAGGTACGCGCCTTCCCGGGCCGCATCGACGAGCCCGAGTCGGTGCGCGAGGAGAAGAGAGCCCACCCCGAGGCCTCGCGCCTCGGGGGAGACACCGATCTCGGCGAGGTACCAGTGCGGCAGTACCGGCCTCGGGCGCTGGAGTACTGCTCGGTATCGAAGAGCGGAGAAAGCCCCTCGGAGTCCCAACGCGTCGAGATAGGCCGGAATCTGCCCGAGAAACGGTCGCGAACGCTCCTGTCCCCGGCGAGGTTCCTCCCAGACCGCGGTTCCGAGGATCGACCCGTTCTCATCCACCGCGACGTCGACCGTTCGTGCCGCCAGGGGCCCCGATCGGAGCATTGCCCAGAACAGCTTCTCGAGGCGACCCCGCCGGTCACTGCCAGCGGAGACGAACGTGGCCATCACCGGATCCTCAGCGAAAGCGTCGACCAGCGGCTTCGTGGCGCCGCGCTCGCCGTTTCGAGCGGGACGAATGATGACGGACCGGGCCTTAGAGAGTTGAGTCATGCCTCGACTGTAAGACCCCAAATTGGCCAAGTGGCCAAATGTTGCCCAGCTCCCGGTGACTCCTCGGCATTCGTCGGGCGAAAGCTCAGTTGGCCAACTGGCCACTACCTCGTATTGTCGTTATATGACTGCTCCTCGCGAACACCGCCCGAGGAGCGAACGCCGCCAGCAGCTAATCGATGCCGCCGTGCTGGTCATGGCTGAGGAGGGTGTCGCAGCGGTCACCACGCGATCCGTCACAGGTCGCGCTGGCCTTCCTCATGGCTCGTTCGACTACTGCTTCGAGTCAAAGGCCGATCTATTTTCGGCGATCCTCTCCCAAGAGATTCGCGTCACCATGACTGCGGCTTTCGATCCGCCAGCTGAACCCGTGACGGTCACCGAACGGATTACAGTCGGCCTCCAAGCACGTCTCGACCTCGTCACGGGCCGCCCCGACCATGCCCTCGCGTTGGCTGAGCTCTCCGCTTTCTCCTATCGCGACCCAGCCTTAAGCCACCTGATGCGATGGGAACAGGCGGAGTACTTACGCGAGGTGGCCCGCAACGTCGACGAATGGACGGCCGCGGCGAACATGCGGTGGTCGGCTCCGACCGTTCAGGTCGCATCGTTGCTGATCGCCCTGGCTGACGGCATCAGCACGTCATGGCTCGCCGATCGCAACGACCAGGCGGCCCGTGACGCCGTCACCCTCGGGGCCAGGACAATCGCCTCTCTTGTTGATACTGCTGAGCAGTAAGGCAGCGAATGGACCAGGGGGCTTCGGTTTCGTCTACTCGAGGCCGTAGTGGTGTAAGTAGTCACCTGGGCTGCGAGCCCCACCGAAAAAGGTGACCTGGCTGAGTGCGCCAATGTCTCTCTGAAGGGCCTCGGCCGCCCTGAGTCCGTCAAACCTTGTTTGAGCGTCGCCGAACGGCGAGCCGGCGCGCTCCGTCAACGCGCGCCATCGAATGATGGCCCTGGCTGTTCTCTCCCGACCGCCGGCTGACGCTGTTGTGATGCTCCGTGCGCGGCCACCGGTGTACTGCTCAACCGATGTTCCACGAGAATCAGCGGCCACGACGAGCGAGTCGCTCAGGTTGGGGAACAAGTCGACGCCTTCTCCGGCACCGCACCAGACGTGGGTCTCGTCGCCGAGTTCGTCCTGGACTCGAGCCGCGAGGTCGAAAGCCTCGGCGCGATGGTGGTCGTGTATCTCGGCGGAGGGAAAGCGGAATCCTGATCCGGCGATGGCGTCGAAGACGTCGTTCCAGACTTCGAGGTCACGGCGAAGGCCCGCGCTGAGCCCTAGCTCCCCTGCATCGGCTAGCCCGATTTTGTCGTTTGAGAGGCGAAACCACGGGGGCGAGTCTTCGACCGAGTATTCCGCCATCACGAGAATGACCTGGCTCACCATGGATCGACATTAGCGTCGGTGGCCCTTGGCCAGGACTGAGCCGGATTCTCCACGGTTGGCGGGTGCAACCCGTCAGGCCGCGGCGCGGCGAAGACGTCGACCCAGCACGACAGCCCGTGCTGCGGCGAGGATGACGACGAAGGATCCGACGACCCCTACGACGAGGGCGGCAGTCGCCCCGATCGCCGGACCGGTCGTGCACGAGCTCTCGCCCTGACCCGGGGCGGCGTCGAGGCACGAGCCTCCCTGTAAGACAAACGCGAAGAAGACCGTGACGAGAGCGGCGAGGACTGCCACGCTGATCCACCCGACGACCCTGGACATTCCCCCGGAAGTGTTCATGCCCGATCGTAGCTCCGGAGGGGAACGAACGGGAGGGAGAGTGCGGTGCCCCGGATCCTGGGTTATTTGCTGATTTGCTCGAAGGAAGCGCGACGAACGTGGCCGAGCGCCGCTTCGATGAGGTCGCCGGCAGCTGTGGGGTCGACCCGGACGATGGCCATCGCGGCGAAGACGAGGCCGGTGCAGGTGGTGGCCAGATTCTTCTGCTCGGCGGCGTCGAGATCGGCACGACGGGCGGCGACCCCGGTCGTGATCGCCGAGCGGAGACTGTCGCAGTACGCAGCCACGACGGTCTGCAGGGCCTCCTCGCGGCCGAGGGGAGAGCCGGTCGCGTTGAGCAGCAGGCAGCCGTTGGCGGCGAGGGCTGTGTGCCCCTCCGTCATCGCGGCGTGGAGGCCGAGGAGGTAGGTCTCGAGAGCTCCAACCTCGACGACGTCCGCACGCAGCGGGGCGAGGCGGGGTCGGATGACCTCGTCGAGATAGCTCTCGACTGCTGCGTCGAACAGGCCGCGCTTGCTGCCGAACGAGTGATAGATGCTCGACCGGTTGAGGCCGGTGGCGCGCTCGAGGTCGGGCAGGGCGGTGTCTTCGTAGCCGTGATCCCAGAAGACCTGGCGCGCTGAACGAACGACCTCGGCTTCGGTGAAGGTTCGAGTGCGACCCATGCTCTGCTCCTCGGGGTTGATCTGGACTGACCGTTTCAGTATATAGTGAAACGGTCAGTTCAAATCAGGAGGCTTTCGTGCTCGTCGTATCCATCGTGTTCGCGGCCCTGGCCGCTGCCCTGCACGTCTACATCTTCTGGATGGAGTCGCTCGCGTGGCGTGGCCCCCGAGCTCGCGCGACCTTCGGCCCGGCCACAGAGGCCGAGGTTGAGACGACGGCACCGCTCGCCTTCAATCAGGGCTTCTACAACCTGTTCCTCGCCGCGACCACCGTGATCGGCATCGTGTTCGCCCTCGCATCGTCGTCGGCGATCGGCGAGGCGCTGATCCTGGTCGGCACCGGCTCGATGCTCGCGGCAGCGCTCGTCCTGTTCGTCTCGACACCCGGCAAGCGCCGGGCGGCCGTCACCCAGGGCGCATTCCCGCTGATCGCCGTCGTCACGACCGTGATCGCCCTGAACGTGTAAAAGCCCGACCCACCGTCTCACCCGACCCACCGTCCCACCCGCTTCACGAACACCCCACAGAAAGTCGAGAACGCCATGCGCGCAGTCATGCACCCCACCTTTGGAGAGCCCTCCGAGATCCTCACGGTCGAAGAGGTCCCGACGCCTCAGCCCGGCCCCGGAGAGGTGCGCGTCCGCACCCTCCTGTCGCCGATTCACAACCACGACCTTTGGACGATCCGCGGTACCTACGGCTTCAAGCCCGAGCTCCCGGCCCGCACCGGCACCGAGGCCGTCGGCGTGATCGACGCGCTCGGCGAGGGCGTCACCGGCGTCGAGATCGGTCAGCGCGTCGCGACCGGCGGTACCTTCGGCGTGTGGGCCGAGTTCTTCGTCGCCAAGGCGGCCGCGCTTTTGCCCGTCTCGGACGACATGTCCGACGAGGTCGCCGCACAGCTCGTCTCCATGCCCTTCAGTGCGATCAGCCTGCTCGAGTCGCTCGACCTCGCCGAGGGTGATTGGCTGGTGCAGAACGCCGCCAACGGCGCAGTCGGCCGTCTCGTCGCCCAGCTCGGGGCTGCCCGCGGCATCAACGTGATCGGCCTCGTCCGCCGTGCCGAGGGCGTCGACGAGCTGAAGGCCCAGGGCATCGGCAACGTCGTGGCAACGGATTCGGCCGACTGGCGCGACCGCGTGAAGGCGATCGTCGGCGACGCCCGGATCCTTGCCGGTGTCGACTCGGTCGGTGGCCCCGCGAGTGGCGAGGTGCTGTCGCTGCTCAGCGAGAACGGCACCCTCGTCGTGTTCGGCGCGATGCAGTCGCCCGTCATGCAGATCTCGTCGGGCGACGTGATCTTCAAGCAGGCGACTGTCAAGGGCTTCTGGGGCAGCACGGTCAGCACGAGCATGCCGGCCGCCCAGCGCGGTGCGCTTCTCGCAGAGTTGGTGCGCAGGATCCAGGACTCCACGATCACCCTCCCCGTCGAGGCCACCTACTCGTTCGAAGAGGCCCGCCAGGCCGCCGCCGCGAACTTCACTCCCGGTCGCGCGGGCAAGATCCTGCTGCGTCCGTAGTCTGCTGCGCCCCTGAGTAAGCGCGCCACGAAAGCCGAACGGCCCGGGTCGATGAGACCCGGGCCGTTTCGCTTTTGTGTGGTGTCAGTCGTCGGAGACGGTGATCGTCACGTCGATGTTGCCGCGGGTGGCGTTCGAGTACGGGCACACCTGGTGGGCTGCGTCGGCGAGAGCCTGCGCCTCGTCGTGCGGGAGCTCGGGAATGACGACCTCGAGGGTGACGGAGAGGACGAAGCCGCCTTCGCCGTTCGGGTGCACGCTGACCTGGCTGCCGACGGAGGTGTCGGAGATCGCGACCTTGCGCATGCGGGCGACGCTCTGCAGAGCGGAGTGGAAGCAGGCGGCGTAGCCGGCGGCGAAGAGCTCTTCGGGGTTGGCACCACCACCGGCGCCGCCCATCTCTTTGGGAATCGCGAGATCGAGGTCGACGGTGCCGCTGACCGTGGCGACGTGGCCGTTGCGGCCGGCGCCGGTCGAGAGTGCTTCGGCGGTGTAGATGCTGTCCATCAGGAGAGCCTTTCTGTGGGTGGTCGTGTTGCTCGAGTGGGTCGAACTCCGTTGTCCTCCACCCACCAGCGTGCCACGCGCACCACGGCACAGCGCACGGGTAGTTCGAAGCTAGAGGGAGACGACACAACTCGAATGCCCGTGGTCGCCGCAATCAAGACAGGAGGAATGCTCGCGAATCATCCCTTTGGCTGATAGCCGAGCACACCTTGCGGGTCTATCGTTTCGCAGCGGGGGATCTAATCCACCAGGGCGAGCATGACCGGCGACTCTGCAATACGGGATGCTGATGATCACTCTCCCGACGACAAGCCCACCGCCTCGATGACGAGGCGGCGGGCTTGTTCTGTTCCTGGGCGGCACCGACCGTGTTTCAGTCACCCGACCGTGTTTATTCGCGGTCCGGTGACGCTTTCGCGGTCGGTTCGGTGAGTCGCGAAGGGTTACCGAGGCCGGTCGAAGCGCGCACCCTCGGGCTTCGAGGCACCGGCGAGGTAGACGATGAGCAGAATCGGTCCGATCAGCGGGATGAGACCGAGGAAGAAGTACGGCCCGGGGTAGTTCGCATCGTGGAGGCGCCGCCAGGTGAGGGCGAGATACGGCAGGAGGAGCCCGAGACTGAGCACGACGAAAATGATCTGGAAGAGAACCTTGACGGCCGTGAAGCCGGGGGGAGCCATTACGTTCTCGGCCATCGCCTGGTTGCCGAGCGAGTTGGCGTTGATGACGCCGAAGATGATTCCGAGAATGCCGAAGATCGCGTACAGCACCACGACAACGAGCGAGTAGGCCAGAAAGAACCACCAGTATTCGCCCCGGCTGGCCCGCCCCGAGAAATCGGTGTACTTCGAGAACGGCCGCTTGACGGCGGCGAGAAGGCCGATTCCGTACCAGGGAGCCCAGAGCGGCGGCTCCTCGCCCGGCTTCGACGGCTGCGGCTGCTGACCTGGCCGTTCGGGCTTCCGGGAGCCGCGAGGCGGCAGGTGCGACGACATGGTGTTCCCCTCGAACGTGTCTGTCTTTCAGGCCCCTGGCGATGGTGTCGGCGCCCAGAGGTCAATCGGAGCCTAGCGACAAACCAAATGTCGGAGGCCCGGAGTACTCCTGGAGCATGACCGATGCGACCGATCCTCTCGCGAACCTCCACCTCGTGCCCCTGGCCGGCAGCGAGCGTCCGCCTGCCCCGGGCGTGCGTCCGGCGGCCCTGTCTGCCCGCACCGCCGACGAGATCGTCTGGGCGACGCTCGTGCTGCGCCGTCGCACCGAGGTTCCCGGTGCGCTGCTCAGCGGCGATCCGGTCGACCCCGCCACGTTCGCTGCCGAGCACGGCGCCGATCCAGCCGACGTCGACCTCGTCCTGGCGACGCTCCAGCCTCTCGGCGTGACCATTCTCGCGGCCGACGCAGCGAGCCGACGCGTACGCGTCTCAGGGTCGTCACGTGTGCTCCAAGCGGTCTTCGGCACCTCGCTCGAGATCGTTACGAGCGAGTCGCCCCAGCTCGGCGGCGATCCGGCCGGCGTGGCGGCACCGCGGGTCGAACACCGTCAGCGGTTCGGCTCGCTCAGCATTCCGGCCGCCCTCGACGGAATCGTCACAGCGGTGCTCGGGCTCGACGACAGGCCACAGGCACGGGCGCAATTCCGGTTCGAGCCCGCGGCTGCTGCCGGATCCTCGTTCACGCCCCTTGAGCTCGGCGATCTCTACGGTTTTCCCGAACAGACCGAAGGATCCCGCCAGACCATCGCCATCATCGAGCTCGGGGGCGGGTTCGCGCAGGCCGACCTCGACGCCTACTTTGCAGGGCTCGGCATCGAGGGGCCGAAGGTGACCGCGGTCGGAGTCGATGGCGCGACCAACGTGCCCGGCGGCGACCCGTCCGGCGCCGACGGCGAAGTGCTGCTCGACATCGAAGTCGCCGGGGCTCTCGCTCCGAAAGCCGACATCGTCGTCTACTTCGCGCCCAACACCGACGACGGGTTCGTCGACGCGGTGGCGACGGCCGCACACGCGACGCCGACTCCGACGGCCATGAGCATCAGCTGGGGCCAGAGCGAAGACCAGTGGACGGCGCAGGCGCGCGCCGCCTTCGACGACGCCCTCATCGATGCGGCGGCACTCGGCGTGACCGTGACGGCCGCGGCAGGCGACAACGGCTCGAGCGACGGGGCGACCGATGGCGCCGACCACGTCGACTTCCCCGCAGCGAGCCCGCACGTGCTGGCCTGCGGCGGCACCAGCCTTCGCGCGACCGGTTCGACGATCGCCAGTGAGACCGTGTGGAACAACGGTGCTGGCCGCGGGGCCACCGGGGGCGGAGTCAGCCGGACGTTCGAGCGACCCGCCTGGCAGTCGGCTATCGTCGCGCCCGGGGGAGGGCGGGGCGTGCCCGACGTCGCCGGCAATGCCGACCCGGCGACCGGGTACGAGGTGCTGGTCGACGGCGTCCGCTCGGTGATCGGCGGTACCAGTGCCGTCGCTCCGCTCTACGCTGCGCTCGCGGCCCGACTCGCCGAGTCTCTCGGTGCACCACTCGGGCTCGTGCAGCCGAAGCTCTACGCGGCAGCCACGGCGTTCCGCGACATCACTGAGGGCGACAACGGCTCGTTCAGCGCCACACCGGGTTGGGACGCCTGCACCGGGCTCGGGTCGCCGAACGGTCGGGCACTCCTGCAGGCGCTCAGCGGGGGCCTCGGGGAGCGCGGGCACTCCGCCCGAGCGACGAATAGCATCGACGAATGACCGCCGCGAAGTCGTCTCTGCTCATCCTCGGTGCATCGGGCGACCTCGCCGCCCGGCTCCTCATGCCCGGTCTGGGGGAGCTGCTCACCCACGAGCCGTCACGCCGAGTGCAGCTGATCGGGTCGGGTGTCGAAGACCTGACCGACGCCGAGTGGAAGAAGCGCGTGGGCGACTCGTTCGCGAGCTCAGGTGCTTCCGGCCCCTCCGTCGAAGCGGCCCTCGCGGCGACGACCTACATTCAGGCCGACGTGACGAGCGCCGACGGCTTGAAAACGCTTCTTGCCGCCTGCGACCACACCCCCGCGGTCTATTTCGCCCTCCCGCCGGCCATCACCGAGAAGGCCTGTCATCAGCTAGCCTCGCTCGAGCTGCCGAAGGGGCTCTCTCTGGCGCTCGAGAAGCCGTTTGGCACCGATGAGAAGAGCGCGATCGCACTCAACGCGCTGTTGCTCACCCTCGTGCCCGAAGAGCGCATCCACCGCGTCGACCACTTCCTCGGTCGGGCCACCGTGCTCAACCTCCTCGGACTCCGGTTCGCCAACCGCCTTATCGAGCCGATGCTGACCAACCGCGACGTCGAGAGCATCGAGATCGTGTACGACGAGCAGCTCGCTCTTGAAAATCGCGCCCGCTACTACGACCACGCTGGCGCTCTGGTCGACATGATCCAGAGCCACCTCCTGCAGGTCATGGCCGTGCTGGTCATGGAGGCACCGGCGACTCTCGGTGCAGCCGACCTCCGCGATCAGAAGCAGCTCGCGCTCCGAGCCACCCACCTCTGGCACGACGACCCGACCACGAGCCGCCGCGCCCGCTACTCGGCCGGCACCATCGACGGTCGCAAGCTCCCCGCCTACAAAAACGAGGAGGGTGTCGACCCGTCGCTCGAGACCGAGACCCTCGCCGAGGTCGTGGTCGAAGTGCGCACCATGCGCTGGGCCGGCGTGCCGATCCGCCTCCGCTCCGGCAAGGCGCTGGCGTCGCATCGGCGCGAAATTTTGATCACGTTCAAGGCTCCCGCCCACGTGCCGCCGGAGTTCCACACGCTCAAGACGGCCGACCGGCTCCGCATCTGCATCGCCCCCGACGTCATGAGCCTCGAGCTCAACGTGAACGGACCGGGCGACCCGTACGTCATCGACCGCGCCAGCCTCGAGGTCGACTTCAACCCCGGCGACCTGCCGGCCTACGGCGAAGTGCTCCAAGGGATCCTCGACGGCGACGCCTCGCTGTCGGTGCGGGGCGACGCGGCGGTCGAGGGCTGGCGGATCGTGGAGCCCGTGCTCGCGGCCTGGCGCGACGGCTCGGTGCCGCTCGACGAGTACCCCGCCGGCAGCGACGGGCCGAAGGCGTGGCGCGCCTGACGGGTTGCCCTCGAGCTCCTTTGCAAACGAGCTCCCTTGCAAACGAGCTCCTTTGCAAATCCGAAGGAGATTTTCGCCGCGAGGCCCGCCGATCCGCCTCACTTTTGGGTTTCAGCCCCGCTTCTCCTTCAAATTCGAAGGAGCGCCGCCGCCGTTGCTAGGGCGACGAAGCAAGCACCACAATGGTCAGATGGTCTTCGACAGCACCCCCTCCGCGCACGAATCCGCCCCGCTTCCGATTGCACTCGTCACCGGCGCATCGCGGGGGATCGGCCGCGCGATCGCCTTCGACCTGGGGCGAACGCACCACGTGATCGTGCAGGGGCGTGATCCCCGGGTGCTTGAGGAGTTGGTGGCCGAGCTGCCCTCCGCCTCCGTCTGGGCAGCCGCCCTCGACGGCGACGAACCGCTCGACGGGTTTCTGGCCGCTGGGCCGACCGGCTCACTCGAGTCGCTCGACGTGCTGGTTCACTCGGCCGGCGTCATCGGCGGTTCGACGGTCGAGCTCACGCCGCGCGACGAGTGGCGTCGCATCCTCGAGGTCAACGTGGTCGCCGTCGCCGAGATCACGCGCCTCGCTCTTCCCGCCCTCCGTGCTGCGCAGGGAACGGTGATCGTCATCAACTCCGGGGCCGGATTCCGCTCGCAGGCGGCCGGCAGTCTCTACGCCGCGAGCAAATTCGCCGTCCGGGCCTTCGCCGACGGGCTTCGCGAGGAGGAGCGATCGAACGGGGTCCGTGTCAGTTCGGTGCATCCCGGGGCGGTCGACACCGACATGCAGCGCGAGATGCAGCAGTCCAAGGGCAACTCCTACGACGCAGAGAGCTACCTCGCTGTCAGCGACATCGCCGACGCGGTCCGTCTCGTGGTCGACCTGCCGCAGCGGGCCGTGGCCGAGACGGTCTCTGTCCGTCCGCTAGGACGAGGTTGACGCGTGGCGGAGACGTCGATGCCGACCCCGACCCCGACCCCGACCACGACCCCCGTGCCAGCGCCGACCCCGGTGCCCGCGACCGTGCCGTCGAGCTTCCTCCTCCTGCACGGCTACGAGAACCACCGCCCGCCGAGCCACTGGCAACGCTGGCTGTCGCTCGAGCTGACCGCGCGGGGCCACGACGTCCGCTACCCGCAGCTTCCTGACCCCGATGCCCCCGACTTCGAGCGCTGGCGAGACGTGGCCCTCGCCAACCTCGCGACCCTCACCGAGGGCACGATCACGGTCATCACGCACAGCGCGTCGACGATGCTCTGGTTGCGCGAGCAGACATCCGGGACGGCCCCGCAGGTCGACCGAGTCGCGCTGGTATCACCGGTGTCGGCGGACTTCTTGGAATCAGTACCCGAGCTCGCTGCCTTCGCCTGGCGCCCACCTGAAGGCGAGCACGAGGATCCTTCGGCTCGTCAGAGCGTCGGAGCCCCCGACGCGATCATCGTGGCGGGCGACGACGATCCGTACCGCCCCGAGGCGCTCGGCGCGGTTGCCGACGGGCTCGACGTACGGCAGATCGTGCTCGCGGGTGCGGGCCACGTCGTGCCGGCGACCGGATTCGGGCCCTGGCCCGAGATGCTGGCCTGGTGCCTCGGAGAGCCTGCTTTCGACTGAACCGTCGCCGACGAGGGGGTGCCGGGCCGAGAGTGCCCGAATCGGGCTCGGGCTCGACGCCAGGCGTCCATTCGAGCACGCTCGGCCTCCGACTCGCCCGCGTCAGATCGGCAGAACCGAAGAATCCGGCCGCCCCGCCGCTCAGCTCACGTGCACGTCGGGCCGTCGACCCCGATCGGACTCGGCCCGCCGCAGCACCTCGCGCGTGACCGGTGCGACCTCGCCCACCCCCGTGATGAGGTAGCGCACCAGGTTGCGGAGCGGCGGAGCTTCGGTCCATTCGAAGTAGATGTCGGGTACGACGCCGGTGACGTCGCGAATTTCGAGCAGGATCGTCGCGATCGTGTTCGGCACGTTGCCGCTCCGCACCTTGAGTACCCGGTAGCCGTGGAGGCTGTGTCCGTGCACCTCGAGGTCTTCTTCGAAGTTGGAGGAGTCGTCGGGGTAGACCTCGAGGAAGATGATGGGCGACCGCATCGGGATGCCGCTGGCCTTCCGCTCGTCGGCGAGTTTGGTCTTGTATTCGAGGCGACTTCCGTCGTCGGGTTCGTTGGCGACGATCCGGACCGCCCCGTACTCGTCGGCGTCTTCTTGCACGAACGACAGGGCGGCGTCGTCGAGCGACACACTCGTGGCCCGCAGCTGGAACGAACGGCGCACCCGCGACAGCACGGATACGAGCAGCACGCCCACGATGAAGAGGGCGGCGATGCGCACACCCTCGGGCCGTTCGATCACGTTGAGCACGGTCGTATAGGCGAAGACGGCCACGACCACGCCGAACCCGATGGCGCGTTTGCGCTGCTTCTTATGGCGAGCAGAGAGAAACACCGCCACCGAGGCGGAGGTGATCAGCACGAGCACTCCGGTCGCGTAGGCGCCACCCTGCGCGTCGACGTTCGCCTCGAAGACGATCGTGATGAGGAACGCGATCGCCGTGAACACGAGCACGAGGGGCCGCACGGCGGCTGCCCACTGGGGTGCCATGCCGTAGCGAGGGAGGTAGCGCGGCACGAGGTTGAGGAGGCCGGCCAGCGCCGAGGCCCCGGCGAACCACAGGATGGTGATCGTCGAGATGTCGTAGACCGTGCCGAAGCCGTTGCCGAGGTAGTCGTGGGCCAGGTAGGCGAGTGCGCGCCCGTTGGCGTCGCCCCCCGCCTGGAACTCTTTCTGCGGGATCAACAGCGTCGTGACGATGCTCGACGTGATGAGGAACGTGCTCATGATGATCGCCGCGGTCGTCAGGAGCCTCTTGGCACCCTTGATGCGGCCGAGGGGCCTCTCGGAAGTGTCGCCCGGGGCGCCCGAGATCTGCGGCATGACGGCGACGCCGGTCTCGAAACCGGAGAGGCCGAGCGCGAGCTTCGGAAACACGAGCAGCGAGATGCCGATGATGGCCTGGGGATTGGCGTGCTGCGTGGTCAGCGCCTGCCACCAGTTGTCGACCACCTGCGGGTTCTCGCCGATGTGCACGAACGAGACGATCACCACGACCGCGTTCAAGAGCAGGTAGATGGCGACGAGCACGACCGCGATGCCGATGGCCTCTTTGAAGCCGCGCAGGAACACCGCCGCCAGCAGCACGATCAAGAACAGCGTCAGCGGGACCTCCGCGCCGTGGAACCACTGCGGCGCGTAGGGGTTCTCGACCGCGTGGGCGGTGGCATCGGCGGCCGAGAGCGTCACGGTGATCATGAAGTCGGTCGCCGCGAAGCCGAGGAGGACGAGCACGAACAGCTTGCCGCCCCACCACGGCAGGAGCCGCTCGAGCATGGCGATCGACCCGGACCCCTTGAAGCTCTCGCGGGCGACCCGTCGGTAGACGGGCAGTGCGCCGAGCAGCGTCAGGAGCACGAGCACAATGGTCGCGAAGGGCGAGAGGAGACCCGCTGCGACGGCGGCGATGGCCGGTTGATAGCCGAGTGTCGAGAAGTAGTCGACGCCGGTCAGGCACATGACCCGCCACCACGAGTGCGTCTTCTCCGGCTTCTCGGCGTGCGGGCCAGGGTGGCTGCCGGACTGCTGCGTCAGCCCGTCGAGCAGCCACGCTCGAAAGGAGTGTCGGGGAGCGTTTTTCAGAGCGTCGGGCTCGAGCGCGGAGCTCTGCCCGGTGCTGTCGGTGGTGGTCACGGATCAGGTCTACTCGACGTTGGTGGATTCGGGTGGTGACACGACCGGGGAACCCTCGGCCCAGACCCCCGACGACCCGCGCCGATGGCTGTCGAGCAGGTGCGTGTCGACGATGCCGACGGCCTCCATCAGGGCGAACATCGTCGTCGGCCCGACGAAGCGGAACCCCTTCTTCTTTAACGCCTTCGACAGAGCCACCGACTCGGTCGAGGTCGTCGGCACCTCGGAGAACGTCGACGGCCTCGGAGTCTCGCTCGGGCTGAACGACCAGATGAACGCGCCGAGACCCCCCTCGTCTCGGAGGGTGAGCGTGGCCCGGGCGTTGTCGATGGTGGCGTCGATCTTCAGTCGGTTGCGCACGATGCCGGCATCGGCCATCAACCGGGCACGATCGTCGTCGTCGAAGGTCGCGACGACCTCGGGGTCGAAGTCGCGAAAGGCGAGACGGAACGCGGGGCGCTTCTTGAGGATCGTCGCCCACGACAGCCCCGACTGGAAGGCCTCGAGGCTCAACCGTTCGAAGAGACCCTGCTCGTCGCGGATCGGCATGCCCCACTCGGTGTCGTAGTACGACTGCAGCAGCCCGTCGGTCGCGGCCCAGCGCGGCCGAGACAGCCCGTCGGCACCCAGAATCACATCGGTCATGGCGCGAGTTTAGGGTCGACCACCGACGCCGCCCGATTTGCGCGGCCCTGCACTGCACGGTCTACTTGAGCCATGCGCGAATCGCCGCCCTCGGAGCTGTCTGCTCCGGTGGCGAACCCGGTCGCACCGCGCCTCCTCAACCCGGTGGCGTCGAGGGTCGACCTGCACCAGCACCTGATGCCCCCGACCTTCGTCGAAGCGCTCCGGGCGCGTCAGACCCTGCCCCGGCTCGTCGACGACTGGACCCTCCTCACCGAGGGCGAGTCGCCGTACTCGATCAATCCGTCCTCCCACGACGTCGAGAACCGAAGGATCCGCGAGCTCGCCGAAGGAAAAGGCGACGTGCTCGTGTCCCTGCCCGGCAACCTCCGCATCGAAGAGCTGCCGCACGACGACGCTCGCGACCTCATCGCCATCTGGCACCGGTCGGCCATCGCCCTCGGCGATCCGTTTCGCGTGTGGGCGGCGACCCCGCTCCTCGAATTCGACCTCGCCGGGCTCGAAGCCGTTCTCGCCGAGCCGCGGGTCGTGGGTCTGCAGATTCCGGCGACCAGTCTCGGATCCTCGTCTGACCTCGCTCGGCTCGAGCCGGTCCTGCGGCTCGTGGAGGCGGCCGGGAAACCCGTACTCGTGCACCCGCGGCACGTCGTGGCCGCGCCCGTGCAGGGCGTTCCCGCCGCGTCGACCGCCCCTCGGGCCGAGCAGCTCAAGACGGCGTGGCAGGTCTGGTCGGACGGCGGTCACGAGCAGCACCCCGCACTGCGGATCGGCTTCATCGCCCTCGCCGGGCTGGCGCCGCTCGCGCAGGCAGCGGCGGCGACGCGCGGAGGCCGACCGCCCAAGGCCGACCCCAACGTCTTCTACGAGACGAGCGCGTACGACGAGCGCGCGATCGACGCGATGGCCCGAATCGTCGGAGTGACGCCGCTCGTGCACGGGTCGGATCGGCCGTTCCGTCAGCCGCGCGATCCCGAGCTCGGACGTCGGTTCAACCACGCCGTCTTCTCGCGCAATCCGCGGACGTTCCTGACGGGGCAGCCTGGCTGACGGGCGGTACTGCTGGCGGGCGGTTTTGCTGGTGGGCAGTCCGGGTGGCAGGCGGTACTGCTTGCGGCAGCCCCTCAGCGGGTCTCGAAGTCGGACGCCCCCGTGGGATCCTGCTCGTCGATCTCGACGCTGTCGACCCGTGCGCTCGACGGACCACCGTCGCGGAGCCAGGTCAGCAGCTTCTCGACGTCATGGGGCTCACCCTCCACCTCCACCTCGACCCGGCCGTCGGGGAGGTTGCGGACGAACCCTGCGACGCCGATGCGATCGGCTTCTCCTTCGGTCGAGAAGCGGAATCCCACGCCCTGGACAACGCCCGAGACGAGAGCGCGGCGACGAATGACATCGATCATTTCTCGACGGTAACCGACAGCCCGGCCGTTTGCCCGGCGGGCCGTCCGACCGACTATCCGGCGGACCGTCCGACATCCGGCCAGTCGAATGACAGGGGGTCCGGTTAGGCTGGGTGTGTTGGCGGTTGCCCCGCCAGCGCCCTGTGAGTGCTCATCGAGCACCTAGACAATCCGGGGCTGTGATGAGGCGGCTCCACCTTCACTCGAAGGAGTCGACTCTTGTCTGACACCGCATCCATCCGCCTTCCCCGCACCGGCTCGATCGGCATCCGGCCCGCAAAGGCCAAGGCCCGTCGCGCCGAGCGTGCGGCTCGCACCGTTCGCGAACCCCGTGCGGCCTTCGTCGCCGGCACCTACGTGGTCGTCGACGCCGAGTACGCGGCACGCCCCGCCGGCACCTTCACCGGCGTGCCAAGCGACGCGCGGGCCGACGGCACGTTCGTGTCGGCCGACCAGGCTTTCGCGGGCCGTGTCGCCGGGTCGTACGTCGGCTAGCTGAGGCTCTGCCGGCAGCGCTTCCTGCTCGCTTGCGTCGCCCTCTCCTCGCGAGATGGCCGAATCTACCGCGGACCCACCGTCGCGGCCGGAGTTCAGGCCATCTCGCGAGACAGCGTGGGTGCGGCAGTTTCGACGTGCGTCAAATTGGATGCGGCGCAAAACGTCTCTGCGAAGGTGCCAACCCGCGCACGCGACCCCCACGGGCGGCGACCCCGCGTGAATCGGCCAATCTCGCAGCGCCGCGGCGCGCGAGGTTGGCCGATCCTCGTCGCCTCGCCCGCCCCGAGGGTGGAGGTAAGCCAGGCCGCAGCCGAAGCACCCCCGGCTGGCCAAACAACCCCCGGCTGCCAGGCCCGAACTGGCCATCCGAGGGTGCGTCACCAGCAGACGGGTCCGCGCGGGACCAACCAGCGACCCGGACAACCCGAGCGATCAGCCCCGGCGCGACCGGCGTCGGTTGTGAACCACGAGAGCCGCGCCACCGAGCAGCAGCAGCGCCCCGACGCCGAGGGGAACAGCCGCGTTGCTTCCGGTCTCAGCGAGCTCGGGCGCAGCAACCCCAGGATCCGCCCCAGCCCCGACCACAACCGGCGCGGCAGTGGCGGTCGGTGTGGGCGACGGCTGGGCGGTCGCGGGCGGCGTGGGTTCGATCGGCGGTGCGAGCGGATCCTCGATGGCTCCGCTCTGGGTCGGCGAAGTGAAGTCGCGTGTGTTGGAGGCGTCGCCGTCGATCACGATGACGTACGGCTGGCCTGGGAGCAGGTCGGCCGTGAACGAACCGGTGTCGTCGGTGGTCGTCGTGGCCGTCGGCTGGTCGTCGCCCTCGCGAGTGATCTCGATCGGCGTGTTCGCGAGCGGTTCGCCGTCGTCGGACACGATCGTTCCGGTTGCCTCGACCGTCGGAATGGTGAACGCGAAGTCGAGGCCCGGCGTATCGGCGTCGAGCGTGTCGAACGTGATCGGCTGGGCGGCGGCCGCACCCGGCGGCGTCTCGACCGAGACGGTGTAGCCGCTGGTCGATACGAGACCCGGAACGCTCCAGGATCCGTCGCCCCCGCTCGTCGTCGTCGCGACGATCGTGCCCGCGGCGTCGCGAATGGTCAGCGGTGCGTCGCCGTATGCAGCGCCGTTGACAGTGACCGTGCCGGAGGCCGCGAAGGTCTTCGTTGCAAACCAGGTCTGGTAGACGGGGAACCCGCTGCGCTGCTGGTAGCTGATCGTCAGCGTTTTGAGGGGCACGTCCGGGCTGAACCAGGCCGAGGCGCCCTCGGTGTCGGTCGCCGTCGCGTTGCCGATGAGCACGCCGGTCGCGGGGTTCCAGAACGGAACGTCGTTAAGGTTCGCGGAGTCGCACGACGGCCCCTGAGCGCGGTGGCAGTAGTTGTAGGTGCTCTGGAAACCGAGCCCGCTGAGGGGAACGGCGGCACCGGTCGCGTCGGTCGCCGTGATCGTCGCCTGGTCGGCATCGATGTCACCGAGCACGAACGACCAGCCCGAGGCGGGCGTCGGCGTGGCGAAGGTGTAGGTCGTCACCGCGGGGGAGGTGGCGTTGTCGGCGCTCGGGCGCTGGTTGAGGTACGTCTCGCCTCTGCTGGATCCGTAGACGGTGCCGGGAGGTGTGGACGGCGCCTGCCAGGTGGAAGCACCCGAGACGGTCGTGGCCTGCCGAGACGTCGACGTGAACGTGGTGTCGGGGAATCCGCCCGCAAGCGCCATCGTGCCCGTGTACGCGCGGGTCGAACCTGCGACGGTGAAGGTGCCCCAGGTGTTTGCTTCGGCGGCTGAGGCCGGAGCGACCCCGACGAGAGCGAGCGTGAGAGCTGTCGCCGTCGCCGTCGCGAAGGCGAGTATCCGCCCCGTTGATCTGCCAGGTGTCGCTGTGATCATCGTATTTGCCTCCCCGTTGAACCAGATTTATCGAGGCTAAATCACATCGGCCACTCGTGTTACGTGTTTTTCGCAGGGCAGACAAAGACGCCCGGTGCCAATGGCTCCGGGCGTCGTCGAAATGGGTCGCTGTTCGGCGAGCCTCAGCGCTTCTTGACGTTCGAGACGGCGTCTTCGGAGTGCGACTTGCTCGAAGCCTTCTCCTTCTTGTCGAGACGCTTCTCTTTGAGGGAGCGAACGGCCGTCTTGGCCGTGCCTTTTTTCGCAGATTTCTCGGCCATGGTGGTGCCTCCTGTCGAAGCCGTGGCGGCTCCGTGGGCACCGAGGCTACGCGGTTTCCGGTTCGATCCAGGCCGGCGCAGGCCAATTGGCAGGTTGGGGTCGACCGTGTCGCGGCCGCATCGCCGGGAAACTCAGGCGTGATGCCCCGAGCGATGCGGCTTCGACGGCCACCAGAACGCATCCCGCAGGAGGAACACCAGCGCCGGCACGAGCACCGTGCGCACGACGAGGGTGTCGAGCAGCACGCCGATGCAGACGATCACGCCGATCTGGGTGAGCGCGACGACGGGCAGGACGCCCAGCACGGCGAAGACCGCCGCCAGGAGAATGCCCGCGCTCGTGATTACCGCACCGGTCGAGGCGAGAGCCCGAATCATTCCCTCCCTCGTGCCATGCCGGCCAGCCTCTTCTCGCGCTCTGGTCGTGAGGAAGATGTTGTAGTCGACGCCGAGAGCCACCAGGAAGAGGAAGGCGAAGAGGGTCACGTTCGAGTCGAGAGCATCGAAACCGAACACGTGCGTGAACAGGAACATGGAGGCGCCGAGGCTCGCGAAGAACGTAGCCAACACGCTGGCGATCAGGATCACCGGGGCGACAAGCGAGCGGAGCAGGATCAGGAGCACCACGAAGACGATGGCCAGAATGATCGGAATCACGAGGTCTTGATCGTGCTTGGCCGCGTTGTTCGTGTCGAGCGCGGTCGCGTCGCTGCCGCCGACAAGGCTCCTCGCTACCTGCCCACCGGCATCGCCGTAGGCCGTGCGGAGGGCCTCGACGCTGCGGAAGGCGGCGTCACTCTCGGGTTCGGAGCTCAGCGAGACGCTGATGCGAGTGAGACCGTCGTGTGCCTCGCCGAGCGTGGCCGATTCGACACCTTGAGCGCTTCGGGCGATGGTCTCGGCTTGATCGGCCACGGCAGTCGGAGCGAGCACGGTCGTGCTGCTCGTGAGCCCCGCCGAGAACGACCGGTCGATCACGGTCTGCGCAGTGACGCTGTCGGGCTTCCCCAAAAGCTGCGCGGTCTGCGACAGTCCCACCGCATAGCCCGAGAGGCCGAGGCTGAGGACGCCGAGGCCCACCACGGCAGACACCGTCACGCCGAGCGGGCGGTGCGACACACGCCGCCCGAGGCCGGCCCAGAAGCCATGGGCCTCTCGAGTTGTCAGGCCGCTAGCGCTAGCGCCAGCGCCAGCGCGGGCTCGGGAGCCCTCGGCAGGGCCGGTCGTGCCTGCGTGGTCGTCGGCGTGCTCACCGGCACGTGGCACGAACGGCCAGAAGAGCCCGCGACCGCAAACCACGAGAGCGGCGGGGAGCGCGATGAGCGCAAAGAGGATCGCGACGACGACGCCGACCGCACAAGCAAAGCCCAAGGCCCGGTTGTTCGAGAGAGATGCGAGCAGCAGCGTGATCAAGCTGAGGGCGACGGTCCCGCCGGATGCCGCGATCGCGGGCCCGGCGCTCGTGTACGCGGTCCGCATCGCGCGGAAGCGGTCGGGCGTGCGCGTGAGCTCTTCGCGGTAGCGGGCCACGAGCAGGAGGGCGTAGTTGGTGCCCGCTCCGAAGACGAGCACCGACAGGATTCCCGAGATCGACGCGTCCACAGTGAGGCCGAGGGGCTCGGCAAGGGCCCGCACGACGACGCCGGCGAGCCCGTCGGCGGCACCCACGACGGCGAGCGGGATGATCCACAGCACGGGGCTTCGGTACGTCACTATGAGGAGAACGGCGACCACGATCACGGTGACGAGTAGGAGGCGGAAGTCGGCTCCCGCGAAGCTGTTCGCGATGTCGTCTTGGAAGCCCACAGGCCCGGTCAGCTGCGTCGTCAGGCCGTTCGGCAGCCCGCGGGCAGCAGTGTCTCGCAGCTCGGTTGCGGCCGCCGAGACGTCTTTTTCGACTGTCGCGCTCGAGAGGGGTACCGCGACGAGAGCGGCCGTCCCGTCGTCGCTGAATTGAGGCCGAACCGCGTCGGGCACGGTCGAGCCACTCGCGAGAGCTGTTGCGCTGTCGGCGATGGCGGCCCGCTCTTGGGAGGTCAGGGTGGCCTCGCCATGCGAGTAGACCAGGATGCCCACGGTGGTGTCGGCCGACGGGAAGCCCTTCAGCAAATCTGCGACCTGGGCCGATTCGGCGGAGTCGGGGAGCCCGGAGGCGGGGAAGGAGTCGCTGGCCGGCTTCGGCAGGAAGGCGAACAGCAGCGCGACGGCGACGGCGGTCAGCGCGAGGACCAGCCACGAGGATCGGCGCGAACGGAAGGCGGAGGAGAGGCGACGGATGATTGTTCCTTAGATGAATGAAGTCTTAGTTCCTAAGAGTTATAGTCCAATCGGCTAGATTGTGCAACGACGACGAAGAGAGGCGGTGGCGGTGCAGGGCCCACGCGATCACAGCAGCACAGACCAGGGCAGCACAGACGAGGGCAGCACCGACCAGGGCAGCAGCCCGGCCGAGCGCGCGATGCGCCGCGAGATGGTGTCGCGGCTCCAAGCGCTCACGGCCGACTCCCGCACTGTGGCGACGAACTTCTCCTCCGAGCACGGCCTCTCGTCGAACGACTTCGACGCTCTCCTTTTCGTCATGCAGCAGGAGCAGTCGGGTACGCCCGCCACCCCGGGGCGAATTGCCGACAACCTCGGCCTCACCTCCGGGGCCGCGACCGGCGTCATCGATCGGCTCGCCAAGCGGGGGCACGTCGAGCGTCGACGGGACGCGGAGGATCGACGCATCGTCCGGGTCCATTTCGCGCAGGCAGCCCGCGAGGTTGCCTCCGAGTTCTTCGCCCCGCTAGGCGTGCTGACCGACGACGTCATGTCGCACTACTCGGCCGACGAATTGGCCCTAGTGAGTCGCTTCCTCGGCGAGATGTCGGCGGCGATGCGCACGCATGCCGGGCGCGACGCCTGACGCAGATGCCTCCACACCCGATCCGTCAAGGCATTCACCACACTTCTACATCGCTGAAGCGACGGTTTCGAGCCGTACCCGGTCGCCCCGAAACCGGTCGAACACCGTCTGGATCGGCTCTCCGTCAACGTCGTAGTAGGTCATCTCCCGTGAGATGAGCGGTGCATTTTCGCTGATGCCGAGCACTCGGGCGGTATGCACGTCGGCCGCGTCGCTGCCGATTGAGACCAGGACTTCGCCCGGGGTCGCGCCGAAGAAGTCGTGCAGCACCGATGCCATCGACGCGGGGCCGCTGAGGAAGTCGGGGTGGGAGTCGTACCGGGTGGAAAAGTACGCCGTGCGGAGACCGAGGGTCTCGTCGTCGCAGACGAATCGGGTCTCGATGAGCCGCACCGTCGGATCCTGAATTCGGAGCCGTTCGCGCACGAGCGGGAAATTCGGCACGACGCGCTGCTCGAGCGTCTCTAGATAGACGTGCTCGCTGTCGGTGAGGATGTCGGTGAGCGGAATGACCACGCCCAGGTGGGTCACCCGGGTGCCGACACGGCGGCGGCGCTCGACGAAGCCGGTTTCGCTGAGTTGGGTGAGGGCCGCCCGGACCGAGCCGCGGCTGGTGTCGAAGAGCTCCATCAGGTCTTCTTCGGCGAGGGGTGCATCGGGGGCGATGTAGCCGTCGCGGATGGAGGCGCTGATCAGGTCGCGCACTCGTCTCGCCGACACCTGTCGGCCGCGCGCTGAGCCGCCTTTCGATCGCGGATGGTCGGGAGGCGTAGCGGTCATCGTCTCTCCTGTCGCACGTCGCCCGGGGGCGATCGAACCGGTTGAACAGTGGCCAGAGCGTAGCAGTCAGAAAGTCGTCACTGGCGTTACGGGAGGTACTCTCACCCCCTCATCAGCATTTTCGGGCCATCGGAGCGGCGATGAAACTCGCTTAATCGTTCGGTTACGTGATTCGTCCACGCCCGAAACGTCGGAGCGACAGCATTGGGTCCACTCGCGGAGGAGGCCTACCCCGAGGCCTCTGTTGTCTTCCCGTGACGACGTGCTGAGAGGCGGACGCATGACCGTGAGAGAGCCCGACGTCGTCGATGACGGCACCCGCGCCGAAGCCGAGCGCCTAGCCGCCCTCGACACCGCGCTGACGTCGACAGGTCGCTCGCCGGCAGCTGCTCTGTGGTTCGTGCGTCCTGTGGTGCTGACCGTCGTCAACATCCTGGTCTTCGCGCTGGTGGCCTTCTTCCTCGTGAAGCTGATCCCGGGCGACCCTGTCGTCTCGGCCACTGCAGGGCGGCTCAGCGGCAGCGCTCTCGAGGCGGCCCGGGAATCGTACGGTCTCACCGGCACCTGGATCCAGCAGCTCGGCACCTACCTCGGCCAGCTCGCCCACTTCGACCTGGGAACCTCGATCGCAACCGGACGGCCCGTCGCGCAGGACTTCGCGACAAGGATCCCGGCCACGCTCGAACTGGTGTTGTCAGGGCTCCTCTTCGCCTGCATCGTCTCGCTCCTCGCCGCGCACTTCATCGTGACCCACCGCGCGAATCGGTTCGCCAAGATCCTCACCTCGTATGCCCGCTCCGCTGGGGCCCTCCCCGAGTACGTGATCGGCATCGCGTTCCTGTTCGTCTTCTACGCCGAGCTGCACATTGCTCCCGCTCCGTCGGGCCGGCTCGATCCGATCCTGATCGCGCCGCCGGTGGTGACGAACTTCCCCATCCTCGACTCGCTCCTGGCGGGGGATGGGGAGGCGTTCCAGTCGTACGTGGCGCACCTCGCCCTGCCTGTCATCGTGATGGTCGTCGCGCATTCGCCGCTGCTCATCAAGATGCTGATTCTCAGCCTCGACGAGGCGATCGACGACCCGGCCACGAAGTTCCGCGTGGCCTCCGGGGCCTCGAGGCGCACGATCCTCGCCAGCGTCTACCGTCGGGCGCTGCCGTCCGCGGTCGCAACGCTCGGAATGCTGTTCGGGCTGTTCCTCGGGGGCGCGGTCGTGCTCGAGTCGCTCTTCGGTCTCGGCGGCCTCGGCCAATACGCCGTCGACGCCGTCAACTCGTCGGATGTGTTCGCCCTCCGCTCGTTCCTTGTCGTGGTCGCCGCAATGTGCCTCGTGATCTACCTGATCACCGACCTCGTCACGATGCTCCTCGATTCGAGGCGACGCCCCGGCGTAGCCGGGAAGGACGCCTGATGTCTCTCGACACCCCCGTCGCCATCGGAGATGAACTGCTCGCTGGCCCGACTCAGAAGCGCCCCGCCAGCAGCACGCAGGGCACGCAGTCGCCGGCATTTTGGCCCCGGCTCGTCCCCTTCGCTCTCGTGCTCATGCTGGCCGTCATCGGCCCGTTCCTCGCGACCCACTCGGCGACCGAGGTCGTCGGCGGCCAGTCAGAGGCGCCCTCGGGGGAGTTCTGGTTCGGCACCGACGCGAACGGTCTCGACATCTACTCGCGGGTCGTCACGGCCTTCCGCCTCGACATCGTCATCGCCCTCTGCATCACGATCATCGCGACGGTCATCGCCATGGTGGTCGGACTCGTGTCGGGCATGTACCAGAGCAATCGCGGCGTGTCCGGGATCCTCGCCCGGCTTCTCGGTCGTGCCGTCGACCTCGTCCAGTCGATTCCCGTCATGATCGCCGGGCTCGTCATCGTGTCGTTCTTCGGTCGGAACGCGGTGGTGATCACGCTGTCGCTCGCCGTCGTGCTGATGCCGTTCCAGGCCCGGCTCATGCGGACGGAGGTGCTGCGCACCCGCACCGACGGCTACATCGACGCGGCGCGGATGTCGGGGGAGTCGGAGGGGCGACTGCTCGTGCGGCACGTCCTGCCGAACTCGTTCCGGCCGACGATCGAGAACACCTCCACGATCTTCGGCATGGCGATCATCTTCTGTGCCGCCCTCGGCTTTCTCGGTGTCGGCATTCCAACCCCGACGGCCGAGTGGGGCACGATGCTCGCCGCGGGTGCCCCGGACGCCGCCGTCGGGCGGTGGTGGTCGGTGCTCTTCCCCGCCGCAGCCCTCGCCCTATCGGTCTGGTCGGCGTCGCTCGTCGTCGCGGCCTTCGTCGGCAAGCGCCGCACCTCGCACTAGTCCGCCTTCGCACTAGCCCGCCCCTGTCTCCACCGCACCACAGCGCCACACCCTCCCTTCCCCCTTCCATTGGAGTGCCCTGCCCATGCGACACATCAGACGGATCCTCTCCGCCGCGGCCCTCGCGGTCGCCGGAGCTGTCGTTCTCGGAGCCTGCAGCTCCGGGGGCGCCAGTACCTCGGCCAGCACCTTCGTCATCGTCACGGCCGCGCAACCGGCTAGCTTCTCGTATGAGACCAGCGCCACCGGCTACGAGGCCGCGGAGTTCTTCAAGAACACCGGCGCCTCGCTGCTCCGCAACAAGTACGTCCCCGGCACCGACGGCCAGGCTGAGCACGAGGATTACAACTCGTTCGAGGGCATTCTCGCGAAGAGCTACGACGTCTCGATGGACGGCCTCGTCTACACGTTTCACCTCGACACCGCTGCGGTGTCGACGGCCGGCAACAAGCTCACGGCAGACGATGTCATCTGGTCGATGGAGCGCAAGTTTGCGGTGAAGACCAGCATCGTCTCGTTCATCAGCGCCCCCTTCATCACCAAGCCCGACCAGTTCACAAAGGTCGACGACTCCACTGTCACGATGACTGTCGCCAAGAAGAGCTACGGCTACACCGCGCTGTCGCTTCTCTCGAACGTCAGTTACAACGTCTACGACTACACCGAACTCAAGAAGCACATCACCTCGTCCGACCCGTATGCCGTCAAATGGTCGGAGACGAACGCCAACTTTGGCTTCGGCGCGTACGAGCTCACGACCTACACGCCCGGTGAGCAGATGATCTACACGGCCAACCCCGGCTACGCCGAGGGCGAGCCCAAGGTGAAGCGCATCGTCCAGCGCGTCGTCGCCGACGCCGGCCAGCGCTCCAACCTGGTGAAGTCGGGTGACGCGCAGATCGCGACACAGCTCCGCCCAGCCGACCAGGTCGCCCTTGCCGAGGAGAAGAAGGCGCAGGTCTTCGACGTTCCAACCAATGCGTACGTCTATATGCCGCTTCTCACGACAGACGGTCCGTTCAAGGACGTCGCGGTTCGGCGGGCGCTCGCCTACGCCATCCCCTACGACAAGATCAACGAGAACGTCTATCACGGTCGTGCCGCGTCCATCTCCACGATTCTCTCGTCGGCCGACCCCGGGTTCGACGCCGACGGCCTGAAGGCGAACGAGACCGACGTGGCGAAGGCGAAGTCGATCCTCGCCGATGCCGGTTACACCTCCGACATCAAGTTCACCCTCACCGTCAACAATTCGGTGCCGGATCTGAACGAGACCGCCGTCCAGATCCAGACGGCTGCGAAGGCCGCCGGATTCGATGTCACCATCGACGCGGTCAACTCCTCGGCCTTCCAGGCGGGGCTCGCCGCGAAGTCGTTCGATGCGTCGCTCGGCCGCGACTACGCGGTCGTGCAGTCACCGCCGTACGTGCTCTCGCTCTTCTATACGGCGGGTTCGCCCATCAACTGGCCGAACTTCGAGTCGGACGCGCTCGACAAGGCGATCGCCGACGGAAACGCCGCAGGAGAAGCCACCGGGAGTAAGGCCGGCACTTACTGGAACGCCGCGCAGAAGGTCCTCCAGGATCAGCAGCCAACGATCTACATCAACTACGTGCAGCCCCTGAATGCCTTTGCGAACAATGTCGACGGGTATGTGTTCCGCTCCGACAACGTCATCGACTACTCGCAGCTGAGCGTCTCGTCCGACTAGGCGAGACACCCGGGTCGGCGTTGCATCCCCCCCCCCCCCCCGCCGTGCGGCGCCAGCCCACCCCCTCCACTTCTCTTCGACAGGAGACCACCGTGACCGAACCGACAGTCCTCCGGATCCGCGACCTGAGCGTCGCCTACGGCTCGAACATCGCCGTGAAGGAGGCAAACCTCGAGGTCCGACGCGGTGAGCGCGTCGCCATAGTCGGAGAATCAGGATCCGGCAAGACCAGCCTCGGCAACGCCATCGCGGGCTTCCTCGACACGTCCGTGGCCCGAGTCGACGTCGACACCCTCGAACTCGACGGCGTCAGCCTCAGGAGAGAAGGCGAGGCGTCGCGGATTCCGCAGCGCACGCCGGGCCTGTCGATGATCTTCCAAGACGCCATGTCGTCGCTCGACCCGGTGTGGACCATCGGCTCGCAGCTGATCGCCGTACTCCGCGCCACCGAGAAGGTCGGCAAGAGGCAGGCCCGCGTCGATGCGCTCGCCAAGCTCCGAAGCGTCGGCATCACCGACCCCGAGCGGGTCATGGGCGCGAAGTCGCACGAGCTCTCCGGCGGCATGCGGCAGCGGGTCATGATGGCGATCGCACTCTCGTCGAAGCCCGCCCTGCTCATCGCCGACGAGCCCACCAGCGCGCTCGACGCCTCTCTCGCCGTCGGCGCCATGCAGCTCATGGTCGACCTCGCCGAGCAGGAGGGAACCGCCGTGCTGATGATCACCCACGACATCGAGCTGTGTCGCAAGTTCACCGATTTCGTCATCGTGATGTACCACGGCGAGATCGTCGAGCAGATCGCCTCGAAAGACCTGCACAACGCAAAGAATCCTTATACCCGTGGCCTCCTCGAGTGCATCCCGACGCTCGCGTCGGCCCGTCTCGACGAGCTCCCGACCCTCGAGTCGGTCCGCGCTCGACTCGAAGGAGAAGCCGCATGAGCACCGTGACCACAGCCGAAGGATCCGATGCGGCACGTTCCGCCACCGGCGTGCGGATCGAGGCGGTCGCCGTCCGCAAGAGCTACGGCCGCAAGACGGCCGTTCAGGATGTCTCGTTCGTGCTGGCTCCCGGGGAACGCGTCGGCATCGTCGGCGAATCAGGATCCGGCAAGTCCACGATGGCGAAGATCGTCACGGGCCTCTCGAAGCCGACCGCCGGCACCATCACGGTCGACGGAAAAGAGCTCAACTCGCTGATCTCAACGCAGAAGGGGCGACTCGACTATCGCCGTCGCGTGCAGCTCGTCGCGCAGGACACCACGTCGACCTTCGATCCGCGCCACCGGATCCGCGAGTCGCTTCGCGTTCCGGCCCAGCTCCTCGCCGGGCACGACGTGAGAGGCGCAGACGTCGCGATCGGCGAGATCACCGCTGAGCTCGGCATCGACCCGGCCTGGGTTGACCGCTATCCCGGCGAGCTCTCGGGCGGCCAGCGGCAACGCATGTCGATCGCGAGAGCCCTCATCGTCCGCCCCGACCTCCTGGTCTGCGACGAAGCCGTCTCGGCCCTCGATGTGTCGGTGCAGGGCGTCGTTCTCAACCTGCTCAAGCGCTACAGCGTCGAGCACGGGGCCGGGCTCATGTTCGTGTCGCACGGGCTACCCGCCACGGCGTTCATCACTCGCGAGCTCGTCGTGATGAACGAGGGCCGCGTGGTCGAGTCCGGTCGCACCCTCGAGGTGCTCGAGCATGCCAAACACCCGTATACGCAGAAGCTCGTCGGAGCGTACGAGGCCGTCGAAGACGTCCCCGCCGCGTAATCCGATTTCTCTCCCCACCATGAAAGGCAGCACATGTTCCATCTCACCTGGTTCCTCGGCGACGGCTACGGCATCCACCCGTGGAGCGCCACGAACGGCGACGGCCCCTGGGTCGGGCGCAATGCCCACGACTGGACAGACCCTGCCATCTACATCGACATGGCCACCAGCCTCGAGCGCGCCGGCTTCGACTACATACTCATCGAAGACACGGCCATGGTCGAAGACAGCTACAACGGCAGTGCCGACACCTCGCTCCGCCGCGGCTTCATGGCACCGAAGAGCGACCCGATGCCTCTCGTGCCGCTCATGACGCAGGCCACGAAGCACATCGGCATCATCCCGACGGTCTCGACGATCCAGTACCCGCCCTACCTCGCGGCGCGGCTCTATACGACGCTCGACCATCTGACCAAGGGGCGCATCGGTATGAACGTCGTCACGAGCGTCACCGACCGGGTCGCCCAGAACTACGGCTACGAGAAACACCTCGATCACGACGAGCGCTACGAGATGGCCATGGAGTGGACCGACGTCGTGCTGCAGCTGCAGCAGTCGTGGGAGGAGGGCGCTGTCATCGCCGATCCGGAGAAGGGCGTCTACGCCGACCACACGAAGGTGCACCCCATCGACTTCGAGGGCAAGTACTTCAAGTCGCGCGGCCCGCTCAACACCATTCCCGGCCCGCAGCGGACGCCCCCGATCTGCTCGGCCGGAAGCTCGGGCCCGGGTCGCGACCTCGCCGCCAAGTACGACGACACCATGATCTCGATGGTGCGCGACGGCGCAGCCGGTCGTGCGTATCGCGACGACATGCGGGAGCGCGTGGCCGCCTACGGCCGCAACCCCGACGACGTGAAGTTCATGTTCCTCGTGACGCCGACCATCGCGGCGACCGACGAGGAGGCCTGGGCGCAGGTCGAGGCCGCGAGGGCCTATCGCGCCAGCGACAAGGGCATCGAGTACAACCTCTGGAACATGTCGTACACCTCGGGCGGACGCATCGACTTCGGAGGCATCGACCCCGACACCCTCATCAAAGACATCGACCTGACGAAGCAGAACGGCGAGCACACGTCGATCAAGAACCTCTTCGAAGGGCACGACGACAAGACTCTCCGCGAGGTCGTCGCGTCGTCGCACCAGGTGAGCGACATGGGTCTCTGGGGGTCGCCCGACACGGTAGCCGGCAAGATGGGCGATCTGATGGAGGAGATTGGCGGCGACGGATTCCTCATCTACATGCCGACCACGCGCATGAACTTCGCCATTGTGGCCGATGGGCTCGCACCGGCCCTTCGTCGACGGGGCCTGATCCGCGAGGAGTACACCGGGTCGACGCTGCGCGAGAACCTGCTGGCGTTCTGATCGAGCGGGGTCGGGTCGGATCCTGCGGCACGGGGAGCCGGCCCGACCCCCTCGCGTACCCTCGAACCATGAGCTCCTCGCGGTACGTCTCGGCCCTCGACCTCTTCTCCGTGGGGATCGGCCCGTCGTCGTCGCACACGGTCGGTCCGATGCGGGCCGCGAGCCGCTTTGTCGCCGAACTCCTCGGATCCTTCGCTTCGAACGGTCAGTCACCCGAGCAGATCGCGCGCGTCGAGGTCGTCCTCTACGGGTCGCTCGCTGCCACGGGCCTCGGCCACGGCACCCTCGACGCGGTCCTCGCGGGCCTGCAGGGGCTTGAGCCGGAGACCTGCGACCCCGACGACGTGCGGGGGTTGCGAGACAGGATCGAGAGCGCAGGATCCCTCACCCTAGCCAGCCAGATCACCGTTCCTTTCGGTCGCGACGACCTCCGCCTCGCGCCCCTGACCCGCTTGCCCGAGCACCCGAATGCCCTCTCGTTCGAGGCGCGCGATGCGGCCGGTGCGAGCCTCGGGCGCGACGTGTACTTCTCGGTCGGCGGTGGGTTCGTGGTCCGCGAAGGAGAAGCGGATCGCGCCCTGCCGACTCGCGAAGCGCCGCTCGGCTTTGCCACGGCAGCCGAGTTGCTGGAGGTCTGTGATCGCGCCGGCCTCGCGATTGCCGATGTCGCCTGGCAGAACGAGGTTGCACTCCACGGGGTCGACGCCCTCGAGGCGGGCCTCGAGGAGCGCTGGTCGGCCATGGAGGAGTGCATCGATGCCGGACTCACGACAACGGGCGTCATGCCCGGCTGGATGCAGGTGCCGCGTCGCGCTCATGACGTCGCCGCGCATCTCACCGCCGAGGAGGCCGGGGGAGCGGCTGTTCCCGACGCGCCGCACCGCTGGCTCCAGGCGTTTGCGCTCGCGGTCAATGAAGAGAACGCCGGGGGAGGCCGGGTCGTGACGGCGCCGACGAACGGCGCGGCCGGCATCATCCCGGCGGTCGGCAAGTACGCGCTGACCTTCCTCGGCATCTCGCGGGAGTCGATCGTGCGCGACTACCTGCTGACCGCGGCCCTCGTCGGATCCTTGTACAAGCGCAACGCGTCGATCTCGGGCGCGGAGGCCGGATGCCAGGGCGAGGTCGGAACAGCCGCGTCGATGGCGGCGGCCGGGTTGTGCGCGGTGCTCGGGGGAACAGTCCGCCAGATCGAGAACGCGGCCGAGATCGCGATGGAGCACCACCTCGGCCTGACCTGCGACCCGGTCGGCGGCTTCGTGCAGGTGCCGTGCATCGAACGCAACGCCATCGCGTCGGGAACCGCCGTGTCGGCCGCCCGCCTGGCGCTGCTCGGTGACGGCTCGCACTTCATCAGCCTCGACACCGTGATCGAGACGATGCGGCAGACCGGGCGCGACATGTCGGCCAACTACAAAGAGACGAGCGCCGCGGGCCTTGCGGTCAACGTCATCGAGTGCTGACCCGGCCCGGCCACCTGGTCGCCCGCGCCCTGTGCAAATTCGAAGGAAAAACGCGCGCTCAGCCCGAAAGTGAGGCGGATCCGGGGCCCCCAGCCCAAAAATCTCCTTCAAATTTGCAGGGCAAGCACCGCCGGGGTTACCGCGCCAGCAGCCGGCCGACCGCAGCAGACGTGAACGCCGGATCCTGCGCCACTGCCTCGCCGTCGAGCGACACCACCGGCGCGATCTGCCGACCCGACGAGGCCAGCCACAGCGCCGACGCCGACCGCAACTCGTCGACCGTGATCGAGCGGTACTCCGTCGCTGCTCCTCGCCCCTCGGCATCCGCGAAGAACGCCGCCTGCGTCGTCCCCTCCAACACCCCGAGCGACGACGGCGTCGTCACGTAGACGCCATCGATGAGGGCGATGACCGTCGAGTTCGGCCCTTCGAGCACGATGCCGTCGGTCGAGATGAAGATGACGTCGTCGGCTCCGCGCCGGCCCGCCTCGCGAAGGGCGGCCTTGTTCACGGCGTACGAGAGGGTCTTCGCGCCCTGCAGCAGCCACGGCGAGGTGGTCGCGACGTCGCTCCGGTAGCCGCGGTCGAGCGTCACCACCGAGATCCCGCCCTCGCGTTCGTGGTCGTAGGGGCCCGACGAGAACAGGTGGACCCACCCGGTCGCAGTGTCGTCCCCGCCCTCGATACCACGGGTGTAGATCAGTTTGACGAGGAGCTCCTCGTCGGCAGCATCGGGCCCGGCGAGCTCGATGCTCTGAAGCACGGCCGAGCGCCAGACGTCCAGCGGCGGCTCCGGCAGGTCGAGCATCGCCGCCGACTTCGCGAGTCGCTCGAGATGCGGTTCAAGTGCCTGCGGGCGTCCGCCGACCACGCCGATGCTCTCGAATACGCCGTCTCCGCGCGTCACCCCGAAGTCGAGCACCGACACCTGGGGAGCATCAGGATCCGCCGCCCGCACTTCGATATCACCCGACGAATCGGTGCGGAGCATCAGCAGAATCGGCTTCACTGTCATACCCCGACGGTACCGTTCTGGCATGGCCACTGCGCGACGACCGACGAAGAAGACCACCGGCGACGAGGTCGAGGCGCCCCGCGTCGACGATCCCGACCTGGATGCCGAATCACTGGTCGTCGGGTCGGCCGAAGACCTGGGGTCGCGCGAATCGCACGACGGCGTCCGATTCGACGGCGGCGACCTCACCGACTACGACCTCGAGGGCTCGAGCTTCAGGGAGTGCATCTTCGACGGCGTGAGCCTCGGGGGAGCGCGGCTCCGAGGTAGCCGGTTCGCCGAGTCGCGCTTCGTCGACTCGTTCGCGCCCGAGCTCAAGGCCGCTCGCACGACCTGGCGGGCCGTTCGACTCGATCGGCCGAGGTGGGGGTCCGCTGAGCTGTTCGACTCCGAGATCGAGTCGTTGCGCCTCTCGGGCGGCAAGATCGACTACCTGAATCTGCGCTCGTCGACGCTCACCGACGTGGTCATCGAGGGCTGCTCGATCGGTGAACTCGACCTGGGTGGGGCCGTCGCGACCCGGGTGTCGCTTGTCGACTGCCGCCTGGGCTCGCTCGATGTCACGGGCGCCCGGTTGGCATCGGTCGACCTCCGCGGTGCGACCTTCGACCGGGTCGACGGGCTCGAGGGGCTGTCGGGGGCCGTGATCGACGAGTTCCAGCTCGGCCTGCTCGCACCGCTGCTGGCCGCGCGGATCGGGCTGATCGTCCGCTGAGAGGCACGTTCCTGCGGCGGAGGCGGCGGATCCTTGGTTTTCCGGGCTTTTTGGCCGTGCGCGGGCGGCGAAATGTCGACGGACGTAATGCGTAAGACGGCCGAAACAATCCGGTGCTAACTTGAGAATCAAGCAACGCGCTCCGGGGTCAGTGAGATTCTGAACCGGCGGTATAGTCCGCGACCCGCCTGTGAACCGCGATCATCACGATCGTGGCGAGCAGTCGGCTGAACTGGTGTGATTCCAGTACCGACGGTTAAAGTCCGGATGGGAGGCAGCGCGTGCCCGTGCACACCTTTATTTCCTGGTGCGCGGGTGGCGGCCATCGGTCGACCGTTCCCCGGAGTGCTCTGTCATCACCATCGACATCACTGACCGGAGGCCCCACGTGTTCACGGGAATCATCGAAGAGCTGGGCGAGATCGTCCAGGTCGACGCCGGAGACGACTCCGTCCGCCTGACCGTCCGCGGGCCGCTCGCCGTCGACGGCGTCCACCACGGCGACTCGATCGCCGTCAGCGGCGTGTGCCTCACCGTGGTCGCCTCGACCGACGAGACCTTCACGGCCGACGTGATGCGGCAGACCCTCGTCATGAGCACGATCGGAGACCTGACCGCAGGATCCCGCGTTAACCTCGAGCGGGCCGCGCGCGTCGGCGATCGACTCGGCGGCCACATCGTGCAGGGTCACGTCGACGGTACCTCCGAGCTCCTCGAGATCCACCCGGGCGACGCCTGGCGCCGACTGCGCTTCAGCCTGTCGCGAGAGCTCGCACCGCTTCTCGTTGACAAGGGCTCGGTCACCCTCGAGGGCGTGAGCCTGACCGTGAGTGACATCTCGGAGCCCGGAGCCGCCGACGGGTGGTTCGAGGTGTCGTTGATTCCCGAGACCCTCGCCGCGACGACGCTGGGGCAGAAGTCCATCGGCGATCGGGTCAATGTCGAGACCGACGTACTGGCGCGTCACGTGCGTCGCATGCTGCGGATCGACGAGCTCCAGACGGCGGGGACGGCTCTGTGACCGTAACCACCTCGCTCGACACCATCGACACCGCGCTGGAGCAGCTGCGCCTGGGGCGCCCGGTGATCGTCGCCGACGACGAGTCACGCGAGAACGAGGGCGACATCATCCTCTCGGCCGAGCTCGCCTCGAAGGAGTGGCTGGCCTGGCTGGTCCGCTACTCATCGGGATTCGTGTGTGCGCCGATGACGGCCGAGATCGCCGACCGGCTCGACCTGCCGCCGATGGTCGCCCACAACGAAGACGTCCGGGGCACGGCCTACACGATCAGCGTCGACGCGGCGTCGGGCGTGACGACCGGCATCTCGGCGCACGACCGAGCCCGGACCCTGCGGGTGTTGGCCGACCCCGAGTCGGTCCGCTCCGACCTGCACCGGCCCGGCCACATCCTGCCGCTCCGCGCGGTCGCGGGCGGCGTCCGGGTGCGCAACGGACACACCGAGGCAGCTGTCGACCTCATGATCGCCGCGGGGCTCCAGCCGGTCGGCGTGATCAGCGAGATCGTCGCCGACGACGGCGAGATGATGCGGCTGCCGGCCCTGCGCGAGTTCGGTGCTCGTGAGGGCGTGCCGGTCATCACGATCGCCCAGCTCGTCGACTGGCTCGACGCAGAAGCCCAGACCACCACGTCCGATAGCACGTCAGAATTTGAAGGAGAAACCGCATGAGCGGCGAGGGAGCACCCACCACCAGCGACATCGACGGCACGGGAGTCCGTGTCACGGTCGTCTCAGGCACCTGGCACACCGTCATCGCCGAAGGCCTTCTCGCCGGAGCGCTCCGGTCGCTCGAGGCCATGAATGCCACGGTCTCGGTCGTGCGGGTGCCCGGCAGCTTCGAGCTTCCGGTCGTGGCGAAGGCCGCACTCGAGAACGGTGCCGACGCGGTCGTTGCCCTCGGAGTCATCATCCGCGGCGGTACGCCCCACTTCGAATACGTCTCGGACGCCGCGACCTCTGGGCTCACCCGAGTGGCGATCGACACGGGCAAGCCCGTCGGCTTCGGGCTGCTCACCCTCGACGACGAGCAGCAGGGAATCGACCGGGCCGGCTACCCCGACTCGAAAGAAGACAAGGGTGCGGAGGCCGCGTCGGCCGCGGTCGAGACGGTGCTGACGCTGCGTCAGCTTGCGGCGGCGTCGGTGAGCGTCGCCTGACCACTGTTTCAACGGGACAGACCCGCGCAACCGGCCCAGACCCGCACAACCGGCACAGGCCCGCATAACCGGCCTAAACACCTGCCCTAGCCGGGCTGTTTATGCCGATCGTGCGGGTCTGTGCCCATCAGGTGTGTGCACGCCCATTATGTGGGTGTAGATCGCACCCTCACGAGGCGCCGGGCGCTCCGTTCGCCTACGCGAACACCTCGCCGAAGAAGGTCTGCATCGCGGCCCACGACCGGCGATTGGCGGTGGCCTGGAAGGCGGCGCCGTGCTCGGGCGCGTCGGCATCCGGAACGGCGAACGCGTGAAGGGCGCCGGAGTAGGTGACGACCTGCCAGTCGTCGGATCCTGCGCTCTTCATCTCGTCTTCGAACGCAACCACGTCGCTCGGTGGAACAACCGGATCGTCAGCCCCGGTCAGCACGAGCACTGGCGCGCTGACCGAGCCGGGCTCGGCAGGCGCGCCCGTCTTCAGGCCGCCGTGGAACGAGACCACGCCCGCGACATCTGCTCCGGCGCGCACCGCCTCGAGCGAGGCCGAGCCGCCGAAGCAGTAACCCATGACGGCGATTCGCTCCGGGTCGACGCCCGGGGTCGCGCGGAGCACGTCGAGGTTTGCGAGGACGCGCTCGCGAAAGAGGTCGGTGTCGCCATAGAACTTGCCGGCGAGGGCGGCCGCTTCGTCGCCGTTGGCCGGACGATCGTCGGCACCGTAGATGTCGCCCGCGAGAGCGACGTAGCCTAGGCGGGCGAGCATCTCCGCCCGCACCTTCACGTGGTCGACGAGGCCGAACCAGTCGTGGATCACGAGCACGCCGGGGCGGAGGTCGTCGCCCTCGGGGCGGGCGACGTAGCCCTCGATGTCGGTGTCACCGGCGGTGTTCATCACGCTTTCGGTGACGACGCCGGAGGTGTCGGGGACGCTGTCGAGCACGTCGCGGAGGGCAGGGGTCAGGGAGTCTCGATCGAGGGTCACGAGGGGAGGCTACTCCCTGGCGGACCGCTGCTGTCAGTCGGTGACGGGCAGGGGATTACCGGCGATGAGCCGGGTCACGGCCTGGTGGATGACGGCTGCGCGACGGTCGTCGTTGCGAAGGTGGAGGTTCGTCGTACCGGGCGTCACGAACCACGAGAGAACGAGTCCGAAGACGAGGGTGAGCACCTCGTCGGGCCGCCAGTCCGGGCTGATGAGGCCCTCGTTCTGAGCGTCGAGCACGCTCTTTCGGCGGGCGTCGAGCTCTTCGTGGTTGATGACTCCGGGAGCGGCGAACGTCACGCCCTCGATCTGACCCCAGAGCAGAAGGCGCGCGTCGTCACGATGACCCGCGAAGTGCAGGTAGAGGCGCGACGCCCACCCGGGCAGATCGCGAGCGTCCATCGGCACAGCTGCGACCCAACGGTCGAGCGAGTCGGCCAGGGCCGCGTCGAACAGGTCGCGCTTCGTCTTGAAGTGCGCGTACAGCCGCTCTTTGCTGGCCTCGGCCTGACGGGCGATGGTGTCGATTCGCGCCCCGGCGAGCCCTCGCTCTGCGAATTCCGCGTGAGCGGCGAGAAGGAGTCGTTCGCGGGGTGGTGTGTCGCGGCGTGCCATTTTTCGAGTGTATTACCCGGGAGGCATCTGATTGACAGGTTTCCGAGAAGAATGGTTCGGTTGTGCGGCGGGGGCAGGATCCTGCGGTTCGTCTGCCAGGGTCAGCGTGCTGGGCGCACCTGCGGGTTCAGCTCGTCGGCCGCGCCATCGGGCTCAGCGTGCCGGGCGCGCCATCGGCGCATGCACGATGTCGTCCTCGAGAAAGTCGGCGCCGTCGCGCACGAACCCGAAGCGGCCGTACCAGCCCTCCAGGCGTGCCTGCGCATCGAGCCGCATCGCTCGCCCGCCGCCGGCTTCGACCGCCTGCTGCATCAGCACGCCCGCGTGCCCCTGCCCGCGCGCGGCGACTGCGGTGGCGACGCGTCCGATACGCCGAACGGAGTCGCCGTCGTCGAGAAGGCGCAGCGTCGCCGTCACCTCGCCGTCGACCTCGGCCCAGAACTGAACGGTGCCCTCTTCGAGGTCGCGCCCGTCGAGTTCCGGGTAGGCGCACTCCTGCTCGACCACGAAGACGTCGACCCGCAGCCGAAGGATCCGATACAGCACGACCGGATCGAGCTCAGCGGTGGGTGCGCGGTGATACGTGACGGTCATCCTCCGAGCGTACCGATCGCCCCTGCGCCCCGCTTTCGCCGCTGGGATTCGAGACTCCAGTAGGTGCGGGTCGCCGGGCACCGAACCCGCATCTACTGGAGTCTCGCTGACGGCCGGCGATCAGGCGTGCTCGGGGCGCACGGTCAGCGTCTGGATGCGCGGGGTGCCCTCGGGAGTGAGGCGGATCTCGACGCGAAGGGCGCCCCGGTCGCCAACGATCCGCCAGCGGAGGTGCGATGGCGCCTGCGACGATTCACCCGCGTCGGCGTCGACCGTGAGGCGGTCGGGGAGCGAGGCCGGCTCGAGCTCTCCGACCGCGGCGATCGCCTCGGCCCAGACGCGCCGCCGATGGGTGAAGGGGATGTCGAGCTCGACGTTGGGTGAGACGAGGGCCGGATCGAGGGGGGAGGCCCCGCGCACAGCGGCATCGACGGCCGCCTGCGCGACACGGGTCTCGGGCCACACCTCGGCCGCGGGCACGGCGCCCACCTCGCTGAGGAGGGCGTGCAGAGTCGCCGCCGCGGGCACCGACACCTGCGCGTAGGTGGCGTTCTCGAACGCGATGATTCCGATGCCGGATGCGGCGTGCCAGCGCATGTGCGCCGAGAAGCCCGGATACCCGCCCGAGTGCGACACGACCGGCCCGAGCCCGGGCACCTCCTCGACGAACAGCCCGAACCCATAGCCGGCGGGGCTGCCGGTGGAGGCCGACACCGACGGTACGAATCGCTGGAGCTGCTGCATCTCGCGTCGCGACGATCTCGAAAGGATGCCGTCGTGGTCTGCCGAGCTGACAAATCGTGCGGCGTCGTCGGCACTGGGATCGCGAACCGCACCGTCGAAGGCCGACGCCAGCCAGCGCGCCCACCGCGCAAGATCGGTCACCGTGCTGAAGAGGCCGCCGATCGACGAGAAGCCGCCCGGCCCGGAGAACGGCAGCGACTCCCATTCGTCGTCGAGCCGCCGGTGGCCGATCGCGAGCCGGGAGTTGTCGTCCGGTCGAACGAAACCGGTCGATGTGAGGCCGAGGGGTCGGAGGATCGTGTCGGTGACGACATCGCGGTAGGGGCGCCCGGCAACGACGCTGATGATGCGGCCGAGAAGGGCATAGCCGAGGTTGGAGTACGCGAAGGTCGTGCCGGGAATGCTGTCGAACCGGAGGCCCGTGCCGAGGAGCGCGTCGAGTTCGTCGTCGGTGATCGACTCCTGCCGGTCGCCCCAGGGGTCGTCGGTCGGGAAGCCCGCCGACATCGTCAGCAGCATCCGGATCGTCGGCACGGGGGAGTCAGCGGTCGGCAGACGAACCGCCTCGAACGCCGGGATGTAGCGCGTGATCGGGTCGTCGAGGCCCAGCTGCCCGGCGTCGCGTAGGGCCAGGACGACGGTCGCCGTGAAGCTCTTCGTGCACGACGCGATTCGGTAGATGGTGTCGGCGGTGGGCGAGGATCCGGCCACGGCCCCTGTCGACCCGGTGTGCACAAGGCCGCCCGGCGTGAAGACCCCGTACGACGCGCTCGGGGCCCGGGTCTCGGTGGACCGCTGCTCGAACAGCCGGTCGACGCCGCGGAGTGCTTCGTCGAAGGGGGTCACTTCAGCCCTGCCTTGGTTCGCATGTCGGCGTAGGCCGCAAGGGCCTGAGCTCGGCTGGCCTTGAGGTCGACCATCGGCTCGGGGTAGTCGTCGGTGCCGTATTCCGGCACCCACTGGCGGATGTACTCGCCGTGCTTGTCGAACTTGTCGGCCTGCAGCACGGGGTTGAACACGCGGAAGTACGGCGCAGCATCGGCTCCGGAGCCGGCGACCCACTGCCAGTTGCCGGGGTTGCTCGCCTCGTCGGCGTCGACCAGGCAATCCCAGAACCACTGCTCGCCGACCCGCCAGTCGATCAGGAGGTTCTTGATCAAGAAGCTCGCGGTCACCATACGCACGCGGTTGTGCATGACTCCCGACGACCACAGCTCGCGCATACCGGCGTCGACCAGGGGGATGCCCGTTTTGCCCTGCTGCCACGCCTCGACCTCACCGGGCTCGGGTGTCGCCCACTCGAACGCATCGAACTCGGGCCGGTAATTCGAGGTCGCGAGGTCGGGGTTCGCAAAGAGCACGGTGTAGTTGAACTCACGCCAGACGACCTCGCGGAGGAACCCGGCGGCCTGCGCACGCTGGGGGGCCGAGAGGTCGCCCCGCACCCGATGCCACACCTGGAACGGGCTGATCTCACCGAATCGCAGATACGGCGAAAGGTGGCTGGTGGTGTCGTCGGCGGGGAAGTCGCGATCGTTGTACTGCGCGAGATCGTCGCCGATGAAGCGCTCGAGAGCGGCGTGTGCCTCGTGCTCACCGGGCACCCAGCGGTCACGGAGCCCGGACGCCCAGTCGGGCTTCGTGGGCAGAAGACCCCAGGATCCGAGGTCGTCACTCTTCGGCTCCGGCTTCAGGCCGTCGAGCTGCTTCGGCGCCGGGTAGGGGTGCCGCGGCTCCGGTTGCTCCAGGCACGCGCGATAGAAGGGAGTGAAGACCTTGAACGGTGTGCCGGAACCAGTCTGGATCGTCCATGGTTCGAACATCAGGCTGCCCTGAAAGCTGTGGGCTTCGATGTCTTGCTCGTGAAGACCGCTCTTGATCGCGGTGTCGATCTCGCGAGCGGCTTTGCCGTACCGGCGGTTCCAGTAGACCGCGCCCGCTCCGATCTCGTCGACCAGATCGGGGATGACAGTGACGGCATCACCCGTGCGCAACGTCAGTGCCGCGCCGCGTTTCTCCAGGTCGTCGCCGAGGGCGGTGAGGCTCTGGTGCAGCCACCATCTCGAGGCGGCGCCGAGGGGACGAAGCCCGCGCGAGTCGTCTTCGAGCACGTAGACGACGACGATCGGCTCGCCGCGCTCGACTGCCTTGTGCAGTGCGGGGTTGTCGCCGATTCGTAGGTCGTCGCGCAACCAGACCAGGGTGGGAGAGCCCATTCAGCGACCCACCGTCGTCGTCGCGGCCGTGCCGGGATCGGAGGGCTCGTCGAGCACATCTGCCGCGTCGCCGGGGAGGCAGACCCGGTCTTCGTCGGGAGTCTCGGCGATCTTCGGCCCCTGGCGAAGCTTCGTGCAGAGCGCCTGGAGCTCCATCAGTTCGTCGTGGTCGAGGGTGCCCCCGACGCGTCGCGAAATAGCGTCGGCATGCCGCACTGCCGTCGAGCGGAACACGTCGGCGCCGATAGTCGTCAGGGCCACGATGATGCCGCGACCGTCGCCTGGATCGCTCTGCTTCTCGACGATGCCCTTGGCCGCTAGACGGTCGACCAGTCGACTGATGCTCGGCTGAGTAAGAAGCAGGTGCTGCGTGAGGTCTTTGATTCGCGCCCTGCGATCGGTTTGGTTCGACAGGTTGAAGAGCACGTCGTACTCGTTGAACGAGATCTCGCCGGTCGGAAAGCAGGCGGTCAGTTCACGCATGATCGTGACCTGGGCTCGGAACAGGGCCTCCCAGGCGCCGACAGCGAGTGCTTTGTCTCCCTTAGCGGGCGAAGTGCCTTTGGCGGGCGCAGTGCCTTTGGCGGGCGCAGGGCCCGTGGCGGGCGCAGCGCCCTTCGCGGGCGCAGTCCCCTTTGCGGGCGTGCTGCCGTCCGCGGGCACCGTGTCTGTCGGGGACGCCGTTGTCATGTACTGCTCCTTGCTGGCGAGAGCCACCAGTCTAGGGAGGAGTCGCTGACAGCGACCGGATCTTTCCACAGGCCTTAAGCGACCCCGGTTAACGGACTGAGGGTCGGTCTCAGAGGCTTGAGACCGACCCTCTCCCTTGCACCAAGAGTGTCCTGCAATCACATTCCACTGGAGCCGCCACAGCAAACGACTTCAGTGACATCAATCTATAACGGCTTGGTAACGGGGTCTAGTTACCGAATCGTTATTTTTCTGGGAATGGGCTTACAGGAGTGTTGCCGGGAGATGAACCGGGGTACGCACGGTGGGTCGATCGGGGGACGCCCGGATCCTGCGTTCTGTCCCGTCTGCAAATTCGAAGGAGATCCCGGCGCAGACCGGCCCCGATCGGCATCACTTCGGCGGCGGCCGCGGGTTTTTCCTTCAAATTTGCAGACAGCCGAAGGCCGCTCGGATGCCGGTCGCTCTGGCGGACGGCCGAGGCTTGCATGAGGCCTGCCAGTGCGACCGGCATCCGAGCAAGAGGGTTCAGAACACGTCGGGCGACGGAGTCGACGCCTGACGAATCGACACGTCGGCGTGACGGTCGAAGCGGTAGCCGACTCCGCGGACGGTGCGCACGATGTCTTCGAACGCCCCGAGCTTGGAGCGGAGGCGGCGCACGTGCACGTCGATGGTGCGCTCGTTCGGCACCTCGTCGTCGGTGGCCGACCACAGGCTCGAGATGAGCTCGGCCCGGTCGATGGTGCGGCCCTCCCGCAGCACGAGGTACTGCAGCAGCTCGAACTCTTTGTAGGTCAGGGGAGCGGCGTCCCCGTCGAGAAGAAGGCGCTTGCGCGAGATGTCGACGACCACGCCGCCTCGTGCGCCGGGCTCCTCGTCGATCTCGGTTCCACGGTGCTTCGCGAGTGCTGCGGGGTCGTGCAGGGCGAGACGGACGACGTCGACGTCGCGCCCGCCAGCTCCCTCGGGGGCCAGGGCGACGGCCGCGTGAGTTTCGGCGCTGGGCGCGAGCTGCTGGGTCAGGGCCTTCAGCTGCGAGACGATCTCGCCGAGGCTGGTACCGGCCTCGAGGGCCTTGAGCTCGTCGATGCCGACGTAGAGCACGAAGCCGCGGGCCTCGGTCCCGTCCGGGACGGCCCGAAGGCGAGGAGCCGAAGCCGGGGCCGGTGCTGGGGCCGCGGGTGCCGCTTCCGGAACAGCGCTGAGGTGGCGGGTGGGGGTGGTGTCGAGTGCGAGAGACATGGTGGGGGCGTCCTTGGACTGGAGAAGGATCCGTTCGTCCGCTGATGCACCCCCGTAAATTGCAAGGGCGTGCGGAGAAGGAACGTGATGCCTTCGTGTGTGTGCCGCGAGGCGTCCACGTCGAGCGGAATGAGGCTCAAGATCGTGGAGCGGGAGGGGATGCGCCGCCGGGTGGGCGGGTGTGCATCCGGAGTCAACCTCGCGAGCGGATGTGCTCGCATTGAGGGTGCGGGTCGTGAGGCAGCTGTATCAGGCCTACGAACCCACGGAGACTCGGCGGGTCGACTGTCTTGTGAGACTTACAGGCGATTAAGCGTGCATTCGACAACACATAACTGCGGTCGGCATCATCATGCCGAGGTGCGCCAGGTGACCTCGGGAGGTCTGCGACTTCGAGAAGGCGCCTGCCTCTCGGGTGATCGGGGCGTACGCGTGTGCAGTCATACGGCGATTGTTTCGCAGTGCGACGGCGCGTGTCAACCGCGCCGCGCTGCGAAGGGACCAAGGATTCGGGCTAACCGCCGCTCAGGCGAGGCCGTAGAGCCGATCGCCCGCGTCGCCGAGCCCCGGCACGATGTATCCGTTCTCGTTCAGCTTCTCGTCGACCGCGCCGAGCACGATCGTCACTTCGCGGCCGTGCATGGCCTTCTCGACGGCGGCCAGGCCTTCCGGCGACGCCAGGATGCACACGGCGGTCACGTCGACGGCCCCGCGGTCGAGCAGGAAGTCGATGGCCGCGATGAGGGATCCGCCGGTGGCGAGCATCGGGTCGAGCACGAAGCACTGGCGGTTCGACAGATCGTCAGGCAGGCGCTCGGCGTAGGTGGCCGGCTGCAGGGTCTCTTCGTCGCGCACCATGCCGAGGAACCCGACCTCCGCCGATGGGATCAGCTTCATCATGCCCTCGAGCATGCCGAGCCCGGCGCGCAGGATCGGCACGATGAGCGGACGCGGCTTCGAAATGGCCAGCCCCTTGGCGGGGCCGACCGGGGTGGTGATGTCGATCGTCTCGGTGCGGACGTTCCGTGTGGCCTCGTAGGCCAGCAGTGTGACGAGCTCTTCGGTGAGGGCTCGGAACGTCGGCGACTTGGTCTCCCGGTCGCGCAGCACGGTCAGTTTGTGGGTGATGAGGGGGTGGTCTGCCACGTGCACTCGCATAGGCTCGAGGCTAGCGGAGTCGACGAGCGGAGGTGTCCATGACCGCTCTTCCCGAGCAGTTCGGCGCCTGGATGGCCGGAGCCCTCGACGAAGCCGCCCGCTGTGCCGAGTCAGGCGACGTGCCGGTGGGCGCGATCGTCGTCGATGCCGACGGTCGTGTGATCGGGCGAGGTCACAACGAGCGAGAAAAACTGCAGGATCCGACGGCCCACGCCGAGGTCACCGCCCTTCGTGCCGCCTCGGCCGCCACCGGCGACTGGCACCTCACCGGGTGCACCCTCGTGGTGACCCTGGAGCCCTGCCCGATGTGCGCCGGGGCGATCCTTGCCGCGCGCGTGCCGCGCGTGGTCTTCGGGGCGTGGGACGACAAGGCCGGTGCCGCGGGCAGCCTCTACGACGTGCTCCGAGACCGGCGGCTGCCGTTCCGCTCCGAGGTCTACGCCGGTGTGCGCGAGCACGAGTGCGCCGCTCTGCTGCTCGACTTCTTCGCGACCCGTCGCTGACCTGCTCCGAGGCACCGCTTTTCGGTAGCAACACCGTCGATGAGCGGTGTTCGCCCCGAAAGGTGGTGTCGATCGCGACCCGTCGAGCTCAGTCGGCGGCGCGGATCACGATCGCGTCGGTCGGAGGAGCGACGGCGTTGGGCTCTGCCCACACGTCGGGCTCGATGTAGATGACGCGGGCCACCGGGACGGCGGCGCGGATCCTGGTCTCGATCGCATTGATCGCTGCCGCCACATCAGAGAGCAGCATTCGCCCGCCGAGGGCTACCTTCACGCCGACGAGCAGCTCGTCCGGGCCGAGGTAGAGGGTCTTCATGTGGATGATCGTCTCGACCTCGGGGCCGGTCGTGATCGCCGAACGGATCGATGCGACGTCGGTCGCCGACGCGCCCTCGCCGACGAGCAGGCTCTTCGTCTCGATGCCGAGGATGATCGCCACGAGGATGAGCAGCGCGCCGATGAGCACGGTGCCAAGGGCGTCGAACAGGCTGTTGCCGGTAGCCGCCGTCAGGCTGACGCCGAGCGCAGCGAAGATGAGACCGGTGAGGGCTGCGGTGTCTTCGAGAAGGAGAACCGGAAGCTCGGGAGCCTTGGCCCGACGGATGAACTGGAACCAGCCTTGGTTGCCCTTGTGCGGGCGGGCCTCACGAAGGGCTGTGCGCAGCGAGAAGCTCTCGAGGAGGATCGCGATGCCGAGCACGACGAGCGGCAGCCACACGTTCTCGAGCTCGTGCGGGTGCTGCAGCTTCTCGATGCCTTCGTAGAGCGAGAAGACACCGCCGACCGAGAACAGGATGATCGACACGACGAAGGCGTAGACGTAGCGCTCGCGGCCGTAGCCGAAGGGGTGCTCCTCGTCGGCGGCGCGCTTCGAGCGACGTCCGCCCAGCAGGAGGAGGAGCTGGTTGGCGGAGTCGGCGATCGAGTGGATGCCCTCGGCGAGCATCGAGGCCGATCCGGAGAAGGCCCAGGCGATCAGCTTGACGACGGCGATGCCGAGGTTGGCGCCGAGTGCGGCGAAGATCGCCTTCGTGCCGTGGCCGCCACCGTGGCCGGCCCCGGATTCGGTGATCGCGGATCCTGATTCGCTCGCCATGGCTGTCTCGTTCCTTGTGCGCCCCGGGCCGCTGTCGCCCCTGTCGGTCTCGCCAATCCTAGGATGGGTCGCATGACGACGACTCTCCCCGCCACAGCGATTCTCGGAGCCGGTTCGATGGGTGGCGCGATCCTCGCCGGGCTCGTGCGGCCGGAGGTGACCGTCGAGGGCGGGCTCCGCGTCACCAACCGCACGGAGGCGAAGGCGGCGCCGCTTCGACACGGGGGAGTGCTGTCGCTCGCCACCGAGACGGATCCGTCGGCCAACGCGTCGGCGGTGACAGGGGCGAAGCTCGTTCTCATCGGCGTGAAGCCCTACATGGTGCTCGACCTGCTGCGCGAGATGGCGCCGGTCCTCGAGCGGGGCACGATCGTCGTGAGCCTCGCCGCCGGCATCACCATTGCCGCGATGGAGGCCGTCCTCCCTGACCACGTCGTCGTGCTCCGCTCGATGCCCAACACTCCCGCGGTCGTCGGACTGGGCGTGACCGGCCTCGCGGGCGGCAGCCGGTCGAGCGACGCCGACCTCGCACTCGCACGAAGCCTTTTCGCCTGTGTCGGCGAGGTCGTCACCATCCCCGAAGACAAGATCGATGCCCTGTCGACGATCTCGGGATCGGGGCCCGCCTACGTCTTCTACCTCATCGAAGAGCTGACCCGCGCAGCTGTCGACCTCGGCTTCACCGACCATCAGGCATCGGTGATGGTTCAGGGCACCTTCCGGGGGGCGTCCGAGTTGCTCGCTCACGACGTCACGCCGCCCGAGGAGCTCCGCCGCCGCGTCACCAGCCCGAACGGCACGACCGAGAAGGCGGTCGAGGTGCTCCAGGCGGGCGGCCTCAGAGACCTCTTCGACCGGGCGACGGCGGCGGCACTCGCCCGCGCGAAAGAGATCGCGGCCGAATAACCGCGCGACCGCCACCTGACAGTGGGTCGGCGAATCAGCGGGAGCGAAGGATCCGCGGAGCCCCGCTCACCTCAGCTCTCGAGCGCGCTGAACCGCTCGAGATCCGACTCGGTGCCGCTGACGATGATGAGGTCGTGATCGCCGACCACCGTGTCGGGGCGCGCCTCCATGAAGGCACCGCCGGGGCCCTTGACCCCGACGATCGTCACGCCGAACTTCGGCAGCACCTTGCACGAACCCAGGGTCTGCCCGCGCACCGATTTCGGCGGATACATCTTCACGATCGCGAACTCGTCGTCGAACTCGATGTAGTCGAGCATGCGGCCCGAGACGAGGTGCGCGACGCGCTCGCCGGCCTCCGCCTCCGGGTAGATGACGTGGGTGGCCCCGATGCGGGTCAGGATCTTGCCGTGTGAGGTCGAGATGGCCTTCGCCCAGATCTGCGGGATACCGAGATCGACGAGGTTCGCCGTTATCAGCACGCTCGCTTCGATCGACGAGCCGACGCCCACCACCGCGATCGAGAAGTCGGTCGCACCGATCTGACGCAGGGCGTCGATGTCGCGGGCGTCCGCCTGCACCGCGTGCGTGACCCGGTCAGCCCACTTTTGCACGAGCGAGATGCTCGTGTCGACGACCAGCACGTCGCGATCCTGGCGCTCCAACTGGCCCGCGGTCGCGGCGCCGAAGCGTCCGAGTCCGATCACGAGGACGGGTGCGTCGTGCGAGATCCGCTCAACCAACGATGGGCCTTTCTTCGGGGCGGGTGAAGAGCTGTCGACGCTGACTGTTGGCCAGGGCGACGGCGAGCGTCACTGTACCAACGCGCCCCATCCACATCGTGACCGCGAGCACGTACTTGGCGGCGTCCGGCAGGTTGTCGGTGAGACCGACCGAGAGTCCGCAGGTTGCGAACGCCGAGATCACCTCGAAGAGCACTTCGGAGAGGCTCGCCTTGGTGATCTGCAGGATGACGACGGTCGCGACGGCGACGATGGTGGCGCCCCAGAGCGCCACGCTGACGGAGAGCCGGAGGACGTCGGAGGGAATCCTGCGCCCGAAGACCTCGATGCTCCGGTTGCCGCGAGCCTCGGCGACGGCGGCGAGGAACAGCACGGCGAGCGTCGTCACCTTGAGGCCACCGGCCGTCGAGGCGGAGCCTCCGCCGATGAACATGAGCATGTCGGTGACGATCAGGCTCGAGTCGTGCAGGTCGGAGATGTCGATGGTCGAGAACCCGCCCGACCGCGTCATCGTGCTCAAGAACAGCGATTGGAAGATCGTCGTACCGGCGTCTTTGCTGCCGAACGTCAGCGGGTTGTCGAACTCGAGCACGATGTAGACGATCGTGCCGAGCACGAGCAGGATCAGCGTGGTGACGAGCGTCAGCTTGACGTGCAGCGACCAGCGCCTCGGATGCAGCGGGTTGCGGGTGATCGCATAGATGACAGGAAACCCGATGCTGCCGAGGAAGACGGCCACCATCAGCAGCCCGAGAAAGTAGAAGTCGTCTTGGAAAGCCGACAGGCCCGCCTCGTTCGGCACGAATCCGGTGTTCGTGAACGCCATCGCCGCGTAGTAAAAGCTGTCGAGTATCGCCGTGCCGACGGGGATCCCGTCGACCAGCATGCGCGGAATGAGCAGCAGACCGATCACGAACTCGATCGCGAGAGCGCTGATGGCGACCGTGGTGAGCAGCCCGCCGACCTCGCCGAGCCGCACCGCCTGCCCCTCGGGCACCGGGCCCGCGTGACCGCGGAGAGGATTCGAGTCGCTCGCCGCGAGAAGCTTCGAGCGGAGCCCGAGTCGACGCGAGACGACGAGGCCGAGGATCGAAGCCACCGTCAGCACGCCGATCGCACCGATCTGCACGCCGACGAAGATCACGACGTGCCCGAAGGGCGACCAGTGCGTCGCCATGTCGACCGTGGCCAGTCCGGTGACGCAGATGACCGATACCGCGGTGAAGAGCGAGTCGGCGATCGGCGTCACCTCACCCGACGTCGAGGTGATCGGCAGCATGAAGATGGCCGTGAACAACAGGATGAGCGTGGTGAAGATGAGGATCGCGAACCGAGCGGGCGACTTTCGGCTGACGTCGTCGACGCCCTCGCGGAACGCCTCCCAGGGGGTGCGCGACGGGCGGAGCGCCTTGGCCGAACCTCGCGAGAACGAGCCTCCGGCGGGCTGCGTCGACCCCGGATTCGTCGACGGCGGTGCTGTCGCCACCTGGCCTCCCACCCCGCCGAATTCACCCGAAAACCGTCATGGTACTCCCGGCCCCGCATCGATAGCCTGAGCAGCATGGCCGACATCTTCGCTGTGATCGCCGACCCGACTCGTCGTGAGCTGCTCCGAGTTCTCCGAGGGGAGCCGCTGGCGGCAGACCCTCTTCGTGAGCTTTCTCTGCGAGGCGACCCGAAGGATCCTGCGCTCCGCCCCCTCCCCGGCGCCGCGGGGCAACCCGGCCCCGCGACCGAACTCGGCCCCGCTGTCGAGCACAGCGTCGGCGAGCTGGTCGTCGCGCTCGGCCTCAGCCAGCCCACCGTGTCGAAGCATTTGCGCGTGCTCCGCCTCGCCGGCCTCGTGCACGTGCGCGAAGACGGTCAGCACCGCTACTACAGCCTCGACAGCAGGCCGCTCGAACGGGTCGACGCCTGGCTCGCGCCGTTCCTGCCCGAGGTCGACTTCGCCGCGGTCGTGCCGCTGCGCTCGGGCGTGGTCGGCGTGCCGGCGCCCCTCCGTCGGGCTGCCCAGAACCTCCCGGATGTCGGCGACGTAGGAGCGACCCTGGGGCGCGCTGTCGCCGGGGCGCGGAGCCGGATCCTCGACCCCGCCAAGAAGCGTCTCGGGCACCGCGAATAGGGGTGACGCTGCGGCTGGACAGCGAGTCACATGCGCCTCTAAGGTAGCCACGGGGCACACGAGAAACACTCAGGCGGCCCCGAGTCGCCGATCGCTCCCGCCGGGGGCGAGCCTCTCCGGGGCAGTCGGCCCGAAACCTTAGGCAGGAACATGTCGGACGACCTGACGGACGTGCGTTTTCTCACGGTGGCCGAAGTGGCTGACATGATGCGCGTGTCGAAAATGACCGTCTATCGGATGGTCCATTCCGGCGACCTGCCCGCCATTCGCTTCGGTCGCTCGTTCCGAGTGCCCGAGACGGCTGTCGCTGCCGTGCTTCGCGGTGGCATTCGCGACGTCGGCTGATCGGCCGTCTGTTCGCTCCGATGGCTCGGTTCGTTTTTCGCTGGCCTGGCGAGTAGACTGACGCGAAGTATTTTTCCGCGGTTCTTGCAAATGGGGCCCGGTACTGCACGGTCTTTGAATCCCAAAGGTCCCGTTTCAAGAAATCTGTGAGGTCCCCTATGGGTTCTGTTATCAAGAAACGCCGCAAGCGCATGGCGAAGAAGAAGCACCGCAAACTGCTTCGTAAGACTCGTCACCAGCGTCGCAACAAGAAGTAGAGCGCTGAGCACGCCTTAGAGCTTCGCTATTCGGCCGTCACCCTCGGGTGACGGCCGTTTTGCGTGCCGGGCTCGGGTGCGTGCCATCTCCGCCCCGTGGTCGCATGGGCCGCGAGCCCCTTGCCGAGTGCCGCCTAATGCCTTCCGTGCCGGCCTCGCGCGTGCATTGGGCGGCACTCGGTGATCCGGGCTCGGCGCTCGGGCTCGGGGCACGTGCCGGGCTCGGCGGTACGCTGGGGGAGTGCCCGTACCCCACGTCACTCTGCTCACGAAGCCCGGCTGTCATCTCTGCGATGACGCCCGCCAGGCGCTCGAGGCCGTTCTCGACGAGGTCGAGTTCCGTGGGGCCCGCGACTACGACGAACTGTCGATCCTCGACGATCCGTCATTAGCCGAGGAGTACGCCGAAGAAATTCCCGTCGTGCTGATCGACGGCCGCGTCCACACCATCTGGCGGGTCGACCCCGAGCGGCTCCGTACCGCTCTCCGTGCCGCCGCACCCTCGTCTTCGTCTCCGGCGAACGGAAAGGCCGATTCATGAGTGTCAAGCACATCGTCATCTGGAGCATCGCCGCAACCAACGAGACGGAAAAGGCCGAGGCGATCGCGCGTATCACGTCGGCGCTCACCGGCTTGGTCGGGCGCATCGGGTCGATCCGGTCGCTGACCGTCGGGCTCAACGGTGCCTACCCCGACAAGAACGGCGACCTCGCGGTCGTCGCCGATTTCGACGACTTCGAGGGGCTCGACGAATATCAGAACCACCCCGACCACCTCGAGGTGGCCGCGCTCGTGCGCTCCCTCGTGTCGGGTCGGGCCGCGATCGACTACGAGTACTGAGCGGCGCCGGCCGCTGAGGTGCTGGCCGCTGAGCGGCGCCGGCCGCTGACGGCGCCGGCCCCGTTCCGAGATCGCACTTGGCGTCGGGTGCAGGCGACCTCTTCTGCGATCTCGGCGCCGGTTCAGCGCGGCGCGACCCGCGAGGTGGCCTGAACTACCGGCCGCGGGCTAATTTCACGGAGATCCGACCATCTCGTGGCCCTGGGCCGCCGCGCGCGCCGCGGCACGCCAACCGAGAGGACGCAAAACGCCCTCCGCGCCGAAGCGTGAGGGCGTTTTGTGCACTCTCGGCGAACGAGCCGCCAGCGACCTACGGCTCGAGCCGCGTCGGCCCGCGGAACAGGAACGTCGTCTCTCGCAGGTTCGGCAGGTGCAGCATCAGCATGAGCACGCGCGCGAGACCCATGCCGAAGCCACCGTGCGAGGGCACGCCGTAGCGGAAGAAGTCGAGGTAGCCCGACAGCTCTTCGGGCTCGAGGCCCTTGGAGCGTGCCTGCTCTTCGAGCACGTCGATGCGGTGCTCGCGCTGGGCTCCCGTCGAGATTTCGGTGCCGTTGAAGATGAGGTCGTAGCTGTTGGTGAGCGACGCATCGCCCTCGTGCCGCATGTGATAGAACGGCCGGATGCTCGAGGCGTAGTCGGTGAGGAAGACGAACTCGTGCCCGTACGTCTCTTTCACGTAGGCCGCGATCTGACGTTCGCCCTCGGGGTCCATGTCGTCGTCGGCGCGGGGCACCTCGTAGCCGCGGGAGGCCACGATCTCTTTGGCCTCGGCGAGCGGGATGCGCGGGAACGGCACGGTCGGCACGACCAGGTCGATGTCGAACAGCTCCTTGATCGCGGCGCCGTGCTTGTCGGCGACAGCCTGGAAGCCAGCGACCATGAGCTCTTCGTGCAGCTTCATGACGTCTTCGTGCGACTCGATCCAGCTGACCTCGGCGTCGATGGAGGTGAACTCGGTCGCGTGGCGGCTGGTGAACGACGGGTCGGCGCGGAACGCGGGCCCGACCTCGAAGATTTTGCCGAAACCGGCCGACTGCGCCATCTGCTTGAAGAACTGGGGGCTCTGCGAGAGGAACGCGCTGCCCTCGAAGTACTCGACGCGGAACAACTCGGCCTTCGACTCGCTCGCCGAGGCCATGAGCTTCGGGGTCTGCACCTCGACGAAGTCGTGCTCGACCCAGTAGGTGCGAAGCGCGTGGAGGAAGGTTGTCTGGATCTTGAAGATCAGGGCGTTCTTCGGCACGCGAAGGTCGACAAAGCGCCAGTCCATGCGCTTGTCGATGCCCGAGTCGTCGGCGATCGGGGTCTCGGGGATCGCGAGGGCGGCCACGTCGAGACCGTCGAGCTTGACCTCGACCCCGCCGAGCTTGACGCGCTCGTCGTGCTTCAGCTCGCCGGTGGCCGTGAGGAAGGTGCCCTGCGAGAGCGAGGAGATGGTCTCCGAGACGGCGGTGGCGATGGCCGCGCCCTCGTCGTCGAACGAGCGGGGCGACACCAGCTGAACGGCGCCGGACTCATCGCGAAGGACGACGAACTGCACCTTCTTCTGATCGCGGACCGTCTCGACCCATCCGGACACCGACACGGGCCCGTCGGAGGAGGCAGCAAGGTCTTTGATAAGGGTGCGTTCAGTCACGAGCCCTGAGTTTACGGTAGGGCTGACTCTCTCGACGCCGAGCAAGGTCCTCCCTGTGGAAAACCCTGGTGGGAGGTGTGACGAGTCGCGCAATCTACACTGGATGCCGTGCCCGCGAACCAGATCCACCTCGTCCGTCATGGCGAGGTGTTCAACCCCGACGGCGTCCTCTACGGGCGCATCGAGGGGTTCGGGCTCTCCGAGCTCGGTCATCGAATGGCCGAGACCAGTGCCGAGGCGCTGAAGGCGGCGGGCGCCCCGGTCGCGGCGATCATCGCCAGCCCCCTGCAGCGCACGCAAGAGTCAGCGGCACCGTGGGCTCGGCTCTTCGACCGTGAGATCCAGACCGACGAGTGCCTTATCGAGCCGACGAACAAATTCGAGGGGCGGGCGGGCGGCTTCACGAAGGCCCTCACGCGTCCGAGCGAGTGGCCCTGGATCGCGAATCCGCTCAAGCCCAGCTGGGGTGAGGCCTATGTGAGCATCGCCGCTCGCATGCTGGCGGCCGTCGACACTGCCTGGCGCAGTGTCGACTCTGGCGACATCGTTCTCGTCAGCCACCAGCTGCCCATCTGGATGGTCCACCGAAGCCTTGCCGGCCAGAGACTCTTCCACGACCCTCGCCATCGCCGGTGCACCCTGTCGAGCATCACGACGCTCGAGCACCGCGACGACGCGTTCGTCGAGGTGCGCTACCGCGAGCCGGCCGCCGCCCTGCAGACTTCCGCCCTCGATTCTGGAGCCGTGTGATTCCGAAACGCCCCTCGACCCTCGTCCGTCTCTCCGTGGTGGCTGCGGCTCTCGCCCTCGCCCTGACCGGCTGCACTGCTGCGACCTCGCTGCAGCAGCAGTGGAAGACGGGCGACACCAAGAACTACATCTCGGGCGACGGCACGATCACCGAGATCGAGCCCGCCGACCGCAAGCAACCCGTCGAGTTCACTGCCACGACCGACGAAGACGCCTCGATCTCGCGCTCGACCTACGAGGGCAAGGTCGTCGTGCTCAACTTCTGGTACGCCTCGTGCCCGCCGTGCCGGGTCGAGGCCCCCGACCTCGAGTCGCTCAGCAAGAAGTACGCCGATCAGGGCGTGCAGTTCATCGGCGTCAACGTGCGCGACGAGAAAGACACCGCTCGCGCCTTCGCCCGATCCTTCAAGATGACCTACCCGTCCGTCGTCGACTCGGGCAACGCCACGGTGCAGCTCGCGCTGGCCGGAGCCCGGGGCAGTGCCAACGCCACGCCCACGACGATCGTCCTCGACAAGAAGGGGCGTGTCGCGTCGAGCATCCTCGGCGAGGCCGACAAGGGCGTCTTGAACACCCTGATCAGCGACACGCTCGCAGAGAAGAACTAGGTGTATCAGGGCAACCCCTTCTTCGAGGCGGTCACGAGCGGCCAGCTGCTGGTGGCGCTTCCCGTGGCCGTACTCGCGGGCATCATCTCGTTCGTGTCGCCGTGCGTGCTCCCGCTCGTGCCCGGCTACCTCGGCTACATCGGGGGTCTGCAGAGCGGAGCGCAGGATCCCACGGGTCGCCGAAAAGACCGTGGCCGTCTCGTGCTCGGGGTCGTCCTCTTCGTGCTGGGTTTCACGCTGGTGTTCGTGGCGTTCAACACCGCGGCGGGTGTACTCGGATTCTGGTTTCTCGAGTGGCGGAACGTGATCACCCGGATCCTTGGTGTGGTCGTGATCCTCATGGGGCTCGTCTTCATCGGCAACTTCCCGTTCTTCCAGCGCACCGCGAAGCTCCAGATCAGCCCGAAGGTGGGCCTGGCGGGCGCGCCGTTGCTCGGTGTCGTTTTCGGCCTCGGCTGGAGCCCCTGCCTCGGCCCGACGCTCACGGCCATCACGGCTCTGTCGCTCAATTCCGGGTCGGCCGGGCAAGGGTTTCTGCTGGGGCTCTTCTACTGCCTGGGCCTCGGGCTCCCGTTCCTTTTCGTCGCGCTCGGCCTCGGCTGGATGACGCGCACGATCGCATTCGTCAAAAGGCACGTTCGTGCCGTCAACCTTGTGGGAGGCACCCTTCTCGTGGTCATCGGAGTTCTCATGGTCGCCGGGGTCTGGAGTGACCTCATGTCGCGCCTCGGGGTGGTGATCTCCAGCTATGGCACGGTCGTCTGATTCGAATGGGCCGGTCGAGCCCGCGGAGCCCCAGGTCGACGGCATCTCCGACCGCACCGACGAGCGGGCCGACCCGCTCCGGCCGAGCGACCACATCGACTCCGTCGAGCAGGTCGACTCCGACTCCGGCATCACGCAGCCGAAGCTCGGGTTCGTCGGCTATCTCCGTTTCTTCTGGCGACAGCTCACGAGCATGCGCACGGCGCTGCTCCTCCTCATGCTGCTCGCCCTGGCGGCCGTGCCGGGTTCGCTGGTGCCGCAGACGTCGTCCGACCCCAACGGCGTTGTTCAGTACAAGACCGACCATCCGCAGCTGTACCCGATCCTCGACAAGCTCGGGCTGTTCTCGACGTTCACGACCCCATGGTTCTCGGCCGTCTACCTGCTGCTGTTCATCTCGCTCGTCGGCTGCATCATCCCGCGCGTGAAGCACCACCTCGAGGCTCTCCGCTCCGCGCCTCCGAAGACTCCGGCGCGGTTGTCGCGCTTGGCCGGATTCCAGACGCACCAGGCTCCGACTGTCACCGGCGACGCGGCACCCGTCTCGGCCGAGATCGCCGTCGCCACGGCCCGCCAGCACCTTCGCCGCGCCGGCTACCGCACCCGCGTCTACGGCGACTCGGTCAGCGCCGAGCGCGGTTACCTGCGTGAGACCGGAAACCTGGTCTTCCACACGGCCCTGCTCGGAGTGCTCGTCACGGTCGGTATCGGCGGGGGCTTCGGCTACACCGGTCAACGCGTGGTCGTCGAGGGGCAGACGTTCTCGAACGTCCTGGGCTCGTACGACTCGTTCAACCCGGGCCGTTTCTTCTCCGACGCTCAGCTCAAGCCGTTCAACATCGCGATCAACAAATTCACCGTCAAGTACGAAGACAAGATCATCGACGCGATCGGTACGCCGACCGACTACACGACCTACGTCACGACCTCGCAGCCCGGCCAGGCGAGCAAGAAGACGACGATCAAGGTGAACGACCCCCTCTCTATCGGCGGATCGAACGTCTACCTGCTCGGCAACGGCTACGCGGTCGACGTGACGGTGCGCGACGGCGAGGGCAACATCGCCCTGAAAGACACGATCCCGTTCCTTCCGCAGGATTCCAACCTGACCTCGCTCGGTGTCATCAAAGTGCCGGACGCCAAGCCGACGCAGCTCGGAATGATCGGCTTCTTCTACCCGAGCGCCACCAAGCTCTCGAGTGGGGCGTTGGCCTCGAACTACCCGGACGACATCAACCCCAAGCTCACGCTCAGCGTCTATGCGGGCGACCTCGGTCTCGACGACGGGGTTCCGCGCTCGGTCTACGAACTCGACACGGTCGGGCTCAAGCCGATTGCCGCGACGGGCAGCAACGCCGTCGAGAAACCGCTCACCCTCGAGCCCGGCCAGACGGTCAAGCTCCCGAACGGCCTGGGCTCGGTGCAGTTCAACGACGTCAAGCGGTTCGTGTCTCTCGACATCCACCACGACCCCACGCAGATCTACGTGCTCGTCTTCGCGATCCTCATCGTCCTCGGCCTGCTGACCGGGCTGTTCGTGCCGCGTCGGCGCGTCTGGGTCAAGGCCGTGCAGGGCGACGACGGGCTCCGAATCGAATACGCGGGTCTCGCCCGCGGAGAAGACCCGACTCTCGAGAGAGCAGTCGACGATCTCGCCAAGAAACATCTGGCCGCACTCACCCCGAAGACGGCCTCGGATCGACGTAAGGTGTCATCGTGACGTCAGCAGAATTCTCGACCCTGTGCCTCTACGCGGCCTACTCGGCGATCGCGATCTACGTGATCGCGTTCATCGCGTTCGCACTCGACCTCGCCAAGCGTTCCGGCGACGCGCAGATCGCCGCGACGGCGGCACTCAAGGCACAGTCGCGTCAGTCGGCACTGGCCGGCGCTAGCGCGAGCGCAGGATCCACCGGCAGCGCCGGGGGCACCCTCCTCCTCGAGCGCACCGACGTCACCGAGCCCGGCGAGACGGCCCGCCGCTCGTCGAAGTTCGAGCGCATCGGCATCTCGATGATGGTGCTCGGGCTCGCTGTTCACATCGCCTCCGTCGTCTTCCGCGGTCTCGCCGCGGGTCGTGTGCCGTGGGCCAACATGTTCGAGTTCGGCCTCACCGGCACCGCTCTCATCGTCGGTGTCTTCCTGCTGGTCAACCTCGTCGTCGACCTTCGCTACCTGGGTGCCTACGTCATGGGCCTCAACCTGATCCTGCTGGGCGTCGCGGTCGTCAACTTTTACGTGACGGTCAGCCCACTCGTGCCGGCCCTGCAGTCGTACTGGCTCGTCATCCACGTGTTCGTCGCGTGTCTCGGCACGGCGTTCTTCGCCATCGCCGGTGGGCTCTCAGCGGCTCAGATCATCCAGGAGCGTCGCGAGGCTTCGAAAAACGCCGGCATCAAGCTGTTCGACACCCTCCCCGGGGCCGAGCGCCTCGAAGACCTGGCCTACCGCATCGCCCTCGTCGGCTTCGTGCTCTGGACCTTCACGCTCATCGCCGGCGCCGTCTGGGCCGAGAAGGCGTGGGGCCGATACTGGGGCTGGGACACCAAAGAGGTCTGGACCTTCATCATCTGGGTCATCTACGCGGGCTACATCCACGCCCGGGCTACTCGTGGCTGGCGCGGCGCTCGGTCGTCGTGGCTGTCGCTGGTCGGCTTCGCCGCGGTGATGTTCAACTTCTCGATCGTGAACCTGTTCTTCAAGGGTCTACACGCCTACTCCGGGCTGTAGACCGAAGCCCCAGCGATCGGCAGAGGCCCACTCGATCGGCACAGACCCGCTCGATCGGCACAGGCCCACTCGATCGGCACAGACCCGCACAGTCGGCAGAAACACCGCTCCTAGGGCAGGTGTTTGTGCCGACTGGGCGGGTTTAGTGCGCTTCGAGCACCTCGTACGCCGCCCGCACCCGGTCGAGCCACCACTCTCGGCGCTCGACCGGAGCGGCGGAGGCCCGCAGCAGGTCGACGTTGACGTCGACCCGTCGCACGTCGATGCCGCCGCTCTCCGGCAGCAGCGGCTCACGCGAGACGTCGGCGGTGAGCATGGCCGCGGTGCCGAGCCCGCAGTCGTGGTCGAGCGTCGGTACGGCTGCGGCGAGGTACGCCCCCATCGACAGCCCGACCGACGTGTCGATCGCACTCGAGACGACGACGGGCAACCCGGCTTCCTCGACGATGCGCGACGCCGCGGTCACACCACCCAGCGGCTGAGCCTTGATCACGAGCAGGTCGGCGGCGCCGGCGCGAGCGACCGCGAGCGGGTCGGCAGCTTTGCGCACGCTCTCGTCGGCGGCGACCGGAACGCCCGTTGCCGCGGCACGCACGGCGGCCAGCTCGGCGACGGTTCCACATGGCTGCTCCACGTACTCCAGGTCGAATGGCGCGAGAGCCTCCAAGGCGCGGAGCGTCTCGTCCACCGTCCAGTGCATGTTGGCGTCGACGCGCACGCGCCCACCGGGCCCGACGAACTCGCGGGCTGCTGCAACCCGTGCGATGTCGTCGGCGAGGGTCTGGCCGGGTTCGGCCACTTTGACCTTGACGGTGCGGCAGCCGGGGTAGCGGGCGAGGATCGAGGGCACTAGGTCGGCCGCGACGGCGGGGAGAGTGGCGTTGACCGGGATCCTCGTCCGCAGTGGTTCAGGCAGGTGGCCCCAGCCGAAGTCGACGGTCGCGGCGAGCCACGACGAGGCCTCGTTGGCGTCGTACTCGACGAACGGGCTGAACTCGGTCCAGCCGTTCGGGCCCTCGACGAGAAGCGCCTCGCGCACGTCGACCCCGCGAAAGCGATTGCGGAGCGGCAGGGCGACCACGAAGGCGTCGCGCGTGAGGTCGCGGAGCGGGGGCAGCGGCGGAGGGGAGGGGAGCATGCCCCGAGTCTTCCACTCGGCCCCGGTCGATAGGCTGGCGGCATGAGCGACACCGTCTCCGACCTGTTCGATCCGACCGAGTGGCGAGAGGCGCCGGGAGCGGGTGAGCTCACCGACATCACGTACCACCACGACGTGAATGGCCAGGTCGCGCGCATCGCGTTCGACCGCCCCGAGGTGCGCAACGCCTTCCGTCCGCACACGGTCGACGAGCTCTACCGCGCTCTCGACGACGCGCGCATGAACCCGAAGATCGGCGTCGTGCTGCTCACGGGCAACGGCCCCAGTGCGAAAGACGGCGGCTGGGCGTTCTGCTCGGGCGGAGACCAGAGGATCCGGGGGCGAGACGGTTACAAATATGAAGGTGATGAGGCCCTCAAACCCGACCCCGCCCGCAACGGCCGCCTGCACATCCTCGAGGTGCAGCGGCTCATGCGAACCATGCCGAAGGTCGTCATCGCTGTCGTTCCCGGCTGGGCCGCGGGCGGTGGCCACTCGCTGCACGCCGTCGCCGACCTGACCATCGCCAGCCGCGAGCACGGCCGGTTCAAGCAGACCGACGCCGACGTCGGCTCGTTCGACGGCGGCTACGGCAGCGCCTACTACGCCCGGCAGATCGGCCAGAAGTTGGCCCGTGAGGTGTTCTTCCTGGCCCAGGAGTACTCGGCTCAGCGTGCCTACGAGATGGGGGCTGTCAATGCCGTCGTCGATCACAAAGACCTCGAGGTCGAGGCTCTGCGTTGGGCCCGGATCATCATGGGCAAGTCGCCGACGGCGATCCGTATGCTGAAGTTCTCATTCAACGCAGTCGACGACGGCATGGTCGGCCAGCAGGTGTTCGCCGGCGAGGCGACGAGGTTGGCGTACGGCACCGACGAGGCGGTCGAAGGGCGCGACGCGTTCCTCGAGAAGCGCTCGCCCGACTGGTCGCCCTACCCCTGGCAGTTCTGACGTGAGCGCGGTTGCGCTGTGACGCACGAGCTCCGGGCGATCGACGCGCGCTCACCGCAGGCAGTGATGGTCGCGCTGCGTGCTGCGCTGTCGGGCGGACCGGCGATCAACCCCCGCATCGACGACTCCTGGCCGGTCGACCTTCCGGCGGAGGTCGAGAAGCGCGTCGCGGTCGTCATCGAGACGAGCGGCTCCACCGGGCAGGCGAAGCGTGTCGCCCTGTCGGCCGGTGCCCTGCTCTCCGGAGCCGCGGCGGCCGATGCGGCCCTGAGTGGCCCAGGGCAGTGGGTGCTGGCTCTGCCGGGACACTACGTCGCGGGGCTCAACGTGCTGGTCCGGTCGATCGCCGCCGAAACCGAGCCGGCGCTGCTGCCGGTGGGGCACTTCGATCCGCAGGCGTTCCTCGACGCGGCGGCGAGGCTCACTCACGCGGCCCGGTACACGTCGCTGGTGCCCGCTCAGCTCGGCCGTGTGCTCGATCTCGCCGAGGCCGATCGGGCGGGCCAGCGGATCCTCGGCCGCTTCGACGCGGTCCTCGTCGGTGGTCAGGCCACGCCCGCGGCGCTGCTGTCCCGTGCCGAGAAGGCCGGTGTGCGGGTCGTGCGCACCTACGGGTCGAGCGAGACCAGTGGCGGTTGTGTCTACGACGGCGTTCCGGTCGGCCAGACGCTGGCCGCGGTGGTCGACGGCCAGCTCGAGCTCTCGGGGCCGACCCTCGCCGAGTACTACCTGCGCGATCCCGCTCGCACCGAGGCCGCCTTCGTCGAGCGCGAGGGGCGGCGGTGGTATCGCACCGGAGACGCAGGATCCGTCGGCCCCGACGGCAGGGTCACTGTGATCGGCCGACTCGACGACGTGATCATCTCGGGCGGCGAGAAGGTCTCGCTCGGCGTGGTCGAGCGCGCCGTCCGCGAGCTGCCGGGGTTCGCAGACGCAGTCGTGGTCAGGGCGCCATCGGAGCGCTGGGGCGAGGTGCCCGTCGTGGTCGCGGTCGCGCCGCCGATCGACCTCGGTGCTCTTCGCGCAGCCGTGACCTCGGTCGTGGGCCGATCGGCTGCACCCGACCGTCTCGTCGTCGTCGACTCCATTCCGCTGCTGCCGAGTGGCAAACCCGACCGTGCACAGCTGGCGCGTCTCGCATGAGATAGGTGACATAATGCATACCCACTGAGCTGATCGAGCGCGAGGGGGATGGCATGCACCAGAGAGCGATGCGGCACGACATCACCGGCCTCCGTGCGCTCGCCATCGTCCCGGTCGTCGCCTTCCACGCCGGAGTGCCCGGGTTCTCCGGCGGCTTCGTGGGAGTCGACGTCTTCTTCGTCATCTCTGGCTTTCTCATCACGGGGCAGCTCCTCCGCGAGCTCGAGACGACCGGCCGCCTCCACCTCGGCCGCTTCTGGGCCAAGCGCCTCCGCCGCCTCGTCCCCGCGGCCGCGCTGATGATCGTCTTGACCCTGCCCCTGGCGCTGCTCTTTCTCCCGCCGGTCGACTGGCTGTCGATCGGCAAGCAGGCGGGTGCGGCGCTGCTCTTCGTGTCGAACTTCTTCTTCGCCCGTCAGTCAGACGACTACTTCACCCACGACCTGATGGTGCCGCAGCCCTACCTCCACACCTGGTCACTGAGCGTCGAAGAGCAGTTCTACCTCGTGTGGCCCGTGCTGCTCCTCGCCGTGGTGAGCGTGGCCGTGCGGGCCGGGTGTCGGCCACGAGTGGCTCTCGCGGCGGTGTTCGGGGTCGTCGGGGCCGGATCCTTTGCCCTGTCGGCTTTTGCGACGCCCTCCCACCCGCAAGCGGCCTTCTATCTGCTGCCCACCCGCGCCTGGGAGTTCGCGCTCGCCGGCCTGCTCGCACTCGTTCCCGTCGGCCTGATCGGGTCGGGCGTGGTTCGCGCGGTCTGCGGCGGCGCCGGGGTGCTCGGCCTCGTGGCGATCGTTGTCGGGCTGCCGTCTGATACTCCCTACCCGGGTGTGGCCGCGATTCTTCCCGTCGCGGCCACACTGCTGGTGATCGTTGGCGGTCTCGGTCCGCCCTCGCGCTCGACGGCACTGCCCACGCGGGTGCTCGAGGCGCGACCGCTCCGTTTTCTCGGCACGGTGTCGTACTCCTGGTATCTCTGGCATTGGCCGCTCATCGTTCTCCTGCCCGTGGCCCTGCGCTCCGAATCGCCCTGGATTCCCATCGCCGCGGGCCTTCTCGCTCTCGTCGTCGGCGCTTCGGCCTATGCCTTCTTCGAGAACCCGGTCCGGTTCGCTCCGCCTCTCGCCCGCTCGGCGCGGCTCTCGTTCGTCGCAGCCGGCGCCTTCGTGCTGGTGGCCGGCGTCTTTTCGGGCGCCACCTGGTTTCAAGGGCGGTCGGCCGCTGAGGCGTCAGAGCAAGTCGCCGCGGGTTCGTCGGTTGAACTGCCGTCCGACGCGTGCCTCTCGACAGAGAAATCGGCATCGGGGGTTCCGCTCTGCATCCTCGGCGATGTGACGAGCTCGACCGTCGTGGTCGTCGTCGGCGACTCCCACGCCGGCCATTTCGAGGCGGCTCTCGGCGAGGCGGCCCGGCGCGAGAAGATCCGCCTCGTCTACCGCTGGCAGAGCGCCTGCCCGGCGATCGACGTGACGACGGTCATGACCACCGGCAAGGCGCCCGCGGGGTGTCAGGCGTTTCGCGACGAAACGGCGCGCGTGCTTGCTGACCTGCACCCGACGGCGGTCGTGATCTCGCAGGCCGAGGCCTACCTCGGTCGGATTCGCTCGACGGAGGGCGCGGTGCTCTCCGAGTCCGCGCAGAAGAAGGTCTGGGTAGACGCCTACGAGAAGTGGATCGACCAGACGTCGAGATCGACCGGCGAGATCGCGGCGATCCGTGACAATCCCCGACTTCACTACGACCCCGGTGCGTGCCTGGCGGCGCCGGGCGGCTCGGCACGCTCCTGCGCCTCGCCCCGCGACGAGGCGCTCGACCAGATCGCGCCCCTGCAGGCGCTCTCGGCGCGAGTTCAGGCGCAGCACGGCGTCGCGCCGATCTTCACCACGACCGACCGCCTCTGCGACTACGACGAGTGCAAGGTCGAGGTCGATGGCGTGAAGGTCTACCGCGACTACAACCACCTCGCGCCGCAGTACACCGCGACGCTCGGGCCCGCGCTCGGCCTCTTTCTGCGCGAGGCTGTCGACCGGGCCGAGGCTCGGGCGGCGTCGGGCGGCTGACTCGTGTCGCGCCGCCCCAGAGCCTGAATTCAGTGGCACCCGTAACGTCTGCGGCGCTTGCCTGCTACCCCGCGACGGTAAACTTCCGGCGTGTCCCAGTCGAAGTCGAAGAGCAAGTCCACGCGCAAACCCGCCGGTCGTCCGGGCGGGCGACCCGGCCGCGTTCCCGCGCGGAAGGCGACGGCAAGCGATTGGATCGCGGGAGCCCGCCCCCGCACCCTCACGCTCGCCATTGCGCCGGTCGCACTCGGCAGTGCGGCCGCCAACCAGGCGAATGCGTTCGACTGGCCGCTCGCCGTCCTCTGCCTCGTGGTCGCGCTGTTCCTGCAGATCGGCGTCAACTACGCCAACGACTACTCCGACGGCATCCGTGGCACCGACAAGTACCGCGTGGGCCCGGCCCGTCTGACCGGGGGTGGCGTCGCCAATCCCAAGCGTGTTCGCAACGTCGCGTTCGTCTCATTCGGCGTCGCCGCTCTCGCGGGCATCGCCATCGTGGTCGTCACCCAGTTCTGGTGGCTGCTCCTCGTGGGCGCGGTCTGTGTGATCGCCGCGTGGTTCTACACCGGAGGCAAGCGCCCCTACGGCTACAACGCGATGGGCGAGATCTTCGTCTTCGTCTTCTTCGGCCTGGTGGCGACTCTCGGCACCGAGTTCGTGCAGGAGCACGTCCTTCAGTCGTGGGGCTGGGTCATGGCCGTGATGATCGGCCTCTTCTCCTGCGCCGTGCTGATGATCAACAACATTCGCGACATCCCCCAAGACGCCCAGGCCGGCAAGCGAACTCTCGCCGTTCTCCTCGGCGCCCGCTGGTCGCGGGTGGCCTATGCCCTCTTCCTGCTGCTGCCGTATGTGCTGATGATCTTCTTCCTGATCTTCTTCGTCAACGCGGGCTACGTCTACTTCACGCTGATCCTGACGCTTCCCGCGCTCATCATCGGCGTGACGGCGAAGACGCCGAAAGAGATGATCCTCGCTCTGAAGCTGTCGTCGTTCTCAGCGCTGGCCTTCTCGCTCGCGCTGGCGGCCGTGATCTTCTTCTTGCAGCTCGGCTGATCCAGAGCTCGACGCCGCTGCGCTAACCGTTTGACGCAGTGCCTACTGACTTTTCGGTAAGTAGTGCCTGAAACGGTTAGTTAAGGCACACGGGCAGAACCCGCGGCCGCTAGTCCTCTTCGGAGGGCGCAGCGCGACGAGCGGGCTTGCGGTCGAGCCCGGCGTCTTCGGCGTCGGCGTCGTCATCGCGGGCGGGAGCCTCACGGCGCTTAGCGAGGTTCTCGGCGACGCCCGCGCGAAGTCGGCCGAAGAAGATGTACGAGATCAACAGCGCGAGCACTGCGGCGACGCCCGCGGCGACGTAGACGGTGAACACCGGCACGAGGCTCAGAACGGCGAAGAGGACCGCGAACAGCCCGATGCGGGCACCCGTGTAGAGAAGAGCAGCTTTCACGTGGGGCAGTCTAGGTCAGGCGATTCGGCGCCCCCTTCGAGCGACTCTCCCAGGTGCCCCGCCTAGGCTCACGGCATGGTCAAAGGGCTGATCGTTCTTCTGGTGGCTGCGGTCGCCTTCATCATCTATGCCCTGGTCGACTGCGCTTTCACCGAGCGACAGCGTGTGCGTTCGCTGACCAAACCGATCTGGGCACTCCTCATCGTGGTTCTGCCGGTGATCGGCGCCGTCCTGTGGCTGTTGCTCGGCAAGGCGGGCCGCGCCGACGGCCCGCGTCTGATCGCCCCCGACGACGACCCCGACTTTCTCGGTCGGGCTGCGGCACCGGTGAGCGACCGTGAGCGGGAGTCGCTCGACGAACGCATCCGCAAGCTCGAAGAGGAGCTAACCGAGCGCGATGACGACGGCCCGGGCAAGCCCACGCGCTGACCGTCCCTCCACCACCGGGTGGCACACTGAAGACGTGCCCACCCTCCCTGCTCCGAGCGGCAGCCCCGCGACCGATTTCGCCGTCCTCCTTCTGGCTGAGCTCGAATCCGCTGGCGTCCGCGATGTCGTGCTCAGCCCCGGATCCCGGTCTCAGGCCCTCGCTCTCGCGGCCGCGGAATTCGAGGCGGCCGGGCGTCTCCGCCTGCACGTGCGCATCGACGAGCGGTCGGCCGGTTTTCTCGCGCTGGGTCTCGCCATCGAGAGCGGAATCCCCACGGCCGTGGTGACGACGTCCGGTACTGCGGTGGCGAACCTGCATCCGGCCGTCCTCGAAGCTCACCACTCGGGGGTCCCCCTCCTGCTGCTGACGGCCGATCGCCCCACCGAGATGCGCGGAATCGGCTCGAACCAGACAACCCACCAGCCGGCCCTGTTCGGCGAGGCGCTGCGGTTGCTCCGTGACGTCGAGGCCCCGTCCGACACCGGTGTCGACGCCGACGCCGTCCGCCAGCTGGTGAGCGAGTCGATGTCGGCGGCCCTCGGGCGCTCCAGTTCGCCCGGTCACCCCGCCGCCCCCGGCCCCGTCCAGCTCAACATCGCCTTCCGCGAGCCGCTCTCCGCCCCGGTCACGACGCTTCCCGAGGCGCGAGAGCAGAGCCGGGCAAGTGATCAGAGCCCGACAAACGGCCAGAACGCAGGATCCGCGCCCACCCTCCCCGCATCCCACACGCCCTTCGCGCTCGAGGTCGATGCAGACCCGGCCACCGTCGTGGTGGCCGGCCACGCGGCCGGGCCCGTCGCCGAAGAGACCGCCCGCCTGCTCGGCGCCCCGCTCGTCGCCGAGGTCTCGAGCGGCGCACGATTCGGCCCGAACCTCGTTCCTGCCTACCGACTGCTGCTCGACGACGTGGGCTTCGGCGGCGCCGTCCGGCGCGTGGTCGTCTTCGGGCATCCGACGCTGACGCGACAGATCCCGGCGCTGCTGAAGCGCGAGGGCGTCGAGGTGATCGTGGTGCGCGGCGGGGTGCCGGAGGCGTACGACCCGAGCAGGAGCGCGACGGTGATCGACGCCGTCGAGGTCACGAGCGGCGCGCACGACCCGGACGACCGTGCCCATCGCGGGTGGGTCGGATCCTGGGTTCACACCGGCCGGGCCCAGCTCGACGACGACGAGACCGCCCCCGACCTCGAGGCGGCTGTCGCCGACGACAGCGCCTCGCGGGCGCAATTCCTTCGGGGCGAGGTGGAGGCGATCCGGCGGCCGGTCACGCGGCGTGCGCTCGTCGAGGCGCTGTGGAGGCTCACCTGGCCGCACGACCGGCTCGTCCTCGGGGCGTCGCGACTGATCCGCGAGGCCGACGTGCACGTTGCAGGTAAGAGGATCGCCGTCCACGCGAACCGCGGCCTCGCAGGGATCGACGGCACGATCGCGACAGCCACCGGCATCGGTCTCGCGGCGCAGGCCGGCGGCACGAGTGGAGCTCCCGCGCAGGAGTGGGCGGATGGCGCGGGCGGGATCACGCGAGTGCTCCTCGGAGACCTGACGCTGCTGCACGATGCGGGGTCGCTCCTGTTCGGCGTGGGCGAGGCGAAGCCGAGGATCCAGGTGATCGTCGGCAACGACTCCGGCGGCACCATCTTCGACGGGCTCGAGGTCGCGGGCGTTGCCCCGGAAGCTCTGATGACCAGGGTGCAGCTGACTCCTCAGGTCGCCTCGTTCGACAAACTCGCCCAGGCCTACGGCTGGGAGTACGTGCGGGCATCCACCCGCGGCGAGCTGGAGCAGGCGCTGGCCGGGTCGCGCGGACCGGTGCTGATCGAGGTACCGCTCGCTCGGTGACGCTCATCGGATCCTGGTCTCTTCGTCGGTGGGGTTCGGCTCGCGTCGGGGCGCGGTCGGGTGCCGGGCATAGAGTCGCCGCATGGCAAAGACATGGAAGACCGAGCCGGCCGAGTCCCTTCGAGTGGGCGCCGACGTGCGCCTCGCCGATATCGATCCGGGCTCGACCCCGGGATTCGACGGCGACAAGAAGTACGGAAGGCAGGCGCTCGAATCAGGGGCCGAGCAGCTGTCCGAGCTCCAAGAGAAGCTGTTCGCCGACTCGCGCGCGGGCGGTGGGAAGAGCGTGCTGCTCGTGCTGCAGGCAATGGATACCGCCGGCAAGGGCGGGATCGTCCGCCACGTTGTCGGAGCGGTCGACCCGCAGGGCGTCGCGCACCACGCCTTCAAGCGTCCGACCGAGGAGGAACTCGCGCACGACTTCCTCTGGCGCGTGCGCAACCAGCTTCCCGATGCCGGAATGATCGGCGTCTTCGACCGCTCGCACTACGAAGACGTGCTCATCGGGCGGGTTCGATCGCTCGTCGCCCCGGAGGTCATCGAGAGCCGCTACGACGATATCAATGCGTTCGAGGCGGAAGTGGCGGCGTCCGGGACGACGATCGTAAAGGTCATGCTGCACATCTCATCCGACGAGCAGAAGGCACGACTGGGGGAGCGGCTCGAGCGCCCCGACAAGTTCTGGAAGTACAACCCGGGCGACGTCGACGAGCGGCTCGTCTGGAACGACTATCAGGAGGCGTACGAGATCGCCCTGCGGAAGACGTCGACCGAGGTGGCGCCCTGGTTCGTCGTACCGGCCGATAAGAAGTGGTTCGCTCGGGTCGCCGTTCAGCGGTTGCTGATCGGGGCTCTCCGCGGGCTCGACCTCGGGTGGCCGGCCGCCGACTTCGATATCGAGACCGAGAAGGTGCGGCTCGCGACAAGCTGAGGACGTGGCGCGTCGTCGACGACGTGTGACCGCTCCACAGTGGCGGACCGAACGACCACTAACCGAGGGCGTCGGCAATCGGCATGAACTTCATCGTCGTCTCGGCGACCTCGCGGCCGGCCTCCGACTCGGCGACGATGCCCGCACCGGCGAAGGCGCGAATCGTCGCCGTCTCGCCAGCGGGGGCGCGGACCACCTGGGCGCACCGCAGCGCGATCGCCCACTCGCCGTCGCCGTCGGCGCCGACCCACCCGACGGGGCCGGCGTAGCGGCCGCGGTCGAAGGGCTCGAGAGCGGCGATCAGGCGCAGAGCATCGGCTGTCGGCGTACCGGCAACGGCGGCGGTCGGGTGCAGCGCGTCGATCAGGTCGAGACTGCTCGAGTCGCCCGTCAACTGGCCGGTGACATCGCTCGCCAGGTGCCAGAGGTTCGGCAGCTTGAGGGTGAACGGCGATTCTCCGGTCAGGATCCGAGACGCGTACCCGTCGAGCGACATCAGCAGACTGCGGAGCGCGAACGCGTGCTCGTCGAGGTCTTTCTGCGAGGTCGCGAGGGCGAGGGCTGCGGCGGCGTCGGAGGCGGCGTCCGTTCCGCGGCCGGCGCTCCCGGCGAGAACTCGGGCGCTGAGCTCGCCCTTCTCGGAGCGGATGAGGGTCTCGGGGCTCGAGCCAATGAGGCCGTCGACGGCGAACGTGTAGGTGTCGGGGTAGGCGAAGGCCAGATCGCGGGCGATGCGACGCAGGTCGGCTCCCTCGGGTAGCTCGGCGTCGAGCGGTCGCGCGAGAACGACCTTGCTCACCTCGCCGCGCCCGATCGCCTCGACCGCCCTCTCGACGGACGCGGCATATTCGTCGGCCGAGAACGACGGCTCGTCGAGCTGCAGGTGCACCTCGTCACCGAGCGAGAAGCGCTCGCCGAAGTCGGCGCCGTCGACCCGGGTCAGCCAGTCGACGCCGTCGCGCCGCCCGAGGATGATCTTCGGCACGATGAGCACGCTCACGGCGCTCGAGTCGTCGGAGAAAGCGAAGGATCCGAACCCCACGAGGCCCGATCCCGCAAGGGCGACCTCGTTGTCGACACTCGCCTCGGCGGCGAGCCGCCTCCAGGCCTCGGCCGCTTCCCGCATTCGTTCCGGCCCGGAGAACTCGAGCCGGACGGCCTCGCCGATTCCGGCGATCCCGTCGCCTCGCCGGATGAACAGCAGGGGGTCGTGGGGGTCGATGTGGGCCAGGAAAGGGGCGATGTCGTCGATGCGGGTTGTCGACACGTGGAGCTTCACTCCCTCATCGTAACGACGCTCCCTCGGGCCGCTCGCGGAGTTCCGTCCGGGCGACCTGGGCGTTGGTCGTGCATCGGCCGTACGCCACCTGCACTCGGCCCGGGTGCAGGCCCTGCCGGTAAGATCGCAGCCGTGACCAAGGCCGATATGAACAAGCAACCGCAGCAGGTTGCCTCCATGTTCGATGGGGTGGCTGCGCATTACGACGTGACCAACGACATCCTCTCCGCGGGCAACGCCGTGCTCTGGCGTATTGCCACCGTAAAGGCGATCGGTGCGGGTGCGGGCGAGAAGGTGCTCGACATCGCCGCTGGCACCGGCACGAGCTCTGCCGCGATCGCCAAATCCGGGGCCGAGGTCGTCGCTCTCGACTTCTCAGCGGGCATGGTCGAGGTCGGGCGTAAGCGTCAGCCGCACCTCAAGTTCATCGTCGGCGACGCTGAAGAGCTCCCCTTCGCTGACGAGACGTTCGATGCGGTGACGATCTCGTTCGGCCTTCGCAACGTAAACCGCCCCAAGACGGCGCTGGCCGAGATGTACCGCGTGCTCAAGCCGGGTGGCCGTCTGGTCATCTGCGAGTTCTCGACTCCGCCCCTCGCCGGTCTCCGCTTCGGCTACCAGGCGTACCTGCGGCACGTGCTGCCCGGCATCGCCAAAGTGACCTCCAGCAACTCGCCGGCCTACAGCTACCTCGCCGAGTCCATCGAGAAGTGGCCCGAGCAGCAGGTGCTGAGCCAGTGGCTTCGCGGCGCCGGCTTCACCCGGGTGGCGTACCGCAACCTCACGGCCGGCATCGTTGCCCTGCATCGCGGCCGCAAACCTGCCTCCTCGACCCGTCGCCCGTCGTCGGCTCCCCACGCCTGATCGACCGAAGGTGAATCCGTGAAACCCAGTGCACCGGCGGCCCGCCGCACCGCCGGCTTGAGCTCGTCGTTGGGCCTCGCCGAAAAACTCTTTTCCTCCGCGTCGGAGCGCCGTTTCGTCGCGGCGATCGACGCCGGTCTCGAGCGAGTCGAAGAGGGCCTCCTCGTCGAGATGGCCTTTGGTGACGATCTCGCCGACGTGACCAGCCGGTACCTGCTCGCTGCCGGCGGCAAACGCATTCGCCCGACGCTCGCCCTTCTCATCTCGCAGCTCGGCGACGGCGCCACCGATTCGGTCGTGTCGGCCGCGCAGGCCGTCGAGATCACCCACCTCGCGTCGCTGTACCACGACGACGTCATGGACGAGGCGACAATGCGCCGCGGGGTTCCGAGCGCTCAGTCTCGCTGGGGCAACAACGTGGCGATCCTCACCGGAGACCTGCTGTTCGCTCGCGCATCGACCATCGTCGCCGACCTTGGCGAAGAGGCCATACGGCTTCAGGCCCAGACCTTCGAACGCCTCTGTCTCGGTCAGCTCCACGAGACGATCGGCCCGCGCGTCGACGACGATCCCGTGGCCCATTACCTCGACGTGCTCTCCGACAAGACCGGCTCGCTCATCTCGATGGCGGCGAAGGTCGGCGTCCTGTTCTCGAATGCTCCCCGCGAGTACCTCGGTCCGGTCTCCGACTTTGGCGAGAAGATCGGTGTCGCCTTCCAGCTCATCGACGACGTCATCGACCTGTCGCCGCAGGCGGAAACGACCGGCAAGCGCGCCGGCACAGACCTGCTCGTGGGCGTCGAGACACTGCCGCTCATGTACCTTCGCGTCGAGGCGCAGACCGATATCGACTCGTCGGCACTCCTCAGCGAGATCGAGGCGAACGTCAAGGCCACCACGGCCGGGGGCGCGGTCAGCGAAGCCGATCTCGCCGACACGGTCCGCCAGCTTCGCGAGCACGACGTCACCCGTCGCACGCACGACGAGGCGAAGCGCTGGGCCGACGAGGCGGTCGCCGCACTCGCTCCGCTGCCGGAGGGGCCCGTTAAGAAGGCCCTGACCCGGTTCGCTCAGCGCGTCGTGGAGCGGACCGCCTGAGCCGAGCCGTCGGATCCTCGGCTCCGAACGATCAGCGCGGGCGCTCGCACGCTTCAGCACGCACACCTTTTCACCACCACCGAAGGACTCAATTCGTGACGACCCTCCGTCTTGCCATCGTCGGAGCCGGCCCCGCCGGTATCTACGCCGCTGACATCATCCTGAAGGCCGAACGCCAGTTCGACGTGCAGATCGACCTGTTCGAGCAGCTGCCTGCCCCCTACGGTCTGGTGCGCTACGGCGTCGCCCCCGATCACCCGCGCATCAAGGGCATCATCAACGCACTGCGCGACGTGCTGGACCGCGGCGACATCCGCATCTTCGGCAACGTGCGCTACGGCGTCGACATCAGCCTCGACGATCTCAAGAAGCACTACAACGCGGTGATCTTCTCCACCGGCGCGATCGCCGACGCCGACCTCGACATCCCCGGCATCGAGCTCGAGGGCAGCTACGGCGCCGCCGACTTCGTCTCGTGGTTCGACGGACACCCCGACGTTCCGCGCACCTGGCCCCTCGACGCGCACTCGATCGGCGTCGTCGGCGTCGGCAACGTGGCCCTCGACGTCTCGCGCATGCTGGCGAAGCACGCCGACGACCTGCTGCCGACCGAGATCCCCGAGAACGTCTACGACGTACTCAAGGCGTCTCCCGTGACCGACGTGCACATCTTCGGGCGCCGCGGCCCCGCGCAAGTGAAGTTCTCACCGCTCGAGCTCCGTGAGCTCGGTGAGCTGCGCGACGTCGACATGATCGTCTACGACGAAGACTTCGACTACGACGAGGCGTCCAAGACGGCGATCAAGACCAACAAGCAGGTCTTCGTGATCGACAAGGTGCTGAACCAGTGGCGCCAGCGCGAGACCGGCAGCGCCTCGCGTCGCCTGCACCTGCACTTCTACGCCAAGCCCGTGCGGGTCGAGGGCGCCGACGGCCGCGTGACCGGCTTCACCTACGAGCGCACCCGCCCCGACGGCGCCGGTGGCGTCGAGGGCACCGGAGAGATGCGCACCATTCCCATGCAGGCGATCTACCGCGCCGTCGGCTACTTCGGCTCACCACTCGACGGCATCCCGTTCGACGAGAAGCGCGGTGTGATCCCGAACCACGAGGGCCAGGTGCTCGACGACAACGACCAGCTCGTGCCCGGCGTCTACGCGACCGGCTGGATCAAGCGCGGCCCCATCGGGCTCATCGGCCACACCAAGAGCGACGCGATGGAGACCGTCGGCCACGTTCTCAACGACCAGGCGTCGTGGTGGACCCCGGCCGAGCCGTCGCTCGAGTCCGTCAACGAGCTGCTCGACTCCCGCGGAGTGAAGTACACCGACCTCGACGGCTGGCACCGTCTCGACGAGCACGAGATGGCGCTGGGCGAACCCCAGGGCCGTGCGCGCGTCAAGGTCGTGCCCCGCGACGAGATGATCCAGGTGTCGCGCGGCGAGTAGCCGTCGTGACGGGGCCCGGACGATGACAGCGCAGGATCCGAACGCTCGCCCCGCGGTCATGCCCACCGCCCCTCGGCCGACGTCACGGCTCGTGGGCATCGACGCCGCTCGCGGCATCGCGCTCTTCGGCATGTTCGCCGCGCACCTCGTCTTCGTCGAGGAGCCCGTCGACTGGACAGAACCCACGACCTGGTGGTCGATCGTCGCCGGCCGGTCGTCGGTGCTGTTCGCCACGCTCGCCGGAGTCTCTCTGGCTCTGGTGACCGGCCGGAGCCATCGCTTCACGGGTGCAGCGCTGTCGACGGCCCGGAAGCGGGTCGCGATCCGCGGGATCCTGATCTTCGTGCTCGGGATCCTGCTGATGCTTCTCGAGACTCCCGTCGCGGTAATCCTCTCCACGTACGGGCTGCTCTTCGTCGCGCTACTGCCGGCGCTGTCCTGGCCGCGTCGGGCGCTGTTGCTCGTCGCTGCCGGCCTGGCGCTGGTGGCGATGCCGATCTCGTTCGCTTCGCTCACTCCGCTGTATGCGACGGGGCCGATTCGGCAGCAGATCCTGCTGTACTACCCGCTCGCGACCTTCGCCGCCTACCTGCTCGTCGGCCTCGCCGTCGGGCGCTCCGATCTCTCGTCAGCTCGGGTGCTCGGGCGACTGCTCGGCCTCGGCTTCGCCATGGCGCTGATCGCCTACAGCGTGGGCGAGGCGGTTCTGCCCGGAGGACGGTTCTACCAGTCGGGCGCTGAGGTGCGACTTCGTGACTTCGTGTTCGCCAGCGAACCGCACTCGTCGACGCTCGTCGACATGGTCGGGTCGGCCGGAGTCGCGCTCGCGGTGATCGGCGTGTGCGGTCTGCTCGCCCGGCTCCGGCTCGCATCGCCGGGGATGCTGCCGTTCCGGCTGCTCGCCCGGGTCGGAGCCCTGCCGCTCACGATCTACTCGGTCCACCTCGTGGTGATCGCGTTCCTTTTTCACAGCGGTTTTCTCGACACGCTCACACGCACCGGAGACATCGTGGTCTGGGTGGGCTTCGTCGGCGGCAGCGCCCTCGTGGCCACGCTGTGGGGCGGTCGCACGGGCCCGTTCGAGCGCGCCATCGGGGGCGTGGCTAAGCGCGTCGCGCCTGCTCCGCGCGAGGTGGCGGCCCGACAGTGGGCGCCTCCGGCGGGGCCGCCGCTGGTGTGAGCGGGGCCTAGTTCGCCTCGAGTGCCGCAGGGGAGCTCGGCTGGGCCGGATCCTGGGGTTCGGCTTCTCGGTTGCTACCCGCGGACGCGCTCAGCGGAAGTTGACGAACTGCAGCGAGACGTCGAGGTCGGCGCCCTTGAGCAGAGCCATCGTCGCCTGAAGGTCGTCGCGGCTCTTGGAGGAGACGCGCAACTCGTCGCCCTGGATCTGGCTCTTGACGCCCTTCGGGGCCTCGTCGCGAATGAGCTTGTTGATCTTCTTGGCGGCCTCCTGATCGATGCCGTCTTTCATGGAGACCTCGATGCGGTACTCCTTGCCGCTCGCATAGGGATCGCCGGCGTCGATGCTCTTCAGCGAGATGCCGCGCTTGATCAGCTTCGACTCGTAGACCTCGAGGACGGCCTTGGCGCGCTCCTCGGTGTTGGCCTTGATGAGCACCTTCTCGCCGCTCGTCTCGATCGAGGCGCCGACGTTCTTGAAGTCGTAGCGCTGCTCGACCTCTTTGCGGGCCTGATTGAGGGCGTTGTCGGCCTCCATCGAGTCGACCTTGCTGACCACGTCGAAAGTACTGTCTGCCATGCCTGCCAGCCTAGCGAACCTCCGGTCGGTGGGTTCGGGGCCTGCCGGGCCTGCTGGGCCTGCCGGGTGCCGCCCTCGCTGCCAATTAGCGAGCGATCCGGCCCGACGCGCCGGGTCGGGCGTGGCTGACGGGCGCGATCACTCTCGGATTTGCAGCGGAGCCTGCACATGGGGGAGCGCCGAGCGTCGCAGCAGCAACCCCTGCTCGAGTGCCTGCCACACTCGCGGCAAGTCGAAGAAGACCTGCTGGTAGGTGAACTCCATCACGACATAGCCGAGTCCGATGATGGTCGTGATTCGGGCTCGGTCTTTGTTGTAGTGCTCTGGGCTGCCGTGGTGCTCTTTGCTGGTGCATTCCACGACAAGAAATCCTTCGATGACAAAGTCGACCCGAATCGTGCTCGTCAACCACACCTGACATTCGAAGCGAAGGCCCGCTTTTCTGAGTTCGTAGCGGAGCGCCGACTCAGTGCCCGATTCCGCACGAGGATCCGCCCAGCCCACGAGGTACCGCAGTCGTCGGGGGAGCCTGGCCGCGATCTCCGCGAGCTGCGGCCGCTCTCCCGGGGGCAGTCGCAGCGCAGAGTCGATCGTCGCGAGGGCTGTTCGAGGGTCGCTGTGTCGAACGGCTTGGACGGCGACCGTTGTCGGCGAGGCGACCAGTCTCTCGTCCGTGGTGAGGTGGTGAGCGTCACGGAGAACGACGACGGCCGCATCGGCAAGGGGACGATTGGCATCGTCGGGGTCTCGCAGTCGCTGCGCGTTCGGCATCACGCTGACCGTCAGGTCGAACTCGTGCGGAGTCCACAGGCCGTGGAGTGCTGCGGCGGAGGCACCGGCCAGAACGCCCCCAACCCGAGACGCACGCACTACCTCGCGTGATGCAAGTGCATCGGCGTATATGCCGTTGCGAACCCGGATGAGCGCGCCCGATTCAACGGCGCGCCTCAGATCCTTCTGGTGCAGCCCGGCGCGGAGGAGTTCGACACGGCGGGCGACATGATCGAGCCGCGACATGATCGCCGCGAGGTGTTCGTGCATGGGCCCAGACTGCTGAGTCGGCCAGCAGCGACGGGAGGATCGGCGGCCTTCTGGGGAGAAAGCCGTCGTCCTCCGGGGTGTGAAGACGGGGCTAGACGCCAATTTGCGAGCGATCCGCCACGGCGCGCCAAGTCGAGCAGCGCCGAGGGCCGCGATCACTCTCAAATTGGCGACGACGGGGACAAGACTGCGGGCGACGAGGATCCCAGTGGTCGAGACCACCCCGAACGCCATGTATTGTAGGTGCGCGCCTTCGGTTGCCCGAGTGGCACGAGAAGCGCATCTGGCAAGTTACCCAAGCGGCCAAAGGGATCTGACTGTAAATCAGCCGGCGTAGCCTTCGGGGGTTCGAATCCCTCACTTGCCACGATCAGAACGACCACACCCCGCGAGCCTCTGTGCCGCGGGGTGTCGTCTTGTGGAGGACGCCATGACCAACGCCACCAGCCCGACCAACGCCGATCTGCTGCAGACCGCCCGGTCGATCGCACGGGAGGCCGGAGCGCTCGCCGCTCGGCGCCGTGCCGAGGGCGTCGAGGTGGCGGCCAGCAAGTCGAGCGCCGTCGACATCGTCACCCACGCCGATCGCGAGGTCGAGGCGCTCATCAGGCGGCGTCTGGCGGCGGAGCGTCCGGGCGACGGTTTTCTCGGCGAAGAGAGCGGCGCCGAGCCGTCGACCACCGGCCTCACCTGGATCGTCGACCCGATCGACGGCACCGTCAATTTTCTCTACGGCATACCGATGTACGCGGTGAGCATTGCCGTGGTGTCGGGGGAGCCGGATCCTCAGCACTGGACCGCCCTGGCGGCGTGCGTCGTCAACCCGGTGCTCGACGAGGAGTACAGCGCCACCCGTGGCGGCGGTGCGGCGCTCAACGGCGTCCCTCTGCAGGTCACAGGCCCGACCGATCTGTCGCAGTCGCTCGTCGGCACGGGCTTCTCGTACGATCCCGCCCGGCGCATCGAGCAGGCGACTCGCCTCGTTCCTCTGCTCGGGCGTGTGCGCGACATTCGACGAATCGGGGCGGCGTCGCTCGATCTCTGCGCGGTCGCCGTCGGGCGGCTCGACGCCTACATCGAACGCGGACTCCAGCCCTGGGATCACGCTGCCGGAATCCTCATCGCCGAGGAGGCCGGTGCCTCGGTGCTGACCCCGGCCGGAGCTCCCGCGAGCCGCGAGCTCACGGTCGTGTCGGCTCCGGGCATTCGGGCCGAGTTGGCGAGCGCTCTGGCCGACTGCGGTTTCTAGGGCGTGAGAGTCGAGCGGACGACCCCCAAGGATCCGCACCTCACTCGTGCACGCGCCAGCAGCCCCTCGGCGTGCCCAACCTGATAAATCACAGAATGTGAATATCAGCGTCTCGCCAAACCGTCGATCTCTCTGTATGGTGGTGAAGTCGTCGTCGAAGTGAGTGTGTCCGTTCCCGCTCAATCCGGTCGATTTGGTTTTACCTTGCCGGAGTCGACGTCACCGAACACCCGAAAACTACGCCGCCAATCGCTGCGCCAACTTCGATGGTTTTTCCCCCCGAAATCCGTCTGAGTGAGACAGCGAGCGATGAAGGCACCGATCGAGTACGAGGAGAATCCACGCTGTGACGTCTCAGGGCCACGAAGCCAGTTCCTCGGCGACGCGACCCGTGACGGTCGACAACGAGGGTGGTGCTCTCACTCGACGCGAGTTGCGTGCCCGCGAGCGTGCCACCGGCTCGATGCCGGCCGTGACGCCTCTTCGCCCCGGCGTGGCCTCCGTCGAGTCTTCCGACGTCGCCACGGCGAGTGCACCTGCCGCTGCCGCAGCACCCGGCTCGCGCCGCGCGCTTCGAGAGGCACGTGAAGGGGCATCGTTCGTGCGGCCCTCGGCCGACCAGCCCGTTCAGGCTCCGCTCGCAGAGGCACCCGTTCTCACGGTGTCGCCCGCCGCGGCCGATGAGGTGCCCGTCGTCCCCACCGTGATGCCGACGGCCCCCCAGCCCTCCGCTCCTACCCGCACGGCCCCCCGGGCTGCAGAGCCCCGTCTCGCGGCCCCACGCGCCTCCGTTCGTGCGACCGCTCGGGCTCGTCGTGCGGCAGCCGTGGCCGCGCCTGTCGTGGCACCCCGTCGCTCGCCGGCGCAGCTCCGAGGCCAGCGCACACGTCGCTTCGGAGTGCTCGGCGCGATGGTCTTCGTCGGCGCGACGATCGTCGCGACCTCCGTGCCGGCCAACGCCTATTTCGTCGATACCCCCGAGAACGTCGCTCTCAAGCTGACCGCGGCCGCTCAGTCAGGAACAACTGTCGGCGGAGTCGCTGCGACCGGCGGCCAGCAGTACGTCGCATCAGGAGCCGTCTCCGACGCATCCGTCGGCCGCGACGGGTACTCGGTGACCAACCTCAACACGACCGTATCGTCGGCGAACGCGGGTGCGTTCACCAACGACTCCACGGCTGCAGTCCAGTGGCCGTTCGCCACCGGAGTGCCGATCTCGAGTGGCTTCGGCGCCCGCCAGGTCGCGAACTGCGGTTTCTGCTCCACGTTCCACCAGGGTCTCGACTTCATCCCCGGCGAAGGGACCCCCATTCAGATCGTCGCCGACGGCGTTGTGTCGAAGGTCGAGCAGGGCGGCGGCGCCCTTGGCTACAACGTGTGGATCGAGCACACGATCAACGGCCAGCAGGTCACGAGCGTGTACGCGCACATGGTCGCCGGGTCGATCAAGGTGACGCAGGGCGAGACGGTCAAGGTCGGCCAGCAGGTCGGAAACGTGGGCTCGACCGGCAACAGCACCGGTGCCCACCTCCACTTCGAGATCCACCTCAACGGCGTTCCCGTCGACCCGTACCCGTGGCTCATGGCCAACGCCGGGGCCGCCTGAGCCGCTCTTGCCGGTGTGCCTGCGAGGCACTGCCTACGTCTTACGGACAAAGCCACCTGCCGCGGCAGGTGGCTTTGTCCGTAAGACGTCTCGCGGACCAACGCTGGCAACGCCGGCCCGTGGCAACTACGACACGCGCAACCACACCGTCGCGTCGGCCGGCAGCGCTGCGCCCTCGAGCTCGACAGTCGCGAGGAGCTCGTCGGCGACGGGGAGCTCCACCGGCACCGAGCCGGTGTTCGCAATTACGGTGATCTGACCGTTGCGGAACGCGACCACGTCGGGGCCGTAACCGGGCAGCCACTCGACCGTGCCGGATCCTAAAGCGAATTCGTGACGCAGCGCGAGAGCCAGGCGGTAGAGCTCGAGAGTGGAGCCGGTGTCGCCCTCTTGAGCGTCTCGTGCGTAGGGCGCCCACCCCTCGGGCTGCGGCAGCCACGACTCGCCGGTGGTGTTGAACCCGAAGGCGGGCGATTCGGCCTCCCAGGGCAGCGGCACACGGCAGCCGTCGCGACCGTAGCGCTCGCCCGCAGTGCGGAACCACGTGGGATCCTGGCGGGCTTCGTCGGGCAGGTCGATCGCCTCGGGCAGCCCGAGCTCTTCGCCCTGGTAGATGTAGGCCGAGCCGGGGAGGGCGAGCATCACGGCAGTGGCCGCGCGAGCCCGTGCCAGGCCGACCGCGGTGTCGGGCAGGCCCGAACTCTTCGGCCCGATGCCCGCACCCTGGGCGTTGTCGGCGGTGAGTGCGAGCCGGGAGGCGTGGCGCACGACGTCGTGGTTCGAGAGCACCCAGGTGCTGGGGGCGTCGACGCTGTCGAACACCTCGAGCGACGAGTCGATGACGCCCTTGATCGACGGTGCCGACCAACCGCTCTCGAGGTACGAGAAGTTGAACGCCTGGTGCATCTCGTCGGGGCGAACCCAGTTGCTGAGCTTCGAGAGCGGCTCCACCCAGGCCTCGGCCACCAGGATCCGGTCGCCCGGGTAGGTCTCGAGAAGGGCGCGCCACGAGCGGTAGATGTCGTGCACGCCGTCTTGAGCCCAATACGGAGGCGTCTGGTCTTCGGCGAGGCCGCCGCCCATGCTGCCGGCGTCTTTCGGGGGCGTGTAGTCGGGCAGCCCGTCTTTCTTGATGAGACCGTGGGCGACGTCGATGCGGAACCCGTCGACACCGCGGTCGAGCCAGAACCGGAGCACGTCGAGGAACTGGTCGCGGACTTCGGGGTTCTCCCAGTCGAAGTCGGGCTGCGACGAGTCGAAGAGGTGGAGGTACCACTGGCCGGGGGTGCCGTCTTTTTCGGTGACGCGGCTCCACGCGGCGCCGCCGAAGACCGACTGCCAGTTGTTCGGGGGAAGCTCGCCGTTCTCGCCCTGCCCGTCGCGGAACAGATAGCGGGCGCGCTCGGGGGAGCCGGGAGCTGCCGCCAGCGCGCGCTGGAACCAGTCGTGGGCGTCGGAGGAGTGGTTGGGGACGAGGTCGACGATCACGCGCAGGCCGAGCTCGGTAGCCCGGCGCCGGAGCGCGTCGAAGTCGTCGAGCGTGCCGAAGAGAGGGTCGACGTCGCAGTAGTCGGCGACGTCGTAACCGGCGTCTTTCTGCGGGGAGGTGAAGAACGGCGAGAGCCACACGGCGTCGACGCCGAGGTCGGCCAACGCCGAGAGGCGCGAGGTGATGCCGGGGAGGTCGCCGATGCCGTCGCCGTTGCTATCGGCGAAGGAGCGCGGATAGACCTGGTAGATCACGGCCGTGCGCCACCACTCGGCCCCATCGAGTCGGGGGCCGTCGGTCTGGATGGTCTCGTCGAGAGGCATGACAGCCACGATACGACAGGTGCGTCGCTCTCAGCCGCACGAGTCCACAGGGGAGTACCGGGTCCGTTATGGTGGTGCGAACCGACCGGATTGGCTACCTCCTGGACTCCTTGCCCGACCTCTTCCCGCCCGACGCGACTCCCTTCCCGCTCGCGCTCGGAACAAACGTGTTCGGCTGGACGGTGGGTGCACCGACCGCCCTCGAGATCCTCGACGTCTATGCCGACGCCGGCGGACGGGTGCTCGATACGGCCGACGTCTATTCGGCCTGGCTCCCGGGCAACACGGGCGGCGAGTCGGAGGCGATCATCGGCCGGTGGCTCGCGCGCCCCGGAAACCGCGATCGCGTCATCGTCAGCACGAAGGTGGGTCAGCACCCCGACGCTCCGGGCCTCACTCGCACCAGCATCCGCAAGGCCGTCGAGGCCTCGCTGGGTCGGCTGCGCACCGACCGTATCGATCTCTACTTCGCACACTACGACGATGACGAGACTCCCCTCGACGAGACGGTCGCCGCCTTCAGCGAGCTGGTCGACGAGGGAAAAATCCGCTACCCGGCGGTGTCGAACTACACCGGCGCGAGGCTCCGGCAGGCGCTCGCGATTGCCGACCGTGACGGCCTCCACCCCTTCGCGGCGGTCCAGCCGGCCTGGAACCTCGTTCGTCGCAACGAGTACGAGTCCGACATGTCGCCGCTCGTCGACCACTTCGGGCTCGCCGTGCTGCCTCATTCGACGCTCGCGAGCGGGTTCCTCACGGGCAAGTACCGCAGCCGCGACAACATCGGCGACTCGCCCCGGGGCAGTCGAGCGATGGGTAATCTCACGCCCGGCAACTTGCGCACCCTCGACGTCGTCACCGATATCGCATCGAGGCACGGGGTGACACCGGCCGCCGTGGCGATCCGCTGGGTGGTCCAGCAGCAGAACGTCGTCGGCGCCCTCGCCAGCGCTCGCTCGGTGATCCAGCTCGAGAACCTCCTCGGGGTGGCCCAGCTGACCCTCGACGACGCCGAGATGACCGAGCTCACGACCATCTCGCAGCACGCCGACGACTGAGAACGGGTCTGTCGGCTACTTCGTCGGGGAGGAGCTCGACGCTGCGTATGCCTCGATCCGGGACCACCGGGATCCTCGGCTCTCGGAATTCCCGAGGCGAACGGGTGTTGCGTTAGAGAACATCCGATCAGAAGGAGTCACATGACCGACGCACCCCGCACCACTCTCGGGTCGAGCGACCTCAGCGTCTTCCCACTCAATCTCGGCGGCAACGTCTTCGGCTGGACGGCCGACGAGGCGACGTCGTTCGAGATCCTCGACGCCTACGTCGCCGCCGGGGGCAACTTCATCGACACGGCCGACGTCTACTCGGCCTGGAAGCCGGGCAACTCGGGGGGCGAATCCGAGGTCATCATCGGCAAGTGGATGAAGGCGCGCGGCAACCGCGACGACATCGTCGTGGCCACCAAGGTGGGCATGCTCACCGGCCTCGAGGGCACCTCGCGAGAGATCGTCCGTCGCGCCGTCGACGACTCGCTCGAGCGCTTGGGCACCGACTACATCGACCTCTACTACGCCCACCGCGACTTCACCGACCGTCCCGTCGAAGAGGCCGTCGAGGCCCTCTCCGAGCAGGTCGAGCTCGGCAAGGTCCGCGCGATCGGCGCCTCGAACTTCTCGGGTCAGCGCCTCGAGCAGGCCCTTCGTTTCTCGGAGTCCGAGAACCTGCCGAAGTACGCGGCGATCCAGAACCAGTACAGCCTCGTCGAACGCGACAAAGTCGAAGGATCCGACGGCGGCCCGACGGTCGCGGGCGTCGCGGCAGCGGAGAACGTCTCCGTGCTGCCCTATTCGTCGCTGGCCAGCGGGTTTCTCACCGGCAAGTACCGCGACGGAGTCGACGTCGACAGCCCCCGCGCCGGAGGCGCCAGCGCCTACCTCGACGAGCGGGGTCGGCGTGTGCTCGCCGAGCTCGATCGCATCTCGGAGTCGACCGGCGCATCGGTCGCCACCGTCTCGCTGGCCTGGCTGATCGCGCAGCCCTCGGTGGCCGGCCCGATCGCATCGGCGCGCACCGTGGAGCAGCTGCCCGACCTCATCGCGGCGACGACGCTCGACCTGTCGGCCGACGATGTGGCCGCGCTCTCGGCGGCGTCGGCCTAGGTCGTACTGCGTTCTGCCGAGATCGCGGGAGTGATCGACTTCACCCGACCACTCCTGCGACCTCGGCGGCGCGTCACGTGTCACGTGGCGGCTCGAACTCCTGCTATTCTCGTGTGGTGCCATTCGCGGCCCGGTAACCGGGTCGAATCAGAGTGGTCACGCCCCCTTAGCTCATTGGTAGAGCACTTCCTTGGTAAGGAAGAGGTAGTGGGTCCGATTCCCACAGGGGGCTCCACCGAACGCGAGTCCGGTGACGGCCCTCAGGTCGGCAGTGCGGCGGGGTAGCTCAGGTGGTTAGAGCACACGGCTCATAATCGTGGTGTCGCGGGTTCGAGTCCCGCCCTCGCTACAAGCAACAAAGGTCTTGCCCTCTTGGGCGAGGCCTTTTTTGCATGTTGGGGGTTGGGGTCGTGAGACCTCGAAATCGACGCCTCGCAGGGCCGCTGAGTCGTCGAATCTGAGGTCTCGGCTCGGCTCGGCGGGCCGAAAGCCTGGCGCGGTCGTACCATGACGCATGGCCGTCATCCGCTCGATCGAGACCGCGGTGCCCGCCGCAACAGTGCACCAGCCCGACTTGCGCGACCTCCTGCGAGAGCAGCCCGGCTATGGGCGACTCGGTAAGCGCCTCGTCACCGCCGCCTTCGATGCCTCGGCCATCGACACGCGGCACTCCGTTCTCGCCGAGTTCGATCAACGAAAGTCGACGTCGGATCCTTCGGTTGCCGCCGACCCGGGTCTTTTCGACATCGCCTCGGGCATCGTCGCGAACCCTGGAACGGCAGCCCGCAACGACGCCTACACCCTCTACTCGAAGCCGTTGCTCGTGGAGGCGGCTCGGAAGGCGATCGCCGCGGTGCCCGACCTCGCGGTCTCCGAGATCACGCACGTCGTGACCGTCTCGTGCACGGGTTTCTACGCGCCGGGACCCGATTACGTGCTCGTCCGCGAGCTGGGCCTCTCTTCGTCGGTGCAGCGCTTCCACCTGGGGTTCATGGGCTGCTATGCCGCGTTCCCCGCTCTCAAGATGGCCGCTCAGTTTTGCGACCTCGACCCCGACGCCGTCGTGCTCGTGGTCTCGGTCGAGCTGTGCTCCCTCCACCTGCACGTCGACGACGACCCCGACGCCATCGTCGCGGCGTCGGTCTTTGGCGATGGGGCTGCCGCAGCGGTCGTCGTCGGGTCGGCGCACGCCGGGCCTGACGAGTCACCGCGCCTCGATCTCGACGCGTTCGAGACCACGATCATCGCCGACGGAGCCGCCGACATGGCGTGGACGATCGGCGACCACGGTTTCGACATGGTGCTCTCGAGCTACGTTCCGCGGATCGTGGAGCAGAACATCGGCGCGGCGGTCGCCTCTCTTCTGGCGGGGTCGCCGGGGCTCGAGGTGGCCGACGTGCCCTTCTGGGCGATTCACCCCGGTGGGCGCAGCATTCTCGACCGTGTCGAGACGGCGCTTGCCCTCGACGAGCCGCAGGTCGCCGCCTCACGGAAGGTGCTGCGCGAACATGGCAACATGTCGAGCGCGACCGTACTGTTCGTGCTGCGCGAGCTGCTGGTGGGCGCCGAAGCGCCGGTGACACGCGAGCTCGTGGCGGTCGGGGCCGAGGCCGGAGCGCGAGCGGCGGAACCGGGCGAGCGGGGCAGTGCATCCGGCAGCTGGACCCGCCGCGTCTGCGCCATGGCGTTCGGGCCGGGTCTCACCGTCGAGACGGCTCTGCTGACCCTGCGGGGCGGCGAGTGAGCTCCTCTCCCTCCCTTCGCGCCCGCGAGACGAGTGCGCTCGAGCTCATGGACGATCCCGACTGCGACGTGGTCGCCCTCGACCGCACCTATCGGCACTTCGCCCTCGTCAACCGTGTCGTGTCGGGCTGGCGACGCATCTACGAGCGCAGGATCCGACCGCTCGCCACCGCGAGCCCCTCGCCCCTCACCGTCCTCGACATCGGTTCGGGTGGCGGCGACGTCGCTCGGGCTCTCGCGGCGTGGTCGCGTCGCGACGGCCACCCGATCTCGGTGACGGCCATCGACCCGGATCCTCGAGCCCACGCCTTCGCGCTGTCCCTCCCGGCTGACGACGGCGTCCGGTACGAGCGCACAGCGAGTCGTGCCCTCGTCGAGGAGGGGCGCGTATTCGATGTCGTCGTCTCGAACCACGTGCTGCACCACCTCGCCGGCGACGAGCTGACCGCGCTCCTTGACGACAGCCGAGTCCTGGCCCGTCGGCTGGCGATCCACAACGACATCGCGAGGAGCCGCACCGCCTATGCCGCCTACTCCGCGGCTACCCGGGTGGGCTTTGCCGGATCGTTCATCCGTCCGGACGGCCTGCTCTCCATCCGCCGCAGCTACACGCCCGCCGAGTTGCGGTCGCGCGTCGGCGGCGATTGGCGCGTCGAGCGACTCCAGCCCGCCCGACTGTTGCTCACGCTGAGCCCGGGAGACGCTGATGCGTGACGTCGTGGTCGTCGGGGGAGGCCCGGTCGGGGTGTTCCTGGCCGCTCTGCTGGCCGAGGCCGGTCTCGACGTCGCAGTCTGGGAGAAGCGCACGCGGCCCGCACCGCTCTCCCGCGCCATCGGGATCCACCCGCCGTCGATGGAGGCGTTCGGCCGGATCGGGGTGGCTGACACCATCGCCGCGAAGGCCGTGCACATCCACCGCGGGATCGCCCGGAGTGGCGGTCGCACCCTCGGCACGGTGTCGTTCGACGCCGTCCATAACCAGTTCGACTACATCGCTTCCCTGCCGCAGCACGAGACCGAGGCGATCGTCGCAGATCGCCTGGCCGAGCTCGCCCCGAACTGCCTGCAGCGGGGGATGGAGCTCGTGGCCATCGACGACATCGACCCGCATCATGTGCGGCTCCACGCGCGCCACGAGGGCCGTGATGTCTTCGAGGTGGCCCGATTCGTCGTCGGGGCCGACGGAGCCCGAAGCGCCGTTCGAAAGCTCCTCGGCATCCCCGCGGCTCTCCGAGCGTATTCCGACGCGTTCGTCATGGGCGACTTCCGTGACGACACCGGCGAGGGTGACGACGCGGTCATCCACCTCGAGCGCGACGGGGTCGTCGAGTCGTTCCCCCTTCCCGGCGGACGACGACGGTTCGTCGCCCACACCGGAAAACCCCTCGACCGGCCCACGGCAGGCGACGTGGCCGCGCTCATCAGCGATCGGGTCGGCACGCGAGTCGACCCGGCGACGAACTCGATGCTGAGCGCATTCGTCACTCGCCGTCGACTTGCCGAGCGCCTGGTGCGGGGCAGGGTCGTCTTGATCGGCGACGCCGCCCACGAGATCAGCCCCATCGGCGGGCAGGGTATGAACCTCGGGTGGCTCGACGCCGCCGAGCTCGCACCGCTCCTCGTGAGCGGAGCCCGCCGCGAACTCGTCGACACCTCATTGTTCGAGGCGCTGGAGGCGTTCGAGCAGAACCGGCTCCGCGGCGCGCGTAGAGCAGCGAGGCAGGCCGAGGTGAACATGGCCATGGGTCGGCCATCAGCGGGAGTGCGGCGCACCGCCCGCGACGTCGGCCTCGGGATCCTGCTGGGCAGCCCCGCGAGCCGGATGTTGGCACGCACCTACGCGATGGCCTGGGCCTGAATTGCCCTTGAGCCACCGACGCGAGTCAGGCTGTCCCGTGACTCAGGCTGTCCCGCGACTCAAGCCGTGAGGCGACCGCCGCTCAGCACGAGCGAGACCGCGACGACGAGCGACATGACGATTACGAGCTGAAAGAGCAGACGGTCGGGCGGGATCGTCAGCACGCGGCGGATTCCGATCGCCGCGATCGCCAGCGAGATCACGAGGCCGAAGACGGCCGGGAGGGTGACACCCCGGTCGTTGTCGCCCGCGACCGGGCCGATCAGAACCAGGACGGACGCGACCACAAGCACCGCGAACGCCACGACGCCCGAAACCCGAGCTCCGAGCCGGTGCGGGAGGCCGCGGACGTCGGTCTCGGCATCGTCGGCGAGGTCGGGCAGCACGTTGGTGAAATGGATGGCGACGCCGAAGAGAGCTCCGACCGCGGTCGCCCACCCCGCCGCGGGCACCCCCTCCTGACCGGAGAGCGTGACGACATCGGGGAGGATCCCGAAGGCGATGACGAACGGCACGACTGAGAAGGGGGTGCGTTTGAGGCCGGCGTTGTAAGCCCAGCCGGAGGCGATCAGCACGAGATGACAGAGAGCTGCGGCGGGCCCGAGGGCGATCGAGACGGCAAGGGCGGCGACCAGGGTGACAATCGCGGCGCGGCGCACCATCGGCACACTGATGCGGCCCTGCGCGACCGGCTTGTCGTGCCGTCCGGTCGCCCGGTCGCGACCGGAGTCGATCCAGTCGTTCGAGAAACCGATCGAGAGCTGCCCGAGCAGGACCGCCACGGCGAGGACGAGGATCCGGGCGGTCGGGTAACCGAGCGAGGCCGCCAGCAGCGCCGACAGCACTGTCACGGCCGCGGTCGGCCCCGGGTGCGAGGAGAGCGCGAGATCCCTCGCCCTGGAAAGCATGGGGATAACACTAGGAGGCCCCATCGTCTCGGAAGGGACGCCCTGCCGCACGGGGCGGATCCGGCCCGAACCAGGGTGCGCCCCGCCGGGGTAAACGGCGGTGCGCACCCTGTCGCATCCGGACGGTGTCGCAGCCCTGCTGGCTCGAAGTCGAGCCCACGGTGGATCAGCACCGAGGGAAACGCTGCGGCACCCTCTGAAACGGGTGCTTGCGTCGAGTTACCATCCCAGACGTGACGTCACTGTACGCCTGACCCGCCGCGGAAACCAGGGGTCCGACGATCGAATCCTCGTGCTTCGCGGGCGTCCCTCCAGGCCGCCTAGAATTGACGTCGTGTCTGTGAACCCCGATCTCCAAGGGCGGAGTTTTCCGCCGGTGGCTCCGTACCTCGTCGGTCGCGAGAAGGTGCGAGAGTTCGCCCGCGCCACCGCCTCGACGAGCCGCCTCTCTCTCGACCCCGAGGCTGCTCGCGCGGCCGGCTACAGCGACGTCGTTGCTCCGCCGACCTTCGCCGTGGTCGTGCAGGAGCACACCCTGCAGCAGCTGCTCAGCGCGCCCGATGCCGGCATCGACTTCTCGCGGGTCGTGCACGGCGACCAGCGTTTCAGCTACACGAGGCCGATTGTCGCCGGCGACGAGCTGACGGCGACGCTGACGGTCGCGAGCGTCAAGTCGCTCGGGGGCCACTCGATGGTCACCGCCGAATCGGTCATGCTCGATGCGGCGGGCGAGCACGTCGTCACCGCCATCTCCACCCTCGTCGTCCGGGGCGACGAGTGAGCGCCGCGCTCGAGGTGGGCCAGGTCGTCGCCGAACGCACCTACACGCTCACCCGCGACTCGCTCGTCCGGTACGCCGGTGCATCAGGCGACTTCAACCCCATCCACTACCGCGACGACTTCGCCCAGTCGGTCGGGTTGCCCGGGGTCATCGCCCACGGCATGCTCACGATGGCCACCGCCATTCAGCCGGTCGTCGACTGGCTCGAGGGCGACAGCGGCCCTGGTGCGGGAGCCTGGGTGAGCGACTACCAGGTCCGCTTCACCCGCCCCGTCGCCGTCGACGCCGAGACGGGCGCCGAGCTCGTCGTGTCAGCGAAGATCGGGCAGCTCGACGCCGAGGCGAAGAGCGCTCGCGTCGACCTGACCGTGACATTCGCGGGGCAGACCGTCCTCGGCAAGGCGCAGGTGCGCGTGGCCTGGGCGTGACCGCCTTCGCCGAGCTCACCACGATGCAGGTCGGGGGAAGCCCCGACCGCCTCATCGTGGCGACCACCCACGACGAGCTGCTGGCGGCTGCCCGCGAGGCGTTCTCCTCTCTCGAGCCCTGGTTCGTGCTCGGCGGCGGCTCGAACCTCGTCGTCTCTGACGAGGGCTTCCCCGGAACGGTCATCCAGGTTGCCACCCGCGGCGTCGAGGTCGTCTCCGAGACCTCCGACACCGTCACGATCCGGGTCGCGGCAGGCGAGCCATGGGACTCCCTGGTCGAGCAGACCGTCTCGAACGGCTGGGCGGGCTTCGAAGCGCTGAGCGGAGTGCCCGGCTCGACCGGAGCCGCCCCGGTGCAGAACATCGGCGCCTACGGCCAAGAGATCTCCGAGACGGTCGTCAGCGTCGACTTCCTCGACGCCGAAAGCCTCGAATTCGTCAGGATCCCACGCGCCAACCTCGGTCTCGACTACCGCACGAGTGTCTTCAAGGCGTCCGGGCCGGATCCTCGTGCCGGAGTCGTCACCTCGGTCGAGTTCCAGCTGTCGCGGGGCGGCGGGCTCTCCGAGCCGATCGCCTTCCCGCAGCTCGCCCAGGCCCTGGGAGTCGAGCTGGGGGAGCGGGTTCCGCTCGCCGACGTCCGGGCGCGAGTGCTCGAACTGCGGGCCTCGAAGGGGATGGTCCTCGACCCGACGGATCGTGACACGGCGTCGAGCGGATCCTTCTTCACGAATCCGATCGTGTCGCGCCGCGCCCTCGAAGCGATCCCGGCCGACGCGCCGCGCTGGGAGACCGTGCCGGAGGCACGCGACGTCGCTGTGCCCCTCGGTGAGCAGCCCGCGCCGCCGCCGCCGATCGTCGAGGGCGGTATCAAGCTCAGCGCGGCCTGGCTGATCGAGCACGCGGGAGTGCCTCGCGGGTTCCGTCTGCCGGGCTCCGGTGCGGCGATCTCGTCGAAGCACACGCTCGCGATAACGAATCTCGGAGGCGCGACCGCCGCCGAGGTGGGTGAGCTGGCCCGGTACGTGCAGAGTCGGGTCTCGGCTGAGTTCGGGGTCGAATTGCAGCCGGAGCCGATCCTGCTGGGTGTGTCTCTGTAGGTAGGCCGCGGGCCATCCCGTCGGGGCGGGTCACCCCCTCTGGGCTAGGCGAACAGTCGCTGGAGCCGCTGCACTCCCTCGAGGAGGTCGTCGTCGCCGAGGGCGTACGACAGTCGCAGATAGCCGCTCGGACCGAATGCCTCGCCGGGCACCGTCGCCACCTCGGCCTGGTCGAGGATCAGGTCGGCGAGCTCGAGCGAGGTCGTCGGGGTGACACCGCCCCAGGTGCGGCCGAGAAGACCCGACACGTCGGGGTAGACGTAGAAGGCCCCCTCGGGGGTGGGCGTCACGACGCCGTCGATCTTGTTGAGCTCGGCGACGATCGTCTTGCGGCGTACGTCGAACGCCTGACGCATGGTCTCGACGGATTCCTGCGAACCGGTCAGCGCCGCGAGGGCGGCACGCTGCGAGATGTTCGACACGTTCGACGACAGGTGCGACTGCAGGTTGGACGCCGCCTTGGTGACGTCGGCGGGAGCGATCATCCAGCCCACGCGCCAGCCCGTCATGGCGTAGGTCTTGGCGACCCCGTTCACGAGGATCGTGGTGTCGGCCAGCTCGGGGACGGCCTCGGTGATCGACACGGCCTTGACCCCGTCGTAGACGAGGTTCTGGTAGATCTCGTCGGTGATGACCCAGATGCCGTGCTCGAGCGCCCACTCGCCGATGGCTCGGGTCTGCTCGCCCGAGTAGACGGCGCCGGTCGGGTTGGAGGGTGAGACGAAGAGCAGCGCCTTGGTGCGGTCGGTGCGGGCGGCCTCGAGCTGCTCGACGGTGACCAGGTAGCCCTGCTCGGCACCCGCGAACACCTCGACCGGCACACCGCCGGCGAGCTTGATCGCCTCGGGGTAGGTGGTCCAGTACGGGGCGGGCAGAAGCACCTCGTCGCCTTCGTCGACGATCGCGGCGAATGACTGGTAGACGGCCTGCTTGCCGCCGTTCGTGACGATGACCTGCGACGCCGTGACGTGGGTGCCGCTGTCGCGCAGCGTCTTCTCGGCGATCGCCTGACGGAGCTCGGGAAGACCCGCCGCGGGCGTGTATCGGTGGTTCTTGGGATCGCGCGCCGCGACGACGGCCGCCTCGACGATGTGCTCGGGCGTGGCGAAGTTCGGCTCGCCGGCCGCGTAGCTGATGACGTGCTTGCCCTCGGCCTGAAGGCCCTTCGCCTTGGCATCGACCTTGAGAGTGGCCGATTCGGCGATCGCGGCGATGCGCGCAGAGAGACGGGGGAGGCGGGCGCTCTGGTCGGTGCTGTTCACGGCGTCCAGCCTACCGGGCGCCCCTTCGTCCATCGCGGGGATATGCGCTGCCACGAGGCCGCGAGGCGGCTCAACTTTACTTGCCCAGGGTGGGTCGCCTACACTTGTCTGCGGTGGTGGAATCCACCAAGCTCTTTCGTGCCCACGGCAAGCAGGTCCCGCAGCAATCAGGTGGAGTTCTGTTCCAGGGGGTCGAAGGAGCGGCATCGGGTTCCGTTATCCAAAGGGCGGTGGCTCAATTGGTAGAGCAGCGGTCTCCAAAACCGCAGGTTGCAGGTTCAAGTCCTGTCCGCCCTGCAGCCCTACTCGTGCAGACGCACGGGTCGGACGAACGATCCGGGTCGTGACAACCCGGGCGATGCTTGAAAGGCAAGTACGACACGTGGCGAGAAAAGACGTAGACGTCCCCGACGAGGACGTAGTCGCGATCGCGAAGGCAGACAGCTCCGTGAGCCGCGGCCGTTTCGCGCGCATCGTGCTGTTCCTCCGCCAGGTCATCAGCGAGCTCAAGAAGGTCGTCACCCCGACCCGCAAAGAGCTGGTCAACTTCACCCTGGTCGTTCTGGCCTTCGTCGTCATCATGATGGCGCTCGTGTTCGGCCTCGACACGCTGTTCGGCTTCGTCGTCCAGTACGTGTTCGGCAACGGAGTCAATCCCACTTAGCCGGCTCGGGTGGCAGTGCGTCTGTGCACACCGCCCTCAGCGACATCCTCGCCAACCGACCTCATTTCACGATCCGGGCGTCTGTGCAATCCGAAGACAGCCCGCACCATTCCAACGGAAGAAGAACCCTTGCCGAAGAACGAGCGCGACGACATCGACCTCGCCACCGCTGCTGAGCAGTCCTCCGAGGTCGAAGAGACCCAAGAGGGCTCGACCCAGACGGCTGACGAAGCGAGCGTCGACTCGGCCGAGCACGAGGCACTCTCGATCGACGACGAGTCCGGTTCGTCCGACGTGACCGAGCTCGACGAGCTGCTCGACACCCTCGACGAGGCGAAAGACGAGCAGGCTGACGCCATCGTCGAAGACGCCCTCCACATCGATTCGCTCGACGAGGCCGAGGCCGCCGTCGAGGCGACCGACGACGAGGCCGAGCTCGACGCAGAAGAGCTGCAGGCCGAGGGTGACGCCGCGGGCACGTTCAACGCCGTGACCGAGTCCGAGCAGACCGTGCAAGACGCCGACGTCGAGGCCGCTTTCGGCGCCGACGAGAGCGACGTCGTCACCGAAGAAGTCGAAGACGAGGCCGAGGTCGACCCGTACGAAGCCTTCCGTTACGACCTGCGCGGCAAGCCGGGCAAGTGGTACGTCATCCACTCCTACGCCGGCTTCGAGCGTCGCGTGAAGCAGAACATCGAGAACCGCATGGTCTCGCTGACGATGGAAGACTTCATCTACCAGATCGAAGTTCCCATGGAAGACGTCGTCGAGATCAAGAACGGTCAGCGCAAGCTTGTCACCCGCGTTCGCATTCCCGGCTACGTGCTCGTCCGCATGGATCTGAACGAAGACTCCTGGTCGGTCGTCCGCCACACGCCGGGCGTCACCGGCTTCGTGGGCAACGCCCACAACCCCACCCCCCTTCGTTTCGAAGAGGCCTTCAACATGCTGAAGAGCCTCGTGCAGGTGCAGGAGGCAGCTCCGGCCGCCAAGGGCTCCGGCAAGGCCGGCAAGGCGGCTCAGCGAGTCATCCCCGCCGAGGTCGACTTCGAGATCGGCGAGACGATCACGATCAAAGAGGGCTCGTTCGCGGGCCTCCCCGGAACGATCAACGAGATCAAGCCCGAATCGGGTAAGCTCACGGTGCTTGTTTCGCTCTTCGAGCGCGAGACGCCGGTCGAGCTCAGCTTCGACCAGGTGACCAAGCTCTAGAGCCGGTCACTCCCCAGATTTCTCAGCCACCGGATCCTGCACTCGCAGTTCCGGGAGAGCCCGATGCAACCGCACCGAGTTCGACACCCACAAGAAGGAAAAGAACATGGCACCGAAAAAGAAGGTCACAGGTCTGATCAAGCTTCAGATCAACGCCGGCGCCGCGAACCCCGCCCCGCCCATCGGCCCGGCTCTGGGTCAGCACGGCGTGAACATCATGGAGTTCTGCAAGGCGTACAACGCTCAGACCGAGTCGCAGCGCGGCAACGTCGTCCCTGTCGAGATCACCGTGTACGAAGACCGTTCGTTCACGTTCATTCTCAAGACGCCGCCGGCCGCCGAGCTCATCAAGAAGGCCGCTGGCCTCGCCAAGGGTTCCGCTACGCCGCACACCGTCAAGGTGGGCAAGCTCACGATGGAGCAGGTCCGCGAGATCGCGACGACCAAGCAGTCCGACCTCAACGCCAACGACATCGACGCCGCGGCGAAGATCATCGCCGGCACCGCCCGCTCCATGGGCATCACCGTCGACGCGTAAGCGTTCGACCACCCCCAAGACATTCAGTGGGAGAGCCCGCCAGGCTCGTTACCACGCTCTCGAAATCAGGAGATTTCACAATGGCTCAGAAGTCCAAGGCGTACCGCGCCGCTGCCGAGAAGATCGAGGCAGGCAAGTTCTACTCCACGACCGAGGCTGTCGCCGTCGCTCGCGAGACCGGCTCGAAGAAGTTCGACTCGACCGTCGAGGTCGCCCTCAAGCTCGGTGTTGACCCGCGCAAGGCCGACCAGATGGTCCGTGGCACCGTCATTCTCCCGCACGGCACGGGCAAGACCGCCCGCGTCATCGTCTTCGCGACGGGTGCTGCTGCTGAGGCCGCTATCGCCGCTGGCGCCGACGAGGTCGGTGGCGACGAGCTCATCGCCAAGGTCGCCGAGGGCTACACGGCTTTCGACTCCGCGGTTTCCACCCCGGAGCTCATGGGCAAAGTCGGTCGTCTCGGTAAGGTCCTCGGGCCCCGCGGCCTCATGCCGAACCCCAAGACCGGCACCGTCACCCCGAACGTCGCTCAGGCCGTGAACGACATCAAGGGCGGAAAGATCGAGTTCCGTGTCGACAAGCACTCCAACGTGCACTTCGTCATCGGCAAGGCCGGCTTCACCGAGGAGCAGCTCAACGCCAACCTCGACACCGCCCTCGACGAGGTCGTTCGTCTCAAGCCGTCCTCTTCGAAGGGCCGCTACATCACCAAGGGCACCGTCTCGACCACTTTCGGTCCTGGCATCCCCCTCGACATCAACGCCTTCTAAGCGCTGACTCTCAGAAGGGCCCTCGCCGTAAGGCGGGGGCCCTTCGTCGTGCTCGGTGCGCGCCGGGTAGTGAGCTCCATCCCGCCATCCGCGAGAGTGCCCATCACTGGCTCTGGCTGCCTGCCGGACCACGACCTGCACACGTTCGGCGCGCGTGGGTTGGTGTTGCGCGCGGATCAGGAATGTGGGCGCGGGCAGGCGTCGGATCCTTGTGTTTTCGGTTTCACGGGGCTCATTGCCTGATTCGCGAACGTTCGTTGCGCGCCCGACGGTTGGTCCGGGGCTATCGGGATAGCGCGTGCTTCAGGAATGTGAGCGTGGGCGGGCGCCGGATCCTTGTGTTCTGGTTGTCGCGGGGCTGGGTGCCTGAATCGCGAACGCAGGATCCGCAGCTCCGTGCCCGGGCCACCCGCGAGAGTGCCCATTCCGGGCTCCGGCTGCCTGCCGGGCCCCAATATGGACACGTTCGGCGAGAGCGAGTTGGTGTCGCACGTTGATCAGGAATGTGAGCGTGGGTGGGCGCCGGATCCTTGTGTCCTCGTCGTCGCGGGGCTGGGCGCCTGATTCGCGAACGCAGGATCCGCAGCTCCATGCCCGGGCCACCCGCGAGAGTGCCCATCTCGGGCTTCGGCCGCCTGCCGGACCCCACTATGGACACGTTCGGTGCGAGCGGGTTGGTGTCGCGTGCGTATCAGGAGTGTGAGCGCGGGTGGGCGCCGGATTCTTGTGTTCTGGTTGTCGCGGGGCTGGGTGCCTGATTCGCGAACGCAGGATCCGCAGCTCCGTGCCCGGGCCACCCGCGAGAGTGCCCATTCCGGGCTCCGGCTGCCTGCCGGGCCCCAATATGGACACGTTCGGACAGAGTGGGTTGGTGTCGCGCGTCGATCAGGAATGTGGGCGTGGGTGGGCGCCGGATCCTTGTGTTCTGGTCGTCGCGGGGCTGGGTGCCTGACTCGCGAACGCAGGATCCGCAGCTCCGTGCCCGGGCCATCCGCGAGAGTGCCCATTCCGGGCTCCGGCTGCCTGCCGGGCCCCGCTTTGCGCACGCTCGCGGCCGACGACGCCGCAGGCCTCAGAGCTCGCCCTCGCGCGGCCGCAACCGCAACCCCAACCGCTCAGTCGTCCTGCACCTTGAGCACGAGCTTGCCGCGCGTGTGGCCGCGCTCGAGCAGGCGGTGGGCGTCGGCGACTTCCTCCAGGTCGTAGACGTCGTCGACGTAGACCGAGACGTCACCCGAGTCGAGGAGGCGGGTGATGATCGCGAGACAGGTCGCGTCGGGGGCCATCGAGTAGTCGGTGAAGCGCACTCCGGCGGCCGTTGCGCGACCGGCAAGGGCATCGCGCTTCGCTGTGGCACCGACGGGTACGTGCACGAGCAGGCCACCGGGCCGGACCACTCCCACCGTGCGGGCCGCGATCCCGTCGTCGTCGACCAGGTTGATCGCGACATCGACGAGCGCCACATGATCTTCGAAGTCGCCCGCCGTGTAGTCGATCGTCTGGGCGGCACCGAGTTCGGTGAGCCAGGCGGTGTTGCGGGCGGAACTCGTCGTCACGACGTGAGCGCCGAAGTACGCCGCGAACTGCACGGCGAAGTGTCCGACCCCGCCGGCCGCGGCGTGGATGAGAATGCGCTGCCCCTCGTGGGCTTTGGCCACGTCGACCACGAGTCCCCAGGCCGTCAGGGCCGCAAGCGGTACGGCAGACGCCTCGGTGTGCGAGAGCGACTTGGGTTTGCGAGCCACCTGGAGCGACGGCACGCTGACGTACTCGGCGTAGGTTCCGGCCGACCGTGGCACGGAGGCGACGCCGTAGACCTCCACGCCCGGTTGGAATGCATGCCCGAGGTACGGGCTCTCGACGACAACGCCGCTGAAGTCGCAGCCGAGCACGGCGGGGAGTTCGGGGGAGCCGCAGTGTCCGGCCAACCCCCGCCGGGCCTCGGCGTCGAACGGATTCACCCCCGCCGCGATGACACGGACGAGCACCTCGGATCCTTGTCGTCCGGGTACCGGAATCTCTTTCGGCACGAGGACGTCTGGCCCCCCGTTCTCGGTGATCACCACCGCGCGCATCGTGCTCGTTACCACGGCCTCTTCCGTTGTCGTCGTCGTCATCGATGGCCTTTCTCGTCGGGGTCGTGCGGCGTCCCTGATGAGGCACCCCCTGTTCCTTCAGTAAAGAGGCACGATGATTCCACCGTGTTTCGAGAGTGTCACTGATGCGGAAACTATCGATACGCTCGGATGATGAAGGCTCTTTTCATCGTGCTGCGGCTCGCGGCCGCTCTCGCCGTCGTTGTCGCGGTGGTGGCTCAGCTGATCTCGTCGATGGCGGCACCCGATTTCTTCTTCTTCAACTTCTTCGGCTACTTCACGATCCAGAGCAACCTGCTTATCGCGGTGACATTCGTTCTCGGAGCCGGGTTCGTCGCGCGAGGCGGGACGCAGCCGCACTGGCTCGTCGTCTCTCGTGGGGCTACTGCGACGTATCTCGCGACCACCGGAGTCGTCTACAACCTCTTGCTCGCGAATGGCCCGGTCAGCGACTACAACGTGCCGTGGTCGAACGACATCCTGCACAAGTGGATCCCGCTGTTCGCGGTTCTCGAGTGGATCCTCTTCGGCGATCGCACCCGCATCGCCTGGGGGCGCCTCGGTCTGTTTCTCGTCTACCCGGTGATCTGGCTGGTCGCGACGCTCCTGCGCGGTCAGGGCTTCGTGCCCTACCCGTTCTTGAACGTCGAAGAACTGGGCTGGGGTGTGGTGCTGCTCTACTGCCTGGGCATCGCCGCGTTTATCGCCGGCATGTCGGCGCTGGTGATCTGGCTGAGTCGATTTAGGGTCATCGAGCCCATGGGGGCGGATACGACGCGTCTCGATCGGGTCGGCGTAGCTCGCTGACGACCTGATCGGCGAGCGAGACGAGGCCGTGGATCTGGTCGTCGTCGCGTTCGACCCACTGACACTCGGGCGGCCCCGGCACCGGCACGAAGTCGACGTGGCGTTCCCAGACGACGAGCGTTCGCTCGGCGCCCAGCACGTACTGCTGCCACCACACCTGGCGGAGGTACGAGCGGGGGATGCTTCGCCAGGTCTTGCCGGTGGTCTTGATCTCGGCCAGGACGATCTCGCCGGACGACCGCTCGCCGACACCGTCGGGAGTCGCGAGGTGGAGCGTCTCACCGCGCGCGTGGAAGAGCTTGCTCGACGGTTCGATGCCGTGGTTGCGAGAGACCCAGCGGGCGATGACGGGTTCGCGCGCTCGGCCGTGATCGGTGAAGGCGTTGCCTGAAAAGCTGTTGCCGTAGAGCTTGTCGAGCACGACGGCTCGCACGGCGGCGGCACTCGAGAGCCTCGCGACGTCGGTGGCGGTGATGCCGCGGGAGCGAGCGCGGAGCCAGCCGACGCGATCCGACGAGTCGGCGAGGATGCGGGCGGAGTGGTGGCGCGTGGGATCCTCGTCGTCCCAGAGGGAGAGGGGGGTCTGCACGAACGTCACCCCACTATTCTCCCTCGAATTCGAAGGAGAAACGGCCGACGCGCGACGAAGGCATCAGGATCCGACGCGGTTACCCGGGCAGATCTCCTTCGAATTCGAAGGGGGTGGGCGGCGCGATCAGTTGGCGGCCGCGAGCGTGTCGAGTGCCTCGGGGGAGAGCGCGTAGTGGATCGCGAGCATGCTCGCCCCCAGGATCGCCGCGCTGTCGGCGGCGCGCGACTGCACGATGGTGAGGTGCTCGGTGGCCAGCGGCATCGAACGCGAGTAGACGACCTCGCGGACCCCGGCCAGCAGGTGCTCGCCGGCGTCGGCCATCGAGCCGCCCAGCGCGATCACGGACGGGTTGATGAGGCTCACGCAGGTGGTGAGCACCTCGCCGATGTCGCGCCCGGCTTGCCGCACCGCTCGCACCGCGTCGAGGTCGCCGCTGCGGACGAGGTCGAGCACGTCGGATCCTGATGCCGTGTCGTGTCCGTCCCGTCGCATTGCCGCGGCGATCGCCGGGCCGGAGGCTATGGCTTCGAGGCATCCCTCGTTGCCGCAGCGGCAGAAGATGCCCGCGCCGCGGGCGACGGGGATGTGACCGATGTCTCCGGCGATGCCCTGGGCACCCCGCTGCAGCTGACCTGCCGAGATGATGCCGGAGCCGATGCCGGTGGCGACCTTGAGGAAGAAGAGGTGGTCGACGTCGGGCCAGGAATGAGTCCGCTCGCCGAGTGCCATGATGTTGACGTCGTTGTCGACATAGACGGGAAGGGGCGACCGACCCGGGCTCTCGGTGTGGCGTTTGACCCAGCCGGGAACGTCGAAGGCATCCCACCCCGGCATGATCGGCGGATTGACCGGTCGGCCGGTGCTGAACTCGACGGGGCCGGGCAGCCCGATGCCCGCGGCGATGAGATCGGCCCGGGTCTTGCCGAGGCGTTCGAGGAGCGCGTCGGTGTGCTCGACCATCCAGCCGAGCACCGCCTCCGGGCCCAGACTGATCTCGAGGTGCTCGGTGTGGCTGGCGAGCTCGGCACCCATCAGGTCGGTGATGGCGACGTGGGCGTGGCTCGCGCCGAGGTCGGCGGCGAGGACGACGCGGGCGCTCGGCAGGAGTGCCACGCGCGACGGGGGGCGGCCGCCGGTCGAGATCGCATCGGCGACGGGGCCGACGAGGCCGAGACTGGTGAGGGCATCGAGGCGCAGGCCGATGGTGGAACGGGCCAGACCGGTGATGGCAGCGAGCTCGGCACGGGTGCGCGGGCGACCGTCGCGGAGGAGCTGGAAGAGGTCGCCTGCCCCGGTCGAACCGAGGACGGACGTCCGCGCGGCGTCTGACATAACAGGAGTAAACCACAGGTTTCGAGCGGTCACGAGCAAAGATGTCGAATGGAAGACACCTTTTGCTTGACGCTCGACAAAAGTGACCCTAGTGTGAGTTCCGGTCGAGGGAACGCCGGTTCAACCGGGCCCTCGAGATCAACTCCGCAGCGACAGATGCGGCGGAATTCGCCTCAAACCAGGCGAACACGTTTCGACGAGGAGACTCTTACGGTGACCAACGCACCCCTTTCGGTCCAGCTCTACACCGTCCGCTCGGCCATCGCCGACGACCTACCCGGCACCCTGGCCCGCGTGGCCGAGATCGGCTATACGCAGGTCGAGCCGTACTCGTTCGTCGAACGCGTCGACGAGTACGCCGAGCACCTTCCGGCCAACGGCCTGACCGCGCCGAGCGCCCACGTCAAGCTGATCGGCAGCGACCTCGAGCCGATCTTCGCCGCAGCCAAGCGGCTCGGAGTGACGACGATCATCGACCCGCACATCGACGAGACCCGCTGGATCACCCGCGAAGACGTCGAGGGCATCGCGAAAGAGCTCGGCGAGATCGCCGACAAGGCGGCCGCGCACGATCTCCGGGTCGGCTACCACAACCATGCGTTCGAGCTCGAGAACAAGATCGACGGCGTCCCGGCGCTCGAGGTCTTCGCCGCGGCCCTGCCGGCGAACGTCGTGCTCGAGGTCGACACCTACTGGGTCGAGGTCGGCGGCGTCGACGCGGCCGAGCTGCTCGCGCGCCTGGGCGACAAGGTGCAGTTCCTCCACATCAAAGACGGCCCGAAGAACTTCGACGACAAGAAGCAGGTCGCTGTCGGCCGGGGCGAGATGCCCGTCCGCGACATCCTGCGCGCGGCTCGTCAGGCCCTGCCCGTCGTCGAGCTCGACGACCACGAGGGCGACATCTTCACCGCCCTCGCCGACAGCCTCGACTACCTCGAAGGGGTCCGCGCATGAGCGACGCCACGACCACCACGCAGAAGCCGGTCGCCTCAGAGGGCAAGACCGGCCCCGTGGGCGTCGGCGTGATCGGCGCCGGCGTCATCAGCGACCAGTACCTCGAGAACCTCACGAGGTTCCCCGACCTCAAGGTGCTTTTCATCGCCGACCTCGACGAGCCCCGCGCGGCCGCCCAGGCCGCTAAGTGGGGCGTCGAGGGCTCCGGCTCCGTCGACGACCTGCTCGCCCACGATGACGTCGAGATCGTCGTCAACCTCACCATCCCCAAGGCCCACGTCGAGGTGGCCCTGCGGGCCGTCGAGGCGGGCAAGCATGTCTGGGGTGAGAAGCCCTACGCACTCGACCGCGAGAGCGGAGCGCAGCTGATCAAGGCGGCGAAAGTCCGCGGCGTGCGTGTCGCCGTCGCCCCCGACACGTTCCTCGGATCCGGAATCCAAACCGGTCTGCGGGTCGTCAAGCGCGGCGACATCGGCACGCCGCTCACCGGCCTCACCCTCTTCCAGGTCGCCGGCCCCGAGTCGTGGCACCCGAGCCCCGAGTTCCTCTTCGCCATCGGCGGCGGCCCGATGTTCGACGTGGGCCCCTATTACCTGACGACGCTGGTGCAGGTGTTCGGCCCCGTGGCCAAGGTCACCGCCACGGCGTCCAAGGCACGCGAGACCCGCGTGATCGGCTCGGGCCCCAAGGCTGGAACCGAGTTCCCGGTCGAGGTGCCGACGCACGTGTCGGCCTTGATCCAGTTCGAGTCGGGCGCCAGCGCCCAGAGCATCTTCTCGTTCGACTCGAAGCTGCCTCGCGCCGGCTTCGTCGAGATCGCAGGATCCGAGGGCACGGCCGTGTTCCCCGACCCGAACAACTTCGAGGGTGAGACGGTCGTCTACACCGGCGCCGACGAGCCCACGGTGGTCCCCTCCGAGGGGTCGACCTTCACCCGCGGTACCGGGGTGGCCGAGCTCGCCCAGGCGATCCGCGAGGGTCGCCGAGAGCGCGTTCCGGGAGAGCTCGCCTTTCACGTTCTCGACATCATGGTGTCGCTCGCCGAGTCCGCCGAGAAGGGGGAGAGCGTCGTCGTCGAGTCGACGCTCGAGCCCACCGACGAGCTCCCGGCCGACTGGGATCCCTCCGTCGTGACCCTGACCTGATTCTCTCGGGCCGACCCGCCTCGAGCGGGTCGGCCCGAGATTCTCTCGACCCCCTTACTGCACTGCCGAACTACCGTCCCTCAGCTGCACGGCACCACCGGAACGACAGGAACCATCCCACACAGCTCTAAGCTCCATCCCTCCCTCAACGAAGAGACACCAGGAGAAAAAATGCGCACCACAACGAAGTGGCTGGCGGCAGTTGCCGTCGGCGCCATGACTATCGGAGGCATGACGGCGTGCTCGTCGTCCTCCGGCGGCGATGCCAACTCGACCAAGACGCTGACCTACTGGGCCAGCAACCAGGCTCCGACCATCCAGGGCGATCAGAAGGTCCTCAAGGCCGAGCTGGCGAAGTTCACCGACGAGACCGGCATCAAGGTCAACATCGAGGTCATCCCGTGGACCAACCTCTACAACAAGATCCTCACCGCGGTCTCGTCGGGTGACGGGCCAGACGTGCTGTCGATTGGCAACACCTGGGCGACCTCACTCCAGTCGAGCGGCGCGTTCGTGCCGTTCGAGGGCGATGCGCTGAAGGCCATCGGCGGCAAAGACAAGTTCATCGCGTCGAGCTACGCCACCGGTGGTGCCGAGGGCAAGGCGCCCACGTCGGTGCCGCTCTACGGGTTGTCGTACTCGATGTACTACAACACGAAGATGTTCAAGGCCGCCGGCATCGACACACCGCCCGCGACCTGGGACGAGTTCGTGGCGGACGCCAAGAAGCTCACCAAAGACACCGACGGCGACGGGCAGATCGACCAGTGGGGTGTGACGATGGCCGGCTCGAGCGTCTCGAACAACGCGCACCAGGCGTTCGTCCGGGGTCTGCAGAACGGCGGAGCGCTCTACGACGCCGACGGCAAGCCGACGTTCGCCTCCGACGGCGAGGTCAAGGGCATCAAGCAGTGGGTAGATCTGATCGGCGCCGACAAGGTGGTCAACCCCTCCGACGCCGAGAGCGTGAACGGCTCCGACATGGCCGCCACCTTCGCCGACGGCAAGGCCGCGATGTTCTTCGACCAGGCGCCGGGGGCTTCGCTTGCAGCGCGTAACTTCACGGACTACGCCGCGGCGCCCGTCCCGATGGAGACCGCGGACGCAACCGGGCTGCTGGGTACCCAGAGCCACGTCGCCGGCATCAACCTGTCGATCTTCAAGAACACGGGCAACCTGTCCGGGTCCGAGAAGCTCGTCAAGTTCATGACCAGCGTTCCCGCGCAGCAGTCGCTCAACAAGTCGTTCGCGTCCATCCCCGTCGTCACCGATGCCTATGACGACCCGGCGTTCAAGACCGACGCGATCAAGCTCAAGCAGGAGATCCTCAAGGATCACGCCCAGCCTATGCCGCTGCAGGTCAGCGAGGGCCAGATGGAGACGCTCGTCGGAACGGCCATCAAAAACCTGCTCGCGCAGGCCGCGCAGGGCAAGGACGTCAGTGAATCCGACGTCAAGTCGGCTCTCGAAGACGCCAACAGCCAGATGACGGCCAGCCAGTGATCTCGATCCGACTGACAGACAAGCACTAGAAGGGAACCGTCATGACCCTCAACGTCCTGCCTCCCGCGTCGACCGAGAGTGGTCTGCCGGAAGAGCCGCAGCGGAGCGAATCCGCTCCGCTGCGCCCCGCCCGCAAGAAGAAGCGCCCCTCGCTCCTGCCCTACGGGCTCATCGCACCGGCCGCATTGGCCGAGCTCCTCATCCACCTCTTGCCGATGGTGCTGGGCATCTGGATCGCGTTCATCACGCTCAACCAGCTCAGCATCGCCAACTGGGTCGATGCCCCGTTCGTCGGTTTCCAGAACTTCGTCAACGGGCTCAACCCGAATTCCTCGATCGGGGCCGAGTTCTACTCGGCTCTGGGGCGCACCATCGGGTTCACCATCATCGTGCTGGCGATCGCGTGGAGCATGGGAATGCTCGGCGCGGTACTCCTCACCACCTCGTTCCGAGGCCGCGGGATCCTGCGCACGCTGTTTCTCGTGCCCTACGCCCTGCCCTCGTACGTCGGCACCATCGCCTGGGCGTTCATGTTCAACCGCTCCGACGGCGCGATCAACCACTTCCTGGTCGATCAGCTCCACCTGTTCGGCGGCGACCGGCCGTTCTGGCTGCTCGGCGGCAACTCCTTCTGGGCGATCGTCATCGTGACCGCCTGGCAGATGTGGCCGTTCGCCTTCCTGATGCTTCTGGCAGCGCTCCAGAACATCCCCGGCGACGTCTACGAGGCGGCCGCTCTCGACGGTGCGAGCCTCTGGAAGCAGTTCACCCGCATCACGCTCCCGATGATCAAGCCGGCCAACGCCGTCCTGATGCTCATCATGGGCCTCTGGATCTTCAACCAGTTCAATGTGCCCTTCGTGCTGTTCGGCGCTGCGTCGCCGAAGGAGGCGACTCTCATCTCGCCCCTCATCTACCAGCAGTCGTTCTCGAACTGGAACTTCGGTCTCGGCGGTGCAATGAGCGTGCTGCTGCTGATCGTGCTCCTGATCGCCTCCGCTTTCTACATCCGCATGGTGCTTCCGAAGCCGAAGCCCGGAGAAGAGGACTAAGCCATGATCGTCACTCCCGGATTCAAGGTCTTCCGATTCTTCGGACTCGCCTTCCTCTCCATCGTCGTCCTGGTGCCGCTCTACGTGGTGGTCACGACGTCGCTGAAGCCCCTCGCCGACGTGCAGGGCGCCTTTACCTGGATCCCCTCGAACTTCACCATCAAGCCGTACTTCGACATCTGGGAGACGGTCCCGCTGGCGCAGTACTTCAAGAACAGCCTGATCGTGACCTGCTCGGCGACGATCCTCAGCGTGATCATGGCCGTTCTCGCGGCCTACGCTCTGGCTCGCCTGCGGTTCAAGGGCCAGCGACCGTTCAGCCTGGTGGTGCTGTCGACGCAGATGTTCCCCGGCATCCTCTTCCTGCTGCCGCTGTTCCTGATCTTCGTCCAGATCCGCAACGCCTCCGGTCTTCAGCTGACGGGCTCGTATGCGGGCCTCATCATCACGTACATGACGTTCTCGCTCCCGTTCTCGATCTGGATGCTGACCGGCTATTTCGCCAGCATCCCGAAGGAGCTCGAGGAGGCGTCGATGATCGATGGCACCGGCCGAATGGGTGCGCTCTTCCGCGTCATCATCCCGGTCGCGAAGCCCGGCATCATCGCGGTCGCGGTCTACGCGTTCATCACGGCGTGGGGAGAGGTGCTCTTCGCCTCCGTGCTCACGTCGAACGACACCCGCACCCTGGCGATCGGCCTGCAGGCCTATTCGTCACAGCAAGACGTCTACTGGAACCAGCTCATGGCCGCCTCGGTCGTCGTCTCGCTGCCCGTCCTGATCGGCTTCATGTTCGTGCAGAAGCACCTGATCACCGGCCTCTCCTCGGGTGCCGTCAAGTAGCACCCGGAGCGCCTGGCCGACGAGCACCAGACCGAAGGATCCCGCACAGCGTCGATCCACCCGGCCCAGAAGGGCAGACTGACACCATGCCACGCACACTCCTCCCGGGTCAGGTCTGCCAGATCCTGATCGTCGATGCCGTCACCGGTGAGGCCGAGGTCGTCTTCGAGAGCGGCGAGGTGCTCGTCGAGGCTCCCAACTGGAGCCCCGACGGGCGGTGGCTCGTCGTCAACGGCGACGGGCTCCTCTGGCGGCTCCGGGTCGACGGGGGCGCGGCACACAACGGGGGCGAGGCCGGCGACGGTGTGCTCGAGCCGGTCGAGATGGCCGGTGTGCCCGAGATCAACAACGACCACTACATTGCGCCCGACGGATCGTCGATCGTGGTCAGCGCCAAAGACGGCCATCTCTACGAGGTGCCGTTCGACGGTGGCTCGGGCCGCCGGATCACCCGTGAGCACCCGGACGGCCGCGGCTACAAGAACTACCTGCATGGCATCTCACCCGACGGCTCGACGCTCGCCGTGATCGTCGGCGCGCGACCCACGACGACGTCGCCGCCGACGGACTGGCGCACGAACGTCGCCCTGGTGGCGGTGGCCGACGGTGCGACGACGTTCGTCACCGATGACGCCCACCCCGACGACGGCGCCGAGTTTTCGCCCGACGGCGCGTGGGTCTGGTTCAACACCGAACGGTTCACGACCAAGGCGGGGCACGCGCAGCTCGCGCGGATTCGGCCGGACGGATCGAACGTGTCGCGGATCCTCGTCTCTGACACGGTCGACTGGTTTCCGCACCCGTCGCCCGACCAGTCGCGGCTGGTCTACGTCGCCTACGGTGCCGGCACGCTCGGCCACCCCGAGAACCGTGACGTCGTGCTGCGCGTGATGGAACTCGACCGGGGCGAACCGCTGCCCGAGACGGCACGTGATCTGCTGCCGCTCTTCGGCGGCCAGGGCACGATCAACGTGGCCGGATGGGCCCCCGATTCGCGGCGGTTCGCTGCTGCCGCGTACCCCCTCGCTACGCGTCCCTGACCTGGCCGCCCTTGAGATAGAGCCGTCGCTCGGCACGACGGGCCACCGACGAGTCGTGGGTGACCATGATGAAGGTCAATCCCCGGTCGCGCCAGACGCCCTCGAGGAGCTCCATGATCTCGTCGCGGGTGGTCTCGTCGAGCGATCCGGTCGGCTCGTCGGCGAGGAGCACCTGCGGCTCCTTAACCAGCGCGCGAGCGATCGCCACGCGCTGCTGCTGACCGCCCGAGAGCTCGGCCGGAAGGTGGTCGCCGCGCTCGCCGAGTCCGACGGATTCGAGGGCCGCCGCCGATTTCGCCTTCTGCTCGTCGCGCGACATCGACGACCTCGCGAAGGCGGTCTCGACGTTCTCGAGCGCCGTCAGCGTCGGAATCAGATTGAAGCTCTGAAACACGAAGCCGATCTCCTGCGCGCGGACGTCGGCGAGCTTCGACTCCGCGAGGCCCGACACCTTCTTGTCGCCCAGCAGCACCTCGCCGGAGGTGGGCTTGTCGAGGGCTCCGAGCATCTGCAGCAGCGTCGACTTACCGCCGCCGGTGGGGCCCTGGATCGCGACCATCTGACCGGTCGGGATCTCGAGGGTGACCTTGTTCAAGGCCGTGATGGTGCGCTTCTTCTGCACGTACGTCTTGGTGACGTCTTTGAGCGTGTACATGGGGTTCCGTTCGGTTGAAGAGAGATCAGGATCCGCGGCCTACGCCACACTGCGAAGCGCCTCGGCCGGTCGCAGGCGCGATGCCCGCCACCCGCCGATCGCGCCGGCGAGGAGTCCGCCGATCACCGCGAGGGCGACCGCCACGACGATGATCGTCACTGCGATCGGGGCGTGCAGGCTGACCTCGGTGGCCGTCGTCGCGACCTGGGCGCCGAAGGATCCCGCGCCGCCCGTGCTTCCGCCTTCGGTGCCCGTGCCGGTGCCGCCCGAGGCGCCGCCCGGGGGAGTGCCGCCGCCCATGCCGCCGGCGGTGGTCGAAGCCGCGCCGCCCGAGAGCGTCGGGGCGATGATGTTGATGATCACGACGCCGAGGATTCCGACGACCACGCCGACCACTCCACCGATCAGGCCCTGCACGAGTGACTCGCCGGCCACCTGGCGCACGATGCGCCCGTTCGACCAGCCGATCGCCTTCAGAGTGCCGAACTCGCGAGTTCGGCGGGTGACGCCCGAGACGGTGAAGAGGATCGCGATCAAGAAGGCCGCGGCCAGCACGATGATCGAGAGCCAGGTGCCAAGGCTCGAGACGAGGCTCGACGCGGTCGAGAGCGAGCCGGAGACGCTCGAGGCCAGGTCGGACTCGGTCGAGACGGTGGCCTTGGGAAGCGCCTTCTCGAGTGCCGTCTTGACGGCGGAGACGTCGGTCGACGACTCGGCGCTCACGTAGACGGTGCTGATCTTGCCGTCGAGGTCGGCGACCTTCTGCGCCGTGTCGAGCGGCATGTACATGTCGGAGCCGGTGGTCGACGACGACGAGGCCGAGGTGACGATGCCGACGACCTTGAAGGTCGTGTCGCCGATCTTCTTGGTGTCTCCGACGGCGAGGCTCTCGGTCTTCGCGTAGGCGCTGTCGACGACGAGCACGTTCTTGCCGGCATCGGAGGCGGCGAACGTCCGGCCCTTGGTCAGCTCGACGCTCGTGAGGGGGCCGACCGCGTCGGCGGTCACGCTGACGCCCGAGACGGTGGTCTGGTCGAACGAGAACGAGCCTCCGCCGAAACCTCCGCCAGTGCCGCCACCGGGAGCACCGGTGGCCGTGCCCGTGGGCTCCTGCTGTGCGGCGCCGGTGCCGGATCCTTGGGTTCCGGTCGTGCCCGAATCCTGTTGCGTGGTGGTCCCCGAGAAGTCGTTGAGCTGCAGCGACAGCGTGGCGGCGGCGTTCTTGACGCCGGTCGTCTTCTCGACGGCGGCGAGGGCGGTGTCGGCGAAGGTCGCCGTGCCGCGGGCGGCTGTCAAACTCGACTGCGAGAGCGACGTGCTGTTGCCCGAGGTCGTGCCCCCGCCCGAGCCGAAGTTGAAGGTGGGGCGCCCGCCGGTCGACGACGGGGTCTGGGTCTGGCTGATCGTGATGTCGGTGCCGACGCCGTAGACGGATTCGAGAACGGTCGACTGCGCGGCCTTCACGCCGCCCGCCACCGAGTTGACGATGATCACGAGCGCGATGGCGAGTGCCATGCCGGTCGCGATGATGGCCGTCTGCTTACGCCGGTTGCTCAGCTCCCGGAACAGATAGGTCAAGAACATGGGTCTCCTCTGGAGTGGTGCGGGGTCGTGGTGATCGTGCGAAGGGGGCGCACTCGCTCGCTGTGCGAACGTCAGAACCGTAGGGAGACGCGTTATGCCCGGACTATCGCGGGCCTATCAATCCCTGATGAGGCAGGTCTATTGCCCGTGTGGGAATTCCAGGGCTGGCTCATCAGGTCGTCACAGACGGCTCATAGAAAACCCCAGATACTAGAAAACGTGACCACTTCAGCCCCCATCACCGCACCCGCCGCTCCGCGCCTGACTCGCGCCGACGGCTCGCCCCTCCGCGTGCTCGTCGTCGACGACGAGAACAGCCTCACCGACCTGCTCTCCATGGCCCTCCGCTACGAGGGCTGGGAGGTCAAGGCCGCACCCGACGGGCAGACCGCCCTGAACCTCGCTCGCGAGTTCAAGCCCGACGCGATCGTGCTCGACGTCATGCTTCCCGACATCGACGGCCTTCAGGTGCTGGGCCGCCTCCGCAACGGCGGAGACGACACGCCGATCCTGTTCCTCACCGCGAAAGACGCCGTCGAGGATCGCGTCACGGGCCTGACCGCCGGCGGCGACGACTACGTCACGAAGCCGTTCAGCCTCGAAGAGGTCGTCGCCCGCCTCCGCGGCCTCATCCGCCGCTCCGCCGCCATGGTGTCGGAGGGCGGCGACTCACGCATCGTCGTCGGCGACCTCGTACTCGACGAAGAGAGCTACGAGGTGTCGCGCGCCGGTCGCGAGATCGAGCTCACCGCCACCGAGTTCGAGCTGCTCCGGTTTCTCATGCGCAACCCCCGCCGCGTGCTCTCGAAGGCGCAGATCCTCGACCGCGTCTGGAGTTACGATTTCGGCGGCAAATCCAGCGTCGTCGAGATCTACATCTCATACCTGCGCAAGAAGATCGACGCCGGCGAAGAAGCCATGATCCACACCGTCCGCGGCGTGGGTTACGTGATCAAGCCCCTCTCGTGAGCTCGTTCCACCCCGCCAGTGCCGTCCGCGGGTGGGCTCGCTCGTGGCGCGGCCCGCTGACGCTGCGGCGTCGGCTGGTGCTGAGTATTGTCGCGATCTCGGCGTTGCTGGCAATTCTGATCGGCGTGCTCTCCGTGCTCGTGTTGCAGAAGGTTCTCGAGTCGCAGCTCGACGCGAATGTGAAGTCGAGCCTTTCACGGGCGCTTGTGCAGTCCGCTCCGACACAGCCCAGCGAAGGCTTTGGCTCGGAGGCGGGCCGCGGTCAGATCGTCGGGACCATCGCGATCGTCTCGCTCAAGGGGCAACTGCTGGACTCGCAGCAAGTTACTGAAGATGGGACGCCGGGTTCCGTAGGGGAGTCGGCTACAACCGCGCTGACCAACTTGGCCGTGAGTGAAACGCCTCGGACAATGGATCTGGGCGGCTCGTACGGGCGCTACCGCGTTGAGGCTACGAACGTGCCGCTCACGAACAGGACGACCAACGAGACGGTGGTCGTGCATGTTGCTGTTGCGCTGCCCATGGATAGCGTCACCGGCCCCGTCTCCAAGCTGATCGCCGGAATCGCCATCATCGCCGCCGTCGGTATCGCCGTCGCCGTGTTCTTCGCGCTCGTCACCGTCCGCTACGCCCTTGCACCCCTCGAGCGCATCGCCAACACGGCATCGCGCGTCTCTGAGATGCCCCTCGACCGAGGCGAGGTCGCCCTCGACGACCGCGTTCCCGACGAAGACACTGACACCCGCACCGAGGTCGGCCGCGTCGGCGCCGCCATGAACCGCATGCTCGGTCACGTCTCGCATGCGCTCACGGCCCGGCAGGAGTCCGAGAACAAGGTGCGGCAGTTCGTCGCCGACGCCTCGCATGAGCTCCGCACTCCGTTGGCTTCGGTCCGCGGGTATGCCGAGCTGACCCGTCGCATGGGCAAAGACCTGCCCGAAGACGTCGTCTATGCGATGAGTCGTATTGAATCGGAGTCGGTCCGTATGACGTCACTGGTCGAAGAGCTGCTGCTGCTGGCCCGACTCGACGAGGGAACCGACCTGGTGAAGAAGGAGGCCGATCTCACGCGGATCGTCCTCGACGCCGTGCACGACACGCACGTCTCGTCGACCGGCCACACCTTCGACGTCTCGGTCGACGAGAAGCCGATCACCCTCCTCGGCGACCCGATGCGCCTCCACCAGGTGGTCGCCAACCTCCTGACTAACGCCCGAACCCACACGCCCGAGGGAACCGAGATCTGGGTGAACCTGGAGCGCGACGACGAGTCGCACGAGGCGGTCATCACGGTGACCGACAACGGACCGGGCATTGACCCCGCCGTCATGCCGGTGCTGTTCGAGCGGTTCGCGAGGGCCGACAGCTCGCGTTCGCGCAAGGCCGGCTCGACTGGGCTCGGGCTCGCGATCGTGCAGGCCGTCGTCCAGTCGCACGGCGGTACGGTCACGGCGTCCAACGCCGACCCGGGAGCCGTCTTCACGGTGCGCCTGCCCTTGGAGCGCGCCCCTCAGGGCGCTCCGGCCCCGCTCCCCGCGCCGACCTCCGCTCCCGCTGTCTCGTAGCTGCTCGTCCCTTGTTAGTTCGGCGAGACTCCGCAAATGGCCCATCCCGCTCACGCGGACGGGCCATTTGTGGAGTCTCGCCGCGTCACCCGGCGGGGCGAAGGATCCTGCGGGGTCCGTCGAGCGCGAGACTCCAGTAGGTGCGGGTGCGGCAGGCCTGCACCCACGACTACTGGAGTCTCGGCGAGCCGGGCGGCCCGGGCGGCCCGGGCGGCCCAGGCGGGCGCCGGGGTGCAGGGGAGCGGGTGGTGTGAGCACGAGTTGCAGGATCCTGAACGGGCACCTATGCTTGTCGAAGCCCAAGACCGCTGGTTGTCGGTGCCCGCTGCAAAGCAGGCGTCGGCCGAAGGTTCTCTTACAAGAGACGTCCCGCGCAGGTGTGTGAAGCTTTCAAGCTCCGTGCGTCTGCGCGGAGCTTTTTTTGTGCGATAACCGGGATTCGTAAGAGTCCACAGGGGCTGCCAGCATTCACACGTTAGGAGCGACATGGCGAACAAGGAAGCTTCGGTCGCCGAGCTCACGGAACTCTTCCGTAGCTCGACCGCCGTCCTGCTCACCGAGTACCGCGGCCTCTCCGTTGCTCAGCTCAAAACGCTGCGCACCGGTATCCGTGAGGACGCCACCTACGCCGTCGTGAAGAACACGCTCACCAAGATTGCGGCGAACGCTGCGGGGATCTCGTCGTTCGACGACGAACTCGCCGGCCCGTCGGCTATCGCTTTCGTTCACGGAGACCCTGTCGCCGTGGCCAAGAGCATGCGTGAATTCGCGAAGGCGAACCCCGAGCTGATCGTGAAGGGCGGTTACTTCGACGGTAACGCTCTGACCGCAGCCGAGGTCAACCAGCTCGCCGACCTCGAGTCGCGGGAGGTGCTGCTGGGCAAACTGGCTGGCGCCTTCAAGGCTTCGCTGTTCGGTGCGGCGTACCTGTTCCAGGCCCCGCTCTCCAAGACCGTTCGCACGGTCGAGGCGCTGCGTGCCAAGCAGGACACCGCTGCGTAAGCAGCTCGGTACTCGTTACAAGCACCACCACCCCACTTTTTAGAAACGCAATAAGGAGAAAACAATGGCAAAGCTCAGCCAGGACGAACTGATCGAGGCTTTCAAGGAGCTCACGCTCATCGAGCTCAGCGACTTCGTCAAGAAGTTCGAAGAGGTCTTCGAGGTCACCGCTGCTGCCCCCGTCGCCGCTGCCGGTGCCGCTGGCCCCGCCGCCCCCGCTGAAGAGGTCGAGGAGAAGGACTCCTTCGACGTCGTCCTCGAGGCTGCTGGCGACAAGAAGATCCAGGTCATCAAGGAGGTCCGCGCGCTCACGAGCCTCGGACTCGGCGAGGCCAAGGCTGTCGTCGACGGTGCCCCCAGCACCGTCCTCGAGGGTGCCAACAAGGAGACCGCCGAGAAGGCCAAGGCTGCTCTCGAGGCCGCCGGCGCCACGATCACCCTCAAGTAACTCAGCTTCACCAGCACCATCGGGAAAGCCCCGGGCCGAGAGGTCCGGGGCTTTCTCGCGTCCTGCTGTCGACCGTGGGCTCTAGCCGTCGGCCAGCCCCAGCTGCACCGCGAGGGCGATGGCCTCGCGCCGGTTCGTCGCCCCGAGCTTGCGGTAGATGCTCCGAACGTGGCTCTTGACGGTGTTGACCGAGATAAACAGCTCGTTGCCGATCTGGTTCAGGGTCGCTCCGGTCGCCAGGTGGCGCACGATCACGAGTTCGCGCTCGCTGAGCGGGTCGGCCAGCACGACGGTCTCGGCGGGGGTCGTGCCCTGCAGGCGTTCGAGCAGGGCTGCCACGCGAGCGGGTTGCTCACGGTCTGCCGCGCGCGTGAGCAGGCTGTCGAGCACCTCGTGGGGAAGCGGGCGATACGCCCAGGTCGTTCCGTTCGTCGCTGACATCAGCAGCGAGCGGTCGAAGGCGATGTTCGAGGCGACGCGATTGCCGAGGTCGTCCTGTGCGGCGGCGACGATGGCGAAGATCTGCGCTCGTACGCGGTCGGAGTGGAGGTCGCCGAGGGCGATGCAGTCGGCGAGGGTGTCGAGGGCCGCCTGCGGATCGCCCAGCAGGAACGAGGCGAGCGCCCCCACCCGTGCCGGGCATGTCACGTGGTGCTGCCCCGGTTCGAGATCTGCCATCGCCTGGCGTGCTTCGACGACTTCGCCGAGCGTGCGGAGCACTTCGGAGCGAAGGATCCGAGACGCCGAGTCGAGCACCTGATCCCCCGTGAAGGAGGCAAGGAGCCGCGTCACCCGGCCGAGCAGATCGAGCGCCTCGATCTCGCTGCCGGCCGCGTGGCGCGCGAGCGCCTCGGCGAACGCCGCGTGGGCTTCCCACTCGGTCCCGCGACTGGCGACGCGGACGTCACGGAGCTGCGTCTCGAGGTCGTGGGGAACAGCGTCGCGCTCGATCAGCAGGTGGAACCGCGTGATTTGGGCGAGCGCGCCGAACCCGCTGCGCAGCAGCTCGGTGCCGTCGGCCTGCTGCGCGGCGAGTTCGATCTGCCTCTCGGCTCGGGCGAAGTCGCCGAACTGGAAGGCGACGTAGGCGAGTGCCGAGTGGCATTCGACGCGTTCGGCGGTCGGGAGGTGCTCGCCCGCCAGCCCCTCGGCGAGAGACAGGGCGAAGAGGGCTTCGTCGTAGGCGCCGAGGTGCACGCGCACGAGACCGAGTTGCAGCGAGAACGACGCGCTGAGGTCGATCCGTCGGCTGATCTCGAGCGAGGTGTCCTGCTCGATCATCGCCCGCGCGGTCTCGAGATGCGTGCGGGCGGCATTCACGTCGCCGAGGGTGCGGAGCGTCGCTGCGAAGTGGACGAGGTAGCCCGCCCGCACGTCGATGGGACTCTCCGGGTCGGCCTTGATGTTCTTGTCGACGGCGCGGAACCAGGGGAGCGCGGCACTTCGGCTCGTCGACCCGATCGACCGGTGGCTGACCGCGAGCGCGAGCAGGATCCGGGCACGACCGCGCCATTCGGATTCGGGCACGCTGCGCACGGCCTCGCGAAGCCTCGCCCCCTGGATCGGCGCGATCTGCGGCCACATCCTCTCGACGGTGTCGAGCATGGTGCGATTGTCGAGCTGGAGTGCCGTCGAGGTTTCGGGTTCGACGGTCGTGTCGTTTCGGGAATTCACGGGATTACCTCTGCCACATCGGGTAGTTCCCCGCTCGGGACGGGGAATGCGGCGGTCGGGAGGAGAGCGGAAGGTCGATCGTCGGGCGGACCGGGTGTCGGGAGGTCTTCCGTGAGTCCCCCCTGGCTTCCGTGCCCCTACCCGATCAACATCATAAACTGAGATTTCTTTTTCAACCGGGGAATTCGCAAGTCCACCCCAACTGGGGTCAGCCCTCTGCCGCCGCCTCGCCTCGTTCGACAGGCCTAAAGTGACGGAATGAGCAAGGGCACGCCGTGAGCAAAATGGATTCAGTCGCTTCGGGCGGGGGCATGCGGGGCGCTCGTGGGGGCGGCGGTCGGCCGGGCGGGCCCGGCCGGGTATCCGGAGCCGACGCCAAGGCGCAGCGGGCCGCGAATGCCGAGGCCCCTCGGATCCCGGATCTCTTCGGGCGGATCCGGAGCCTGTTCTCGCCGTACCGTCGGGCAATCGTCGTCACCGTCGTTCTCGTGCTGATCTCGGCGGGCATCAGCGTGATCCCGCCACTGCTGACCCAGCAGGCGTTCGACCGCGGGCTCTTCCCAGCGGGCGGGCCCGACATCCCCGTGCTGACCAGGCTCGTCGGCGCGATGGTGGGGCTGTGGGTGCTGTCCGCCGGTATCGGCGTGTGGCAGACCTATCTCACGGCGACCGTCGGAAACAAGGTCATGGGAGCCCTCCGCATCCGCCTCTTCGGGCACCTGCAGCGAATGGAGCTCGCGTTCTTCACCCGGACGAAGACGGGCGTGATCCAGTCGCGGCTGCAGAACGACGTCGGCGGTGTGGCCAACGTGCTGAGCAATACGATCTCGAGCGTGCTCGGCAACACCGTCACGGTCATCGCGGCGTTCGTCGCCATGCTGCTGCTCTCGTGGCAGATGACCGTGGTCGCGGTCATCCTGCTTCCGCTTCTCGTCATCGCCCAGCGCCGGGTCGGTCAGGTGCGAGCGCGAATCGCGACGCAGACGCAGGAGTCGCTCTCGGATATGACCGCCATCACGCAGGAGACCCTCAGCGTCTCGGGGATCCTTCTCGCGAAGAGCTTCAACCAGCAGCGCACCGAGGTGGAGCGGTACTCCGCCGAGAACCGCACCCAGATCGGTCTGCAGGTTCGGCAGACGATGAGCGGGCAGGGCTTCTTCGCCGTGGTGAGCATCTTCCTCACGATCATCCCGGCAGTCATCTACGTGGTCGCCGCGTATCTGATCCAGGGTGGCGTCGACGTGACAGCGGGCACGATCGTGGCGTTCACGACCGTGCAGTCGCGGCTGACATTCCCGCTCATGGCCCTGCTCCGGGTCGCCCTCGACATCCAGACCTCGGGGGCCCTGTTCGCGCGCATCTTCGAGTACCTCGACCTGACCCCCGCCATTCGCGAGCCGGCCGAGGCCAAGCCGGTCGATGAGGCGGGCCTCGGGCGAGTGGCGTTCGACGACGTCTCGTTCTCGTACCCCGACGCCGAGCCGGGGCAGAAGACGCTCGACGGTCTCACCTTCGACATCGAGCCGGGGCAGTTCGCGGCCTTCGTCGGGCCGTCCGGGGCGGGCAAGACCACGATCTCGTATCTGATCCCGCGGTTCTACGAGGCCTCGGGTGGGGCGGTCCGTTTCGCCGGGTCGGACGTCCGCGACCTCGACCAGGAGTCACTCGTCGGCAACATCGGCATCGTGAGCCAGGAGACCTACCTGTTCCACGCCACGATCGCCGAGAACCTGCGGTACGCGCGGCCCGAGGCCTCCGACGAGCAGCTGATCGAGGCGGCTCGCCAGGCCAACATCCACGAGACGATCGCCTCGTTCCCCGACGGGTACGACACGGTGGTGGGGGAGCGGGGGTATCGGCTCTCCGGCGGCGAGAAGCAGCGGATCGCCATCGCCCGGGTCCTCCTCAAGGATCCGGCGGTCCTCGTGCTCGACGAGGCCACGTCGGCGCTCGATTCCGTCTCGGAGCGCATCGTCCAGACCGCGCTCGACACGGCGGCTCGGGGGCGGACGACGATTGCGATCGCCCACCGCCTCTCGACCGTGCGCAGCGCCGACGTGATCTTCGTCGTGCGGGCGGGTCGGATCGTCGAGCGGGGAACCCACGACGAGCTCGTCGCAGTCGGCGGCCTCTACTCCGAACTGTACGAGCAGCAGAGCAGCGCCATCGCCTGATCGATCGCTCGTGCCGCTCGTGCCGCTCGGAGCGTGCCCGCCCGACCGGCGTCATGCTCCGGTGACGCGGAGGTGCGATCTATAGACTCGATGAGTGAAGTACGCGGAAACCGTCATCGACCTCATCGGCAACACGCCTCTCGTCAAGTTGAACCGGGTCACGGAGGGAATCGCCGCGACCGTTCTGGTCAAGGTGGAATACCTCAACCCGGGCGGCTCGTCGAAGGATCGCATCGCGACCCGCATCCTTGATGCCGCAGAGCGCGACGGGCACCTCAAACCCGGTGGCACCATCGTCGAGCCGACGAGCGGCAACACCGGTGTCGGGCTCGCTCTCGTCGCCCAGCAGCGCGGCTATCGCTGCATCTTCGTGCTGCCCGACAAGGTCGGCGAAGACAAGCGCAACGTGCTGACGGCCTACGGCGCCGAGATCGTCGTGACTCCGACGGCGGTCGCCCCCGACAGCCCCGAGTCGTACTACAGCGTCTCCGATCGCCTCGTGCGCGAGACGCCCGGTGCGTTCAAGCCGAACCAGTACGAGAACCAGAACGGCCCGCTCAGCCACTACGAGACCACCGGCCCCGAGATCTGGCGCGACACCGACGGAGCCCTCACCCACTTCGTCGCCGGTGTCGGCACCGGAGGCACCATCAGTGGCACCGGCCGATACCTCAAGGAGGTGTCGGAGGGTCGCGTCACGATCGTCGGCGCCGACCCGGAGGGCAGCGTCTACTCGGGCGGCACCGGCCGTCCTTATCTCGTCGAGGGCGTCGGCGAAGACTTCTGGCCGGGTGCCTACGACGGGTCGGTCGTCGACCGGATCATCGCCGTCTCCGACGCCCAGTCGTTCGACATGACTCGCCGCCTCGCCCGCGAGGAGGGGCTGCTCGTCGGCGGATCGAGCGGCATGGCGGTCGTCGCTGCGCTGGAGGCCGCGCGCGACCTCGGCCCGGACGACACCGTGGTGGTGCTGCTGCCCGACAGCGGGCGCGGCTACCTGGGCAAGATCTTCAACGACCGCTGGATGCGCTCGTACGGCTTCAGCGACGAAGGAGCCGAGAAGACCGTCGGCGACCTGATCGCGTCGAAGAGCGGTGCCCTGCCCGACCTGGTGCACGCCCACCCCTCCGACACCGTGCGCGATGTCGTGCAGATCATGGCCAAGTACGGCGTCTCGCAGATGCCCGTCCTCTCAGCCGAGCCCCCTGTCGTCATCGGCGAGGTCGTCGGAGCCGTCGACGAGCGGGCGCTCCTCGAGCAGGTGTTCTCCGGCGCCGCGCAGATGACGGATCCCGTGGCGAAGTTCATCGGCGCGCCCCTCGCCCTCGTCGGACTCAACGAGCCCGTGACGACGGCGCGCCGCGCCCTGGAGAAGAACGACGCCCTCCTGGTCACCTCCGACGGCAAGCCCGCCGCCGTCGTGACCCGCCACGACCTGCTCGCCTACCTGTCGGAATGACCGAGAAAGCTCCCATGACCCACGACGCATCAGCCCACGCCTTCGAGACCCGCGCGATCCACGCCGGGCAGGAGTTCGACCCGACCACCGGCGCGATCATCCCGCCGATCTACCAGACTTCGACGTTCGTCCAAGACGGCATCGGTGGCTTTCGAGGGGGCTACGAGTACGGGAGGTCGGCGAACCCGACCCGCGACTCGCTTCAGACGCTCCTCGCGAGTCTGGAACAGGGATCCTCGGCTTTCAGCTTCGCTTCCGGTCTCGCGGCCGAAGACGCCCTGCTGAGGTCGGTGCTCACGCCGGGTTCGCGCGTGCTGATGGGCAACGATGTCTATGGCGGTACCCACCGTCTCGTCAATCGAGTCTGGGCCCCCTGGGGCGTCACCCTCGAGACGGTCGACATGAGCGACCTCGACGCGGTGCGCGCCGCCGCCCGACCGGGCGAGACAACAGTGCTCTGGGTCGAGACCCCGTCGAACCCGCTGATGAAGATCACCGACATCGCCGGCCTCTCCGAGATCGGCCGTGCTGCCGGCGCCCTCGTCGTCGTCGACAACACGTTCGCGTCTTCGTACGTCCAGCAGCCGATCACGCTCGGCGCCGACGCAGTGGTGCACTCCACGACGAAGTACCTCGGCGGCCACTCCGACACCCTCGGCGGCGCCGTGGTCGTGAACGACGACGAGCTCGCCTCGAAGGTCGGGTTCATGCAGTTCGGCGCGGGCGCCATCTCGGCGCCCATGGAGGCGTGGCTCACTGTTCGAGGCATCAAGACCCTCGGTGTGCGCGTCGACCGCCACTCCGACAACGCACAGCTCATCGCCGACGCTCTGGTCTCGCACCCGGCCGTCGAGACCGTCTACTACCCGGGTCTCGAGTCGCACCCCGGGCACGCTCTCGCGGCGCGCCAGATGAAGCGGTTCGGCGGCATGCTGTCGGTCGGGCTCGCGGGAGGGCCTGCCGCAGCCAAGACGTTCGCCGAGTCGACGGAGCTCTTCCAGCTCGCCGAGTCTCTCGGAGGCGTGGAGTCACTCATCGGCTACCCCTCCGAGATGACGCACGCGTCGGTCAAGGGCACCGAGCTCGAGGTGCCAGAGAACGTGATCCGGCTCTCGGTCGGCATCGAGTCGGGCAACGACCTCCTGGCCGACGTGCTGCAGGCGCTCGACCGTATCTGACCCACCTCCGTCCGGCCCGAGGCCCCGGTTCTTTCCCTTCGCACAGAGCGAAGCGGAAGGATCCCGGGGCCTTCGTCGTTCCCGCCCCCACTCCCGACATATCAAGTATTGATTCACGCGCAGCCCCAAGGTACTATTGACATCTAGAATGTCAGCACCCTGGAGGCTGTTCCATGACCGTCATCACCCGCTCAGAGAGCCGACCCGCCCCCGGGCAAAACCTGGGTTGGGCCATCGGCGAGGCGACCAGTGGCGACGGGCTTCCGAGGTCGTCCGAATCGGTCCTGAAAAGGGGTGTCGACGTCGTCGGCGCGGCAATCGGGCTCGTCGTCCTCTTCCCGTTCCTGTTGCTCGTGGCCCTCGCCATCCGCATTTCAACCCCGGGAGCAGCGCTTTACCGTCAAGAACGCGTCGGTCTCGACGGGCGTCCGTTCTCCATCGTCAAGTTCCGCACCATGTACACCGACGCCGACGAGCGACTGGCCGCTCTCAAAGCCCAGGGCTCGTTCGCCGGCCCGCTCTTCAAGCTCGAAAACGACCCGCGCGTCACCCGCGTCGGCCGGTTTCTCCGCAAATTCTCGATTGACGAGCTGCCGCAGCTCTGGAACGTCCTGCTGGGTGACATGAGCCTCGTCGGCCCGCGCCCCGCTCTGCGATGTGAGGTCGACGCGTATTGCCCGCGAGCGCTCCGCCGTCTCGAGGCCGTTCCCGGGATGACGGGCGCATGGCAGGTCGGAGGGCGAAGCGATCTCACCTGGGAGCAGAGTCTCGATCTCGACGTCGGCTACGTCGATGGCTGGTCGCACCGGGTCGACGCCAAGATTCTGCTCGCCACGTTTCGAGCCGTGGTCCGACCCGTCGGCGCCTACTAGCCCCCCAGCGTTCTTCGATCCGTTCCGGGGTGCCGAGACCGCGCACCCCGATTGTTGGCACTCAACCCGAAAGCACCCGATGGCACCCGACCCCACCCCTTTCGACCGTCTCGTCTCTGCGGCCTCGTCGCCCGACGCCCCGCAGGGAGAAGACGGTCAGCCCTCCCGCAGTGCCGTACGGACGGCGGCTCGTCGTCGACGTCGAGCGCGCCGTCGACTGCTCGTGGCAGCCCTCGTCGTCGTGGCCCTGATCGGCGGATCCGTGGGCGGCGGGCTCTTCTTCGTCCATCAGATCGTCGGCAAGAACATCACGGCCCTCGCCGACGACCAGGTCTTCCCCGACGAGGCGGGGAGGCCACCCGCCTCCTCGACGGGCGAGCGCAACATCCTGCTCCTCGGCTCCGATTCCCGCCAGAAGGGCACCGAACACGACCTCGAGAAGCCCGGCTCGCAACGCGCCGACACGATGATGCTGGTGCACGTGGCCGCCGACCGCAAAACGGTCACGGTGATGTCGATCATGCGCGACCTCTACGTGCCCGTGCCCGGGCATGGCGAGGCGAAGATCAACGCGGCCCTCGCCTGGGGCGGAACCCCGCTCGCCGTGCAGACCATCGAGGGGCTCCTCGGGGCCCGAATCGACCATGTCGCCATCATCGACTTCGATGGCCTCGCGGCGATGACGACCGCGCTCGGTGGCGTCTGGGTCGACAACCCGCAGCAGTTCACGGCGAAACACGGCACCGACAGGTTCTTCGCCGCCGGGCCGATCAAGCTGCAGGGGGAGCGCGCGCTGACCTTCGCTCGCGAGCGCTACGCCTTCGCCACCGGTGACTTCCAGCGAGTCGCGAATCAGCAACTCCTGCTGAAAGGAATGCTGAGCAGGGTTCTCAGCCGAGACGTGCTCGGCGACCCCTCCAGCTTCGTCGACTTCGCGAGCGAGGCCTCGAAAAACCTCAGCGTCGACGCCCGGTTCACTCTGCGCGAGATGGCTTCGCTCGCCTACAGCCTCCGCGGCATCGACCTCGGCGACATCGACTTCTTCACCATGCCGACCGCGGGCACGGGCACTATTGGCACACAATCGGTGGTGAAGCTCGATGAGGGGCAGACTGCGGCGCTCCGAAAGGCTCTGGCCGACGACACCACGGCCCAGTTCGCGGCCGCGCTCACCGAGAAAAACGGCTAGAGCTCGCTAGTCCCACCACGCGGGGATCACCAGCATGATGTTGTCGAGCAGCACCTTGCGGCTGGTGCGCCTGCCCGTCAACCAGTTCTCGATCAGACCGACGAGGCCGTGTGCGATAAAGCCCGCCGCGAGCGAGGGCGACAGCCCCTCGGGAATCCTTCCCGAGATGCGTTGCTCGAAATGCAACATCGACGACGTCTCGAAGTGGCGGGCCAGCACGCGGTGCGTCGACGCATCAAGGGGATCGGGCAGGGCCAGTCGGTAGATGTCGCGGTAGCGGACCACATGGTCGATGACGCGATCCATGCCCTTTCGCGTGATCTCGGGGGGCTGGTGCGTGCCCGCGGTCCGCAAAGCGAGGTCGGCTTCGCGGATCGCATCGAGTTCGGGGGTCAAGACGTCGGTCAGCAGCGCCCCGGGTGAGGTCGCGTGGCTGTAAAAAGTGGCACGGTTGATGCCGGCCGCACGAGTGACGTCGGCGACGGTGATAGTCGAGACCGGTGCCGCTGACGCCAACTCGATGATCGCGGCGTGCAATGACTTCGTCGTCTGCACAATTCGGGCGTCGACCATGGTTCCTCCCCATCCGGTGGTGTGCCCCGAGCCTAGACGTCGCGGGACCCCTTCCGTCGCACGTCTCCGACCGCGACTTCGGCTAGGCGACACCTGCCGATCAGGGCTAGGGTGAAACGGTGTCGGCCGACGAGTCGACACCGATCACCCCTCGTCTCTGCGCGGCCTCGGCCCCGGGCCCGGTCTTCCGTTCTGCCCGGCTCTGCCCTCTTCCGCGTCACCACACTCAATTCCGTCAAAGGAGCTCCGTGACCATCGTCGTGCACCCGGGCGACTCGCTCACCCGGCGACAGCGTCTCGTCTACATCGTCGTCCTCGGCGCCCTCACGGCGCTCGGCCCTGCCACCATCGACCTGTATCTACCGGCGTTCCCCGAACTGCAGGCCGACTTCGAAGTCAGCAAGGCGGTCGTCCAACTGACCTTGACCGCGACGACCATCGGCTTCGGTCTGGGGCAGCTCCTCGTCGGTCCGTGGAGCGACAAGGTCGGTCGCCGTGTGCCACTCATCGTGGCGAGTTCCGTCCACGTGCTGGCGAGCGTCGGCGCCGCCACGGCGGTCAACGTCGAGGTGCTCGGGCTCTTCCGCGTGCTCCAGGGTATGGGCGCCGCCGCCGGGGGTGTCGTCGCGATGGCACTCGTGCGCGACCTCTTCGGCGGTCGCCCTCTGGTCAAGATGCTGTCGCGTCTCGCTCTCGTGAACGGGCTCGCTCCGATCCTCGCTCCCGTCATCGGATCCCAGCTTCTGCGCGCGACGAGCTGGCGGGGCATCTTCGTCGTCCTCGCTGCCTACGGCGTCTTCGTCGTGCTCAGCGCGATCTTCTTCATCGTCGAGACGCTGCCCAAGGAGCGTCGTCACGAGGCCGGCCACACGACCCTCCGCCAGCGATACCGCGTGTTGTTCCACGACCGCATCTTCGTGGGAGTGGCACTGATCGGAGCGATGGTCTTTTCGGGCCTCTTCTCCTACCTCTCGTCGTCGTCGTTCCTGTTCCAAGATCTCTACGGCATGAACGCTCAGCAGTACGGGCTCCTCTTCGCGGTGAACTCGCTCGGCGTCGTGCTGGGCGTACAGATCAGCGCCCGACTGGCTCAGCGGATCGGGCCTCAGTGGATCCTTGCCGGGTCGACCAGCGTGATGTTCCTGTGCGCCGTCGCGATCGTGTCGCTCGACCAGCTCGACCTCGGCATCGTCGGCCTGCTGGTGCCGCTGTGGCTGTTCATCTGCTCGTGCGGATTCTCGTTCCCGCAGGTGCAGGTGCTCGCCCTGGCGAACCACGGCAAAGAGGCGGGCACGGCTGCGTCGCTCCTCGGCGCACTCAACTTCGGCCTCGCCGGTCTCATCTCGCCGATCGTCGGGCTCATCGGCATCACGACCGCGGCCCCGATGGGAGCCGTGATGGTGTGCACGACGTCGGTCGCGATCCTCAGCCTCTGGTTTTTGGTCAGGCCCCGCACCGTGCCGGCGCTCGGGCACTGAATCGCCTGAGAGTTAAGGATCCGACGGATCGGTACCGTAGGCGCATGACACCGGATCCCCACCCACCCGGGCAGGGCGAGCAGCGACTCGCCCTCCGCGTTCAACGTCGCTGGCCCCTGGCGAGTGCCCTCGGAGGCGTCGGTCTCGCGCTCCTCCTGGGCTGGCTGATCATGACGCGGGGTGGCGCGACCTCCCTCGACGCCGAGTGGATGGAAGAACTCGTCGAGCATCGCTCGCCGCTCTGGGAGGTGCCGGCCCTCGTGATGGACTTCCTCGGCGGCGGATGGTTCGGCACGTTCGTCGTGCCTCTTGCGGTCCTCGCGGCGCTTCTAATCGCTCGCCGACGCTGGGGAGCGGTGTACTTCCTCGCCGCGACGCTGCTCAGTGCCGGTCTCGTGCAGGTGCTCAAGCACACGTTCGGTCGAGCCCGGCCGCTCGAGATCCTCGTGCAGAGTGACTTCGGATCCTTTCCATCGGGCCATGTCGCGAACGCCGCGACGATGGCCGTGACGCTCGGCGTCATCATCCGCCTGCGAGGCGTGTGGATCGCCGGTGCCGTGTACGTCGTCGCGATGCTGCTCAGCCGCACCTATCTCGGTGCGCACTGGCTGACCGACACCCTGGGCGGCTTTCTGGTCGGAGCGGGCGTCGCGGTGATCCTCTGGGCGCCCTTCGCGCACAGGCTGCTCCGCGAGCGACAGCGCCGCCGAGAGCAGTCGTCCGACACGGCGGCTTTGGCCGAATCACGCGCCTGAACGGTTCGGTGATTCGGGACAGTTTCGTGGCGTCAGCGACCGGCTGACCACCTCCGGGTGAAACATACCCGGTGGTCGGATACCACCCGAACTGGGCTGTTCGCGGGATCCTGGTCTCCCCTAAAGTGGCAAGACGACGCAGTTCCTCCTCAGGGGTGAAGAGCACAGCGAATCCGACGTTCTAGGGGGAACGACTTGAGTACAACCACGCCCACGAGCGGCCGGCCACCGCGCGGTGGTCGAGACCGGACGCGTGCCGACCTGGACGGCAACCCGATTCCGCGAAGTGCGCGCCTCGACGCTCACATCGTCGAAGTGTTCGCTCAGCCTCACGAGTCTCTCGGCCGAACGGCACTCCTGTCGGGAGCTTTCAGCCTGGCGCCCGTCTTCGCCGCGGTGCTGCTGCTGACGCTGACATCGTCGTTCTGGCCTGTCATCGTGCTCGGCGAGATCATCGTCGCCTGCCTCTTCTTCGCTGTGTACATCCGATTTCGGCTCGTCCACTCGGCGATCACCCCCGATCGCTTCCTGAAACGGCGCATGCTCCTCTCGCCCGTGTCGGTCGATCTCGACCGAGTCGACCGGGTGCTGATCAACCGCGTGTACCGGACGTCGTCGACAGAAGCCCTCCTGCAACTGCTCGCCATCGACAACCGCGGGCACCGCCTGTTCGGTCTGAGCGCGCTGTTCTGGTCGGACGACGACATCCGTCGAGTGGCCGATCACCTCGGGATTCCGACGACGGTCGACAACGCGCCGCTGTCGCGCACCGAGTACTACGCCGCTTTCCCGATGGCCCGGGGGTGGTACGCGCGGCGTCCGGCACGGGCCGTGATGGTGCTCGCGGCGACGGCTCTGGTGGCGGTCGGCGCTCTGGTGGTCAACGGGTGGGTGCACCCCGCCTGACGGGTGTTGCCGGGTCGCCGAGTGCCGCCTTGTGCTGGTTTCCGGAGGCCGCGGCCGACATTTGGCGGCACTCGCGGGCCCGCCACGACGGGTCTACTCAGTCGTCGGGGTGGGACAGCGCCTGCTCGCGGAGGCGGTCGATGTCGCGGCGGTCGCGCTTCGTGGGGCGGCCGGCTCCGCGGTCGCGGATCGGAACGAACGCGCGCTCTTCGCGCGGAGGTGGTGGGGGAGTGAGGTCGGTCAGTGCGGTGGCCGCGACGGGGGCGCCGACACGCTTGAGGAGGAGCGTGCGGACCACGACGATCCGGTCGAACCCCTCGATGCGCGTGCGGATCTCGTCGCCCGGGCGTATCGCCTGGGCGGCTTTCACGCGTTCGCCGTTAACTCGCACGTGCCCGGCACGGCACGCGGCGGTGGCGGCCGATCGCGTTTTGAACACGCGCACGGCCCACAGCCACACGTCGACTCGTGCGCTGCTGATCTCGGCCATGCTCCCACCCTACGTCCCGCCGAAACCTCAAATTCGACGCCCCCCGCCTTCCCCGACCCGTCATTTCTGAGGTCTCACCCCTGCAGCAGCTTCGCGGGAGCGAAGCGATCCGCGCGGGAGCGAAGCGATCCGCGCGGGAGCGGGAGCGACCCAGAGAAACTAGCGAGACCCCCGGCCGATTTCGCCAGAAATCGGACAGGGGTCTCGTTGAGCGGAGAATGGGGGATTCGAACCCCCGAGGGCGTAAACCCAACACGCTTTCCAAGCGTGCGCCATAGGCCACTAGGCGAATTCTCCAGTGATCGTCGCCCGGAGGCGGCGTTCGACCTTGAGAACTCTACCGGGTTCGCGGCGTGGTGACGAACCGGGTGGGCTGGATCCTTGTCGGTGTCGGTATCGCAGGCCGCTCCGAGCATCCGGCCCTAGGGTTGGTCGCGTGTCGACACGCATCTACATCACGTCAGCAGAGGGCCACACCGGCAAGTCGACTGTGGCGCTCGGGGTGCTCGACACCCTGAGTCACGAGTTGGGCCGGGTGGGGGTGTTTCGGCCGGTCGCGAGGTCGACGTCGGAGCCCGACTATGTGCTCGAGTTGCTGCTCGCTCACGACAGCGTCGATCTGCCGTATGACGAGTGCATCGGTGTCACCTACGACGATGTCCATGCGGATCCCGATGCGGCGCTCGCGACGATCGTGGGTCGGTTCGCAGCCATCGAGCGGCAGTGTGACGCCGTGGTGATCGTCGGTTCCGACTACACCGATGTCGGCAGCCCGACCGAGCTGTCGTTCAATGCCCGTATCGCTGCCAACCTCGGGGCGCCCGTGCTGTTGGTGCTCGGCGGGCGCACGGCCGATGGTGACCGGTCTCGCACGGGGGCCGATATGCGTCAGGTCGCCGAGCTGACGACCATCGAGCTCCGCAACGAGCACGCGAGTCTGCTGGCCGTCGTCGCGAACCGCGTCGAACCCGACTCGATGGCGGAGGTCGTTGCCGGCATCCGCGGGGCCCTCGAGACCGGCCCCGAGGGAACCGTGCCGGTCTGGGCGCTGCCCGAAGACCGCGTGCTGGTCTCGCCGACCCTTCGCGCCGTGATGTCGGCGACGCGGGCCCGGCTGATCCGTGGTGACGACGCTCTGCTCGACCGCGAGGCCGTCGGCGTCGTGGTCGCCGCCATGTCGATGGAGAACGTGCTGCCCCGCCTCACCGAGGGCGCCGTCGTCGTGGTTCCCGGCGATCGCTCCGACGTGCTCGTCGCGACCGTGCTCGCGCACGCGTCCGACACGTTCCCGTCGCTGGCCGGCATCGTCTTGAACGGCGGGTTCGACCTCGCGCCGCAGGTGGTGCGCCTCATCGGCGGTCTGAACAGCCCGCTCCCCATTCTCTGGTCGGAGCTCGGCACCTACGACACGGCCCTGCGCATCACGCAAACGCGGGGTCGCCTGGCGGCCGAGTCGCCGCGCAAGTACGACCTCGCCCTGTCGCTGTTCGAGACCAACGTCGACGGCGCCGAACTCCTGCGGCTGCTGCAGGTCAGCCCCTCCGAGGTCGTCACACCGCTCATGTTCGAGTACCAGTTGCTCGAACGCGCTCGCGGCAACAAGAAGCACATCGTGCTGCCCGAGGGCGACGACGACCGCATTCTGCGTGCCGCCTCATCACTGCTCCAGCGCGGGGTCGCCGATCTCACTCTGCTCGGCAACGAGTCGAGCGTGCGCTCCCGTGGCGCCGAGCTCGGCCTCGACCTCGACGACGCCACCGTGCTCGATCCGAACGATCACGACCTGCAGACGAAGTTCGCCACTGAGTACGCCGCCCTCCGCGCGCACAAGGGCGTCACGATCGACATGGCGATGGACACCGTCACCGACGTCTCGTACTTCGGCACGATGATGGTGACGATGGGGCTCGCCGACGGAATGGTCTCGGGCGCGAAGCACACCACGGCGCACACGATCCGGCCGTCGTTCGAGGTCATCAAGACCCGCCCGGGTGTGAAGGTCGTCTCGAGCGTGTTCCTGATGGCGCTCGCCGATCGCGTGCTGGTCTACGGTGACTGCGCCGTGATCCCCGACCCGACGGCGGAGCAGCTTGCCGACATCGCTATCTCGTCGGCCGAGACGGCGGTGCAGTTCGGAATCGAGCCGCGCATCGCAATGCTCAGCTACTCGACCGGAACCTCAGGATCCGGCGCCGACGTCGAAAAGGTCCGCGCCGCCACGGCGCTGGTCCGCGAACGCCGACCCGACCTCCTGGTCGAGGGCCCCATTCAGTACGACGCCGCCGCCGACCCCGGCGTCGCGGCCACGAAGATGCCCGACTCGCAGGTGGCAGGCCGGGCGACCGTGTTCATCTTCCCCGACCTCAACACGGGCAACAACACGTACAAGGCCGTCCAGCGGAGTGCTGGCGCGGTCGCTATCGGGCCGATCCTGCAGGGGCTGAACAAGCCAATCAACGACCTGTCGCGCGGCGCCCTGGTGAGCGACATCGTGAACACGGTCGCCATCACCGCGATCCAGGCCGGTACCCAGTAGCAGTCGGGTCTGTCTCGGATCCTCGTTTTCTCTTCTTAGGAGCACCACTGTGAGCGCAGTCCTCGTCGTCAACTCCGGTTCGTCGTCGTTCAAGTACCAGCTGATCGAGCTCGAGGGGGAGCGGACTCTTGCCTCGGGCCTCGTCGAACGAATCGGCGAGGCAACCGGCGTCACGAAACACAAGAACGCGAAGACCGGCGACGAGACGTCGAACGACTCGATCGCGATCCCCGATCACGCCGCGGGTTTCGCCGCCATGCTGAAAGCCTTCGAGCAGCACGGTCCCTCGTTCGACGAGCACCCGCTGATCGCGGTCGGGCATCGGGTCGTGCACGGCGGCTCGGAGTTCGATCGCGCCACCGTCGTCAACCCCGACGTCGAGAAGGCCATCGAGCGGCTCTCCGCTCTCGCGCCGCTGCACAACCCGGCCAACCTGCAGGGGATCCGCGCGGCTCGCGAGGCTTTCCCCGATTCGCCGCAGGTCGCCGTGTTCGACACGGCGTTCCACCAGACGCTCGCCCCCGCCGCGTACACGTATGCGATCGACGCGGCGCTCGCCGAGAAGCACTCGATCCGCCGCTACGGGTTCCACGGCACATCGCACAAGTTCGTCTCGCAGGCCGCCGCAGACTTTCTCGGCAAGCCGCTCGCCGAGCTGAAGATGATCGTGCTGCACATCGGCAACGGAGCCTCCGCGACCGCGATCAACGGCGGACGCAGCATCGAGACGTCGATGGGCCTCACGCCTCTCGAGGGCCTCGTGATGGGCACGCGCTCCGGCGATGTCGACCCGGCTGTCGTATTCCACCTGCACCGCGAAGAAGGGCTCTCGTTCGAAGAGCTCGAGACGATGCTCAACAAGAAGAGCGGGCTGCTCGGCCTCACCGGCAACGGCGACATGCGCGACGTCCAAGACGCAGCCTCGCGGGGCGACGAGGTCGCCGAGGGGGCCCTCGCCGTCTACCGGCACAGGATCCGGCACTACGTCGGCGCGTACATCGCGCAACTGGGCGGTCTCGACGCGATCGTCTTCACCGCCGGCGTCGGCGAGAACAACGCGCTGCTGCGGCGCCGAACCCTGCTCGGCCTGGACTTTCTCGGCATCACGATCGACGACGACCGCAACGAGCTCGGATCCCGCGACGCCCGCTACATCTCGGCGGAGGGGGCGCCGGTCGCCGTGCTGGTCGTGCCGACCGACGAGGAGCTCGAGATCGCGCGGCAGGCGGCTGCTCTGGTCTGAGTTGGTTGGGCGCGACAGCGGTCGCGGCCCGGACTGTATCTGTTGGGCGCGACAGCGGTCGCGGCACCGGACTGTATCTGTTGGGCGCGACAGCGGTCGCGGCACCGGACCTCCGGCAAGCTCCGGTCGTTCGGTGCTGCGACCGCAGTCGCGCCGCCATGGCGTAGTGAGGGGCGCCGGCATGCGGGCAGACGTCGTACGGACGAGAGGACGTGCCGCGGCGGATCGGGTAGTCCGCAGTAGGTGTGTACCGGGGCGGCGCGAATTTGAGAGTGATCGGATTCGGCGCCCGGGCGGTTGGGGCGATCTGTGGGGTGCCGGATCCTGATTGCTCTCAAATTGGCGCCGCGACCGGCGCCGCGACCAGGGAACATGGCGGAGCGGTGGGGGTCGCAGTGCCGGGTGGCCGGAGCTTGTCGGAGGTCCGGCACCGCGACCCACGCCGCGACCAGAGAACATGGCGGAGTGGTGGGGGTCGCAGTGCCGGGTGGCCGGAGCTTGTCGGAGGTCCGGCACGGCGMCCCACGCCGCGACCAATTAGTTCAGTACTTGATGGTGCTCAGGGCATCGCCGATCGGGATCTCACCGGCCGTGACCTCGAACTGCGTCTTGACGGCGGTGCCCTCGATCAGCGACGTGGCGATGACGTCGGCCACATCGGCGCGCGAGATCTCGCCGCTGTCGAGCCGCGATCCCACGGCGATCGTGCCCGTCGCGGGGTCGTCGGTAAGGGTGCCGGGGCGGACGATGGTCCAGTCGAGCCCGTCGCGAGCGCGAACGATGGCATCGGCCTCGCTCTTCGCGCGCAGATAGACCTGGAACACGTCGTCATCGGCCGCGGGAAGCTCAGCACGCTTCGCATCGAAGTCGTCGGTGTGCATGGCTGACACGAGCACGTACCGCGAGACCCCGGCCGCCTCAGCGGCATCGGCCAGCAGGATCGCGCCATCCCGGTCGATGGTGAGCTTGCGCTCCGCCCCGCTGCTACCGCCGCCACCGGCAGCGAAAACGACGGCGTCGGCCCCGTCGAGGTGACCCGCGAGGGTGGCGACATCGGTGCTCTCGAGGTCGAGCACGAGTGCGCGCGCCCCGACTGTCTCGAGATCAGCGACGTGATCGGTGTTGCGGACAATGCCGACCGGGTCGTGACCCGCTGTCGACAGCTGACGTTCAAGGAGCTGGGCGATCTTGCCGTGACCACCGGCGATGACGATTCTCATGGGTCTATCCAACCCGGGTGTCCTGCACGCGCGGTGGAAACCGCTAAAGTGGATGTCGGCTCCCCACGTGGCGCCATCCAGGCCAACTCCCCCAGGGCAGAAATGCAGCAAGGGTAACCGGGCTCTGGCGGGTGCGTGGGGAGTCTTTTGTTTTCTCGCCTGGCTCGAAAACCGCGGCGCACCGGCCAGTGGTGCTTTGAGGCAGCGGCTTCGCCGCGCTGGCGGGTGCGTGGGGAGTCTTGCTTTTTGCGCGCTGGTTCGCGGGCAGGCTGCGGGGGTCTGCAAATTCGAAGGAGAAACGTCGGGGGGAGGCCGCCCGATTGGCATAAGTGCGCTCGGCTGGGGCGGTTTTTCCTTCAAATTCGGGCGGGGGGACGGCGCGACACTCGTTCTGGGGGTACGGGCGAACCAGATTGGTTGGTTCGGCGTCCAGTGATCTGCTTATGATGGCCACACCAAAACGGCCGAGCTACTCACCAGGGTGACGCCACCTCCCTCACCAGGAGGTCCCCGCAGGGAAAGGACGCGACCGTGACGTCGCACACCAGGATCAGGATCACCGCGGCACGCGGCAACTCACCCTTGTCGTCTTTCGCCTTGCGCACTCCGTCTCGCTGCCCCCGTGCGGCGCGAGGCGGCTCCGCGGGATGCGCGCCTCACCACCGCGCATCCCGCATCTCTCCGTCGACCCACTCGGCCTGACGGCACCACCCGCACACCGCCGACCCTCACCAGGCCGGTAACCGCACAACCTGCACCACCGCCGACCCTCACCAGGTCGACGGCCGCCGCACCAGCACCACCCGCATCGCCTCACCAGCACCGCGGCAGCTCGACCCTCCCGACCCACCACCGGGGGGTTTCCGGATCAGTGACAGGCCCGACCTGTCAGGAAGAAGCACCCCATGCACCGCCAGAGGTCTACCCGAACCCTCCTCCGAGGCCACCTTCTTCTCCGCGCCGGTGTCGCCACCGTCGTGGGCGCACTCATCGCCGCGTCGGCCGTGGTCCCCGCGCAGGCGGCCACGACTGACGTGACCGAGGCGGAGGGTGCGCTGCTCTCCGGTTCGGGGATCGTCGACCTCGACAACATCGCGGCTCTGCGCGGGGCGTATTCCGCGACTCCGACCGCCGGGGGAGTCGTGGCCAACCCCCTCGACGTGACGGCTGCCAACGCGGTCAACGTCGATCTCGGCAACGGCGTGCGCCTGCTCGGCACCAACGGGCTCCTGACGCTCGGCGTCACAGGGCAGTACGCGAGCACGACGCCGACGTCGGCGACGGCCGCTTCGGGCCTGATCGGCTCCGACGGCTCCATCGGGGCCGGGCCGGGCACCGCCGGGGGCGTCTCGACGCTGAATCTGACTCCGCTGCTCAGCCGGGTGGGTGCAGCATCGGCTGTGGCCTCCGCCGCCCAGCTCGACATCGGCGCTCTCGCCTCCCGCATCCAGGCTCAACGCGGAACCACCGTGCAGCCCACCACCGACTACGGCATCGCGAGCGCGAAGTTCGCCGTCACGAGCCCGGCTGTCGCCGGCCTCAACACGTCACTGCAGACGTCGGTCAACGGGATCGGCAGCAGCATCAACAACCTCGCGTCGAACCAGTCCGCGCTGAACGGCGTCGTCTCGGGAACGACGGGCGACCTCACAACGGCTCTGGGCACTCTCATTCCGGGCGTGGTGAGCGTCAACAACACGAATCTGACCGCGACGATCACCGGCCTGAACCTCGGCGCGGTGACCGCGCCGGTCCTCGCTCGGAGCTACACCTCCGGTGCCGTGACGATCACCCCCTCGACCGGTCAGATCGTCATCGACCTCAACACCCTGCAGGCTCTGAACGGCCAAGCCCCCAACACCGAGTTGCTCTCGACGCCTGCTCTGCGGAGCGTCATATCGGCGGCCATCCAGGACATCCTCGTCACCCAGGTTCCAGCGGCTCTCAACACCGCGGTCGTCGCGGCGATCGGAACCGCGACCGTCAACGCCACGCTCACCGCCAACGTCGCTGTCGCCGGACTCAATGTCACTCGCCTCAACGTCGGCATCACGACGACCCTCGGGAACCTGCTTAAGACCACCGGCCGCACTCCGGCGACGGTCACCGCGACCGGTCAGGCTCTCGGCCTCGGCGGCATCGCGCTCTCGTCCGCAGTCCTCACCCCTGCACTCCAGCCGGTTGTCGACGGCACCCTCGTTCCCCTGCTCGGCGGAGTGTTCCAGCCGACGGTCGCCGGCATCCCCGACACCCTTGCGGCCGTCACCCGGCCCGTGAGCACCACCCTCGGTGGGCTGCCCGGGATCCTGAACCAGCTGGTCTCGATCACGGTCAACGCGCAAGACGCCTCCGGGTTCCAGGATGGGCGCGGCACCGATGCGGGCTCGCGATCGGTTCACGCGCTGCGTTTGAGCGTGCTGCCCGCGGTGAACGCGGCCACCATCGATCTGGCGACGTCGACCGTGAAGGCCACCGTCACCGCGCCGGTCACGATCACGGCGCCGACGGCGGGCCAGCAGTTCACCGTCGCCACGTCGACCGCAACCCGTTCGATCACCGTCACGGGAACCGGCGAACCCGGTGCCGACATTGCCGTCGACCTGGGTCAGGGCCGCACCGGCACCGCGACGGTCGCCGCCGACGGCACCTGGAGCTCCACGATCCCGGCCGTGGGGGTGGGCTCTGTCACCGCCAGTGTCACGCAGACATTCGGCGGCGCGACCACGGGCCCCGTGACCCGCGCCTTCACCGTTGTCGCGCAACAGCCGCTGACCATCACGGCTCCCACCGCGGGTCGTGCCTTCACCGTCGTCTCGCCGACAGCGAAGACGCCCGTCACCGTCTCCGGTACCGCGACACCGGGTGCCTCGATCGCCCTCAGCCTCGGCGCTCCGTCGGGCATCACGGGCACAGCGACCGCAGGATCCGACGGCACCTGGACCACGGATCTCACGGGCGTCCCCGTTGGCACGTACACGGTCAGTGCGACTCAGACATCGGGCGGTGTCACCTCGGCTCCCGTCACCCGGCCCTTCTCGGTCGTCGCCGGTGCAGCCCTCACCGTCACCGCGCCCGCCGACGGCACGCAGATCGTCGTCCCCGGCGCCGACTCCACGGCGACCGTCACGGTCGTCGGAACCGCTCAGCCGAACGCGACTGTCGACGCCTCGCTCGGCGGCGGTCTCACCGGCACCACGACGGCTGAGGCCGACGGAAGCTACAGCATCCCGGTCTCGGGCGTCGGCGTCGGACCGCACACCGTCAGCGTCACGCAGACCGTCGGCGGCGGGACCTCCGCTGCCGTCACCCGCGACATCACCGTCGTCGCGTCGTCGCCGCTGGTGATCCAGTCGCCCGCTGCGGGCGCTGAGTTCCGCGTGGCCGGGCCGACCGCCACGACGCCGGTGACCGTCTCGGGTACCGCCCAGGCCGGCGCGACCGTCGCAGTTCAGCTCGCCCCGGGCATCTCCACCTCGGTGACCGCGGGCGTGACCGGCACCTGGTCGGCTCCGTTCAGCAACGTCGGGGTCGGTGACTACACGGCCAGCGTCACCCAGACCGTTGCCGGCACGACCTCTCCCGCTCAGACCCGCGCGTTCCGCGTCATCGCTGGTGACCCGGTCGTCATCCAGGCACCGGCCGCCGGTACGACGTCCGTCGTCGCGGCACCCACCTCTACTCGCCCCGTCACCGTCTCCGGCACCGCCGAGCCGCGTGCCGAGGTCACCGTCGTCCTCGACGACACCCACCAGGTGACCGTGACAGCCAGCCCGACCGGAGCCTGGACCACGAACTTCACCGCCATCCCCGTCGGCGACTACCAGATCAGCGCTGCGCAGACCGTGAACGGCTCGACCTCGACCCCGGTCGTCCGGCCTTACTCGATCGTCGCCGCGGCGCCGGTCACGATCACGAGCCCCGACCCCGCGGTCGACGTCGTCGTGGCTCAGGACGGCCAGACCACCGCAGTGACGGTGGCCGGAACGGCCCAGCCGAACGCCGGCATCGCAGTCAGCCTCGGTGGCGGACTCACCGCCACGACGACTGCCGACGGCACCGGAGCCTGGAGCGTTCCGGTCGCCGGAGTCGGCACCGGCGACTACGTCATCGCCGTTACCGAGGCCGTCGGCGGCACGACCTCCCCGGCCGTCACTCAGCCCCTGACCGTCCGCGCGGGTGACCCCGTCGTGATCACCGCTCCCGCCCCCGGCACCGAGGTCACGGTGTTCGGAGCGAACGGCACCACCACCGCGGTCATCACCGGTACGGCTCAGGCCGGAGCGCGGGTGACAGCCGACCTGGCTCCGGGATTCACCGGAACCACCACGGCGTCGGCCGGCGGATCCTGGACTGTCCGGATCGCCGACGTGCCCGTGGGCGACTACCGCCTCAGCGCGACCCAGACGATCAACGGCACCAGCTCGACCACTGCGGCGCGTGACTTCTCGGTCGTCGTCGGTGGCGCCATCGTCATCGAGACGCCGGCCACCGGAACGGCATTTGCCGTGGCCGACCCCGACTCGGTGCGAGCCACCACGACCGTCGCCGGTCGTGCTGACGGCGGCGCCGCGGTCGAGGTGACCGTGACGCGAGGCACCGACGCACCGATCGTGCGCGACACCGTGGCTGACGGCTCCGGTGCCTGGACGGTCTCGTTCGCCGACCTGCCCGTCGGCGACTACTCGGTTGAAGCGACGCAGACCGTGGGCGGCGCGACGGACTCCGCCACGGCGACGACGTTCTTCGTGGTCGCGGGCGAGCCGATCGCGATCACCGCACCCGTGGCGGGCACCGCCTACCGGGTCGCCGACGACGCCTCCGTGCTGCCGGTGACCATCCGCGGAACCGCTCAGCCGAACGCGACGGTCGACGTGCTCGTCGACGGCCGCACGCTCACCACGACCGCCTCCGCGGGCGGCACCTGGTCGGTTCGCGCCGACGGCACGGCCGACGGCACCGGAGCGGGCCTCGCCACCGGAACCTACCCCGTCTCGGCGACCCAGACGGTCGGCGGAACGACCTCGGACACCCCGGCGACGACCTCCTTCTCGATCGTCGCGGGGGCGCCCTTCGACATCTCGACTCCGATCGCCGGAACCGAGCTGCAGGTGGCCGACGCCGACGCCACCCTCACCGTGCCTGTGACCGGCACCGGCGAACCCGGCGCCAGCGTCGCGGTCACCTATAACGGCGTCACCAAGACCGTCACGGCCGACCCCGTGACCGGTAACTGGTCGACCTCGTTCTCGGGAGTCGGGGTCGGTACCCCGACCTTCCGCGCCATCGAGACCGTCGGCACCACGTCCACGCCGGCCAAAACCCGCACCATCACGGTGACGGCCGCCGCGGCGGTCCGCGTCACCTCACCCGCTGCCGGCGACGTCATCACCGTCGCGGGCCCGGGCTCCACCGTCGACGTCACCGTCACCGGTCGTGCCGAGCCGAATGCTCCCGTGAACGTGAACCTCGGCGGCGGCCTCACCGCGGCGGTGACCGCCGACGGCAATGGCGTCTGGACCGCTCCCTTCGCCGACCTGCCGGTCGGCGGCTACACCGCCTCCGTGACCCAGACGGTCAACGGCACGGTGTCGACACCCATCACCTCCTCCTTCTCGGTGGAGGCGGGCGACCCGGTCGTCATCACCAGCCCGGTCGACGGCGGTCGGATCACGGTGGCCGATGCCGACGCCACCGCAACCGTGCGCGTGGTCGGCACCGCCGAGCCCAACGCCGACATCAGCATCGACATCGACGGCCGCACGGCCGCGACGACGGCCGACGCCAACGGCGACTGGGCGGCACCCGTGACCGGTGTCGACGTCGGGACGCACACCATCGCGGTGACGCAGACCGTCGACGGCACGACCTCCGACCCGACCACCTCGACGGTGACCGTCGCGGCGGGCGCACCCCTCGTGATCGCGGCACCCCGGGCCGGCAGCACCATCACCGTCGCCGATGCCGCCTCGCGGGTCGACGTGCCGGTCTCGGGCACGGCACAGCCGCGCGCCACCGTCCGCATTCGCCTCGACGCGGGTGACCCCGTCGACGTGACCGCCGACGCCGACGGCAACTGGGCGACGACGTTCGCCCGCGTCGCCGTCTCCGCCGACCCCTACACGCTGCACGCGACCCAGACTGTCGGCGGCACGACGTCGGCCCAACTCGACCGCAGCTTCCGGGTCGTTGCCGGCGCCGACGTCACGATCGCGACGCCAGGGGACGGACAGATCTTCACGGTCGCCCGCGACGACTCGACGACCGACGTCGTGGTGCGCGGAACGGCCGAGCCACGAGCGACCGTCACGGCCGAGATCGCCGGCGGAACCGCGGCGACGACTACCGCGACCGTGGGCGGCACCTACGAGCTGACGCTCGAGGACGTCCCCACCGGCACTCCGACGATCGAGGTCCGCCAGTCGATCGGCGGCACCACGTCGACCGATCCCGCGACGGTCCGCATCGTCGTGGCCGCCGCGGCGCCCGTCACCATCACCGACCCCGCCGCCGGAACGACCCTCCTGGTCGGTACCACCGGTGAGACGGTCGACGTGCCGTTCAGCGGAACCGGCCAGCCCGGCGCCGATCTCACGGTGTCACTCGGCGGAGGCCTCACCGCGACCACTACGGTCGACGGCGACGGCAAGTGGACGACCATCGTCCGCGACGTGACTGTCGGAGACAAGACCGCCACCGTCAGGCAGACGATCGACGGAGTCGACTCGACCCCGGCGACCCGCGACCTGACCGTCGCCGTCGCGGATGGCGTGACCATCTCGGATCCTGCCGTCGGAGCCTCGTTCCCCGTCGCGACAGCCACCGGGCTGGTGGATGTGCCGGCCGCCGGCACCGCGCAGCCGAACACCACGGTGCGCGTCACGCTCGACGACGGCACCGCGGTGACCGTGACGTCGAACGACGACGGCCGCTGGAACCACACGTTCCCGGACGTCGCCGTCGGTGACCACACCGTCAGCGCCCTGCAGATCCTCGACAACGGCGCCACCCCGGCAGTCGTCCGGGCCTTCGAGGTGGCCGTCGCTCCGGCCGCGACCATCTCGACGCCCCGCCCCGGCCAGGAGTTCGCCGTGGCTGCGGGGGACACCGCGACGGTTCCCGTCTCGGGCACCGGGCTGCCGGGCGCATCGATCCTGGTGACGCTCGACGGAGGACGCGCGAGGACCGTCACGGTCGATGGCTCCGGATCCTGGTCGACGACCTACACCGGCGTCGCAGTCGGCACGGGACAGGTGGTCGAGGCCACGCAGACCGTCGGCGGAACAGCGCAGGATCCGATCGACGTCACCTTCGACGTCGTGGTCAGCGCCGCTCCGGCGGCTCCCGTGGCGATCACCAGCCCCGCAGCGGGCGCCGTGATCCCCGACACGACCGGTGACGGCACGGTCGACGTGCCCCTCACCGGAACCGGCGAGCCGGGTTCGACCATCGACGTCGACCTCGGCGGCGGGTCCACCGCCACGACGACCGTCGGCACCGGCGGCGACTGGGCGGTCACCGTCTCGGACGTGCCGGTCGGACCGATCACGGTCGTCGTCACGCAGACGACCGACGGCGTCGTCACGGGCTCCGACAGCCTCGCGATCGTCGGCGAGACCGTCGCGCCGGCTGTCATCACGGCCCCGGATTCGGGAGCTTCGTTCCCCGTGTCGACCGCTGACTCGACCGCCGACATCACTGTGCGGGGTACCGGCGAGCCGGGAGCCCGGGTGACCGTGTCGCTCGGCGCCGGCCTCACCGGCACCGACACCGTGTCTGCCGGCGGCACTTGGTCCGTCATCGTGGCCGACGTCCCCGTGGGCCAGTTCACCGTCACGGTGAGCGAGACCGTCGACGGAGCCACTCTGCCCGATGTGACGCAGCCGCTCGAGGTCGTGGTCGGCGACGCCGTCGCGATCACGACACCGCGCGACGGATCGACCGTCGTCACTCCGGTGGGCAGCACGACGTCGAGCCTGCCGGTCTCCGGGACGGCCGACCCGGGAGCCCTCGTCAGCGTCACGCTCGACGGCGGCACACCGAAGACGGTCAACGCCGACTCGGACGGCGACTGGTCGGTGACCTTCACCGGCGTCGACAACGGTGACCACACGATCGCCGCAAGCGAGACGCTGGCCGACGGAGCCACGACACCGGTCACGAGCACCATCACGACGCGGGCTGCGGCCGCCGCGGCGATCACCTCGCCGCAGCGCAACCAGCAGTACGAGGTCACCGCCGGAACCACTCCCACGATCGTCGTGACCGGAACCGGTGAGCCCGGTGCCACCGTCTCGGTTGCGGTGACGGGTTCGCCCGCCACGACCGTCAGGGTGACCGCGCAGGGCACCTGGTCGGCACGGTTCGCGAACGTCTCGGCCGGAGATCACGTCGCCTCGGCGACGCAGACCTTCGGGGGAGTCGCAGGCGATCCCACGCGGGTGCCGTTCTCGGTCGTCGAAACCGCGACCCCGGTCGTAGGACTGACGATCACCAGCCCGACCACGGGTCAGATCGTCCGCGACGACGACGGTGACGGCTACTTCGACGTCACCGTCCGCGGAACCGGCGACCCCGGCTCGACCATCGAGGTCGACCTCGGCTCCGGGATCACCCGCACGGTCACGGTCGGCACCGACGGAACCTGGGCGACGACGGTCACCGCAGTTCCCGACGGCCCGCAGACGATCGTGGTCACGCAGACGACCGGCGGCGACGTCACCGGCTCGGCGAGCGTCTCGATCGAAGGATCCCAGGCAGCGCCGATCACCATCAGCGCACCGACTGCGGGTCAGCGCATCAGCGCCCCGGCGACCGGACCGGCGACGATCACCGTCACCGGTCGGGCCGAACCCGGCGCCGCCATCCGGCTGCGACTCGACAACGGGACGGTCGTCACGACCACCGCCGCCGGCGACGGATCCTGGAGCATCCCGCTCGAGGGGGTCGGCGTAGGCAGTCACAGCGTCTCGGCCACCGAAACCGTCGGGGCCTCGACATCGGCTCCCGTCAGCGTCGCGTTCACGGTGGTCAGCGCGGCTCCGGCCGGCACGATCACGGTTCTCGCCCCGGCGCCTGACGAGCTGATCGTCGACCGCGACGGCAACGGCTCCGAGCCGGTCACCGTCTCGGGCACCGCGACCGCGGGCGCCCTGGTGACCGTGGTCCTGGACGACGGCGTCACCCTGACGACGACTGCGAGCGACGCGGGAGAGTGGAGCGTCCTGTACCCGGGAGTCTCGACCGGTTCGCACTCGTTCGTGGCATCGCAGACCGCTAACGGACTCACGACGAGCGCCCCGAGCCAGGACTTCCTGGTGCGGGCGACCGATCCGATCGTGATCTCGCAGCCGGCACCGGGCTCGACGTTCCTGGCGACCACGGACGGAACGGCCACCATCCGCGTGGCCGGGACGTCGGATCCTGGAGCTCTCGTGACGGTGTCCGTCGACAACGGCCGCAACTTCACGACCACGGCCGATGACAACGGCGCCTGGACGCTGGACATCTCGGGGGTCGCTCCCGGCCAGCACACCCTGACCGCGACGGAGACCGTGCTCGGCTCCAACTCCGACCCGGTGTCGACCGTGTTCGGCGTGATGAGCCCGCCGTCGACCGGTGGTGGCCAGCCCGGTACCGGTGGCGGCGAGCCGGGCACCGGAGGCGGCGACCCCGGCACCGGTGGCGGCGACCCCGGCACCGGGGGCGGCCAGCCGGGAACGGGTGGCGGCCAGCCGGGCACGGGTGGCGGCACAGGCGGCGGTACCGGCACCGGTAACGGCGGCACGGGCTCCGGCTCTGGTGGCACCGGAACGGGCTCCGGCTCGGGAACGGGATCCAACCAGGATCCGGCTCTCTCGCCGGCAGGCACCGGCGGAACCGGCACCCCCGAGTCGCTGGTCGACGGCGCCCTCGCTTTCACAGGCTCGACCGTCCTCCCATGGGCGGCCGTGGGCGCAGGCATCCTCGCGCTCGGTCTCGGGATGTTGGGTGCATCCCGCGCACTGAGCACATTCAGGTCGAGGAGACGCTAGCGCCGTGAGGAGTGGCCTTCCCCCTTCGGGTGGGGGAGGGCCGCTCCGTTCGTGTTCCCGGGGCTCCGAGTGTCGGTGGCGACGGCTAGTCTTTCTCCGTGGTCACCGCTCTATATCGCCGCTACCGGCCCGAGACTTTTGCCGAACTCATCGGTCAGACTCAGGTGACCGATCCGCTCCGCACAGCGTTGCGAACGAACCGCGTCAACCACGCGTATCTCTTCAGCGGCCCCCGGGGCTGCGGTAAGACGACGTCGGCGCGGATCCTTGCTCGCTGTCTCAACTGCGCTGAGGGCCCCACCGACACCCCCTGTGGCGTCTGCCCCAGCTGTGTCGAACTCGCTCGCGACGGCAGCGGCTCGCTCGACGTCATCGAGATCGACGCCGCGAGCCACGGTGGTGTCGAAGACAGCCGCGACCTTCGCGACCGGGCGATCTTCGCGCCGGCTCGCGACCGCTACAAGATCTTCATCCTCGACGAGGCCCACATGGTCACGAACCAGGGCTTCAACGCCCTGCTCAAGATCATCGAAGAGCCGCCCGAGCACGTGAAGTTCATCTTCGCGACCACCGAGCCCGAGAAGGTCATCGGCACGATCCGGTCGCGCACCCACCATTACCCGTTCCGGCTGGTTCCGCCCGCGCAGATGCTCGACTACATCGGGTCGCTCTCCGAGACCGAGGGTGTCGTGGCCGCACCCGGTGTGCTGCCGCTCGTCGTCCGCGCCGGTGGCGGGTCTGTGCGCGACACGCTCTCGCTGCTCGACCAGCTCATGGCCGGGTCCGAGGCGGGATCGATCGAATACGAGCGGGCCGTCGCGCTGCTCGGCTACACGCACGCATCGCTCCTCGATGGCGTGATCGATGCTCTCGGTGCCCGCGACGGTGCCGCGACCTTCGCCGCCATCGATCGAGTCGTCCAGACCGGTCAAGATCCGCGCCGGTTCGTCGAAGACCTCCTCGAGCGCCTGCGCGACCTCATCGTCGTCGGCGCCACCAACGAGGGCGCCTCCGCCGTGCTGCGCGGTATCACCGCCGACGAGCTCGACCATCTCGGCCGCCAGGCCCACTCGTTCGGCCAGGCCGAGCTCTCTCGCTCGGCCGACGTGGTCAACCGGGCACTCACCGACATGACCGGCGCGACCTCGCCGCGACTGCACCTCGAGCTCATGGTCGCGCGCATCCTCGTGCCCGAGAGCGACGAGTCCGGCCGCGGCGCCCTCGCGCGGGTCGAGCGGCTCGAGCGTCGGGTCGGGGTGTCTGATTCTTCCGCTCCTGCCGGCTCTGCCGGGGCTTCTGCTGGCGGCGTGCCTGCTAGTGCTGCCCCTGCTGCTTCGGCTCCTGCTTCTCGTGTCGCCTCTGCGGCTGCCGGTTCTGCCTCTCCCGGTGCCACCGCATCGTCGTCCACCCCTGCCTCCGCAGCACCGACTTCGTCGACGCCTGCCTCGTCGTCTCCTACTTCGTCCTCTCCAGCGGCCGCCGCCGACGCCTGGGCCCAGGTCGCGCCGGCTGCACCTGCCGTCTCCAGTGGCTCTTCTGCTTCTTCCGACGTGCCTGCTGCCTCTTCTCCTGCCGCCGTGCCTGCCGCTGCCGTTTCGTCGCCCGCATCGGCGTCGTCGTCTCCGTCGTCCGCCGCTCAGCCGGATCCCGCCGAACCGTCGCTGCCTGGCTCGTCGCACTCCGCAGCCTGGGCGCAGACGCCCGAGGTCGAGAACGCGGTCGAGAAGCCCGGCGCTGGTGTCGCCGGGGGCACCGTCAGCTTGCAGCAGCTCCGCGACAGCTGGCCCGAGATCCTCGAGATCGTCGAGCGCGACAAGCTGTCCGCCTGGATGGTTGTCATGACCGCCACCGTTCGCGATTTCACCGGCGACGTTCTGACACTGCTGTTCCCGAGTCACAACGACGTCGAGCTGTTCAAGCGACCCGTCGGTGCCGGCGAAGGAGTCAGCGAATTCCTCCGACGTGCCATCCAGCAGGTCCTCGGCATTCGTGTCAAGTACATCGCACGCGTCGACGAGGCCGGCGGCTCCTCGCAATCGACGACACCGGCCCAGCCGCCAGCCCCGGCGGCTACGCTAGCGCCCGTCGAGTCGGCCCGCGCCAGCGACTCGCCCGCATCGGCTCCGGCACCGGCTACGGCCCCGTCGGCTTCCGGCGCGTCGGCGTCGGCTCCCTCGGCATCGGCTCCGGCTCCGGCCCAGTCCGCACCACGGGCATCGGCACCGGCGTCCAGCGCTTCGACGTCCGTATCGGCACCGCCCACCGCGTCCGCACCCACCACGGGCTGGGATGTCGCTGCCATCCCGCAGTCCGCTCCACCCGAGCCGGATGAGCCCATCGGCGACATTCCCGAGCCCGACCTTCCAGAAACGATCACGGAGGAGCCGGCCGGAGGAGTGCCCCCGTTAGGCGCGACACCGCCGATCGAGGGCGGCGCAAGCCAGTCGCAGCCCGACGCGGCGGGGCGGCAGCCGGATCCTTCGGTTTCGACTCCGACCACGGCACCGCGAAGCGCCGGGCGCACCATTCCTCAGACCTCGCGCTACGGCGAGGCGGTCGTGCGGGAGATCCTCGGGGCGCAGTTCATCCAGGAAGAGACGATCGCGCCGCGCGTGAGCCCGCTGTCCGCACCACCGATCGAGAGCAACTGACGTGTACGAAGGCATCGTCCAAGACCTGATCGACGAGTTCGGGCGTCTTCCCGGTATCGGGCCGAAGTCGGCTCAGCGCATCGCCTTCCACATCCTGCAGACCGAAACTTTCGACACGACGCGACTCGCCGAACTGCTCGTCGACGTCAAGACCAAGGTGCGGTTCTGCGAGATCTGCGGCAACGTGACCGAAGAAGAGCGGTGCTCGATCTGCCGCGATCCTCGTCGGTCACCCGCGACCATCTGCGTCGTCGAAGAGGCGAAAGACGTGCAGGCGATCGAGCGCACGCGCGAGTTCCGCGGCCTGTACCACGTGCTCGGCGGCGCGATCAGCCCCATCGACGGCATCGGTCCCGACGACCTGCGCATCCGCCAGCTCGTGCAGCGCCTCGCCGATGACACCGTCACCGAGGTCATCATCGCGACCGACCCCAACCTCGAGGGCGAGGCCACCGCCACCTACCTGTCGCGGATGCTCTCGCCGTTCGGGCTGCGCGTCACCCGGCTCGCGTCGGGGCTGCCCGTCGGCGGCGACCTCGAATACGCCGACGAGGTCACGCTCGGGCGTGCGTTCGAGGGGCGGCGGGTCGTCAGCGACTAGCGACGCGCTTGCTCGGGGCTCGGGGCTTGGCAACCTGACGCGAATCGGCCAAACTGACGCGGCTCGCCGCGTCTGGATGGCCGATCCGCGTCGGTTTGCGCAGCGTCAACCGTCACATCGAGTTATCCACAACTTGCTTGCGGGCCCTCCACGCGCAGGCTCACTCCGTCATCGTTGATGTATGACATTTTCGCCGGCCGTCTCCCACCTTATTCGAACGTCTGACCTCCTGCGGGCCGGTCACGACGACCACTCGCTCCGTCGCGCGGCCGATCGGGGCGAGCTCACGCGGATCGTGCCGGGGGTTTTTCTTCCCTCGAGCACCTGGTCCGCCCTCGACCTCCGAGTCCAGCATCTGCTCCGAGCCGAGGCCATCCGGCCAAGCGTCAGCGACACCAGCGCCTTCTCACATCTCACGGCCGCGGCCTTTCATGGTTGGGCGTCACTCCAGCCGTGGCCCGATAGGCCGGCGGTGACCGATCCCGTCGTAGCTCGATCTCGCAAAGGGGCGACGCGGTTGGTGCACGCGTCTCCTTTGGCATCGAGCGACACGGAATGGCGCTACGGCTACCGCGTGACGGAGCCCGGTCGAACGGCGCTCGACTTGGCCACGAACCTTCCGTTTGCAGAAGCCGTCGTCTCACTCGACAGCGCTCTCCGCGATCCTCAGGAGCACGGTCCTGTGGTTCCCGGCAGCGATGAAGCCGATAAAACCGTTCTGACTCTCGATCAGCTCGATGAGGCATCTCGTCGACGAGGCGCGATTCGAGCCCACCGCCGATTCGGAACTGTTCGATCGTTCGTGGATGGGCGGTCGGGGTCGCCAGGAGAATCGCTGAGTCGAGTGGTTCTCAACGAGCGTGGATGGCCGCCACCTGTGCTGCAGCAGCCTTTCGTCGATAAGTGGGGCCTGATCGGGTACGCCGATTTTTGGTGGCCGCAATTTGGCGTGATCGGCGAATTCGACGGCTATGTCAAGTACTCACAGGGGAACTACCTCAAAGGGGCGGCCCCTGCCGACGCTGTCGTTGCTGAAAAGCGGCGAGAAGATCGACTCCGGGCGCTCCCCGAGGTTCGTACCGTCGTGCGCTGGATGTGGAGTGACGTCACCCGTGCTGAACGCCTCGACGGGTTGCTCGCGGCCGCAGGCGTGCGGAAGGCAAGGTGATGTGACGCGTTTCGGCCAAACCGACGCGGCGAGCCAGGTCAGATTGGCCGAAGCGCGTCAGGTTGCACGCGCGGGGCGGACCGGGTGCACCGGCCACAGCGCCGTAACGCCGTAACGCCGACGAAACGTCCCATACAATTTCAAGGCCAGTACCCCCGACCCCCAGGAGCCCTTCCGTGAGCTTGATCGTGCAGAAATTCGGCGGATCGTCCGTTGCCGACGCCGAGAGCATCAAGCGGGTCGCGAAGCGCATCGTCGAGACGCGCAAGGCGGGCAACGAGGTCGTCGTCGCGGTGAGCGCAATGGGCGACACCACCGACGAGTTGCTCGATCTAGCCAACGAGGTCACCCCGATCCCGGCCGGCCGCGAGCTCGACATGCTCCTGACCGCGGGGGAGCGCATCAGCATGGCCCTGCTCGCCATGGCGATCCGCGGTCTGGGTGTCGAGGCCCGCTCCTACACGGGCAGCCAGGCCGGAATGATCACCGACGCCCAGCACGGCAAGGCCCGCATCGTCGACGTCACGCCCGGCCGCATCCGCGAGGCGCTCGACCAGGGTGCGATCGCCATCGTCGCCGGCTTCCAGGGCTTCAACCGGACGACGGGCGACATCACGACTCTCGGTCGCGGCGGATCCGACACCACGGCCGTCGCGCTCGCGGCAGCCCTCGACGCCGACGTCTGCGAGATCTACACCGACGTCGACGGAATCTTCACCGCCGATCCCCGCGTCGTGCCCAAGGCCCGCAAACTCGATCGGATCACCAGCGAAGAGATGCTCGAGCTGGCCGCTGCCGGGTCGAAGGTCCTCTACATCCGCGCGGTCGAGTACGCCCGGCGCCACGGCGTCACCCTGCACGTCCGCTCGTCGTTCAACAACAACGAGGGCACACTTGTCGTCAACCCGAAAGAGGGAGAGAACGTGGAAGAGCCGATCATCGCCGGTGTGGCCGGAGACCTTAGCGAGGGCAAGATCACGGTCGTCGGCGTGCCCGACAAGCCCGGCAAGGCGGCCGAGATCTTCCGCACTGTCGCCAAGACGGGCGCGAACATCGACATGATCGTGCAGAACGTCTCCGCTGCGGCGACGAGCCTCACCGACATCTCGTTCACCCTGCCGAAGTCAGACGGAACGACCGTCATGCAGGCTCTCGAATCCGAGCGCGAGGCGATCCAGTTCCAGAGCCTCCTGTACGACGACCAGATCGGCAAGCTCGCCCTGGTCGGGGCCGGGATGCGCACGAACGCCGGGGTCAGCGCAAAGCTCTTCACTGCTCTCTACGAGTCGGGCATCAACATCGAGATGATCTCGACCAGCGAGATCCGCATCTCGGTCGTCACGCGGGCCGACACCCTCAACGACGCCCTGCGAGTCGTCCACGCCGCTTTCGGCCTCGACAGCGACGAGATCGCGGTCGTGCACGGCGGCACCGGCCGCTGACGCGCCGGGAAGAAACAAGGATCCCACGGGGTTCAGCGAGCAGACACCTCGCCCCACGACACCGGGCATCCACACGCTCGACGCCCCGCGAGACGGCACCCTGCAACACGGCACCCCGCGACACGACACCCCCCGACACCCCGCGACACGACACGAAAGAGACGAACCCATGGCTGAAGGACTCCGCGTAGGCGTTGTCGGCGCAACCGGCCAAGTGGGCGCCGTGATGCGCCGCCTGCTCGAAGAGCGCGAGTTCCCGATCGCCGAGATCCGTTTCTTCGCGACGTCGCGCTCGGCCGGCACGACGTTGCCGTTCCGCGGCGAAGACGTCGTCGTCGAAGACATCGAGTCGGCCGATCCGTCGGGCCTCGACATCGCTCTGTTCTCGGCCGGTGCGACGGGGTCGAAGAAGCACGGGCCGCGGTTCGCCGACGCCGGAGCGCTCGTGATCGACAATTCGAGCGCGTGGCGCATGGATCCTGACGTTCCCCTGGTCGTCAGCGAGGTCAACCCGCATGCGATCGAGCAGGCCGTCAAGGGCATCGTCGCCAACCCGAACTGCACGACCATGGCGGCCATGCCGGTGCTCAAGGTACTCGACGCCGAAGCGGGCCTCGAACGCCTGACAGTCAGCACCTATCAGGCGGTCTCCGGGTCGGGGCTCGCCGGGGCTGAAGAGCTGCTGTCGCAGGTGACCGCGGCTGTCGCGCAAGACGCGATCGGCCTCGTGCAAGACGGTTCCGCCGTGAACTTCCCCGAGCCGGTCAAGTACGTCGCACCGATCGCGTTCGACGTGATCCCGTTCGCCGGCAACCTCGTCGACGACGGCCTGAACGAGACCGACGAAGAGAAGAAGCTCCGCAACGAGAGCCGCAAGATCCTCGAGCTTCCTGACCTGCGCGTCAGCGGCACCTGCGTGCGCGTTCCGGTTTTCACCGGCCACTCGCTGTCGATCAACGTCGAGTTCGCTCGCGACATCACGCCCGAGCGGGCCACCGAGATCCTCTCGTCCGCGCCGGGTGTCGTTCTCACCGATGTGCCGACGCCGCTCCAGGCTGCCGGGCAAGATCCGAGTTTCGTCGGGCGCATCCGCCACGACGAGGGGGCGCCGGGCAACCGCGGCTTGGCCCTGTTCATCTCGAACGACAACCTGCGCAAGGGGGCCGCGTTGAACGCCGTGCAGATCGCCGAGATCGTGGCTGAGAGGCGTGCGAGCGCGACGGCTTAGAATCGGCGTCGTGACTGTTGCAACGGAGCCCATCGACGTCGCCCTCATCGGCGGCGGAATCATGTCTGCGACCCTGGGGGCGCTGCTGAAGCAGCTCCAGCCCGACTGGTCGATCGAGATCTACGAGGCGCTGAACGACGTCGCGCAGGAGAGCAGCAACCCGTGGAACAACGCGGGCACCGGCCACTCCGCTCTGTGCGAGCTGAACTACACCCCTCAGAAGGCCGACGGCTCGATCGAGATCTCGAGTGCCGTCAAGGTCAACGAGCAGTTTCAGGTCTCGCGCCAGTTCTGGTCGTTCCTGATCGGCGAGGGCGCGCTGCCCGAGCCCGATCATTTCATCAACGAGACACCGCACATGAGCTTCGTCTGGGGCGCAGCCAACGTCGAGTACCTCCGCAAACGGCACGAGGCTCTCGACGGCCACCCGCTCTTCACGGGCATGGAGTTCAGCGACGACCCGGAGACGATCGCCAAGTGGGCGCCGTCGCTGATTCCCGGTCGCGCCGGCGGGCAGCCGATCGCCGCGACGCACATTCTCGCGGGCACCGACGTCGACTTCGGCTCGCTCACGCGTGAGCTGCTCGACTACCTCACGAGTAACGGCGCCGGGCTGTCGCTCGGGCACCGGGTCACGGACCTGACCAAGAATCGCGACAGCACCTGGACCATCGCCCTCAACCGCGGCGCGACCAACGAGCCCATCGAGGTTCGTGCGCGGTTCGTGTTCGTGGGTGCAGGCGGCGGCGCTCTCGGGCTCCTGCAGAAGTCGGGCATCCGCGAGATTCGAGGATTCGGCGGTTTTCCGGTGTCGGGCGAGTTTCTTCGCACCGACAACCCCGAGGTCGTGGCGACCCACCAGGCGAAGGTGTACGGCAAGGCGTCGGTCGGCGCCCCGCCCATGTCGGTGCCCCACCTCGATACACGCGTCGTCGACGGCGAGGCGAGCCTCATGTTCGGGCCCTACGCGGGGTTCAGCCCGAAGTTCCTCAAGAGCGGCTCGTATCTCGACCTGTTCAAGTCGATCCGTCTGCACAACCTCTACCCGATGATCCGGGTCGGTCTGGCGAACTTCGACCTCATCAAGTACCTCGTGAGCCAGCTCGCCGCCTCCAAGCGAACCAAGTTCGAGGCCCTTCTCGAGTTCATGCCGAACGCCGACCCGAAAGACTGGTACCGCATCACCGCCGGTCAGCGCGTCCAGGTCATCAAGAAAGACGCCAAGAAGGGCGGGGTGCTGCAATTCGGAACCGAGGTCGTCGCAGCGGCCGACGGCTCAATCGCGGGCCTCCTCGGTGCGTCGCCGGGTGCCTCTACCGCCGTGCCGATCATGCTCGACGTGCTCGAGCGCTGCTTCCCTGCGAAAAAAGACGAGTGGGCTCCCAAGCTCAAGCGCATGATCCCGACGGTCGGCGAGCTGCTCGCAGTCGACGAGCAGAAGGCGGCGGCGACCATGCAGGCCACGGCGGAGACCCTCAGGATCCACGCCTAGGCCCGATCACCCCCGACGCCGGGGTCCCTTCGGCGTGAACGAGGACCCAGGTCTCCGGCCCGTGTGGCGAGGTTGGGTCGTGCGCGCCCGGCCAGGTTGGGTCGCGCGCGCCGGGGGCCACTCCTTCGTAGAGACATTTTGCGCCCGTTCAAATTTGACGCGAATCGAAATACAGGCGCGCTTCGAAATCCGTCACATTTGACGCCGCGCAAAACGTCGCCAGCAAGGTGCCACCTCCCGGAGCGAGCTTTTGGCCCAGATGTCGAGCGACTGTGCCGCTGACGGGCCCGTGCGGGCACCCCTGGACCGCGTTCGGGGCACAAATCCCAGGCAGGCGACAATCACTTTCGCCTCTGTCCCCTGAAACCGGGGTACACAGGGAGGCGCCGGGTTTGCCATACTTCGAGTAGCCCCCGGCACCCCTCGGCGGCTGCAATGCCTTGAGAGAAGGAGGATGCGTGCTGCTCGGCCTCCCGACCCACCTCGCTCCTCAAAGCTCGGCACGGGCCATCGCACGAGCCTGTCACGCGATCGCCACGGTCCTTCTCGTAGCTGCCACGGTCCTGCTCATCACGCTCCAATTCGCGCGTCCGGCCCTGATCCTCTGGCCCGCTCTCATTGCGCTGGTGCCGATGCTCCTGCTGCTCGTTCTGGTCGAGCGGGTCCGGTCGACCCTGACGACCGTGGCGTACCTCGTCGTCGGCGGTGCCTCGGTGTACGTGTACGCCATCACCGTCCTCTCGCAGATCGCCAGCGTCGACTCCTCCGACGCGTTCACGGTCTCGCTCCCCAAGCTCGCGCTCATTCTGGTCGGAGGATCGGGGCTCTCCGCTCGCCGCGGCCCGCTCTGGGCCACGGTCGGTCTCGTGCTCGGGGAGGTGGCGACGCAGGTCGCGTCGTTCCAGACGGGGTCTGCTCACCGGGTCGATGTGGCGGCGCTGCTGTGCTTCCTCTTGATCGTTGCCACGATGGGCGGATCCTTGGTCGCTCGTGAACGGGCCTCGCGCCTTCAGCCGAACCTCCACCGGGCCGCCCGCGAAGAGCAGGTGTCGGTCATGCGGTTCGAGATCGAGCAGCAGGCCTCCGCGCTCGTGCACGACACCGTCCTCAGCCATCTCGCGGCGCTGTCGCTGAGCGAGCCCGGGCGACTCGACCCTGAGCTCAGCGGGGCGATGGAGCGCGACCTGCAGGTGCTCATCGGGCAGGAGTGGCTGGAGCAGGCTCACTCCCGAGACAGCACGTTCGACGAGTGGGAGACCTCACCGCTGGGGGCGGCCGTCGTCCGTGCCGAAGACCAAGGCCTCGACGTGACGGTGACGGGCGACGTCGCCGCTCTGACGAGGCTCACCGCCGAGCGGGCAAAGGCGCTCGCCCTGGCCGTGACCCAGTGCTTCGCGAACGTACTCCGGCACTCCGGCACGACCGAGGCGGAGCTGGTGATTCTCGGCGCCGGCCCCGACGTGTCGATCATGGTGATCGATAACGGCGTGGGCTTCACCGAGAGTGAGACCCCGCGAGACCGTCTCGGCGTGCGCAACTCCGTCAGGGCCCGCATCGAGCGCGTCGGCGGCACCGTGCAGATCTGGTCGTCACCCGGCAGTGGCACCTCGGTCATGATCGGACTGCCGGCCGACGCGCAGCCGGCTGACACGCAGCAGACCGACGCGGAAGACGCCGCGTGAGCGCCCGAGAAGACACCGCCCAGCAGATCGATCCGCTCGGCGCTCTCAAGCTGCGACCCATTCCGCTCGGTCTCGCGTTCTTCGCCGGCGCCCTCGCCCTGTGGCGAACCCTGTTCCTGAGTGATGCGAACGTCGACCACGCTCTCACCGTGCTCGCACTCGTGTTCCTCGCCGGGGCGATCGTCATCGTCGCAGTCGGCTCGAGCAGCATGCGCGCCCCGCTGCGGCGGTCGCATTTCATTGCGCTCGTCGTTCTTGCCATCGGTGCCATGGTCGCTGAGGCGCTCGCGTCAGCGGGTTCTGACGGGTTGATCCGCGACGACTGGGGGCCGACGGCCGTCGGGCTCCTGCTGCTCTCGTGCGCGCCCTATCGACCGGCGCGCGACCTCGTCGTGGCGACCAGTTTCGGATCCTTGGCCGCCGCCGTGGTCGTCGGGTTCGAGGTGCCGTACTTCGAGACTCCTGCGCCCCTGCTGGCCTACCTCGCCATCGGGGTCACACCGCTCTCGGCGCTGGGAGTGGGGGCGGCGGCCTACTCGTCGTCGTTCGTGTTCCAGGTGCGAGCGTGGATGGCCCGTGCCACCACGCTGAACGACGAGGATGCCTCGTCGCTCCGCCCCGGGATCGCCCGCTCGGTGCAGCAGGATCGTGTGACCGGACTGAACCGCGACGTCGTGCCGTTCTTCTCGCAGCTCGTCGAGAGCGGAGAGATCACCGCCGACGACAGTCGCCGCGCGGGCGAGGTCGCCACTGTGATTCGGCGTCGCATCGTCGACGACGCCGACCGCTCCTGGCTTGAGCAGGCCATGCTCGACGTCAGCCCGCGGGGCGAGGTGGGCACAGTGCTCGACCGGTCGCAGCTGGCAGTCCACATGACCGGCGATCAGCGCACGGCGATCCGTGCCATCGTGAGTGCGCTCGCCGTCGACGCCACCACCCGCACCTCCAGTCTGAGCGTCGTGCTTCACGACGACGACCCGGTTGTCCGGGCACTTCTCCGTATCGAGAGCACCTCGCCCGACGTTGCCATCCGGCAGCGCTACGCCCCCTATTTCGCCGTCCTCCGCATCCTTTTCGCCGACCTCCACGTCGACGTGAACGGATCCCTCCTGACACTAAGGTTTTCTTATGCCCAGCACTGATTCGAACGGTAGCAACACTCTCCGGTCGGCTTCGGCGCGGCCCGTCCCGGTCGCTTCCTGGAACTCCCTCACGCCCGATGCGCCGTCTCAGCGTCGCGTCCGTCTGGCGATCCTCGACGACCACGAAGTCCTCCTCGACAGTCTGTCGAGCTGGATCAACGTGAACGCGTACGACTTCGACCTCGTGCTCACCGCTCACACCTGGCTGCAGCTGGTGCACAGCGACAACTTCCCGACCGACCTGGTGTTCCTCGACTTCCAGCTGAAAGAGCCGGTGTCGATCGAGGCGCGGGTTCGCACCTGCCGCGCCGCCGGTGCCAAGGTCGTCGTGCTCTCGAGCCTCGACACGCGAGAGTCGCGTGAGCGGGCCCTCGACGCCGGCGCCTCCGCCTTCCTCTCGAAGGCCCTACCCATGCGCGAGGTGATGGACGCCGCTCGCCAGGTGATGGGTGTGGCCCGCGACAGTGCTCCCCAGCGTGACTGGCGCCCGCTGCCCGTCGGTGCGGCCAACCAGAGCCGCCCCAAGCTCAGCGCTGGCGAGGCCGAGGCCTTCCGTCTCTACGTCTCAGGCTTCTCGACCAACGAGGTCGCTCAGCAGATGAACGTGCAGTACGAGACCGCGAAGACGTACCTGCGCCGCGTGCGCGAGAAGTACGCGAAGGCGAACCGTCCGGCTTCGAAGAAGGCCGAGCTGATCCGTCGCGCGGCCGAAGACGGCTACCTGCAGTAGGGCGCTGTAACCTCTCGGGGTGGCGAAACTCTACTTCCGGTACGGCGCGATGAACTCCGGCAAGAGCACGTCGCTGCTCCAGGCCGCCTACAACTACGAAGAGCGCCACCAGCGGGTGCTCCTCGCGAAGCCCGACACCGACACCAAGGGCGACGACCAGATCGTCTCCCGGCTCGGCGTGACCCGTACGACCGACTTCCTGGTGCGCCCGGGCGATGACCTCGCCGAGACGTTCGCGGCCGCCCGTCGGGCCGTGGTCGCCGAGACCGACACCGAAGGATCCAGCCGCGACGTCGCCTGCCTCCTCGTCGACGAGGCTCAGTTCCTCTCGGCATCCCAGGTCGACGCCCTGCTGCGGATCGCCGTCCGCGACGACATTCCCGTACTGGCCTACGGCATCCGCACCGACTTCCGCACGCACGCGTTCGAGGGGGCTGCGCGGTTGTTCGAGGTGGCCCACTCGCTCGAAGAGCTGAAGACGATCTGCCGGTGCGGTCGCAAGGCGATCTTCAACGCGCGTCTGTTCGACGGCCGCTACGTGTTCGACGGCGAGCAGGTCGCGATCGACGGCGAGAAGGTCACCTACGAGGCGCTGTGCGGGGCCTGCTACCTCGACGAGTCGGGCGGCGCGCTGGCCTAGGTGGCACCGGTCTAGCTGACCTGGATCTCGGCGTGCCCGGCGGAGTCCACGATCGTCACGTGCGCCGTCGTCGCAGTTCCGCCCGCGACCACCACTCGGCAGCTGAACGACACGCTTACGGCGAGAGCCTCGGAGGCGGGGCACGCCACCCGGGCCGGTTCTGACTTCAAGGCCGACGCGTAGGCTGCGGCGATCGACGACTGGGCCTGCGCCCGCGAGTAGACGAGTGCTCCGTCCGGCTGCGGGATCCCGATCACGGGCGCCTGGCCAGGGGCCGAGGATCCGGCAGCCCCCGCGGGGCTCACCGCTACGGGCCCGTAACTGCCGGCCACGGCCAGCGCCGTCTCCGTCGTCTGGCCGAGCAGGGACACCGCACAGAGCACGAGCCCCGCGACGGCGCGCGCACGTCCGATCGGCACCAGCCCTCGGGCCTCCCACCCGTTCGCGCGGACGATGCCGACGATGCTGCAGATGAGGCCGACGACGGTCCAGAGCGACCAGACGGTGTAGAGCCGGCCGGTCACGACCGTGGCGCCGACCACGCCGATCAGGATGAGGGTGCTGAGGATTCCGAGCGCGAACCCGTTTCGCGCAGGGCGGTTGGTCGCCCGCACGAGCGGCACTCGCCGCTGCTGACGGGCGAAGGGCACCCCGGTGCCGTATACGGCGTGATCGGGCTGCTGCGGGGCGTTGGCGATCCAGGCTGCGGGCGTCGACCAGCGGGCAGTCGCCGGCGAGGCAGAGCCGTGGTGGGCGTTCTCGTGCGCCAGAGGATTCACCGGCACGTAAGTGGACTGGGTGCGATCACTCGCCGGTGGGCAGGGGGTGGCGGTCGGGGAGGTCGCTGTCACGCCGGATGCAGGGGCCCCTCCGACCGGACGTGCCTCGCGGAGGCTGCGCCGGGTCGGGAGAGCGGCTTCGCTGCAGTCGACGAACGCCTCGGAGGGGAGGCTTTCGAGCGTCTCGGTCGTCCAGTTCTCACCGCTCCACCAGCGGTACGGCGCCCGGCCCGAGGGGTCGACGTACCAGCCCGAAACGGGCGCCCTGGTGGTGGTGTCGGTCACGCGATTCTCCCCTGATAAGTCGCGATCACAGCCTAGGCAGGGCGTCACAGCCGGGGGAGCCCCCAAGCGGGTCACGCAGCTACTTCGTGACGGTCAGGGTGCCGGCCGAGGCCTTGCTCGACGCCGTCGAGGTCGACCCGCTGAAGCTCGTCGTGATCGTGTATTTCTTCGCCGTAGTGAACTTGGGCAGCGACAGCGTCACGCGACCCTTCTTCGCGCTCGTCAGGGTGTAGCGCTTGACGACCTTGCCGTTGGCCGACACGGTTACGGTTCCCGTAGGTGCAGCGACGCCCGGGGCGCTGACGGCGACGGCCACCTGGGGCGTGCCACTGCGGGCGATCTTCGTGTGCGACAGCGAGGAGCGCGTCGTCGACTTCGCTTTCGTCACTGCCACCTTGACGGTCGACGATGTCGACGCCGCGAAGGCCTCCGACGACGGCGCATACGTTGCCTTGAGCGCGTACGAGCCGGCAGCGAGTGTCTTCGGCAGTGTGTACGCGACGGCGCCATTCTTCGGCACCGCGCCCTTTGAGACGGTGGTTCCGCCGCGCTTGAGGGTCAGCGTGCCGTTGGGAATGCCGCCTTCGCGATCTGAGACCCTCGCGGTCGCGGTGATACGGGTCGACGAGCCGTAGGTCTGCGTGGCTCGGTTGACCTTCAGGGTCGTGGTGGTCGCCGTGGTGGCCGGCTTCTTGGCCGAGAAGGTCGGGGCCGTCCCGAGACGGACCGACACGACCGCCCCGGACGACGGGTTGAGCGAGATGACCTTGAGCGAGAAGCCGCTGCCGTAGTCGGTGAAGCTCTCGCCCTTGTCGAGGTGGGTGTCGCGGCGCGTGGGGTCGTTCTTCGAGTCGAGCCCAGCGGCGAGCACGACGGTGGCGGGGTAGGTGCGCGAGTCGTTCGAGTTGGGGAGGGTGCGCAGGATCCTGACGCTGCCGCTCGTGGCACTACTTCCGAGCGCGCACAGCGTGAACCCGCCCGTGATCGACTCACAGTTCTGTCGGTAGCCCGCGAACTCCGCATTCGACGCGTCGGCTCCGGTCTTGGTGCGGTACTCCACGTAGTAGACGGCCTTGCTGACCGGGTCGACGATGCGGAGCGAGCGGCCCGAGGCGCTACCGGAAAGCGGCTTGATGGTGAAGCTCCTGGTGCCAACCGCGCTGTCGTCGGTCACATCGGTGATGTAGCCGGCGAGGGAGCGCTGCAGGCTCGAGAGCCCGGGCCTGGCACCGTTCAAGGAGTAGCCCATGATGTCGGCGTAGTCGCCGTACTCGCGGACGGGGCACTGGACGCTCGTAGTCGTGTTCGCGGGTACGAGGGAGAAGTCGTTGTCGGTTCCGTCGAAGACCTTGGCGCTGCGGCAGAAGCCGGCGTTGGCGTGCTGGAAACCGAGGTTGTGGCCGAACTCGTGCAGCAGGATCGGGACGGCCAGCGACTGCTCCGTGCCGTAACCGCTGAAGATCAGACCGCCGTTGCCGCCCAGGGTGCCGAAGGCCACGGTGCCGCAGGCCTCGCGGCTGAGCACGAGGAGGTGGCGGTGCGTGTTGATCCAGGAGAAGTTCGCGAACGAGCCGCCGAACGCCTTGGCTGAGACGCCGTTGAGGGTGGTGTTGGCGTCACAGGTCTTCTGGGCGAGAGAGTCGTTCTCGATTCCGGCGAGCTGGATGTCGACGGTGTGCGACGACTGCTCCCACCAGTAGTCGTGGAGCGACGAGACGGCGGCCTTGATCGAGGCGTCGTCGAGCTTGAGGCTTGACGAGTCGTCGGCAGTTGTGGCGGTTGCGGCAGCGCGGCTGACGTAGATCTTCTCGACACTGACCGTGGACGCTGCCTGAGCTGACTGGGACTGCGCCGACTCGGACTGCGTGGTCGCGCCGGTGCTTCGTCGGGAGGAGGGGGTAGAGACGGTGGGCGGCACGGCGATCATGTCGCCGGAGAGGTCGGCCGTGGTCGGAGCGGCGGCGGCCGTCTGTGGCTGGGGGACCTCCGCGGCGGTGGCCGCGGTGGGTCCGGTTGTTAGCACGCTCGCGAGTATCGCGGCGGCGGTCAGGGTGGTCAGGGCAGCGCGAAGCGCTGCCGGCCGGGGTTTCATCACTGGGGATCCTCGTGGTCATCGGGGTCTTTCCCCACAACGATCAAAACAGAGAACGCTCGTTCTCACGAGTCCCCGTAGTGGTCACGTGCTACCGCTTCCCGTGTCGTGGCTCCGAATTCGAAGGAGATCCGGCGCTTCGCAACCCAAAACATAAGGATCCGACGGGGTCGCCCCCACGTTTCTCCTTCGAATTCGGGAGCGCACCTTCGCACCTCGGCCCGGTGCCGCGCCGCGCCCGGGTCCGCGCCGCCCGAAGGGCGGGCCAGAAAGCACAAAGCAAAAGTGGCCAGCCCCGAAGGGGCTAGCCACTTCGCGCCGACCGAAGGGCGGGCCAACAAGCACAACGAAAAATGGCCACTCCCGAAGGGAGTAGCCATTTTTCGTGTCGGGGTAGCGGGATTCGAACCCACGACCTCCTCGTCCCGAACGAGGCGCGCTACCAAGCTGCGCCACACCCCGAGGTGTGATGCCGCCACCAGGGGCCTAAACCCGCGATTGCGACTCCACTACATTAGCCCATGTTCGAGGCGGTCAGTGTCACGAGCACGGCCTCGGGGCGGCAGGCGAACCGGAACGGAGCGTAGATGGATGTGCCGAGCCCAGCCGAGACTTCGAGGTGCGCGCTCTTGAAGGCGTGCGTCCACGTGCTGAGGCCGGAGACCTGCTTGCGGGGGATGTCGCAGTTGGTGACGAGGGCGCCGTAGCCGGGCACGCAGACCTGGCCCCCGTGGGTGTGTCCGCCGAAGATGAGCTGGGCGCCGTTGGTGACGAAGGAGTTCAGCACCTGCTGGTAGGGGGCGTGGGTGAGCGCGATGCTGACCGATTCGGGGCCGTCTTCGTCTTGCCAGCCAACGTTCTCGCGAAGGTCGTCGAGTGCTCCGGGGATCTTGTCGAGGCGAGCCCACTGCCGGTGGGCGTCGTTGACTCCGAAGAGTTCGAGGCGGGATCCTCGGATTTCGAGCGCGCGAGCGGTGTTGTTGAGGTCGAGCCAGCCGAGCGACTTGAAGAACGACGTGAGCCGGGCGTTGTCGAGGTCGTCGGGGGCCCGGTGCGCCTTGCTCGGGCCGCTGAAGTAGGTGAAGGGGCTCTTGAACCGGGGCGCGACGTAGTCGTTCGAGCCGTGGACGAAGACACCCGGGATGCCGCGGAACGGCTCGAGGGTGTATTCGATGGCGTCGTACGCGTCGTCGTGCCCCAGGTTGTCTCCGGTGTTGACAACGAGGTCGGGCTCGAGCACGGCAAGAGAGCGGATCCACTCCTGTTTCGCCGTCTGCCACGGAGCCAGATGGACATCGGAGAGGTGGAGGATCGTGAGCGGCCGGGATCCTGCGGGAAGGATCGCCAGGTGCTCGCGACGCACGGTGAAACGGTTGCGTTCGACGAGCGCACCGTAGGCGAACGCGCCGGCCGAAGCGACCGCCGCCGCCGTCGACGCGGCCAGGGCTACGTCGGCGGCGCGGCGGGACGTCACGAGCAGTTCCCGGGGTCGCGACCGTCTTTGCCGCCGTTCACGGTCAGTGTGATGGTCGTGTCTTTGGACGCGGAGGTTCCGTCACCCGGATCGGACGAGATGACGTCGCACTTCTGGTCGTCGTCGCCCTGCGCGTACTTCACCGAGACGTTGGTGAAACCGGCGTCTTCGAGGTCGTTCGTCGCATCTTCGTAGCTCTTGCCCGAGACCGAGGGCACCTCGGCCGATTTCGAGCCGTCGCTGGTGTACACGGTCACCGACGAGCCGTCGGGGACGAGGCTGCCAGCGGTGGGGTTGGTCGCAGTCACCTGGCCGGCGGGCAGATCGGACTCTTGCGACCCGCCGTCGACGTAGGTGAGACCCACGCCGCTCAGGAGGTTCTTCGCCGAGTCGACGTCGGAGCCCGTCACGGTGGGCACGTTGACGCCGGTGCCCTGGACGAGATTGCCCGTGGGCGTCGGGAAGGCCGTGCCGGAGTAGACCGTGTTGTTGACCGCCTCGATGTCGCGGAAGAGGCTGCTTCTGCTCAGCGAGTAGAGCTGGCCGGAGGGTCCGGCGTACTGCCTGAGGCTGTTGTGGTTTCCGGAAGTATCGCCCATCCAGGTCACCGTGGTGAGTGCGGTGGTCGAGCCGTTGAGCCAGATCTGGTCGGCATCGTTGGTGGTACCCGTCTTGCCGAAGGTCGGCTGGGAGTCGGGCAGGGCGCCGCTCGCGGTTCCGCCGGCCTGGAAGACGCCCTGGAGCGCCTGAATAGCGGTCGCGGCCACATCGGGGTCGATGGCCTGCTTGCAGCTCTTGGGCTGCCCTGCGATCGTCTTGCCGTTCGGAGCCCGCACCTTGTCGACGACGATGGACTCGCAGAAGACGCCCTTGTTGGCGATTCCGGCATAGGCCGTCGCCATGGTCAGGGGCGCAATCTCGTTCGTGCCGAGGAACGACGAGAAGTTGTCTTGCAACTTCGTGCCATCGGCGCGGTGGACCCCCAGGCTCTGGGCCACATTCTTGATATCGGCGAGGTCGAGCTGCTGGGCCATGTCGGCGTACGCGACGTTGACCGAGGCGGCTGTCGCCCGGGCGACTGTCATGTAGCCCGAGATGTAGCCCTCGTCGTTCTTCGGGGTGTAGCCCGAGGGTGCTTCACCGCTGACGGTCGATTGCTGCACCCCATCGATGGTCATCGTCGGGAAGGGGCGAGGGGTGGCGTTGACGAGTTCGTTGAGCCCGTGGCCCTTGTCGAGCCAGTCGATGAGCGTGAAAGGCTTGTAGGTCGAACCGACCTGGAACCCCTTCGATGCGCCGTACTTCTCGTCCACCGAGTAGTTGAGATAGGTGGTGGGCCCGGTCGTCGACGCCTTGTTATCGGTCGTCAGGTTTTTGTTCTGCGTCATCACGATGACGCGGCCCGTGCCCGGCTCGACCGAGTCGACCACACCGCCGAGCGGGAACCGGGTCTCGGTCGCCGGGGCGTACTGGTCGATCTTGCCCTTGGCGTTCGCCGTGAGGTCGAGGTTGATGGTGGTGAACACCTTGTAGCCACCGGTCTTCCAGGCGGCTTCGCGCTTTTCTTCAGTGGAGCCGAGGAAGGCGTACGACTTGATCATGTCGGGGGAAGTGACGTAGTCACAGAACTGCTGGGCCCCGCCGGCCGTGACAGCCGCGCAGCCCTGCACAGCCGGGGTGAGGTGGACGGAGGTGCCGACCTTCTTCGCGAGGCCGGCCTTGAGCACGGCGTCAGAGATGTAGCCCTGAGCGTTCATGGCCTTCAAGATCACGTTGCGGCGAGCGACGTTGTTCTTGTAGTTCTTCGGCGTCGACAGGTCACGACTCTCGGGGTACTGCACGATCGCGATGAGGCTCGCGGCCTCGGTCGGCGAGAGGTCTTTCGCGCTCTTGTCGTAGTAGTGCTGAGCCGCCGCCTGCACACCGTAGGTGGCGTCGCCGAAGTAGGCGATGTTGAGGTAAGCCAGGAGGATCTGGTCTTTGGTGTATTTCTTCTCGAGGCCGATGGCGAACTTCATCTCTTGCAGCTTGCGCGAGACGGTCACCTCCTTGGCATCTTTGATAGCAGCGGCCTGCTTCTTCGGGTCTTTGATGTCTTGCGCCTCCGCGAGACGGATGTTGCGAACGAGCTGCATTGTCAGTGTCGAGCCACCGCCGCTGTCGCCGAGACCGCCCGCAACCGAGCCGACGCCGGCGCGCACGATGCTGGTCAGGTCGACGCCGCCGTGCTGGTAGAAACGACGGTCTTCACCGGCGACGACCGCGTGCTTGAGGTTGATCGAGACCTGATCCCAGGTGAGGTTGACCCGGTTCTGCGAGTAGACGGTCGCGAACGGCACCTGGTGGCCGTTCGACTTGCCGTACAGCGTGTTGCGCTGCTGGAGCTGCCCGATCGAGATGAACTCGGGGAGGCCTTCGAAGATACCGATCGACGACGATGCGGTCACACTCGAGACGGCGAGGGCCGGGGTCACACCGATCGTGACGAGGAGACCGGCGAGGGCGCTGAATCCGACGAAGCCGAACAGGGCGCCGACCACGGAGGTAGGCCTCTTTTTTTGGGCAGACATAAGATCAGGGTAAGTGATTCATAACCGCAACTGACTGAACGGACGCCCAATATGGTCCTCTGGGAGTACTTCACCGCTCCGCTGATCGTGCACAACACGACAGCCATCCTCAACAACTTCGGCTCGGAGGGCTGGGAGCTCGTCCAGGTGCTCCAGACGCCCGAGGGCGGCCTTGTCGCTTACCTCAAGCGCCCGGTGCAGCAGGCATGACGTCGATCGACGCGCGCCTCGCCGAACTCGGCATCGAGCTCCCCGAAGTAGCGACCCCGGCCGGCTCCTACGTGCCCGCCCTCCTCGTGGGCTCGATGGTCTACACGTCCGGTCAGCTCCCGTTCGTCGAGGGCGCACTGCCCGCTACCGGCAAGGTGGGCGCGGCTGAAGGCCTGGTGTCGGCGGACGACGCCCACGCCTACGCGCGACAGGCGGCACTGAATGCTCTGGCGGCAGTGAAGTCGGTGCTCGGTGACCTCGACCGAGTGAAGCGGGTGGTGAAGGTGACCGGGTTCGTCGCGTCGGATCCTTCGTTCTCGGGTCAGCCCGGCGTGATCAACGGCGCCTCGAACGTGCTCGGCGAGATCTTCGGCGAGGCGGGCGTGCACGCGCGCAGCGCCGTGGGTGTTGCGGTGTTGCCGCTCGACTCGCCCGTCGAGGTGGAGATCATCCTTCTGGTTGATTGATTCTTCTTAGCGCGCCGTAGGGATGTGCGTCAGTGGCACCCAGCTCTAGCGAGCTCTCGCCGGGCGCGTCGCGGGGSGCTGTGCCGGACGACCGAGGCTTGTCCGAGGTCCGGCACCGCGACCCGCGGAGCACCAATCAAATACGAATAGCGTTCATCACGCTGGTGTCGGCGAGAGTCGTCGTATCGCCGATCTCGCGCCCCTCGGCCACATCGCGAAGTAGCCGACGCATGATCTTGCCGGAGCGCGTCTTCGGCAGCTCCTGGACGATCATGACCGTCTTCGGCTTCGCAATCGATCCGATCTCGTGCGCGACGTGACCCCGGAGGGCTGACGCCGCCTCTTCCGGCGACATCGAGCCCGCCTGTGAGGTGCGGAGGATCACGAATGCGACCACCGCCTGCCCGGTCGTCTCGTCGGACGCCCCCACGACAGCCGCCTCGGCCACCAGCGGGTGCGAGACGAGTGCGGATTCGATCTCGGCGGTCGAGAGTCGATGGCCCGAGACGTTCATGACGTCGTCGACGCGGCCGAGCAGCCAGATGTCGCCGTCTTCGTCTTTGCGAGCCCCGTCGCCGGCGAAGTAGACGGTCGGGCCGAACTTCGACCAGTAGGTCTCGACGTACCGGTCGGGGTCGCCCCAAATGCCGCGGAGCATCGACGGCCAGGGCTCGGTGATGACCAGCAGTCCGCCCTCGCCGTGGCCGACGGGCACACCGGCGTCGTCGACGACGTCGATCGACACACCGGGGAGGGGAACCTGGGCGGCGCCCGGCTTCAGCGTCGTGAGCCCGGGCAGTGCGGAGATCATGATCGAGCCGGTCTCGGTCTGCCACCAGGTGTCGACGACGGGCGTCTTTCCGCCTCCGATCACGTCGCGGTACCAGACCCAGGCCTCCGGGTTGATCGGCTCGCCCACGCTGCCGAGCAGTCGGAGTGATGAGAGGTCACGTGTCGCCGGGATCTGCCGCCCGGCCTTCATGAAGCCGCGGATGGCCGTCGGGGCCGCGTAGAAGAGCGTGACGCCGTACTTCTCGATGATGTCCCACCAGCGCCCGGGCTCGGGGGAGTCGGGGGTGCCCTCGTAGAGCACCTGCGTCGCCCCGTTGGCGAGCGGGCCGTAGACGACGTAGGTGTGCCCCGTGATCCAGCCGACGTCGGCCGTCGACCAGTAGACGTCGGTCTCGGGGTGCAGATCGAAGACGTTCTTGTGCGAGTAAGCGGCGCCGGTCAGGTAGCCGCCCGAGGTGTGGAGGATCCCCTTCGGTTTGCCAGTCGTGCCGCTCGTATACAGGATGAAGAGGGGATGCTCCGCCTCGAATGCCTGGGGCTCGTGCTCGTCACCGGCCTCGGCAATGAGGTCGTGCCACCACGCGTCGCGGGAGTCGTTCCAGTCGATGTCGTTGCCGCCGCGCTTCACGACGACGACCTTCTCGACGCTGCTCGAGCCGTGCAGGGTCTCGTCGAGTGCCTCATCGACCGCGGGCTTGAGGGCCGAGACGGCACCCCGACGCCATCCACCGTCGGCCGTGATGACCACCTTCGCTTGCGCGTCATCGACACGGGCACGAATGCTCTCGGCGCTGAAACCGCCGAAGACGACGGAGTGCACGGCGCCGATCCGCGCGACGGCGAGCATCGCGATGACGGCCTCGGGAATGAGCGGCAGGTAGATGATCACGCGGTCGCCGGCCACGACGCCGAGCGCCAGCAGCATGTTGGCGGCCTTCTTCACCTCAGCGGTGAGCTCGGCATAGGTCAACGTGCGGGTGTCGCCGGGCTCACCCTCCCAGTGGATGGCGACTCGATCGCCGTTGCCGGCCTCGACGTGACGATCGAGGCAGTTGTAGGCCACGTTGAGTGTGCCGTCGTCGAACCACTTCGCAAAGGGCGGGTTGGTCCAGTCAAGGATCCTGGTGAACGGCTTCGACCACGACACCGACTCGCGAGCCTGCTCGGCCCAGAATTCGAGTCGATCCTGCTTCGCCCGGGCCACCAGGTCTTCCGTCGCGACCGCCGATCGGGCGAACTCGGCAGAGGGGGAGAACCGCCTGGTCTCGGTGAGGAGATGGTCGATGTTGTCCGGCATGGATCCTTCTTTCGCGACGGTGCGAGGTGTCGACACACGACACGTGTGGCTCCCGGGAACGATACTCCGGGTCGGGATTCGGATCGACGCGAAATCGCCGATGCCAGCCGGTTGCGCCGCGCGCGTTTTGGGGTACACTCGATCTTGTCGGACTTGTTCCGGCAGGTACCGCCCACGATTCCCCCCAGTCGCGCGGTACCGTGGCGGCACCCGTTCCCCCCAACTGGTGCCGCCCCTCTCGTTTAACCCGCCGGTCGGTTTTCGCCGCCCGCGGGTGATGGTCACAGTGGTGCGTAGCGCTTCGCTTCTTACTGGACGAACCGCCAAGAAGCTCAGCTGCCCCGGTCTCCACAAGCGCGCTGGCGCGCGGAATTCTCCACCCCCGCGGCCGACGTGCGCTCGAGCCGCAGCGGCGATTTACCGTCGACCATGAATTCACCTCAGCACCGGTCGCCTACCGGGTCAGCAGCCGTGTCGTTCCTTCCCGAGCACGACCGACCGCCCGGTCACTCACCCGTCCGATTCGTGCCGTCACCCCTCGGCTCGTCGACCGCCGACCGGGGGACGACTGATCAGATCGGGGTACGAAACGGGGTACGCCGAACCGTACCCCGCCAGTTCGGCCCGCTCCGCCCGCTGATCGCCGATCCGAGCGTCACCGACCTCTTCGTGAACGCGACCGGCGAGGTCGTCGTCGACCGGGGCGCCGGTCATGAGCTCTTCGACGATCTCGTTCTCGGAGAACCGGCCGCCCGGGCGCTCGCGACCGCTCTCATCGGCGCGGGCGGCCGACACGTCGACGAAGCGAACCCCTGCGCCGACGTGCGACTGGCCGACGGGATCCGGGTGCACGCGGTGCTCCCTCCCATCTCGACCGGTGGTGCCCTGCTGTCGATACGCGTGCCCGCACTCGAGCCGCTCTCGCTGGACGACCTCGAGGCTTCCGGCGCCTTCGCGACCGTGCCCCGCTCTCTGCTCGTCGACCTCATCCATCGCCGAGTCAACCTGCTCGTCACCGGTGCTGCAGGCTCGGGCAAGACGACACTCCTCTCGGCGCTCCTCGCCGAAGCCTCACCCACCGATCGCATCATCACGCTCGAAGACGTCGCCGAACTCCGCATCGATCACCCCCACGTGGTGTCGCTCGAGACTCGGCAGGCCAACCTCGAGGGCGCCGGAGAGATCGGTCTGGCCCGGCTGGTGCGCGAGGCCCTACGGATGAACCCGGGCAGGCTGATCGTGGGGGAGTGCCGTGGGCCCGAGATCAGAGAGCTGCTGACAGCGCTCAACACGGGGCACGACGGAGGCGCCGGCACCCTGCACGCCAACGGGCTCGATGCTGTTCCGGCGCGACTCGAAGCCGTGGGTGCTCTCGCCGAGCTCTCGCCGGCGGCGGTCGCCCGCCAGGCGGTGTCGGCGTTCGGCGCGGTCGTCCACCTGAGCGTCGGCCCACTCGGGCGTCAGGTCTCCGGCGTCGCGCGCCTGACCCTGGACGACGAAGGCCGCCTCACCACGAAGGCGTACCGGTGAGTCGTCGCGCACATGGTCCCGGTTCATCGACGTCGGGGGCGTCGGCCGCAAGATCGCTTGAGAGGCTTGCGGTACTGCTCGAGGCGGGGATCGCACCGGCCGCCGCGTGGAGGCACCTGGCCGAGTCGACTCTCGAACCGGACGAGCGCAGGATCCTGGCGCTCACCGCCGACTCCCTCCGCCGCGGGCTCGTCGGCTCGGCTGCGATCTCCTCCGCGTGGTCCGACGCGCGCGCCCCGGTGGTCGCCCGCGCCCAGTGGCTGCAGGCCGCGGCGGCGTGGGAGGTCGCGGAAGCCTCCGGCGCCCCGCTCGCGCACTGCCTGCGGTCGAGCGCCGAGTCGGCGCGGGTGCTCGTGCAAGCCCGTCGAGACGCCCGAGTCGCTGCCAGCGGGCCGGTGGCGACGGCACGGATCGTGCTCGCTCTGCCGGCGTTCGGGATCCTCGTCGCTTTGGGCCTCGGAATCGACACGGTGCGGGTGCTCGCCCTGACGCCGATCGGCTGGGTTTGCGTCGGCGTGGCCGGTGCCCTCGTGCTGGCGGCCCGGGCGTGGAACCGGAAGCTGCTCGCAGCTGCGGCGCCGCCCGATGGGATTCCCGGGCTCGACCTCGAGCTGATCGCTCTGGCGATGCAGGGTGGCGGCGACTGGGGAGCGGCCCGGGCCCGGGTGAGCGCGGCGCTCGAGCGCCACTGCGCGGGCCTGACGATTCGCACCGCTGCCGCCGAGATCGATGCGCTGGTCACCCTGTCGGAGAACGCGGGGGTGCCGGCGGGAGGGCTGCTCCGATCGGCCGCCGACGAGCTGCGGCGCGACTCTCGCGCAAGGGCCGGCGAGGCCAGCGAGCGGCTGGGCGTTCGGCTCATGCTGCCGCTCGGCGTCTGCATCTTGCCGGCATTCCTCCTGGTCGGGGTCGTGCCGCTGATGGTGGCGCTCCTCGCCTCCACAGGGCCGATCGGGTGACGGGTTCTGCACCTCGTCGACCGGAGCAGCCGGATCCTGCCCCCGCCTCGATCAGGCTGGAGTCACCGACGAAAGGACATCCGTGCTCATTCCTCCTCTTCCTTCTTCTTTTGCCCTCCACTTCTCGCGGGGTCGAGCTGCTTTACGGCGGATCGATCTCGCCGACGACACGGGTGCCGCGACCGCCGAGTACGCGGTCGTGATCATGGCCGGCGTCGCATTCGCGGGCGTGCTCGTGTCGATCGTGCGCTCGGGTCAGGTGCAGGCCATGCTGACCGACCTCGTGCAGAAAGCGCTGACGGTCGCGTGAGCGCGACGATCGAGTTCGCGCTCGTGGCGCCAGCGGTCGCCGTCATGATCGGCGTCGCCGTGGCGGCGGTCGGCGCGGCGGGGGAGTCGATGAGGCTCGCCGATGCGGCAGGCGCCGCGGCCCGCGCAGCCGGTCGTGGTGACGACCCGGGTGCCCTCGCCCAACGGCTCGTGCCCGGGTCACGGGTCGAGGTCGCGGGCGACGATCCCGTGTGCGTTCGGCTCGGCCGCACCGTCGCGCTCGGCTGGTTGACGAGTGGCCTCGACCTCTCGGCGCGAAGCTGCGCTCCCGGTGGCGGGCTCTAGCGCCGTGCCGCTCGCGAAAGTCGCGGCGCGCCCAGGTCGTTCCGCTTATATGCAGTGCTCGCTCTCGGGGTGGGCCGACGCGCGCGGCAGCGTCTCGGTCTTTCTCGCGGGGGCCATCGCCGCCACGACCCTGCTCGTGCAGGGGGTGGTCGCATCGGGGTCTCTGCTCGTGGCGCGACACGCCCTCGCGGCGACCGCCGACTCGGCCGCCCTCACGGCTGCCGACGCTGCCGTGGGCCTTCGCGCCGGGCCGCCGTGCGACGCCGCTTCGGCGCTCGCCGAGGCTCAGGCGGCCGGGCTCGATGCCTGTCGGGTGGAGGGCGACACGGTCACCGTCCGCCTGTCGCGCGGGGTGGGGCTGGTGCCTCTCGCCGCGGTCGCGACGGCCGGTCAGCCACCCGGTTCTCTCGGCGCGCCCACGGTCGGCTCCAAGAAATGAGGAGCAAGACCCCGGCAGTAGGTGTGTATGGTGTGGCTGTCGGATGCGGCGACTCGCTCGATCTCTCGGATCGGCAGGCGACGAGGCCGTCGCGCATCGCGAACGACGTGGGCCCAACCAGGCCGACACCGCGTCTCCAAGCCGTCTGCACCGTTTGCAGGCAGTCCTTCTGTTCCACCATTCAAGGAGTCCCGTGCCAGGCACGAAGAAACTGGTAATCGTCGAGTCGCCCGCCAAGGCCAAGACGATCGGTCAGTATTTGGGCAGCGACTACGAAGTGCTGGCCTCCGTCGGCCACATCCGCGACCTCGTCGAGCCCAAGAACCTCCCCGCCGACAAGAAGAAGGGCTCGCTCGGCAAGTTCTCCGTCGACGTCGAGAACGGCTTCGAGCCCTACTACGTGGTCTCCGACGCGAAGAAGAAGACGGTCGCCGACCTCAAACGCGCGCTCAAGGGCGCCGACGAGCTCTACCTCGCCACTGATGAGGACCGCGAGGGCGAGGCCATCGCGTGGCACCTTCTACAAGAGCTCAAGCCCAAGGTCCCCGTCAAGCGCATGGTCTTCCACGAGATCACCAAAGACGCGATCCAGAAGGCCCAGGAGAACACCCGCGAGCTCGACACGGCTCTCGTCGACGCCCAGGAGACGCGCCGCATTCTCGACCGTCTCTACGGCTACGAGGTCTCGCCCGTGCTCTGGCGCAAGGTCGGGCCCGGGCTCTCCGCCGGTCGTGTGCAGTCGGCCGCTACCCGTCTCGTCGTCGACCGCGAGCGCGAACGCCTCGCGTTCGTCTCGGCCAGCTACTGGGATCTCTCCGGCATCTTCAGCCCCACCGAAGAGCGCTCGCCGTTCCCGGCCCGTCTGGTGCGGGTCGACGGCAGCCGGATCGCCAGCGGCCGCGACTACGACGACCGCGGAAACCTCAAGGGCGACGCGGTCGCCCTCGACGCTGACGCAGCCCAGGCGCTCGCCGCAGCCCTTTACGCTCCCGGCGTCGACGTGGTCGTCCGCTCGGTCGAGGCGAAGCCGTACACGCGTCGCCCCGCCGCCCCGTTCACCACTTCGACCCTGCAACAGGAGGCCGCCCGCAAGCTCCGCTTCTCGGCCCGCCAGACCATGAGCGTGGCGCAGTCTCTCTACGAGAACGGCTACATCACCTACATGCGAACCGACTCGCCGTCGCTCTCGCAGCAGGCGATCACCGCGGCACGCAACCAGGCCTCCTCTCTCTACGGGGCCGACACGATCCCCGAGAAGCCGCGCCTCTACACCGGCAAGAGCAAGAACGCGCAGGAGGCCCACGAGGCCATCCGCCCCTCGGGAGACACGTTCAAGACGCCGCAGCAGCTCGAGGGCACCCTCCGCGGCAACGACTGGAAGCTCTACGACCTGATCTGGAAGCGCACCGTCGCCTCACAGATGGCCGACGCGAAGGGCTCCACCGCCTCCGTGGTGGTCGCGGCAACGACCGAGGCGCCCGTCACCGGTATCGCCAGCTCCGGCCCGAAGGGCACGATCGCCGAGTTCGTCGCGACCGGCACCGTCATCACGTTCCGTGGCTTCCTCGCGGCCTACGAGGAGGGGCGAGACGAAGACCGTCACTCCACTGACGCCTCGAAAGACGACGCCAAGCTCCCCGTGCTCAAAGAGGGCCAGAAGCTCTCGATCGACGACGTTGAGGCCAAGGGTCACGACACGTCGGCACCCCCGCGCTACACCGAGGCGAGCCTCGTCAAGACGCTCGAAGAGCTCGGTATCGGGCGCCCCTCGACGTACGCGGCGATCATGTCGACCATCGTCGACCGCGGCTATGTGACTCCCCGGGGCACCGCACTCGTTCCGAACTGGATCGCCTTCTCCGTGGTCCGGTTGCTCGAGGAGTACTTCGGCGACCTCGTCGAGTACGACTTCACCGCGGGCATGGAAGACGACCTCGACCTCATCGCCGGCGGAGAGGCCGACCGCGTCGACTGGCTCAACGGGTTCTACTTCGGCAACGAGTCGCACCGCGGCCTGCGCAAGGTGATCGACAACCTCGGCGAGATCGACGCGCGCGAGATCAACTCGATCGCTCTCGGCGAAGGGTTGACGCTGCGCATCGGTCGTTACGGGCCCTACCTCGAGACTCCAAGCGACGACCCCGAGACCCCGCGTCGCGTCAACGTGCCCGAAGACCTCGCTCCCGACGAGCTGACACCGCAGCGTGCCCGCGAGCTCATCGACGCTCCCGTCGTCGGCGACCGGGTGCTCGGCCTCAACCCCGAGACGGGCAAAGAGGTGCTGGCGAAAGACGGCCGCTTCGGCCCCTACGTGACCGAGCGCACGCCCGAGGTGCCCGAGGCGGAGCCCGCCGTCGACGCGGCCACCGGCGAGGTGCTCGAGAGCGCGCCCGAGACCGACACTTCCGCAGCCGCCACTGAGACGACTGCCGCCGCAGCAGGTACGACCGCGACGAAGGCTCCGGCCAAGAAGGCTCCCGCCAAGAAGGCGCCCAAGAAGGCCGCCCTGCCGAAGGAGCGAACCGCCTCGCTGTTCAAGTCGATGGACGTCGACTCGATCGACCTCGCCACCGCCCTACGCCTGCTCGACCTGCCTCGCACCGTGGGTCTCGACCCGGAGTCGGGCGACGAGATCCAGGCCCAGAACGGCCGCTACGGTCCGTACCTGAAGAAGGGCACCGACACCCGGTCGCTCACGAGCGAAGACCAGATCTTCGACATCGACCTCGCCGGTGCGCTCGAGCTCTACGCGCAGCCCAAGTACGGTGCGAAGCGTGCCTCCAGCGCCCTGAAGGAGTTCGAGGCACCCGACCCGGTGAGCGGCAAGGCGATCAAGATCAAAGACGGTCGCTTCGGCGCCTACGTCACCGACGGTGAGACCAACGCGACGATCCCGCGCGGCGAGACCGTCGAAGAGGTCGACTTCGATCGCGCCGTTCAGCTGATCGCCGACAAGCGCGCCAAGGGGCCCGCGGTCAAGAAAGCCCCGGCGAAGAAGGCACCCGCCAAGAAGCCCGCGGCGAAGAAGCCCGCAGCCAAGAAGCCAGCCGCGAAGACGACGGCTGCCAGGACGACGGCCGCGAAGACGACCGCTGCGAAGACGACCGCCGCGAAGACGACGGCTGCTAAAACCGCCGCGGCGAAAAAGCCGGCGGCGGCGAAGACCACCGAGTCTGAGTAGTGGCGGGTCTTTTCATCACGCTGGAGGGGGGCGACGGGGTCGGCAAATCGACCCAGGCCGCCCTCCTCGAGGCGTCTCTCACCGAGGCCGGGCACACCGTCGTCCGCACCCGTGAACCCGGCGGCACCGACCTCGGCTCCGAGATCCGCTCGATGGTGCTCCACCGCCGCGGCCACATCGCGCCGCGCGCCGAAGCCCTCCTCTACGCCGCCGATCGCGCCCACCACGTGGAAACCGTCGTCCGGCCGGCCCTCGAGCGCGGCGAGGTCGTGCTCCAAGACCGGTACCTCGACTCCTCCGTTGCCTACCAGGGGGCCGGCCGCGTACTCGGCGCCGACGAGGTCCGCGACCTGTCGCTGTGGGCCGTCGAGGGGCTCCTGCCCGACCTCACCGTGCTGCTCGACCTCGACGAGACCGCGAGTAGGTCGCGCCTCGACTCGTCGCGCACCGAATACGACCGGCTCGAGGCGGAGGCCGCCGACTTCCACGCGCGAGTTCGCCACGCCTTCCTCGACCTCGCCGCGGCCGAACCCGACCGCTTCCTCGTGCTCGACGCCTCCCGCGACCGCGCCGACATCGCCCGCGCCATCGGCGACCGGGTCAGAGAGCTGCTCGGCTGACATGGGCGTCTGGAGCAACCTCACCGGCCAAAACGAGGCCATCCGCACGCTGCAGGCCGCAGCCAGCCACGATCCGGGCAACCGGGCCATGGCGCACTCCTGGCTGATCACGGGCCCCCCAGGATCCGGCCGCTCCAACCTCGCCTACGCCTTCGCGGCGGCGCTTCTCTCCCGAGGCCCCGACGACGAAGACGCGACTCTACGGCAGGTGCAGGCTCGCTCGCACCCCGACCTGGCCGTGCTCGCCACCGAGCTCGTCATCATCACCATCGACCAGGTGCGCGAACTCGTCAAAGCGTCGTACTACTCGCCGAGCGTCGGCCGCTACCGCGTCGTCGTCGTCGAAGACGCCGACCGCATGAGCGAGCACTCGTCGAACGTGCTGCTCAAAGCGCTCGAAGAGCCACCCGTGTCGACCGTGTGGATCCTCTGCGCCCCGAGCGAGGCCGACCTGCTGCCGACCATCCGGTCTCGGGTCCGGAGCCTCGGCCTGCGCGTGCCCTCCATCGACGACGTGGCGGCGCTGCTTCGCGACCGAGACGGCGTCGACCCCGAGACGGCGGTCGTGGCCGCCCGGGAGGCCCAAAGCCACATCGGGATGGCGCGGCGTCTGGCCACGGATCCTGAAGCGCGTGCCCGTCGCCGCCAGACCCTCGAGACAGCCCTCTCGATCCGGTCGACCTCCGACGCCGTGATCGCCGCGGCGACCCTTCTCGCGGTCGCCGGCGAAGACGCCAAATCGTTCACGGCCGAGCACGACGAAGAAGAACGCAAAGCGGCACTCCGATCGCTCGGCGTCGCCGAGGGCGGCACAGTGCCGCCAGCACTGCGCGCACAGCTGCGGGCGATGGAAGACGACCAGAAGCGTCGCGCGAAACGGGGGCTGCATGACGGGCTCGACCGGATCCTCGTCGATTTGCTCTCGCTCTACCGCGACGTGCTGCTGCTGCAGCTGGGAGCCGCGGGGGAGCCGATCAACGACAGCATCCGCCCGGCCCTCGAAAGCGCCGCCGGAGCCTCGACCCCGGCGACCACCCTGAAGGTGCTCGATGCGATCAGCACGGCCCGCACCCGGGTCGACCGCAACGTGTCGCCGGCCCTCGTGCTCGAGGCCATGCTGATCGCTGTCAGCCGCCACGCCGTCCGGTAAGCAAAGATAGGCACATGCCCGAAGCACAACCCGGACTCCGCGAACGCAAACGACTCGCGACACGTCGAGCCATCCAGGTCGCAGTGCTGCGACTCGTCCGCGACAACGGCTACGACGCCGTCACCGTCGACATGATCGGTCGGGAGGCCGACGTGTCGCCGCGCACCTTCTTCAACTACTTCCCGTCGAAAGAAGAAGCGGTTGTCGGCGACCCGCCGCACATCCCCGACGGCCCCGAGATCGACCACTTCGTCGCCGGGGGAGGGCGCGACCGCCTGCTGGCCGACCTCGTCGACCTCGTCGAGCGCGCCATGGAGGTGCTCGTCACCGACCGCGAGCTCGTGCACTGGCGCCGAGCCGTGCTCCGCGACCACCCCGAGCTTTTTGCACGGCGCAGTGCCGGGCTGCACGAATTCGAAGCGCAGCTGCTTGACCTTCTCGAACGCCGCTTCGCCGTCGACGACCCGGGCCTCGCCGCCGACCCTGCGGCGCTCCGCGCAGAAGCGGGCCTCGCCTCCCTCGTCGTCATGGCGACCCTCCGCCACGCCTGGACCGCCTGGATCGACCCCGCAGTCACCCCGGCGCGCGACGACAACCCCGAAAAGAGCCTGCGCGCGCAACTCGACGCGAGCTTCCAAGCCCTCGGCACCCTGTGGTCACGGCAGAGCCCCGCGATCGGGTAATGTATCTGACTGTGCGTTCGGGCTAACCCCCGAAACCACGCCGCCTTAGCTCAGTCGGTAGAGCGTCTCACTCGTAATGAGAAGGTCGTCGGTTCGATTCCGACAGGCGGCTCACCTCCCTGTACCGTGTTCGCAGCCCCTTCGGGGCGCTCCCCGCTGTCGGTGTTTCGTGCTTGTCTGGCGGCTCTCGCCGTGTGCGGCGTCGCTTCGCTCGCCGCGGAGACGCGGGAGGCGGAGATTCGCCGGGCCCCGCCAGAGACGCGGGCCCTCAGCATACGAAAACCGGGCTTGGCGGCTCGAAAGCGGCCCAATTGCCCGAAATCGCAGGGTGAAGGCCCGGGCGCCGCGGCCGAACTGCGAGCAAGGATCCGGCACAAACCCTCGCGGTCGGCCACGGCGACGGGCCTAGGACCGCCGCGGACGCCGAACCCGAGGGTCTAGCGCGCCCGGACGCCTAGAGGCGAGTGGCCGCCGCGAAGATGGCCCACGCGATGGCGCTGACCGCCAGCCAGAGAATGAAGAAGAGTGCCCCGATACCCAGCGACACGAGGCCAATCGAGCTGAGAAGGAGCTGGGCCGCGACGTTGTCGGTGCTCGCAAGCCCGGCGATGACCAGCAGTGCGCCACCTCCGACCAAGCCGAGAAGGGCGAAGACCATGAGCACGGTCGAGTACGGGTTGCGCCGGTGTTCCATGCCCAGAGCCTAAAGCGACCGACGCTCAAATTAGGTTTCACCGCGCGGGCCTGCGGCGAGCCGGACGCGTACCCCTCACCGTGCGACGTACCCCGCAATAGCGCCGTTGGTCCCCCAAAACACCGACTGTTCACCATCGGGACGGGCCGACGTCATCAGTTGATCCCCATCGGATCCTTATCGAACTGCCAGGTTTAGGCGTCCCCGGGAGGACGCCCCGGCAGCGGAGCGAATGAGCCCGGGACGACCCACCGCCGTCCCGGCCTCGCCGGCGGCGCCGCACCTCGAAGGACACCGTGTCAACCGATTCCCCCCGTCTCCTGAGCGTCGTGCGCGACCCCGCTGACCTCCGGTTCCGGCTCGCCGCCCATGCCGGCGGTGTCACCGTGCTCGCGATCATGTCGCTCGTCGGCCTGTTCCTCGCCTTTCGCGCCGCGCAGGCGATCGGCGTCGCGAAGTTCAGCTTCTTCACCGAGCAGGCCTGGGAGCCCGACGCTGGCAAGTTCGGCATCGCCGCCGTGTTGGTCGGCACGATCCTCATCGCACTGGTCGCGATCTTCTTCGCCGTGCCGCTCGCTCTCGGCACGGCGCTCTACATCACCGAGTACGCGCCCATCCGCGTCCGGGGCTTCCTGATCGGCCTGGTCGACCTGATGGCCGCGATCCCGAGCGTCGTCTACGGCCTCTGGGGCTTCTTCTTCTTGCAGGGGCAGATCACGCCCGTGTCGAAGTGGATCTCGCAGTACTTCGGGTGGATCCCCCTCTTCCGGGTCGACGGAACAGACCTTAAGGATCCGCTGGCGAGCCCCACCGTCTACACGTCGTCGACGTTCATCGCGGGCATCGTCGTCGCTCTGATGATCACGCCGATCATCACCTCGATCATGCGCGAGGTCTTCTTGCAGGCGCCGCTGGGGGAGCGGGAGGGGGCACTGGCCCTCGGCTCGACGAAGTGGGGAATGATCCGCTCGGTCGTGCTGCCGTTCGGCCGGGGCGGCATCATAGGCGGGACCATGCTGGGGCTCGGCCGCGCGCTCGGCGAGACCATCGCCGTCTACATGATCATCTCGCCGATCTTCGTGATCCAGCCGCACATTCTTCAGGCCGGTGCGAGCTCGGTGTCGTCGCTGATCGCGCTGCGCTACGGCGAGGCGACCCCATTCGGCACCTCGGCCCTCATGGCTGCCGGGCTCACGCTCTTCTTGATGACGCTGTGCATCAACTTCGCCGCGTCCGCGGTCGTCGCCCGATCGCGATCGGGGGCGAGCAGCTGATGACCGACCTCCTCGAAGCACCGGCCCAGCCGGAGACCGAGCTGCCGGCTCGGGAGTCGCGCCGTGACGAGCGGGCCCGTCCGGAGGTGCGCCGTACCATCGGCGTCCGCATCAGCGACGTGCTTGCAATGGCGGGTGCGGCCATCGCCTCGCTCAGCGTCACGATCGTGCTGTTCTCCTGGATCGCCCCGCTGACCGGCGGCATCGCATTCGTCGTGGTCGGCTACGTGCTGTTCCTGGGCTTCTACGCGTTGCTCGTCGCGATCGACGAGAGTGCCGCCGTGGTTCGCGACCGGTTGATCGCGGCCGTCGTGCACAGCCTCGCGTTCCTCGTCATCGCGACTCTCGTCTTCGTCGTCGTGTTCAGCTTCGTGCGGGGCGCGAAGGCGATTCCCCATCTCAACTTCTTCACCCAGGACATGGCGCTGACGGGGCCGCTCGATCCGCTGACACAGGGCGGTGTGCTGCACGCCGTCGCCGGATCCTTGATTCAGATCACCATCGCGCTGATCATCACGATCCCGCTCGGCCTGACGACGGCGCTCTTCCTCGGCGAGATCCCCGGGCCGTTCTCCCGGTTCGTGCGCACCATCGTCGAGGCCATGACGGCGCTGCCGTCGATCGTGGCCGGCCTGTTCATCTACGCGAGCGTGATCCTCTTCCTGGGCGTCGACAAGTCGGGCTTCGCCGCCTCGCTCGCCATCAGTGTGATGATGCTGCCGATCATGATCCGCTCGGCCGACGTCGTGCTGCGTCTCGTGCCCGCGACGCTCAAGGAGGCGTCGCTCGGGCTCGGCGCGGGGCAGTGGCAGACCGTCTGGCGGGTGGTGATTCCGACGTCGCGTTCGGGGCTGATCACGGCGATCATCCTCGCGACGGCTCGCGGAATCGGCGAGACCTCGCCCGTCCTGCTCACCTCGGGCTTTACTGCGGGCCTCAATCTCGACCCGCTCCACGGTCCGATGCTCTCGCTTCCGCTGGCGATCTTCGAGTTCGTCAAGTCACCCGAGCCGACCATGATCGCCCGCGGCTTCGGCACGGCGATCGTGCTGATGCTTCTCGTGCTGGTGCTCTTCGTCATCGCCCGTCTGATCGGCGGCGAGACGGTTGCGCGTCGCGAGAGCCGCCGCGACTTCCTGCTCAGGATCCGGGCCGCAGCCGCACGGCTCCCCGTCTCTGCCCGCCTCCGCCCCCGCAGCACCCGCCCCTCGAAGGACACCACCCGTGATCTCTCCTAAGCGCTCCGTCGCCGCCCTCCTGATCGGCGTCGTCGCCGCGGCCGCGCTGCTCGCGATGACCCCGTCGGCTGCCCAGGCCGATACCTACAAGGCCATTTCGGGCGCCGGCTCGTCGTGGAGCTCGAACGCGATCGCGCAGTGGGCGGTGAACGTGCAGCAGTACGGGCTGAAGGTGAACTACGCCAGCACGGGCTCGTCGGACGGCCGCAACCAATTCAAGAACGGCACCGTCGACTACGCCGTGTCGGAGATCCCCTACGGCATCAAAGACGGCGGCGTCGTCGACTCGGCACCGACGGTCGGCTACGCCTACATGCCGATCGTCGCGGGTGGTACGGCGTTCATGTACAACCTCACGTCGGGCGGCAAGCAGGTGACGAACCTGCGGCTGTCGGGCGACGTCGTCATCAAGATCTTCACCGGCAAGATCACGAGCTGGAACGACAAGGCCATCAAGAAAGACAACCCGGGCCTCGACCTGCCGAAGCGGAACATCGTGCCGGTGGTGCGTTCCGACGGCTCCGGCTCGACGGCGCAGTTCTCCACCTGGATGAGCCAGGAGCACCCCGCCGACTGGAACAGCTACTGCGCCGCGGCCGGGCGGCCCACCCCGTGCGGTGTGACGTCTAACTACCCGACCATTCCCGGCAAGGGCTTCATCGCGCAGCCGAACTCGCAGGGTGTCTCGGGCTACGTCGCCCAGAAGGCGAACGTCGGCACGATCACCTACGTCGAGTACTCGTACGCCCTCAAGACCGGCTTCCCGGTCGCCAAGATCTTGAACAAGTCGGGCTACTACGTCGAGCCGACCGCCTCCAACGTCGCCGTCGGGCTGCTCGGAGCGAAGATCAACCAAGACAAGGGTTCGGCGCAGTACCTCACGCAGATCCTGACCGGCGTCTACAACAACCCGGACCACCGCGCCTATCCGCTGTCGTCGTACTCGTACATGATCATTCCAACCGAGATCTCGTCGTCGCGCAGCTTCACGAAAGACAAGGGCAAGAGCCTCAGCACCTTCGCGAACTACTTCCTCTGCGAGGGGCAGCAGCAGGCCGAGGTGCTCGGCTACTCGCCCCTGCCGATCAACCTCGTGAACGCGGGTCTCAGCCAGGTCAAACGGATTCCCGGCACCGTTTCGAAGGCGATCGACGTCAAGAACTGCAACAACCCGACCTTCTCCAAAGACGGCACGAACACCCTGGCCAAGAACGCCCCGCAGCCCTCGGCCTGCGACAAGATCGGCGTCACGCAGTGCACGGTCGGCACGGGCGGTGCGAAGGCGGTCTCGACGCCGACCAGCGCGAACGCCTCCGGCGGCGGGTCGGGTACGACCAAGTCGACGGCAGGGAAGGCAGGATCCGGCTCGTCGTCGGCGGGATCCTCGTCGTCCGGCTCGTCATCGGGCTCCGATTCGTCGGGAGCAGGATCCGACGGCACGGCGTCCGGATCGGGGTCCGGCAGCGCCTCCTCCGCCGGAGCGACCGGCCAGGGCACCCTCGTCTCGTGCGACGCCGACTCGGGAGTGTGCTCGAACGTGGTCGCCCTCCCGGTCGAGAGTGACGCCGGAACGGGCTTCGGCTCGAAACAGTGGTTGATGATCGGCTCGGTGGCGGCGCTCCTGGCGCTCGTGTTCGTGCCCGCGGCCATCGGCATCGCCGTCGCAAAGAAGCGAGGCCGTCGATGAGAAACCGCACCCTCGTCCGCGTCGGCAACGGCGTCATGGCCTTCGGCGTCGTCGTCGTGACGGCGTCGGCTGCCCTCTTCGTGTCGTCGATCCCCGCCGCCGCGACCGCTGTGCCGACCGGCTCCGACTCGGCGAAGACGGTCAGCTGGGTCGAGGCCCAGACCGCGCTCGGGCAGACCGACAACACCACCGAGGCGGGCGGCAACCCCGACCTCGACTCGTTCAAAGACCTCTCGTTCACCGTCAGCCAGACGGCCAACCTCCTCGACCAGGCCGTCACGGTGACCTGGAAGGGCGGTCACGAGACCTCGCAGGGCGAGTACGCCAACGACTACGTGCAGCTGATGCAGTGCTGGGGCGACGAGGCCTCCGGACCCTCGCCCGAGCAATGCGAGTGGGGCGCGCCCTCGACGGCGCTGAGCAGCCTGCTCGGCGTGAATACCGCCAAGCGTGACCTGGTGCGGGGCGACGACCCCGCCATGGACCCGGTGCTGAGGGGCGATGCCGCGGATCCTGATTATCTGCTCGACCCGCCGCTCGAGAACCCGAACCTCAAGGCCTACCGGGTGCCGTTCCGGAGCGTCGACGGCACGCTCGCGAAGTCGACGGGCGATCTCTCGAAGATCTACGACGCGTCGACGACGAACGAGGTGACCGCCGCCCGCACCGCTGCGAACGGCTCGGGCCAGGTGCAGTTCGAGACCCAGTCGAGCCTCGACGCGCCCCAGCTCGGCTGCGGGGCCGACCAGAAGACGGCGACCGGAACAGCGCCGCGGGCGTGCTGGCTCGTGATCGTGCCCCGCGGCACGCACAACCTCGACGGCAGCCCTCAGACCGAGACGGCGTCCGGCCGCATCTCGGGCTCGCCCCTGTCGACGACCGCATGGAAGAACCGCGTCGTCGTGAAGCTGTCATTCCAGCCGGTCTCGCAGGCCTGCCCGATCGGCAACCCGGAGCAGCGACTCGTCGGCTCGGAGCCCGTGCTCGAAGCGCTCACCTCGTGGCAGCCGGCGCTGTGCCGCCTCGGCACCACCTATGGCTACTCGCAGATCGGTGACGCCGAGTCGCGCCGACAGATCGTCTCGACCATCACGGGAGCCTCCCGGCTGGGCGTCGTAGACGGCCCGCTCGATCCGGCCACGACGACGGGAACGACCATCCGCTACGCACCGGTGGCCCAGAGCTCGATCGTCGTCGCGTTCGACATCGACTACCGGCTCTATCCGGACGCCCCGGCGGCCGACCGCAACGGGCTCCAAGCCACCGATCTGACGTTGAACGCGCGGCTCGTCGCCAAGCTGCTGACGCAGTCGTATCCCATCGACGTTCCGGGTCTCGGCAAGGGCGATGCCACGCTGGAGGCGAATCCGGCGAGCATCATCCAGGATCCCGAATTCGTGCAGCTGAACCCCGCGTTCACGAAGTCGACGAGCGACAACTCGCCGGCCGGCCTCATGGTCGCGCTCGGGTCGTCGGACGCCTCCTCCGCGGTGTGGAGCTGGCTGCGCGCCGACCCCGACGCGAAGGCCTTCCTCTCGGGCTCGGCCGACCCGTGGGGCATGAAGATGAACCCCTCGTATTCGAAGCTGAACCTGGCGACCGACGCGACCCTCGACTCGTTTCCGAAGACCGACCTCACCATCGCGAAGGGCGGCGACCCGGACGAGACCGGCTACGGCACGCTCGACATGCGTCCGTACATGAACGACATGCACGAGGGTGCCTATCGCACCCTGCGCGCCGACCCCAACGAGAAAGACTCCTGGAACCCGTTCGGTCAGCCGAAGGGCTACACCTCGACCGGTCCGCAGGTGCCCGGCCACCGGTTCCTGCTCTCGATCACCGACTCGGCGTCGGCGGAGCGCTACGGGCTGTCGACAGCGAAGCTCGTGAACGCCAACGGCGAGGCTCTGGCGCCGACGAGCGACTCGGTCACGGCTGCCGTGGCTGCGATGAAGACCACGAGCGTGCCCGGTGTGGTCGCGACCGATGCCGTGGCGAAGACGCCGGGGGCCTACCCGCTGACGATGCTCAGCTATGCCGCGGTTAATGTCTGTGCCGCATCCACAGCCGAGCTGAGCGACTACGCGAAGTTCATCCGCTACGGGGTGGGCGCGGGCCAGGTATCAGGCGACGACCGCGGGCAGCTGCCGCGGGGCTACGTGCCGCTGAGTGCGACGCTGACCGCCCAGGCGGTCGCGACGGCGAAGGCGATCTCGACTCCGGCCACTGTGACCGCGGAGTGCCCGAAGGCCGCCACGCCGCCGAGCGCCGCACCGGCTGCGCCGACCACGACCGAGAGCTCACAGCCCGCAGCAACCGTCGACGAGACCCCCCAGGGCACCGCCGATCTCGGCGACTCGTCCGCGGCAGTCACCGACGAGAGCTCGACCGATACCGGGGGAACCGCTGTCGCGGTGGCTCAGGATCCGGATGCGGCCGGGCCGTCGGGGACAACTCCCGACACCCTGCTCGGGCGTGGGCGACTCGGGCTTGTCGGAGCTCTCGGATTCGGTGTGCCCGCCCTCATCGCCGGGCCGTTGCTCGCGCGCTGGGGCAGACGGCTCGCTCTGCTCGGCGGCTAATGAGAACTCCTCGAGAGTTGTCGGCAACTGCTCGCTGACCGTATGGCAACTGTTAACACAAAAACTCCTCACATCACCCTCCACATCTCCTAGCTTCATGATCGACCCGAACACGAGCGCTATGAGGCACTCGGGCGGGCCCACCACGAAAGGACCACCCACCATGAAGGTCACCACCTTCTGCAAGGCCGGAGTCGCCCTCGGCGCCGCCGCCCTGCTCGTCGGCGGCATCGCCGTCCCCGCCATGGCGGACCCCACCCCCGTCGGCTCGTTCGGCACCCTCGTCGGCCTCGGGTCCGACACCACGCAGGACGTCGTGAACGGCCTCGCCACCTCGATCGGCTCCGGCAAGATCGCCTCCTACGACGCCAACCAGGGCGCCGCTCAGATCATCACGCGCAAAGGTGCGACCGCCATCCCGCGCGTCTCCGGCTCCGGCGCCGGCCGCGACGAGCTGCTCGTCGCCATCGGTGCCCTCGGCTCGAAGTCGGGCATCGCCCTCTCCGACGGCACGAGCGCCACGATTACCACCCCGGACGTCGCCGGCAAGATCGACTTCGCCCGCTCCTCCGGCGGCCCCGGCGCCTCCGACCAGAACGCCTCGGGCGTCGTCACCTACGTGCCCTTCGCGCGGGACGCCGTCGACGTCGCGTACTCGAACCCCGTGCTCGCCAAGGTCCCCCTCTTCGTCGGCAGCAACGCGGATGCCGTCAACGCTCCCTCGCTGTACCGCATCTACGCGGGTGACGTGCGCTTCGCCTACATGAACGCCGACGGAAGCTACAACTCGGTGGGGAAGACGGCGGACGCTGCTCCGACCGGAACCACCGCCTACAAGCTCCAGCCCCTTCTGCCCAAGTTCGGCTCGGGCACGCGCTCGTACTTCGCCGGTCAGGTCGGCATCACCGACGCGAGCGGCTACGTCGCCACGCACGACTGGATCAAAGACACGTCGGCCGGCGCACCGATCGAGGAGCACAACGGCAAGGCCATCGCCGACGAGACCAGCGGAAACACGATCGCGATCGCGCCGTTCTCGATCAGCCAGTGGGTCGCCCAGGCCAACAAGGTCTCGGGCGTCACCGACCGCCGCAGCGGGGTCACCCTCGCTGCGCTGAGCAAGACGGCCACCGGCCAGGTCGCTCCCGTCACCGGCAGCGGCACCGACTACGCGACCAACGCCGCCTACGGCGCCATGGTCCGCGACGTCTACAACATCGTGCCGTCGAAGCTGGCCGACGATCCCACGAGCGACATCTCGAAGACTTTCATCGGCAAGTCGTCGCTCGTCTGCACGCAGACGGCCGTCATCACCAAGTACGGCTTCCTCCCCGAGCCCGGCACCAGCGCCGCCACCACCTGCGGGTACGACGGCCTCCGCGCGTTCACCGCTTCGGCCAGCTCGACCACGCTCAGCGTTCCCGCCACGGGCACGCAGGGCAGCACCGTCTCGGCCACCGCCACGGTCACCTCGAACGGTGACCAGGGCGGCACGGTCAACTTCGCGATCGCCGGAAAGGTCGCCAAGACCGCCGCGATCAAGGCCGGTGCCACCAGCGTCACCGCAGCGGTTCCGCTCACGGCCGCGGGCAAGCAGGACGTCACCGCCGTGTTCGTGCCCGCGCTCGCCGGTATCGTCGCCTCCACGAGCGCGCCGGCCTCCGTCGACGCCGCTGCCGGGGCCACCGCCTCCTCCGTGACGTTCTCGGCTCCCGCCGAGACCGCCGGCAAGTCGACGACGGTCACCGCGACAGTCAAAGGCGTGGACGCCCAGGGCGGAACCGTCAAGCTGCTGAGCTCCGGCAAGACCGTCCTCGCGACCGCGAAGGTTGCCGCCGGATCGACCAAGGCGTCGCTGAAGTTCGTGCCGCTCAAGGCGAGCTACTCGCTGTCCGCCTCCTACACCCCGGCCACGACCGCGGTGAAGGCGTCGACCAGCGCGGCGAAGACCGTGAAGGTCGCCAAGGGTGCAGCAACGATCACGACCAACAAGGTCGCGACCACGCACTCGACCAAGGGCGCCGCGCTCACCGTCAAGGTGGCCGTCTCGAAGTCGACGGCGACCGGCACCATCACGGTCAAGGAGGGCACCAAGACCCTCGTGGCGAAGAAGGCGCTGAAGAGCGGCAAGCTCTCGGTCACGCTGCCGAAGCTCAAGGTCGGCACCCACAAGCTGACCGTCAAGTACAGCGGCAGCTCGATCTGGAAGACCGCCGCCAAGTCGGTCTCCGTGAAGATCGTCAAGTAGCACCCCCTGCGGGCCGGTCGCCTCGTGCGACCGCTCGGGCTCGGCCGTCATCGTCGTCGGCCTGCTCGCGGTCGGCTTCGTCGCCCAGTTCGCCGGCGTCTCGCAGATCAGCGCCGTCCGCGACCAGCGACGCCCGATCCACCTCC